>NZ_CP150901.1:0-635696 GCF_038050405.1 Paraburkholderia sp. IMGN_8 | reverse complement strand
GCCATGGCAACGCACGTTCGATTGCTCAGGCCCGAGAAAGCGATCGGTATCGATCTTCACCTTGAAACTGCAATAGCTGAAAATGCCCTCGGTGACGACGGTAATCATATCGACGTCGTCGAGCTTCGAAGAAACGATAAACGGCGCGGGCTTGTAGTCAGGATAAGTGGACGATGCGCCGACACCGGTGACAAACAGCGCCGGTTCCGCAGCGGGACCAGGCGCTTCGGGAGATGCACCAAATTCAATCGCGGCATCCATACTGCTTGCACTCGCTTCGGACGATGAAACCGCACGCGAAAGAAACACCACCGGATCGACGCGAATCAGCCGGCCATCGGCATTCGCATAACGATCGCATGCGCCGGTGCGACCTTCCGATATCTGGCACAACACCGGACAGGCATTGCATTCGATCTTGTTCGACGCCATCCGCTCGCTGCGCGGCGCCGCCTTTTCGAGCACAGTGGGACCCGGCGTCGAGGCTGTTTCGCCGTCGACGCTCTCCGCACCGAAATCGACCTTCGTATGTTCTGTCATGGTGGGGTTCCCATACGACGACATTACAATCGGTCCTGCCCGGCTGACGAATAGCCCTCGTTTAAAGGCATTTTCGCGTAGCCCGTTTTTTTGAATGTTGCGGTCACTCACCGTTCGTGTAGTATCCACTACACCAAACTTGCCTGAAATCTAACTGATCAAAATAGACTGTGCAATGTGTTTCCCGGCCTGCGTCTAAACGTGTTCCCAGGCTGCCCCGGATGCTGCGGCGCGGCATCCTCGCGTGGATCACAAGCCAATCTACGCCGAAGCACATGTTCGTGCAGCGCGTTCCGCAGCGTGCGATGCGGGCTGTATGATAAAAGCGCGCCACTGCCCACTCCGCCCGTGGCGCATGTCGTTTAATCAGACGCTAACAAAGGGAACCGAGACCGCCATGAGTCCCACTGCCGCCCGCAAGCCGGGCGCCACCGGTATCCGTGCGAAACAGGCGCAGGACACACGCGCCAAGATTCTGAAAGCGGCAATCAAGGTCTTTGCGAAGCAAGGCTATGCAAGCGGCCGCGTCGAAAGTATTTCGAAGGCCGCGCGTTCGCACGACCGCATGATCTATTACTACTTCGGCAGCAAGGAACAGTTGTTCGTCGAAGTACTGGAGACGATCTACACGCAGTTCAACGAAGCCGAAAGCAAACTCGATCTCGATCTCGACGATCCCGCGAACGGCTTGCAGCAGATGGTCGAATTCGTCTGGCAGTACTACCTCGATCATCCCGAGTTCGTCACGCTGCTGTCGAGCGAGAATCTGCATCAAGGCAAGCACGCGAAGAAATCGCTGAAGCTGAAGGAGATTTCGGGCTATGCGATTTCGGTCGTGCAGAAACTATTGGATGCAGGCAAGGCGCAGCGCGTGTTTCGCGCTGACATTGAGGCGCGCGATGTGTACATCATGATTGCGTCGCTCGGCTATTTTTATAACGCCAATCAATACACGTTGGGCGCGTTTCTCGGCGAGCCGCTGATGGACAAGGCGGCGCTCGCGCATTGGCGCGAGGTCATCAAGGATACGGTGTTGCGCGCGGTGCGCCTGCAGTTGCCGGCGGATGCGGCGGTTGGGAACGAAAGCAGAACTGCTTGAAGCGCGCTCTGTGTTGCTTGCGCGCGCTTCGTGCGGTCATCGTTACGGCTTCGCTGCGGCGTCGTCTTCGCGAAACAGCTTGTCGGCGAGGTGAAACGCCGAATTGGCTGCCGGCACGCCGCAATAGATTGCGGTTTGCAGCAGCACTTCCTTGATCTGCTCGCGCGTGACGCCGTTGTTCTTCGCGGCGCGCAAATGCAAAGCAAGCTCTTCGCCGCGGTTGAGCGCGACCATCATCGCGATCGTCAGAAGGCTGCGCGTATGACGCGGCAAGCCTTCGCGCGTCCAGATTTCGCCCCATGCATAGCGGGTGATCAGGTTCTGGAATTCTTCAGTCAGCTCCGTGCGATTCGCCAGCGACCGGTCGACGTGCGCGTCGCCCAGCACCGCGCGGCGCACGCCGAGTCCGGCTTCGTAACGGTCTTCGTCGTTCATCGCGGCCCCGTCAGGAAGTCGAGCACGGTCTTCGTGAAGGCATCCACTTGCTCGATGTTGGAAATATGCGCGGCGTCCAGCTCCACGTAACGCGCGCCCGGAATCGCCGCCGCCAGTGCGCGGCCTTGTTCCGGCGTTGCGGCCAGATCGTGCGTGCCGCTGATCACCAGCGCCGGCACCTTGATGCCGGGCGCTTCAGGGCGCAGATCGGTAGCGTCGATTGCGTCGCAATTCGACGCGTAGCCTTCCTTGTCCGTATGCACGAACACGTCGCGGATCATCGCCAGGACGACCGGCTCGCGCTCGATAAAGTCAGCGGTGAACCAGCGCGGCAATACCGCATCCGCCAGCGCGAGCATGCCTTCCGTGCGGGCCCTCGCGGCGCGCGGCACCCAGACTTCGGGCGAACCGATGCGAGCGGCGGTGTTGCTCAGCACGACACGCTCAAGACGATTCGCGTGACGCGCGGCCAATGCGACGCCGGTCAGGCCGCCCATCGACACGCCGCAGAAATTCGCGCGTGCGATCTTCAGCGTATCCATCAGGCCGAGCACGTCGCCGGTCAGCTGGTCGATCGTATACGGGCCCTTCGGCGCTTCCGAGTGACCATGACCGCGCGTGTCGTAGCGCAGCACGCGGAAGTGTTTTGACAGCGCCGCGACTTGCGGCGTCCACATCGACAGATCGCTGCCGAGCGAATTCGACAATACGATCCACGGCGCGTTGCCGTGGCGGTCACCGTCGATTCGATAATGAAGCTCGGTGCCGTTGACTGCGGCGTAGGGCATGCCGGTTACTCCTTGGAGGTGGCGCGCTTGGCGCGCATGGTATGAAGCGCCAGCGCGGCGTCCACATAAGCGTGTGCCTGGCCGACGTATTGAGCGGGGTCGAGCAGCTTCTGCAAGCGCTCGAGCGGAAGATGTCCGGTGACGGCGGGGTCCGCCGAGAGTACCTCGAAGAGCGTCCGACCGTCGCGGATCGCCGCCTTCGATGCGCGCTCGACCAGATGATGCGCATCGAGCCGGCCAATGCTGTCGCCGAGCGCGAGCATCACCGCTTCGCCGAGAATCAATCCGTGCGTGACGTCGAGATTCGCGGCAAGGCGCGGCACGTTGACGTTCAGGCCCGCGGCGATCTGTTCGATGTTGGCGAGCGCGCCGCCTGCCAGGCGCGCGAGATCGGGCAGCGCGTCCCATTCGGCTTGCCAGCCGCCGAGCGCGCGTTCGTGTTCCTGCACCATGCCGGCGAACACCGTGGCGACCAGCCCGGGGGCACGGGTCGCGGCGGTCAGCACCGCCGCGCAGCCGACCGGGTTGCGCTTATGCGGCATCGTCGACGACCCGCCCTTGCCTGCCGCAGCAGGTTCGGCCAGTTCGTCGATTTCGGTTTGCATCTGCAACGAGATATCGCGCGCGATCTTGCCGAGCGTGCCGATCAGCATGCCGAACAGCGAGGCCGTCTCCGCGATGCGATCGCGTTGCGTGTGCCACGGCAAAGTGGGCACAGTGAGTTCGAGTTCTTGCGCGAGTGTCTGCGTGACTTGAGGTGCAGCGTCACGCAAGCTGGCCAGCGTGCCCGCCGCGCCGCCGAATTGCAGCACCAGCACGCGCGCGCGCAGCGCATCGAGCCGTTCGCGATGGCGCAGCAGCGCATCGAGCCATTGCGCGAATTTCAGACCGAGGGTGATCGGCAGTGCCTGCTGCAACCACGTGCGGCCGATCATCGGCGTCGCGCGATGCGTAGCGGCAAGTTTCGCCACCGCGTCGCAGGTGGATTGCAAGCCACGGTCCAGCAAATCGAACGTGTCGCGCAGTTGCAGCACCGTCGCCGTATCGATGATGTCCTGGCTCGTCGCGCCCCAATGGACGTATTTCGACGCTTCGGCATCGGCGGCTTTCACACGCGCGGTGAGTTGCTTGACGAGCGGAATCGCGAGGTTGCCGCCGAGCGCCGCGTCGCGCGCCAGCGCGTCGGCGTCGAGTTGATCGGCCTGGCAGGCTGCTTCGATCGCGGCTACCGCTGCTTGCGGAATCACGTTATGCGCAGCCGTTGCCCGGGCGAGCGCCGCTTCGACATCGAGCATCCGTTGCAGGGTGGCACGCGGCGCCCAGATGTCGTTCATCGGCTGCGTGCCGCAAAGGAAGCCGGTCAGACGGGCGCTGGAGTCGAGCATGATGGACGATGATCGCGGGAATCGAAGGTGAAGGTTTTGTCGCGGCGCTCGGGATGCTGCGAGACGCGCCTTAAGCACAGTCCGTTTGGACAGTAGACAGCGTACCGCACACGGCGTTGCGGCGTATTGTGCGCCGAACGCGGCCTGAACGTCATTTGCGCTATCGCGTGACGCGCGTGAAGCATGCCTCACGCGCGTTTGTGTGGCGGTATGATGTTCGGGTCGCCTTTCTGCGCCGCTTTTAGCCGCGCTTTACGGTTACGCCGCGCGAGCCGATTGGGTGCCGTCGATCAGCGGCACGCCGGTCAGTTTGTGCAGTGCATCGAAGTCGATGTCCGAGAAGATCTCGCGCACGACGAGGCCTTGATCGGTGACGTCGATCATCGCCAGATCGGTGTAGATGCGATTGACGCAGGCGATGCCCGTTACCGGATATGTGCATTCGGCGGCGATCTTGCTTTCGCCCTGCTTGGTCAGGTGCTCCATCATCACGTAGACCTGCTTCGCGCCGATCGCCAGGTCCATTGCACCGCCGACGGCTGGAATGGCGTCGGGCGCGCCGGTATGCCAGTTCGCGAGGTCGCCCTTCGCCGACACCTGGAAAGCGCCGAGCACGCAGAAATCCAGATGGCCGCCGCGCATCATCGCGAACGAATCCGCGTGATGGAAGTAGGCACCGCCCGTGAGCAGCGTGACGTGCTGCTTGCCGGCGTTGATCAGTTCGTCGTCTTCCTCGCCCGGCGCCGGTGCGGGGCCCATGCCGAGCAGACCATTTTCGCTGTGCAGGAAGATTTCCTTGTCGGCGGCGAGGTGGTTGGCTACCAGCGTCGGCACGCCGATGCCGAGGTTCACGTAGGCGCCTTCGGGGATATCCAGCGCAACGCGCCGGGCCATTTCATCGCGGGTCAATTTTTTCATGTCGGTCTCCGGGTCAGGCGGCAGTGGCGGCTGCGTTTTCATGTGCCGCTTGCGGCACCTCGATCACGCGCTGCACGAAAATGCCGGGCGTGACGATCACTTCCGGATCGAGTGCGCCGAGCGGCACCACTTCCGACACCTGAACGATCGCGGTTTTGGCCGCGCTTGCCATGATCGGTCCGAAATTGCGGGCTGTCTTGCGATAGACGAGGTTGCCCCAGCGATCGCCCTTGTACGCCTTGATCAGCGCGAAGTCAGCGTGCAGCGGCGCTTCGAGCACGTAGTGCTTGCCGTCGATCAGACGGGTTTCCTTGCCTTCGGCGAGTTCGGTGCCGTAGCCGGTCGGCGTGAAGAATCCGCCAATGCCGGCGCCTGCGGCGCGGATGCGTTCGGCGAGGTTGCCTTGCGGCACCAGTTCGAGTTCGATTTCGCCTGCGCGATAGAGCGCGTCGAACACATACGAATCGGTTTGGCGCGGGAACGAGCAGATGATTTTGCTCACGCGTTTGGCTTTGAGCAGCGCCGCGAGGCCGATGTCGCCGTTGCCTGCGTTGTTGTTGACGATGGTGAGATTACGCGCGCCTTGTTCGATGAGCGCGTCGATCAGTTCGGACGGCATGCCTGCCGTGCCGAAGCCGCCGATCATGACGGTGGCACCGTCATGGACGTCGGCGACCGCCGATTGAAGTGACTCGAAAATCTTGTTGATCATGTCGAATTTCCTTTTAGGGCGCTGCGTACCGCTTTGGCTTTCGCCTTTGCAGGCGGGCTTGATGCGGGACGGTCTCCGGGCCGTTTTGCCCGGCTGTGCTTGCCGGGCGGAAGCGCTGGTTCATCGCCGTGGGTTTGTTCGTTATGTGAACAGTGATTCTATTAGCGAACGTTCCGGCGGATTATGGTTGCCCTTCGGGCGGGTTGTCAAGGCAGGGGAATCCTTAATCATAGGTTTTTGCCTACCGGATTGGGGTAGGGTTTTGTGGGTTTTTTGCCCTTCCGGCGGGTTTTGTCTGTGTGCCTGGTGTGTTGGCCTTTCCTTGATTTGTTAGTGGTCTATTCGCGTCGCCCCTGTGCGGGGCAGGCACTTACTTTCTTTGCCGCCGCAAAGAAAGTAAGCAAAGAAAGCGGCTTCACACCGCTAGCTCTTAAGCGGGTCCCCTGGCTTGGAGGAGGCAGTGGAGCATCTGGAATCAGTGTTCTCGCACACTCCGCGCCGGTGACAAGGCAGTCATACTTCCGGCGGCGCTGCGCGCGCCGCAGCGGTACTTCCCAACACCGATCGCAGATTGGCGCATCCGGCATCATTCTTCCCGCCTCGCACTACGTGCTCGCCGGAACGGTCAGCGAGGGAAACCAGTGACTTCGTTTGCGCGCGGCGGGGGCCATCGGCTCCGCCTCGGCGAAGCGCCCGAATGTGCGAGTGCGGGCCATCACGCGGAGCGAAGAGCCGGTACTACAGTGAAGATTGGCAATGCAACGGCGGGCCACCGCGCCGGACAAAACGCGAGCGCCGCGGCGAGGCATGGGGAACGGACGGTGAGCCACCGCGCCGGGCAAAACGTAGATGCGAAATTGGCGAGCGGTTTGATGAAGTACCGCGTCGGCGCGCGCAGCGCCGCCGGAAGTATGACTGCCTTGTCACCGGCGCGGAGTGTGCGAGAACACCGATTCCAGATGCTCCACTACCTCCTCCAAGCCAGGGGACCCGCTTAAGAATTAGCGGGGTGAAGCCGCTTTCTTTGCTTACTTTCTTTGCGGCGGCGCCCCGAAGGAAGTCCACTTGGTGGGCAAAGAAAGTAAGTGCCTGCCCCGCACAGGGGCGACGCTAATAAACCACTAAGAAATCAAGGAAAGGCCAACCCCGCAGGCACATAGACAAATAGCGCCGCCAAAGGCAAAAAGACCAAACCCTAGGCTTACCCCACTATCCAACCCACCAATTAACCCCCTACCCTCTATCCAGATAGCGAATACCCCTCCATAGCGCCGCAGGCAAAAAAATGCCAGACCTAGCTCTAGACCTAAACCTGATCCCCTACCTGGTAGCAATGGAAGACACCCGCAATGTCAGCCGCGCTGCCGAGCAGCTAGGAGTAAGCCAACCACGCGTCAGCACCGCACTAGGCCGTTTGCGGGAATACTTCGACGATCCGCTCTTCGTGCGCACATCCCGCGGCATGGAACCCACACCGCGAGCGCTAGCGATCCTCCCCGCTGCCCGTGACGCGCTCCTGCGTATCGAAAAAGGCATGCTCGACGTGCAAGACTTCGACCCCGCAACCAGCACCCACACGTTCTCCATCGCGCTATCCGACGTCGGCGAAATCGTCTTCTTGCCACGTCTGCTGCAGCTCTTCGCCGAACGCGCACCCAACGCGAATCTGCGCTCGGTGTCGCTGTCGCCCTCGCATGTCGAACGCGGACTCGAATCGGGTGACGTCGATCTGGCCGTCGGTTATTTCCCCGACCTCTCCGGCAACAACTTCTTCCAGCAGCGTCTCTTTACCCATCGATTCATCTGCCTGATGCGCACGGGTCACCCACTCTCAAAAGCGCCGCTCACACTGCCCCAGTACGTGGCGTCAGGCCACGCCGTGGTCCGCGCCGAAGGACGCAGCCAGGAAGTGCTCGAGCTATACCTCGAAAAGAAACGCATCAAGCGCCGCGCCGTGCTCGAAACACCTCACTTCATGAGCCTGCCGTTCATCCTCGCGCGCACCGATCTGCTCGCGACAGTGCCGCACGCGATCGGCTTCGCGTACGTCTCGGAGCACGCGTCGATCACGCTCGTCGAACCACCGTTGCCGTTGCCGCGCTTCGATCTGCGGCAGCACTGGCATCGCAAGTTTCATAACGATCCGCGCGCGAGCTGGCTGCGCGGCGTCGTCGCCGAACTCTTCAACGACGCTAAGGACGAGTGGCCGAAATAGCCGCGCGCCCCGACAGCGAACGGGGACATCAGCACGACCCGGCACAAAACATGGAACAATGGCCTCACTCATTGAACCCGCGCGCTCCATTTAGCGTCGACGCGCGATCCCAGAGGAGCGACGGATGACCAGCAGCAAGGCAAAGAAAACCAAACCCGCAGCCGCACCGGAACGCCCAAGCCGCGAGGAAGCTGAAGCAGCGGTACGCGTGCTGCTGCGTTGGGCCGGCGACGATCCGCAGCGCGAGGGTCTCCGCGATACACCGGCGCGCGTGGTGCGTTCCTATGAGGAGTTCTTCGCGGGCTATCAGATCGATCCGCGCGAACTCCTCGTCCGCACCTTCTCCGAAGTGGACGGCTACGACGAAATGATCGTGCTGAAAGACATCCGCTTCGAAAGCTATTGCGAACATCACATGGTGCCGATCATCGGCCGCGCACACGTCGCCTATATACCGGGGCATCGGGTGGTAGGCATCTCGAAGCTGGCGCGTCTCGTCGATGCGTTCGCCAAGCGTCTGCAGATTCAGGAAAAGATGACGGTGCAGATCGCCGACACGTTGAACGACGTGCTGCAACCGGAAGGCGTCGGCGTGATTCTCGAAGCCGCGCATCAATGCATGTCGACACGTGGCGTACATAAGGCCGGCGTCACGATGGTCACCTCGCGCATGCTCGGCACGTTCCGAACTGATCCATCGACGCGTCGCGAGTTTCTGGCGATCGTCGGCAATCCGGGCGTGGTCTCGGTCGCTAATACGTAAGCGGCGAGACCGGTAGCGCTGCGGCATCGAATGCCACTTAGTGCCCCTCTGGCGTTGCCGCGCGTCGCCCGTATCCGGCCAACGCGGCGAGCAATGCGGCCACGCTTCGTGCCGCAGTCTCGAACCGCTGCTCGATTCCTGATGTCGCTCGAGCCGCGCCTCACGCTGTGCTGCGCGCCGTACGCATCTGGCCGAAAGTGGCGAGCAGCACTGCACCGAGCACGCACGCGACGCCCGCGAGTTGCGCCGCACTGACCGGCTCGCGCAACACGACAGCGGCCAATGCGACCGCGCTCACCGGCACGAGCGCGGTCATCAGCCCCGCTTCCGCGCCGCTGATACGCGCGGCGCCCGCATACCAGAGAACGAAGCCCGCCACGGTCGGCACAAGCGCGTAGTACACCACGCCGCTCAGCGCGTTCGCATCGAACGGCACGCTCCAGGGTTTTTCTAAACATGCCGGCACGATCGCGACCGCGAAGCCGATACCGCACATCAAGGCAGACAACGGCAACGCCGCAACGGGCGTGCGCAATTTGCGATTGAGCAGGATGAACAGTGCCTCGCAGACGATCGCCGCGAACACCAGCGCATTACCCGTCAGTGAACTGGCCGCATGCGGCGCGGCAAAATCGTCGATATGCACGGTACACACCAGCACGCCCAAAGTCGCGAGGACGATCGCGCCGATCAACGCGGGTGCGGGCCGCTCGCCGAGCGCGAGCATCGCGACCAGCGCGGAGACAGCCGGCAAGGTACCTGCGATCACACCCGCATCGGCCGCCGACGCAAGCTTCATGCCGCTGATCAGCAACACCGTATAACCGACGCTACCCGCGCCGGCCTGCGCGATCACCAGCAGCGTGTCACGCCGATCGAGGCGCGGCCAGCGCACACCGCGCCAGCGCATCACTAGCACGAACACCGGAAGCGCAATCGCAAAACGCAACGCGGTCGCGCTGAACGGCGGCAATCCTGTCGCAATCGATTTGCTGACGACCACCGTGCTGCCGACGCCGATCATCGCCAGCGCACAGAACAGGTATCCCGCATAGCGCGAATTCATGCTGCCATCCTCATTCGTTGGAGTGAGCAAGCAGATTAGAGGCGGGGCAGCCGAAAGGTCTTGAACGAAATTGCAGCGACGCGAGCTTGGCGTATGGTTTAAGAAGTACCCGTCGGCGCAAAGCTGGATTACGGTTTTAGGAAGTGCCTGCAGGCGCGAGCCAGGCATACCGATTCAGAAAGTACCTGCGGGCTCGAACCGGGCGTACGGATTGAGAAGTACCTGTCGGCGCGCGCAGCGCCGCCGGAAGTATGACTGCCTTGTCACCACGGTGGAATGTGCGAGAACACAGATTCCAGATGCTCCACTACCGCGACTGCGCGAGGAACCCGCTTAAGAATTTGCGGTTCTAGCCGCTTTCTTTTGCCTACTTTTCTTTGCGGCCGGCGCCCCGAAGGAAGTCCACTTGGTGGACAAAGAAAAGTAGGTGCCGCCCCGCACAGGGGCAACGCTAATAAACCAATATCAAAGCAAGGAAAGGCAACGCCGTAGGCACAGAGAACGAAGCGCCGCGCAGGCAAACAGAACAAGAAAAGGCCAACGCCGTAGGCAACCAGAAAAACCTCACCGCACTGCTGCGGCATAACTAGCCGGCGTAACCCCAAGCAACCGCACAAAAGCCCGCGTCATATGACTCTGATCAGAAAACCCAGCAGCGGCAGCAGCATCCACAAGCGGTACACCACGCGCGATGAGTTGCCTCGCGAGCCCAACCCGCCGCTGCATCCGATAAGCGTGAGGCGGCAGCCCCATCTCATGAGCGAAGCCTCGCAGCAATTGAAATCGGCTCAAGCCAGAATCCGCAGCAAGATCAGCAAGCGTAAGCGCTGAAGAAGGATCATCGTCAATACGAGCCTTAGCACGTGCAATAGGCCCCAACGCATCCACCGAAGACGCACGCGTATGCATAGTCGCGTGACGCCTCACAAGATACCCCAGCAACCCAAGCAACGCTTCTTCGCGCACCAGATCGTCGGGCACGAATTGCGCTTCAACAGAAACTGCAAAGAGCCGCTCAAACAGCACTTTCAGCAATGGATCCCGCGCGACGGGCTGCGTAAGCTCGATCTCCTCCGCGGCGACACCGCCCAGCTCACAGACGACGCCGCCCAACATCGACGGCTCGAAGTACAGCATGCGCCATGCACGGCCACGCTCATCGAGCGGACTGCCATCGTGCACTTCACCGGGATTGACCATGATCGCGTCGTTCGCGCGCGCTTCGACCACACCGCGTCCGCTCGCCGATCGATGTCCACCGCTGACGATCACCCCCACTCCGAAGCGATCATGCGAATGACGTGGAAACGAGTGCGCGGTTTCTGCCACCGTCGCTTCGACGCCGGCAATCGCGCAACGAGGCATATGAACACGGCCGCGCGACATGGACTCGCTCCTCAACCGGGAAACGGCAAACTGCGCACCAACGTGCAAGCCAACGCGCACATCAACGGCGCACCTCATCATTACGGTCGCCTTCGCGAATCTTGCCTTGCGAGACGCTACTGCCAGGCGGCACGCTATGCGTGAGCCACACATTGCCGCCGATCACCGAGCCGCGCCCGATCGTCACGCGGCCGAGAATCGTCGCGCCGGCGTAGATCACCACGTCGTCCTCGACGATCGGATGGCGCGCGTTGCCCTTGAGCAGCGTGCCGTCGATATCGGCGGCAAAGCTCTTCGCGCCGAGCGTCACGGCCTGATAAAGACGCACGCGCTCGCCGATGATCGCGGTCTCGCCGATCACGACGCCCGTGCCGTGGTCGATAAAAAAGCTCGGCCCGATGGCCGCGCCCGGGTGAATATCGATGCCGGTCGCAGAATGCGCGATCTCGTTGATGAAGCGCGCCAGCAACGGCACACCGAGCCGATGCAGCGCGTGCGCGAGACGGTGGTGCGTCATCGCCCACACGCCCGGATAGCAAAGCAGAATTTCGGTGATGTGCTGCGCGGCCGGATCACCGGTAAAAGCGGCCTGAATATCGCTGACCAGCAACGCGCGAATGCCCGGCAACTGCGTGCCGAACTCGCGCGCGACATTGAAGGCGCGCTCCTTCAGTTCCGCCTCGGGTGTTTCGCCGAATTCAGGCAGAAAGCGCAGTGCGCGGCGGATCTGTTCGGCGAGCAATCGCAAGGTGCTTTCGAGCGTATGGCCGACGTAGTAATCGACGGTTTCGTCGGTCAGATCGGGGGCGCCGTAATGCGTAGGAAACAGCGCCGCCCGCAGGCCGGCGACAATGCCGGCCACGGCTTCGCGCGACGGCAACTCGCGAATGCCGCGCGGATGGCGCGTGCGATGCAATTCTTCGCGCGACGCACGCAGGTCCGCGACGATCTGTTCGAGACCCCAGTTGGGGGAAGGCACGTTAGGCATGAAAGGACGGCGCCGTGCCGTGGGCACGGTTCAGAGTGATTGTCCTGAGAGATTACCGCGTTTTTCCGCAGCCCGCCGCCGCCGGATGCGATTCAGATGGTGACGCTGCTCGCGTCAATCCAGCGCACCGCCCAGTCGCGCGCGTGCGCGATGGCGGCTGCTTCGTCGGGAAAGCGCAGATCGGTGGGGAAAAAACGGTTGGCGACCAGCTCGCCGTCGCTCGAGCGAGAAATGACCACATAAGGTTGCCAACTGCCATCGCCCGCGCGCGCCGGCGCGCAATTCAGCAAGTAGCCGCGATGTGTGAATGCAGCATCGAAATGCATGTGTCACCCGCCCTGACGGCCCCGTAAAATGTTTTGAGTTAGCGCGCCGCCGTTCCATGCCCGCCATGCCGAAACAGCCAGGCAAATGTCGTCGATTTAACTGCGCTCCGCTCGCCGGAGTAAGATCATACTCTGTAGAAAATAAGCGTCCATTAAAAAAAACGAAAAGAATCTCGGGCGCAATCGCCAGGTGAAAGCCCCCTTCCGCCTAGGCCGCGACGCAGTCGCGGCGCAACTCGGACGCGCACAGGCGTCGCGCTTTACGGAACGGGTTTTGCTGTACTTCAACCATGTCCTCTTCACCGGAGAAAACATGATGAACAGCACCGATATCAACAAGCGAGCAGACGCGGCCAGGCTTCCGGGCGCCGCTCGCCCGAGCACGGCGGAACTGCACAACGATCGCACGCACGACAGCACCGTCGACACCGACGGCAAAAACCGCGAGGCTGCACGAATCGCGAGCCACAGCCCGATTGCCGTCGACGAGATCATCACCAGCAATGCGACCCTCTGCAACAGCGTGCCGGAGTCGCACGACGGCATGGCCGGCTTCGACAGCCGCGTCGGAGGCAATCATCTGCTGCTGGCGCTCGAACCGGGCTACACGGTGATCGACAAAGGCATGATCGAACCGCAAGCGGCACATTCAGCCGATCATCAGTTCGACGACCCGCTCCCGGTCGGCAGCCACAGCGAACGCGGCCGCAGCCATTACGCCCTGAATCATCTCCGGCCCACGCGCGTGATTGAATTACATCGGGCGACATAAATCGTTCCCGCTTTGCACGTGGCTTACTCAGACGTTTGAATCTGGCCGCAGACACCTATTAATAAAGGATCTATTAAGCGCATACCGTTTGAATGGCGGTGTGCGCTTTGTGTCTGGATTAGAAACCCCTGGTTGCAGGACCTGCACGCCATAGTGGCTTTTTCCACTCATCCAATGCCGACACAATGGCCTGCACATTTAACCCTCAACGGAGCAGCAGATGAAAAAAATCGTGGTGATCGGCGCAACCGGCACCCTCGGCCAGGCAGTGACAGCGGAATTGAAGGCGCGCCATGAAGTCATCGAAGTGGGCGCGACGCGCGGCCAGTATCGCGTCGACAGCACCGACCCGGCGAGCATCGAGCGGCTCTTTCGCGAGATCGGCAAAGTGGACGGCGTTGTGACGGCCACCGGCAAGCTGCATTTCGGCCCGCTGCCGGAGATGAGCATCGAACAGTTCTGGGTTGGACTGCGCGACAAGCTGATGGGCCAGATCAACGTGGTGCTGGCCGCCCAGCAATACGTGAATGACGGCGGCTCGTTTACGCTGACGAGCGGCATCGTCGGCGACGAGCCGATTCGCGAAGGCGCGAATGCAACCACGGTGAATCTGGCATTGGAAGGTTTCGTGCGGGCCGCCGCGATCGAACTGCCGCGCGGCATCCGCATCAATGTGGTGAGCCCGACGGTGCTGACCGAATCGCTCGACGCTTTTGCACCCTACTTCCGTGGCTTCGAGCCCGTGACGGCTCAGCGCGCCGCATTGGCCTACGTGCGCAGCGTCGAAGGCGCGCAAACGGGCCGCGTATATCGCGTGGGTTATTGATTGGGTCACCGATTGCGGTTTTGAACGGCCTCGGTCACGAGGCGCAGGTGCAGCCCCAGGCTCAGGCTTAGGTCACGCGATGCGGCCCAGCCGCATCGCGCCCCCTCTCAGCGTGTAGTGGCTCTATGGCCCTTTCATGGCTCTCGACTGCTCTCGACGGCCCTCGGCAAACTCAGTGAATCTCCGGCTCGCCGGCTGCGTCCGCCTCCGCGTTCGCGCCGCCGCGCTGCAAGAAATCGAAGTCGCATCCTTTATTCGCCTGCATCACATGTACCTGATGCAGCGCCCCGTAGCCACGTGTAAAGCGCGGCGCGGGCTCGACCCAGGCGGCCTTGCGGCGCGCCAGTTCGTCGTCGGATATCAGCAGATTGAGCTTGCGTCGCGGCACGTCGAGTTCGATCAGGTCGCCGTTCCGCACCAACGCAAACGGCCCGCCGATGAACGACTCCGGCGCGACGTGCAACACGCAGGCGCCGTAACTCGTCCCGCTCATCCGTGCATCCGATATGCGCAACATATCGCGTACGCCTTTTTGCAGCAATTTCCGCGGGATCGGTAGTTGCCCCCATTCGGGCATGCCCGGAGCCCCCACCGGCCCGGCGTGCTGGAGCACGATCACGCTGTTTTCGTCGATGTCGAGCGCGTCGTCGTCGATGCGTGCGGCCATGTCGTTGTAATCCTTGAACACCACCGCGCGCCCGGTGTGCACCAGCAGCCTGGGCTCGGCGGCGCCCGGTTTGATGACGGCGCCGTCGGGCGCGATGTTGCCGTGGAGCACCGCGAGGCCGTTATCCGGCAGCAGCGGTGCGCTGCGCCGGCGAATCACGTCGTCGTTGAAAATCTTCGCGCCTTCGAGGTTTTCGCCGAGCGTTCGGCCATTGACGGTTTTCTGCGAGCGGTCGATCAGGTCGCCCAGTTCGGCGAGCATCGCCGGCAAACCGCCTGCGTAGAAAAAGTCTTCCATCAGGTACGCGCCGGTCGGACGGATGTTCGCGAGCACCGGTGTGCGGCGCGCGAGCTCGTCGTAGCGATCGAGCGTCAGATCGACTCCCGCGCGGCGCGCGAGTGCGATCATGTGGACGATCGCGTTGGTCGAGCCGGATAGCGCGAGGCAGGTGGTCACCGCGTTGTCGATCGAACCGGCGGTGATCAGGTCCGATGGCTTCAGGTCCTCCCATACCATCTCGACAATCCGCATGCCGGTTTTCGCCGCCATCTGCGCATGCCGCGAATCCACCGCGGGAATCGACGCGAAGCCGGGCAGCGTGAAGCCGAGCGCTTCGGCGGCACTCGTCATCGTCGACGCGGTGCCCATCGTCATGCAGTGGCCGGGCGAGCGCGCAATGCCGCCTTCGACGCCTTGCCAGTCTTCCTCGGTGATCTTGCCCGCGCGCAGATCGGCCCAGTACTTCCAGGTGTCCGATCCGGAACCGAGCGTCGCGCCGTTCCAGTTACCGCGCAGCATCGGCCCGGCGGGCAGGAAGATGGCCGGCAGATCCATCGAGATCGCACCCATCAGCAAGGCGGGCGTGGTCTTGTCGCAACCGCCCATCAGCACTGCGCCATCGGCAGGATACGAACGCAGCGTCTCCTCGGCTTCCATCGCGAGGAAGTTGCGGTAGAGCATCGTGGTGGGCTTCTGGAACGGCTCGGCGAGTGTCTGCACCGGCAGCTCGACCGGAAAGCCGCCGGCCTGCCAGATGCCGCGCTTCACTTCCTCGACACGCTGCCTGAAATGCGTGTGGCAAGAATTGATCTCGCTCCACGTGTTGAGGATCGCGATCACCGGCTTACCCGCATATTCCTCGCGGCTATAGCCCATTTGCGCGGTACGCGAGCGATGGCCGAACGAACGCATATCGTTCACCCCATACCAGCGATGGCTGCGCAACTCTTCTGGCGTTTTTCTCTTCGTCAACGTCTGCTCCACCATGTCCTTTCATTTTTCGTCAGCGCTTCTGTTCCTTCACACGCGACACGATCTGCGTCGGGCTGACGAATTGCAGCGCGATCAGCACCCAGATCAGCGTGATCGCCATGTAGACCATCGCCATCGCGTCGATCGACTGCGGTGCGCGCACGCCGGTTGAAAATACAGCGTAGTACAACGCGACCACCAATGTTTGCGTCGCGGGGCCGGCAGTAAAAAATGTCAGCTCGAACAGGCCGATGGTGCGCACCAGCACGAGCAGGCCGGCCGCCAGCATGCCGGGCACCAGCAAAGGCAGCAGCACGTAGCGGAAATAGCGGAAGGTGTTGGCGCCGAAAATGCGCGCCGCCGCTTCGAGATTCGGATCGATCTGTTCAATGAACGGTGTCATCACCAGAATGACGAACGGCAGTGCGGGCACGAGATTCGCGAGAATCACGCCGCCGAGGGTGCCCGCCAGACCGATCTTGTACATCACGGTCGCCATTGGAATGCCGTAGGTGACGGGCGGCACCATCAACGGCAGCAGGAAAATCAGCATTGCCATGCGCTTGCCCGGAAATTGCACGCGCGCAAGCGCATAGGCCGCAGGTACGCCGAGCAGGACCGACAACAGCACCACCGCGCCGACCACTTCAACGGTGACCCACAACACGCTCGCCAACTGGAAGTCGCGCCACGCCTGCGCATACCAATGCAGCGTGAAGCCTTGCGGCAACAAGGTGCCGAACCAGCGCGTCGCCACCGAGTTGACCGCGACCGTCGCGATCAGCAGCACCACGTTGACGAGGAAAAACACCATCGCGCCCCACACCAGCACCTGCCACGCGCGGCCCGGCAAACTGCCGCGTTGTTTGATGCGCTTGCTGGGTTGCCGGGCGCCGTCGTCGCCGTTTGATGATGACGCGGCCCACGAAGGATGTGTCGCATGGTGATCGGTTGCCATCAGCCTTTGCCTCCCGTCACCGGGCCGCTGTAGAAAAAGCGGCGCGCGCCGAGCATCGCGGCGACCACCACCAATTGCACGAAGCCCATCACCATCGCGATCGCGGACGCAAGCGAATAGTCGTAGCTCTCGAACGCGGCTTCAGCCGCGGCGATCGACATCACGCGCGTCGGGCCGGCGGGCGCACCGAGCAGCACCGCCGATGGAAACACCGAGAATGCCTGCACGAACGACAGGCACGCGGCCATCGTCAAACCCGGCACCAGCAGCGGCAGATAGATGCGGCGAAACTGCTGCCACGGACTCGCGCCCAATGTTGCCGCGGCGCTTGCCAGCGTCGGATCGATGCCCGTTACGTACGACAGCGTCAACAGAAACGCAAACGGAAAGCCCGACACGATCAGCGAGATCAGCACGCCCCAGAAGTTATGCGTGAGACGCACTTCATCCGAATAGAGATGCAGGCCCTGCAAGGCCTGCGGAAACCAGCCGTTCGGACCGAAGTACGTGAGCATGCCGTCGGCGATCAGCACGGTGCCGAGCGTGACCGGAATCACCAGCAGCGTCGTGACGAACTTCTGATAGGGCGAACTGCGGCGCAGCGCGAACGCCACCGGGACCGACACGCCGACATTGATGAGCGTCGCGGGCACCGCGAGCTTCAACGTGACGATGATGGTCGGCCACATCGACGTATCGGTGAAGAACGTCAGATAGTTGGCCCACAGGCCACCGCCGTTCATCGGCCGGAACGACAGCACCAGACCATACGCAAACGGATAGATGAACAACGCGACGATGAAGATCAAAGCTGGCGCGACGAGCCACGCTTTGGTGTCGCGCGGAGCAAGTGGAGGCGACAGCGTGCCCGTGTTCATGGCGCGTCTTCGTCATAGACGAGCGTGCATGACGGCGCCACGCGCAAGCTGATTCGCTCGCCTTGGGCGAACTCGCCCGCGATACGCGCCCACAACTCGCCGAATGCCGTCTTCACGCGCAATAGCGAATCGTGCCCGCCGTATTCGACCGTGGTCACCAACGCGTCGAACGCGTTTTCCGCGCCCGGCCCGGCACGTTCCATATCCTCGGGACGCAGCGCGACGCTCACGCGCTTGCTGTTGAAACCGGCCATCGGGGTGCCGATCAGACGCACGCCGTTCGCGCTTACCACAACGCCTTCGCCCTGCATGCCTTCGAGCGTGAATTCGACGACATTGCGATAACCCATGAAGCGTGCGACATGCAAGTTCTGGGGCCGCGTATAGACCTCTTTCGGCGTCGCGATCTGCTGCACCACGCCCTCTTTCATCACGACGATGCGGTCCGCCATCGACAACGCTTCGTCCTGATCGTGCGTCACGTAGAGGGTCGCGCGTTCAAGCTGGCTATGGATGCGGCGAATCTCGGCGCGCATTTCGATGCGCAGTTTCGTATCGAGATTCGACAGCGGTTCGTCCATCAGGATCAGCGGCGGTTCGATCACGATAGCCCGCGCGATCGCGACACGCTGCTGCTGACCACCCGAAAGTTGTCCGGGCAGCTTGCGTTCATGACCGACCAGTTGTACGAGCTGCAACGCCTCACGCACACGCCGCACGGCTTCGCTCCTGCCGACCCCGCGCATCTTCAAACCGAAGCCGACGTTGTCGAGCACCGTCATGTGCGGAAACAGCGCATAGTTCTGGAACACCATGCCGAAACCGCGCTTTTCCGGCGGCAGCACGTCGATGCGTTTGTCGTCGAGCCAGATGCCGCCGCCGCTTAACGGCTGCAAACCGGCGATGCAATTGAGTGCCGTCGATTTGCCGCAGCCCGACGGTCCCAGCAACGCGATGAACTCGCCGCGCCGGATGTTCAGGTCGAGCCCTTGCAACGCCGCGATCGCATGGCCTTCCGCATTCGTGAAACTGCGGCTCACCGAGTCGAGCCGCAACTGCTCAAAGTGATGGTTCATGGCGGTTTCCTGATACGGATAGCGCGCGAATCGCGACAGCCTCATCGGACTACGTGGCCGACTACTTGGTCTTCTGCGCGCCGACCTCGCTGTCCCACTTCCTGAAAGCCGCGACCATCGCAGTGGCGTTCAGCGGCAATACATGCGGACGCTCGGCCAGCAGCTTCGCGTACTCGGGCCGCCCGTACTTCTTCAGCACATCCTGGCTGTGCGCCGGCGCCTGTTCGACGCTCACGCCCTTGATCGCGGGACCGGGATAGAAGTAACCATCGTCATAGGTCATCGCCTGCTGTGCCGGTTCGAGCATGAAGTTCATCAGCTTGTAGAGCACGTCGAGCTTTTCCTTTGGCACGCCCTTTGGAATCACCATGTAGTGCGCGTCGTTCACCCACGTCATGTTGTCGAATGCCTGTACGCGGAATTCCTCCGGCACGATGCCGAGCGCGCGCGGATTGATGTCCCAGCCGGTCACCGTCACGGTCATGTCGCGCGTGCCCTCGCCGAGTTCTTTCATCACCGCCGAGGTGCCACCCGGATAGTAAGGAATGCAATCGTTCAGTTGCTTGAGGAAAGCCCACGTCTTGTCCCAACCGTGAATCGGGTCTTGCGGATCTTTATCGCCGAGCACGTACGGCAGCCCCATCAGGAACGTGCGGCCCGGACCCGAATTCGCCGGGCGTGCGTAGATCAGCTTGTCCGGATGCGCCTTGCACCATTGCAGCAATTGCTCGGGCGTCTTTGGCGGATCGCTGACTTTGGCGGGGTTGTATTCGATCAGCGGGCCGGCCGGCATATACGCGACTTCGAGGCCGAAGCCTTGCGCGAGATCCTGCATCTTGCGCGGACCCGGCGCGTATCTGTCGAGCACACCGGGGAATGCCGCCGCATTGCCGGGAAGCAACTTCATCCACAGGTTCTGTTCGATGCCGGCGGCTAATGCGTCGGTGCCGGTCAGCACGAGGTCGATGTCGGAGCGGCCCGCGGCCTGCATCGCCTTGATCTTGCCGGGCAGTTGCGGCGCCGGCGCGTTCGTGAACGTGAAGTTGGCGATAAGGTTTGGATACTTCGCCTTGAACGCCTCGAAGCCCTTTTGCGTGAGCTGAAGATCGCCGGCCACGTCGACGATGTTGAGCGTTACCGGATCGGCCGCGTGCGCTGCGGATGCAAAGGCGGCGCTCGCCGCGAGATATACGGACACCAGCCTGAGCGCCAATCTGCCAGAAACAGTCATTGCGTCTCCTCGCTTCTTCGTATGGAAGTCCGCCGGTCGAATGCGGTGCTGGCGGTGTCTTTCTATCAATGCAACATAGCGAAGCCCAACTGCCGATGTCAAGCAAATTAATGGTCGTACGGTGCTGCTCGGAAAATCCGCTACTTATGCCGCAAGTCTTTATCTTTCAATGATTTTTTTGGTCTAACCAAGGGCAAACCCGAGGCCGGATGGCGACTTGAATTAGCAGTTGTTAGGCAACTTCAAACTCGACTGGGTGTTCACCCGCCCTGCATCCCCTGCGTGTTCACATAAAGCGAATACAACCCATGGCTTGCCGCCATGAACAGCCGGTTGCGATGCCGCCCGCCGAAACAGACGTTCGCGCAGCGCTCCGGCAAGGCGATGTGGCCGATCAACTCGCCTTGCGGCGTGAACACGCGCACACCGTCGAGATCATCGTGGCCCATGCCCCAGCCGCACCACAGATTGCCGTGGATATCGACGCGAAAGCCGTCCGGCGTGCCCGGCCCGGCGTCGATCAGCACGCGGTTGTTCGAGAGCGCGCTGCCATTGCCGCCGACATCGAACGCGCGAATCTTGCGCGGCTCGCCTCGCGATTCAACCACGTACAGCACGGACTCGTCCGGCGAAAACGCGAGCCCGTTCGGTCCGAGCACGTCATCGGCGACCACCGTGACTTCGCCGGTTTGCCCGTCGATACGATAAACGCACGCGGTCAGTTCCGACTCCTGCCGCTCGCCCTCATAGAAGCTGTCGATGCCGAAGGTCGGATCGCTGAACCAGATCGAGCCGTCCGATTTCACGATCACGTCATTCGGCGAATTGAAGCGCTTGCCGCGATAACGATCGGCGAGCACGGTAATCGAGCCGTCGTATTCAGTGCGCGTCACACGCCGCGTCAAGTGCTCGCATGTGACGAGGCGCCCCGTGCGATCGCGCGTGTTGCCGTTCGCATTGTTCGACGACTGACGAAACGTCGTGACCGTGCCGCTCGGCTCATCCCAGCGCAGGATGCGGTCGTTGGGAATGTCGCTCCACAGCAGATAGCGGCCATCGCCGAACCAGACCGGCCCTTCCGACCAGCGCGCGCCCTGATACAGACATTCGACCGAAGCGGACGCGAGGGTCAGCGCCTTGAAGCGCGGATCGAGAATATGGATGGCGGGATCGGGATAGCGTCGGCTGTTATCGCTCATGCTTGTGCTTTGGGTGATTGAAGGTTGCAGGCGGAAGCGGGTTGAAGCTCTGCTCGTTGAGCGAGGCGAATGCGCCGTCAACGCGCCGCGGACGGCCCCGCGAACTGACGCTCCAACGCGAGCAATGCCTGCGCCGCATGGCCGATCTTCGCATGATGTTCGGGCGGCGTCGAACTGAGCAGCGGCAGGATCGGCCCCATGTCGGCGATCTTCGAGAACGTGACCGCGTCGTGCAACACGCGAATCAGCGAGATTTCGCCGCGCAGGGTTTCGAGCGGCATGAACGCGTCGTAAAGACGCTGGGCCTCGACATGATTTCCGGTTTTGACAGCGTGCAGAAGAGCCATGACCATGTGCGGCGCGATACATCCGGAGCCCGTGGTCCAGGCGGCAAGACCGAACTCGCGCAAATGGACGAGCGCCGGCCGCTCGCCCATGCCCGACACCACTTTGGTAGCCGGCACGCTTTGCAGCAAACGGTGCAGATAGGGATCGTCCGCCGGATTTTCGCGAACGATCGCGTATTTCACGGCCAGCAGCGTGCCGCGCTCGATCAGACGCGCCAGCGTCTCCACCTCAACATAGCTTTCGCTCTTAATGTACAGCGTGAGCGGCATGCCCGCCGCGTCGACGATGCGCGTCAGTCCCGCCGCGACGCCTTCGGATGTCGTAAAGCCGCCGAGCGGCAACACCATCGCGGTTCGATAACGGGTTTGCGCGAGAATGCGCGCCTGATCGAGCATCTTCCCGTAGTCCGGGCCGATTGCCGGGATCACGCGTGTGGCAGGGCCGGCGCTGTCGGCCAGTTGGTCCAGCAAGTCCCGATATTCGCTGACGGCGGTGTGATAAAGATTCGCGTTGCCGCCGTACAACAGGGTGTGCACGCCACCAGCCTCGATGTGGCGGATCAGTGTGCGATTCTCAACTGCATCCAGCGTGTAATCGGCGCGGCGTGCGAGCGGCGGCACCGCCATGACCGAAGCGGCGAACTCGCTGTCGAGGATCGGAGAATCGTTCATGACGCCTCAAACGGGAACGGGGTTCGACGTTTAAGGTAGCACCTGGCCCGGATAGGCATCAAACAACTTTGAAAACGTTTGCGACCTGCTTAGAATCCAGCATTAATTTCCTGACCAAACCAAATTAAGTCTTTTTTTCCGAATTCCCGTAAGTGCTGTGATTGCCCGTGTGATTGAAAATGTATCTTGCCAATCGAAATCGACTGAGCGCCAAGCCGCGAAAAATTAACCGTTATATTCCTGTGTTTATAGCAACGGAACCGAAAAAATCCGATATAAAGAGCAAATCGTGCGCTCCTTCGCGCAACCCGCGCTGCTGCCGTTTCTTTCGAAATCCAGGCCGGATTTGCAAAGTAATTTTTAGTGATAGATTGTGGCGATAAAACAGCTGGACGGAAGGCCGTCCCGCAATTAACCGCAACGGGTAGTTTGCGATCTGAGAGAGTTAAATTGCCGCTACACTTTATCGAGCAGATGGCTCCGTTACTGAACGCCGCGGACGAGGCGGAATGGTTCGGCGTCATCGCGGGGCTTGCCGAGACATGGGGTTTCGATCGGATCTTGATCGCCATGCTGCCGCGCCCGACCATTCGCCTCGAAGACGCCTATGTGCGCAGCACCTATGCGCCGACGTGGCGCCGCACGTATGACGAGCAGGGGCTCGTGCACATCGACCCGACTGTCGCGCATTGCGCGACGCGCGCAACGCCGCTGATCTGGTCGCCGGATATTTTTACGACCGCCCCGCAGCAATCGATGTATGAGGAAGCCCGCTCGCACGGCTTGCGTGCCGGGGTGACGTTGCCGATCCATGGGCCGAACCAGGAGGCCGGCATGATGTGCTTTGTCAATGACAGCAATCCGACCGAGGCATTCTGGCGCCATGTCGACGTAGCCCTGCCGAATCTCGTGCTACTGCGCGATCTGGTGATCGACACCAGCCAGCGCCATTTGAATACGCACACCCAGACCTTGTTGCCCAAGCTCACGCCGCGCGAACGCGAATGCCTGAAATGGACCGCGCGCGGCAAATCCACCTGGGAAATTTCCCATATCCTGAGCTGTTCGGAAGCTGTCGTGAACTTCCACATGAAAAACATCAGGACGAAATTCGGTGTGAATTCGCGGCGCGCGGCGGCCGTCATCGCCGCGCAGCTTGGACTTATTGACCCGGGTTGAACAAGGCGGCGGCGTCGCGGCTGTGCAGCACCCGCTCGGCCCGGCCGAGATCGGCGTCGGAAACGGTCTTGGTGAAATAAAGGCCCAGCAGGATCGACACCGGCGCCGGGATTTCGGCGCCCGATTCGAACCGGCTGCCGCGCGACTGCGTTACGCCGAAGCGCGCCCAGAAGCGGCGCTGGCTCTCTTTTTTCTTCTTGCGGTAGGCAATGATCAGAACGCGATCCACCGCTGACGACGGTTCCGCAGGGCGGGGCTGGATGCCGGTTTGCGGTTGCCAGTGATTTTCGAGAAGTTCCATGTCGTGTCCTGTCGGTTGATTGCTGATGCTTATCTCAATTCTGCTTTACCCGATAAGCATGCACACCTATCCAGGTAGGTAGGTGGCAGAACGATTCAAAATGCATAAGTTTTCTTGCGTATTGGGTAACCCAACACGTTCAGGAGAACGTCATGCAAACAGCAATCCGGATTGGAATGCGGCAGGAATTCGACAACGCAGACATCAACGAGATGTACCGCCTGCGGGCTCGGGTATTTCACGGACGGCTCGGGTGGGACATCCCGACCATCGCGGGCATGGAAATCGACGGCTACGACGCGCTCGGGCCGCACTACATGCTGATTCAGGGCGGCGACCACCAAGTGCGCGGCTGTTGGCGCCTGATGCCTACCGAGGGCCCGAACATGCTGAAGGACACTTTCCCGCAGTTGCTGCACGGCGCGGCGGCGCCGGTCGGGCGGCATATCTGGGAATTGAGCCGGTTTGCGATCGAAACCGGCGGTGAAGAACAGTCGTTCGGTTTTGCCGACCTCACGATGCAGGCGATTCACGAGCTCGTGACGTTCGCCGACCGGATGGGCATCACGCGCTACGTCACGGTCACCACCACCCCGATCGAGCGGTTGCTGCGCAAAACCGGCATCGAGATCAGCCGGCTCGGCTCGCCGTTGCAGATCGGCGTGGAGCGCGCAGTAGCGCTGGATATCGCGGTCAGCCCGAAAACCCGCACTGCCCTGTTCGGGCCGATGGCCGTGGCGGCGTAGCCACAAGAAACCCGGGCCGATACCGGATCGCGAATGCGGCGGCCCGGTATCGGCGTGTGGCGAAGTTCAGGAACCGAACATCCGGTCGAGCGCATTTTCGAGGTGCGCTCGCATCGCCTGACCGGCGGCCGGACCGTCCTTGCGACGGATCGCCTCGAGCACCGCCAGATGCTCGGCCTGCACGAGCCGCTGCCGCTCCACAGTCTTCACGAGCGACAGATTGCGCGACAAATTCATGCTGAACAGAATCTGTTCTTCGATGAACGACATCACCGTGATGAAAAACGGATTCTTCGACGCGCGCGCCACCGCCAGATGGAACATGAAATCGTCTTTTGCACCGATGCCCTTGGTTTCGATGATGCGTTCCAGCTCGTCCCACGCGCGCTCGATCGAGGCGATGTCGCCGGTGTCGGCTTTGAGCGCGGCCTGTTCGGCGGCGCCCGCTTCGGTCACGATGCGAAATTCATAGCAGCGGCGGATGTCGGACAGCGTTTCGAGCGGCGCGAAGCGGCGCACGTCCGGATCGGGCCGTCGCGCGACCGTGGTGCCGGAACCGTGCCGGGTCATGATGATGCCGTCCGCCCGCAGCCGCGCGAGCGCCTCGCGTACGGTCGGCCGCGAGGTCTCGAAGCGCTCGGCTAGCGCGTGCTCGGTAGGCAGCCGGTCGCCTTCCTTGTACTCGCCTTCGAGAATCCGATTGAGGATGTCGCCGTAGATCTTGTCGGGCAAGGCTGTCGTTTTGCGCTCGTTCATCAGCGGTGCTGAGCCAGCTTGTCTGAATAGGCTTTGATTGTAAGGCAAACCCAGAGCTATCTTGATTTCGCGCAAGCGTTTCAGACTGATGCGCAGGGCCGGAAACGCTTGCTGCGCGGTACTTGTCGAGCAATCAATCGAAGCAACACAATTTGACAAGTGTTTGATTGACATCCTGCCCAGGATGCACCTTTTTCAGCAATCATTTAAGCTCGCATGGGTAATAGATCGTCAATGGACGCGGTCGTGCGCAATGGCCGCGGCACCCGAATCCTTCAGACGCGGAGTTGATATGTACACACGCATCCTCGTAGCGGTCGACGGCAGCCATACCTCGCGCCGCGCGTTCGAAGCAGCGCTGGCGCTCGCCAAATCCACGGGCGCTGTTCTGCAACCGTTCTACGTCGTCGAAAATACGCCGATGTATTTCGAAGCGCCCGGCTATGACCCTTCGATTCTTCGCAACCGGCTGGTCGAGCAAGGCAAGGAACTCGGCGCGGAATTCGCGCAGGCCATGCGCGATCAAGGCGTAAAAGGCGAGCTCGCGGTGGGTGAAGCATCGTCGCTCGACGACGTGTCCACCGTGGTGCTGAAAGCCGCCGCGGCTTTCAACGCCGACCTGCTGGTGATGGGCACGCACGGCCGGCGCGGTTTTCAGCGCCTGATTCTCGGCAGCGTCGCCGAGCGCTGCGTGCGCCAGGCCAGCTTGCCGGTGCTGCTGATCCCCTCCGCTGCCGGCAAGAGCAGCGAAGCCGGCGCTCAACCGGACGCATAGCAGTACATAACCGCAAGCGGAAGGGCGAGCGTGACATCGCGCAAGCAGCCTCGCTGCGCGAACGCGTCATTTTGCCGCGAAACGCGGGCCGTACGCGGTGGGACAATCAGTCATTACCCCGACAAATGGCTGCTGAACATGCTTACTCCTACCGCTGTTACCGTCGATTCCGCTGTTACTCCATCCGCGCGCGGCCGCCGTCGTGCTGCGCCGCTGCGAGCGAGCGGGCGCAGCGCCGCGCGTTGTTCGGGCTGTTCGATGCGGCAGCTCTGCATGCCGCAAGGCTTGTCTCCAGACGAACTGCCGAAACTCGAAGCGTTGATTTGCACAGCGCGTTCCGTGCAGCGCGGCGAAGCGTTGTATCGGATCGGCGACCCGTTCGACAATCTTTACGCCGTGCGTTCCGGTTCGATGAAAACCGTCATGGCGCACCGTGACGGCCGGGAACAGGTTATCGGCCTGCGCCTCGCCGGCGAAGCGCTCGGCCTCGACGGCATCAGCGAAGACGCGCACGCATGCAGCGCCCTGGCGCTCGAAGACAGCACCGTTTGTATCGTCCCCTACACGGCGCTCAAAACGTTGTGCCGCGAAATCAGTTCGATGCAGGAACGGCTGCACAAACTGCTGGGCGAACAGATCGTCCGCGAAGCCGCGCAAATGATGGTGCTCGGCTCGTTGTCGGCGGACGAACGCGTCGCGGCATTCCTGCTCGACGTGTCGGAGCGCAACGTGCAACGCGGCTATTCGTCGGCGGAATTCAACCTGCGTATGACGCGCGAGGACATGGGCAGCTACCTCGGCATGACGCTCGAAACCGTCAGCCGCACCCTGTCAAGATTTCAAAAGCGCGGACTGATCGACACGCAAGGCAAGCACATCCGGATCGTCGATCTCGAAGGCTTGCGGCAGGTTTAAGCCTGGCGCGAAGGACCTGGCCCGCGCCGCCACGTCCCCGTCTACATCTTTTCGGTGCGCTTTCGCCTTGGCATGGCTCCTGCGAGCGGGTACAGTCTTTAGTCCGTCCCCCCGCAAGGAGGCTTGGCGAAATGAATCGCGACCCCGCCCCGCATCACCCGCTCGTCCAGCGTCTGATCGACGCGCGTCACGTCACCGACGCACTGTTCTCCATCGTCAAACCCGAGTTTCTGTATGACCGGCCGATCCGCGAGCGTCACCGGATCGTGTTTTACATCGGCCATCTGGAAGCCTTCGACCGCAACCTGCTGGATCAGCGTCTGTGCGACCTGCCGGCGTTCGATCCTCACCTCGACCAGCTCTTCGCATTCGGTATCGATCCCGTCGACGGCGGCTTTCCCACCGATCAACCAGGCGACTGGCCGTCGCTCGACGTCGTGCGCGGCTATGGGGTTCGCGCCCGTGAGCAGATCGACCGTGCGCTCGGTGCGCTGAGCGACTCGGCTCGTATCGGCCACGATAGTACGCAAGGCGGTGCGGCCGAGCAGTTGCTGAACGTTGCGATCGAGCATCGGCTGATGCATGCCGAAACGCTCGCGTACATGCTGCATCAGTTGCCGCTCGCGCAAAAGATCGCCGACTTGCGCGAACCGGTGACAACGCGCGTTGAGCGCGGCGCGATCAACGCGTCGATGGTCCGCGTACCGGCAGGATCGACGGTGCTCGGCATGGCGCGCGAAAGTGGCCGCTTCGGTTGGGACAACGAGTTCGGTGAATTGCGCGTCGATATGCCCGCCTTCGAGATCGATCGCCACATGGTGACGAACGGCGCGTTTCGCCAGTTCATCGAGGCGGGAGGCTATCGTGAGCCGAAGTGGTGGTCGGACAAGGATTGGGCGTGGAAGGAAGCCGAGCAGATCGAACACCCCGCCTCCTGGTCGCAGCGCAGTGAAGACCGCGAGCGCGGCAAGGACGGCGCATGGACATTACGCACGATGTTCGACGAGGTGCCCCTGCCGCTCGATTGGCCCGTGTACGTCAGCCACGCCGAAGCCAGCGCCTATGCACGCTGGGCCGGCAAGACACTCCCCACGGAGGCGCAATGGCAACGCGCGGCGTGCGGCGCGCCGCACGCCGCGTCGGGCAATTTCGATTTCCGAAGCTGGGACCCGCAGCCGGTCGACGCGTATCCGGATAACGTCAGCGCGTTCGGCGTCGAGGGACAGTTCGGCAATGGCTGGGAGTGGACCTCGACGATATTCGACGCGCTGCCGGGCTTCGAAGCGTTTCCGTTTTATCCCGGCTATTCCGCCAATTTCTTCGACGGGCAGCATTACGTGCTCAAAGGCGGCTCGGCGCGCACTGCGCGATGCATGCTGCGGCCGGCATTCCGGAACTGGTTTCAGCCGCACTATCAGTATGTTTATGCGGGGTTCAGGTGTGTGCGCCCTTGACGAATGAAGCATAAGTTGACGCAAAAAATCAGCTGTCGCTTTAGACAGCGGAACAGCAGGTTGTAGCGTATCTGCTCCATCGGCATGCGCTCGCTGCGCAACGAGTAAAACACTGCAACAGCAGCGCACGCAGCAGTTTCTCGGGTGCAATCGAGGGCCGGCCGGTGTCAGCATAGATCACGCTGAACAGTCCGTTGAGCCGTTTCAGCGCGTCATTCACCAGCAGCCGGATCGGCCGCAGCGGGTGATCCGCCGGGACGAAATCCTCCAGCTTGACTGTTGTAAACAGGGGTCCCTGCATCTCATCCATTCCGCGCATCGCATCTACTGCCAAAGATCATGAACACGATATCCATAACGACTGTCGCTCAAACCCCGTTTACACGGGACCCAAGTTCAACAGCCTGTTAGAGATCAGATCAAAAGAACATTACCCTTGAGATAACGAATCCCCCTCGAACGTGATTGAACCGATACCCTTCGCTCCATAGACTCGCCCCATGTCCTGAGGGTGAGCAAACATGTCCAGCCAAAGTCCGTCTCAGTCTCGCTGGGCCACCCGTAGCGAGCAAAAACATCACCGCCTCGCGCCCGACGATCGCGTAGGCTTGCTGACCGATGTGACTGTCCGCAAGCATGTAGTGGCCAAGCTGCGAGGCCATCGAAACCAGTTCGAACTGAAGGCCGACGAGCGCAAACACACCGAACTCGAACTGCTGGAGTCGCGCGAACAGTTGCGCCAGTTGTCCGCGCATATGGAGGCGGTGCGCGAGGCGGAAAGAAAGCACATCGCGATGGAAGTTCACGATGAACTCGGTCAAATGCTGACAGCATTGAAAATGAACGTATCCTTGCTCGAGATGCAGCTTGCCAATGATTCGGCTGCGATGCACAAGGTCGACGAGATGCGGGCGCTGGTTGACAAGACCATCCAGATCGTGCGTAACGTTGCCAGCCATCTGAGGCCGGTCGCGCTGAATTTTGGTCTCGCGTCAGCGCTCGAATGGCTCGTCGATGATTTCAGGCGTCACACCCGGATTCCCTGTCACCTCCACGTTCGGGGTGCAGAACCGCGGTTTTCGGACGCGCGTGCGACGGCAATTTTTCGTATCGCGCAGGAGTCGTTGACCAACGTCGCCCGCCATGCTGGCGCGTCGCGGGTGAAAATTACGATATCCAGAACCAAAAGTGGTGTTGAACTGAGGATCAGTGATGACGGCCGGGGCTTCGATACGGTTGAGGCCAGTGCTGGATATTCGTATGGCCTGCAAGGGATGGTCGAACGTGCCAGGTTGATCGACGCGAAGCTGCACATCGAAAGTGCTCGGCACACAGGCACTGTGATCTCGATCGACGTGGCTGAAGATTGACTGAACCGCGATCAGGATCTTGTCTGCCGAGTTCGCCGCGTAGCGTGACGAACGCTTCGTCGAGACGCTGCGTGGTGCCGGGCATTCGATGCCCAGCCTGAATACGCTGAACGATGCGCTTTCACGTTGAACGGGAAAACCCCTAAGTGACGAGGTCAAGCCCTCGCGTCCAGTCCTTTCACGGTTTTAGCGCTCCGCCCGCAAGATCATTACCCTTGGGATAACGGACTTGCCCCGAACGTGATTGAACCGATACCCCTCGCTCCATAGACTCATCTCATGTCCAGAGCGAGAGCACACATGTCCAGTCAAAGTCCGTCCCATTGGGCCACGCGGCGCGCGGAAAAACATCGCCGCCTCGCGCGCGTCGCATCGATTGCGGATGGCGTGGTATTGCCCACCGAGCGCATCGTCGACGTCCTTCAAAACCTGATCGCGCCGGGCGACCGGATTGTCGTCGAGGGCAACAACCAGAAACAGGCTGATTTCCTGTCACGCTCGCTCGCCAGGGTCGATCCGGGCATCGTCAACGGCCTGCACCTGATCATCCCGAGCGTGAGCCGCGCCGAACATCTGGATCTCTTCGAGCGCGGCATTGCCAGAAAGCTCGACTTCGCCTATGCCGGCACGCAAAGCCTGCGCATCTCGCAGTTCCTTCAAGACGGCATTCTCGAAATCGGCGCGATCCATACCTACATCGAACTGTACGCGCGGCTCTATGTTGATCTGACGCCCAACGTCGTACTCGTGGCCGGCTACAAGGCCGACCGACAAGGCAATCTCTACACCGGCCCGAGCACCGAAGATACGCCCGCGCTCGTCGAAGCCGCTGCGTTTCGTGACGGCATCGTGATCGCGCAGGTCAATGAAATCGTCGACGATCCGAAGGACCTGCCGCGTGTGGATATCCCCGGTTCGTGGATCGACTTCGTGGTTCAGTCCGACAAGCCGTTTTTCATCGAACCGCTTTTCACACGCGATCCGCGTCTCATCACGCCGATCCAAGTGCTGATGGCAATGATGGCGATTCGCGGCATCTACGAGCGGCATCAGGTGCAGTCACTCAATCACGGCATCGGTTTCAACACAGCGGCAATCGAACTGATCCTTCCGACCTACGGCGAAAAGCTCGGCCTCAAGGGCAAGATCTGCAAACACTGGACCTTGAACCCACACCCGACCTTGATTCCGGCAATCGAAACCGGCTGGGTCGAGAGCGTGCACTGCTTCGGCGGCGAACTGGGCATGGAAGCCTATGTCGCGGAACGCCCGGACATCTTCTTCACGGGCCGGGACGGGTCGATGCGTTCCAATCGCGCGCTGTGCCAGCTCGCGGGGCAATACGCAGTCGACATGTTCATCGGCTCAACCCTGCAGATGGATGGTCTCGGCAACTCTTCGACGGTGACGCACGGTCGGCTGACCGGCTTCGGCGGCGCACCGAACATGGGACACGATCCGCACGGCCGCCGCCACGCGTCGCCCGCCTGGCTCGATCTGCTGCAAACCGACAGCCCGCTCGAACGTGGCCGCAAGCTGGTCGTCCAGATGGTCGAGACGTTCCAGGCGGGTGGGCAGCCGACCATCGTCGAATCAATCGACGCGGTCGAAGTGGGTCGCGAAGCCGGCATGCCACTCGCGCCGGTCATGATCTATGGCGACGACGTCACCCATGTGCTGACGGAAGAAGGCATCGCCCACCTCTACAAGGCCCGTTCCATTGAACACCGCAAGGAGATGATCGCCGCCGTCGCCGGTGTCACGCCGGTTGGCCTGACGAGCAGCGCAGACAGGCTCGCGGCGCTGCGTCGCGATGGTTTTGTCGCACTGCCCGAGGATCTCGGCATTCACCGCAACGAAGCCAATCGCTCGCTGCTGGCCGCAAAGAGCATGGCGGATCTCGTCGACTGGTCCGATGGGCTGTACGCCCCACCCGCTCGCTTCAGGAGCTGGTGATGCGCGACAGTCTTGCAACGGCTTCGGCTCCGAGCCCCCTTCCGCAGCTGCAAACCGCCGGCCTGGACCCGCTCGCCGAACGCCTGGGTGGGCACGTGGTCGCGGCACTCATCGAGGAAGTTACGCTCGCGCCGAAGCCCGGTCTCGTCGATATTCGCAGCCGCGGCGCGCACGACGACCTCGACTGGAACCTGATGTGCACGTCGGCCCATGCGTTGGAGCCGACCTTTGTGGACCTGGCGCGCGCAGCCATCGAAACCCGGCCGATGCTGGCGCTTCGCGAGCGCATCGGTGCGATCGGACGCGTCGGCGAAATCCGGATGCTGCACGCGACGGGTGGCGTCAATACCCATCGCGGCGCGATCTGGGCGCTCGGGCTGCTCGTGACCGCAGCGGCGCGCGAGCCCACGGATCTCACGCCCCATGGCGTTGCCTCGCGCGCCGGATCGATCGCGCGTCTGCCCGACCGCCACGCGCCCACGGCGACCGGTCACAAGGGCGAGCAGGCGTGTTTCGACTATGACGTCGGCGGCGCACGTGGTCAGGCGCAGTCAGGCTTTCCGCACGTGGTTGAGGTTGCCCTGCCGGAACTCGCCAGTTCGCGCCTCCGAGGCGACAGTGAAACGGCAGCCCGGCTGAACGCACTGCTCGCCGTTATGGCGAGTCTCGACGACACCTGTGTGCTCGCACGAGGCGGACGCAGCGCCCTCGCCGAGACGCAAGGCGGAGCACGACGCGTACTGGAGCACGGAGGAGCCGCCGTGCTTGCGGGCCGCCGTCAGCTGAAGGCACTGGACCGGCGGCTCGTCGAACTTCATGTGTCACCCGGCGGTGCGGCCGATCTGCTCGCCGCCGCACTCTTTCTCGACAGGCTTCAAAACGAAGCCCCTCACACGACGAAGGCATAGGAAAGCAAATGGAAACCATCGTCCTTGATTTCCCTGCGGGCTCCCCCGCCCGAGGCCGCGCACTTGCAGGGGTCGTCGCGTCCGGGGACCTCGAAGTACTGCTCGAAACGAATGACGGGAACCGCACTGTCGTGAACATCACCACTTCGGTGGATGGCATGAGCCGCGTCTGGGAAGCCGTGCTCGAGCGCATCTTTAGTGACGGCTCGTTGCCTGCCGCAAAGCTCGAAATCAACGATTTCGGCGCGACGCCAGGCGTCGTGCGCATGCGTGTCGGGCAGGTGTTCGAAGCACTGACTCAAACCGGTGGAGCGTGAAGAACATGGATGCACAGGAACTGCTCGCGCGTGAAAGCTTCATTGAACTCAATGCGCGCAGCCGCGCGAAGAAGCTGCTCGACGAAGGTACCTTCAGCGAACTGCTTGATTCGTTCGAGCGCGTGAGCTCACCATGGCTTGCGCGCCAGGGCATCGTGACCCAGGCCGACGACGGCACCGTAGTCGCCAGAGGATCCATCGACGGACTGCCCGCCGTCGTGCTCGGCATCGATGGCGGCTTCCAGGGCGGCAGCATGGGCGAAGTATCGGCGGCGAAGATCGCCGGCAGCCTCGAACTCGCTGCCGAAGATAACCGCAACGGCATCCCGACGCGCGCCGTCATTCTCTTCGAAACCGGCGGCGTCCGGTTGCAGGAGGCGAACCTCGGGCTCGCGGCGATCGCGGAGATCCACGCGGCCATCGTCGATTTGCGGCGCTATCAGCCGGTAATCGGAATCACGGCGGGCCCGATCGGCTGCTATGGCGGCATGTCGATCGCAGCCGGCCTGTGCAGCTATCTGATTGCGACCCGCGAAGCACGCCTCGGTCTTAACGGACCGGCCGTCATCGAGCAGGAAGCGGGGATCACGGAATTCGACTCACGCGACCGTCCGATGATCTGGAGCTTCACGGGTGGCGAACAACGGTATCGCACGGGTCTGGTCGATGTGTACGTCGGCGACGACGCCGATGCGGTCCGGACCGCTGTAATCGAACGCTTCCGCGCGGGGCGTCCCGAAGCGTGCCGCAGCGAACGTGTCGCGGGTTTTCTGCAACGGCTTTCCGAAATCGATCCGAGCGAGCAGAGCAGCCCGGAAAATGTGGTCGCCATCTACGGCAAGGGGTTCCAGTCATGAACACGGGCGAGTTTTCGAAGCGCGGCGCCGTCTGGCTGGATGCGCTTACTTTCAGCACGCCGTTGCAACCGAACTACCGGCCCTCGGTGCGTGTCGCCGACGCACGGCTGGGCGACCATCCGGCGCGCTTCATTGCCGTGGTGCCGGACCCCGATAATCCCTTCCCGCGTGCACGCAGCGGCGAGATCGGTCTCGTCGAAGCATGGGAGATCGCCCGGGCGGTGCGCGAAGTTGTCGATGCCGATGCTCAACAGGACGACAAGCGCCGCGAGAAGCGCGCGATTGTCGCGGTCATTGACGTCGCGAGCCAGGCGTATGGCCGACGGGAGGAAGCCTATGGCATCCATCAGGCCCTGGCCGGCGCCGCCGATGCCTACGCGAGCGCGCGCCTCGCCGGCCATCCGGTGATCGGTCTGATCGTGGGGCGTGCGATGTCCGGTGCCTTTCTCGCGCACGGCTATCAGGCGAACCGCCTGGTAGCACTTGCGGATTCGCAGGTCATGGTTCACGCGATGGGCAAGGAATCCGCCGCGCGGGTCACGCTGCGCTCGGTTGCCGATCTCGAAGCATTCACGGCCCGCGTGCCGCCGATGGCCTATGACATCGACAGTTACGCCTCGCTCGGATTGCTGTGGAAACTGCTCAGCGTGAGCAACGCCGATGCACCGACGCTCGCCGATCAATCCATCGTGGAACAGACGCTGCAAGCCGCACTCGACGACATCCGCGCCGACCCGTCGCGCGGCCTGGGCGGCCGGCTCGGCAGCGTACACCGCGCGGCCTCGGTGAAGGTGCGTCAGAAGCTGCGCGAGCAATGGCGCTGAACACGCAGCGATACCAGTGTTGAAGCGCCGCCCCCGGCGCAAACAAATCCGGCCGACATCGAGCCGATAAAGCTACTACAGGAGACGCAACATGATCATCTATGGAACTGCACTGCTCGCGTTCTGCCATCTGGCGGGACTCTTTCTCGGCGACCTGCTCGGGGTCGCGATCGGCGTGAAGACGAATGTCGGCGGCGTCGGCATCGCCATGCTGCTGCTGATTTTCCTGCGTCTCTATCTGCACAAGAAGGCGCTGCTGCCGCAGGAAACCGAAGCGGGCGTGGGCTTCTGGGGCGCGATGTATATCCCCGTGGTGGTCGCCATGGCCGCCAACCAGAACGTCGTTGCCGCACTCAAGGGCGGTCCGGTCGCGCTCCTTTCGGCATTGGGCGCCGCAGCCCTCTGCGCATGCTGCATCGCCATTCTTTCCCGCACCGGTCACGACAGCACGTCGTTCGTGAACGCTCCGCAACTTGAAGAAATCTGAAGCAGGAGTGCGTCATGTTCCATATGCTCGATAAAGTATTGATCCAGAACGGCCTTGTTGCCTCGTTTGCGCTGGTCGGTCTCATCATGTGGGTGTCGTCGCTTATTTCGCGCAAGCTGACGTTCGGGCGCGTGCACGGCTCGGCCATCGCTATCGTGATAGGCCTCGCGCTGGCCTATGTTGGCGGTGTATTCACCGGAGGACAAAAAGGTCTCGCCGACCTGCCGCTCTTCACAGGCGTCGGCCTGATGGGTGGAGCGATGCTGCGGGACTTCGCCATCGTCGCGACAGCGTTCGAGGTGCAGGCCACCGAGGCGCGCAAGGCCGGGCTTATCGGCGTAGTGTCACTGCTGCTCGGAACCGTATTGCCGTTCATCGTCGGTGCGAGCATCGCTCACGCATTCGGCTACACCGACGCGGTCAGTATGACCACCATCGGTGCGGGAGCGGTCACCTACATCGTGGGACCGGTGACGGGAGCCGCGATCGGCGCCAGTTCCGATGTGATGGCGCTCAGCATCGCCGCAGGGCTGATCAAGGCAATTATCGTGATGATCGGCACGCCGCTCGCAGCAGGCTTCATGGGACTGAAGACGCCGCGCTCCGCGATGATTTTTGGCGGACTGGCGGGCACCGTCAGCGGCGTGAGCGCAGGGCTCGCCGCGACCGACCGGCGCCTCGTCCCCTACGGCGCGCTGATCGCAACGTTTCACACGGGCGTCGGCTGCCTGCTCGGACCGTCGGTACTGTTCTTCGCGACGAAAGCGCTGATGGGTACCTGAAACGCGGAGCCTCGCATGTGCGGCGTGAAGGAGAATCGCTTGTCTATCCCCGAAACCGTCGACGGCCTGCTCCAGCCGCACGACTCCCTGCAGGCAGCGGGCCCGTGGGCCGCCGGCGCATCGTGAGCGTGCTATTCACGTTCCCCGGCCAGGGCGCGCAGCGCAGCGGCATGCTGCACGCGTTGCCGGATCACGCCGAGGTTGCTCATGCACTGGAAGAAGCCAGCGACGCGCTGGGCTACGACGCCCTGTCGCTCGACGACACGAACTCGCTGCGCTCCACCGTCGCGGTCCAGCTTTGCCTGCTGATCGCGGGCGTCGCCCAGGCGCGCGTCATCAGCGCCTTCGGCCATACACCCGATATGGTCACGGGCCTTTCGATCGGCGCCTATCCAGCCGCCGTGGTCGCGGGCGCTCTGCCCTACGCCGATGCCGTCAGGCTCGTCGCGTTGCGCGGCCAGTTGATGGAACAAGCTTTCCCGCACGGCTACGGCATGACCGCGATCGTCGGCATGACGCAGCGCGCGCTCGAACGATTGATCGCGGAAGTGAACAGCCCGGCCATGCCGGTCTTTCTGGCAAACATCAACGCCCGGACGCAGATGGTGGTCGCGGGCAGCGATGCCGCCATGCAACGCCTCGCAACACTCGCGGGTGAGCACGGGGCGCAACGCTGTGAGCGTCTCGACGTGGCGGTCCCTTCGCATTGCACCTTGCTCGACGCGTCCGCGACTGCGCTCGCCGATGCCTTCGGCCAGGTCTCCGTGAGCGCGCCTCGCCTTGTGTACCTGAGCAGCAGCATTGCACGCCCGCTTTTCGATGGCCCGCGCATCGCGGCCGATCTTGCAGGCAACATGGCGCGGCAGGTGCGCTGGGACGATACAGTGAGGCTCGCGTGGGAACGAGGCGCGCGCCTCGCGATCGAGATGCCGCCATCCAGCATGCTGACCCGGCTGAACAGCGCGATTTTCACGGAGGGGATCGCGGTATGCAGCGCAACTTCACTTCCGGACCTTGGCACGCTCATTGAGCGGGAACAGGTACGCCAGTAATGGCAGCCTGAGGAGTGGCGGTCAGTCGACGCTTCTCGTGCGAAGGCGGCAGACGGCCATGAGCGCGAGCAGGTTCGGATCCCGTTCGCGTGCACGCAGGAAGCTCACGCCAATGGTCTGGCGCATCAGGTATCGCGGCTGCAGCGGAATGAATTGCACCTTGTCGCCGAATACACCGCGTACACGCCCCGGCAAAAGCGTATAACCGACCCCGCCGCTCACAAGGTTCATCAGCGAAAATATATCGCCGACTCTCATGGTGACGTTCGGAGTGAAGTCCGCGACGCGAAACGCCTCCAGAAAGCCGTGATACGTCGCGAAGCCCTCGCCTAGCGAAACGAATGTCTCGTTGCGACAGTCCCTCAAATCGACTGCTTCTTGATTAGCGTAGGGCGATCCGGCGGGCGCTGCGAAAAAGATGTCATCTTCGAACAGCGGAATGGATTCCACTTCAGGCTCGGCGTCGGGCACCGCCATCAGGGCGGCATCGATGACGCCCAGCTTCAACTTCTCCAACAGTTCGGCATTCGGCCCAAGCACGAGCTCGACCTGAAGCGTCGGCCGCCGCACCTTGATATCGATGACGATGCCGGGCACTGTCTTGATGGTCAGCGAATACAGGGAGCCAATCTTCAGACGATGCGACGAGTAACCCGCGGCCTCACGCGTCGCGCGAATGCCATCGGACATCAGCGTGATCACCTCCTGTGCTACATCGGCAAGCATTTGAGCGGCTTCCGTCGACTTCAGGTTGCGGCCCTCGTGCCGGAACAGCGCACACCGCACGCCTTGTTCGAGCGAATGCAGCGCCCGGTGCACGCTGACCGTGCTCACATTCAGAGCCTCCGCTGCCTTCGACAGATTGCCGGTGTCCATGAATGCGAGCAGCACTTCCAGCTTGCGAAAGGTGATTTCGTCGTCGATTCGGTCGCGCATCTTGAACTGTTAAATGATCTGATTCGACGATTATCGGCTCGTCTCCGCTTCTGACATATAGCGTTAATCCCGCATGCTTCAGTGAGACCTTGTGTCCACCCATGAAGACAATGACAGGTCTTCGAGGCGGGAATCACATTTTCTTCTCCAACACATCCACTAGAACGCCTCGCCCAGTTGGTCCAGAATGGACGGATTCTCGAGGGTCGAGACATCCTGCGTGATCTTTTCGCCTTTTGCCAGGGAACGCAGTAATCGTCTCATGATCTTTCCCGAGCGCGTCTTCGGCAAATTGTCGCCGAACCGGATGTCCTTCGGTTTGGCAATGGGTCCGATCTCCGTGCCAACCCACTTACGCAATTCCGTGGCGAGTTGCCGCGCTTCCGAGCCGGACGGGCATTCAAGCTTGAGTACCACGAAGGCGCAGATGGCTTCCCCGGTCACTTCGTCAGAGCGCCCCACCACAGCCGCCTCGGCGACCATGGGATGAGCGACCAGCGCGGACTCGATCTCCATCGTACCCATCCGGTGGCCGGAGACGTTGAGCACATCGTCGATGCGTCCTGTGATGGTGAAATATCCGCTGTCCTTGTCGCGGATCGCCCCATCCCCGGCGAGATACACGTCCCCTCCAAGTTCCGCCGGGAAATAACTCTGCCTGAACCGTTCGGTATCAGCCCAGATCGTACGGATCATCGACGGCCATGGGCGCTTGATGGCGAGGAGGCCGCCGCTGCCGTTGGGCAACACCTGCCCGGTTTCATCGACAACCGACGCCATGATGCCCGGCAACGGAAGCGTGCACGAACCTGGAACGAGCGGGGTGGCGCCCGGCAAAGGCGCAATCATGTGCCCCCCCGTTTCGGTCTGCCAGAATGTATCGACTATCGGGCAGCGGTCCCCACCGACGTGATGGTAGTACCACATCCACGTATCAGGGCTGATCGGTTCGCCGACGGTGCCCAGTAGTCTCAAGCTCGCGAGGTTATAGCCCGCAGGATGGACTTCGGCATCCGCTTCCGCCGCCTTGATCAGTGACCGGATAGCTGTGGGCGCGGTATAAAAAACACTTACCTTGTGGCGCGCGATCATTTCCCAGAAGCGACCCGCGTCCGGGTAAGTTGGCACGCCTTCGAACATCACTTGCGTCGCGCCCGCTGCGAGCGGCCCGTACGCGATATAGGTATGCCCTGTGATCCAGCCGATATCGGCGGTACACCAGAACACGTCGTCGGCCTTGATGTCGAAGGTCCATTTCATCGTGAGCATAGCCCACAGAAGGTAGCCGGCCGTGCTGTGCTGCACACCCTTGGGCCGCCCTGTGGATCCGGAGGTGTACAGCACAAAGAGAGGGTGCTCGGCGTCTACCGGTTCGGCGTCGCAGATATCGGACTGGTCTGCCGAAATTTCGTGCATCCAGCGGTCACGATTTTCTGTCCACCTGATCCTGCCGCCCGTTCGCCGGTAAACGACCATGTGACGCACGGATTCGCAACCTCCCAGTTCGATCGCCTCATCCGCAATCGCTTTAAGCGGGAGCGCTTTCCCCGCCCGCATCTGTTCATCTGCCGTGACAAGCACTACTGCACCGAGATCCGAGACACGCTCCTGTAGCGCCTTCGCGGAAAAGCCACCGAATACCACCGAATGCGTCGCTCCGATACGCGCGCAAGCCTGCATCGCCACTACACCTTCGATGGACATCGGCAGATAGATGACGACACGATCGCCCCTGGCGACGCCAAGGTCCTTGAGCGCGTTCGCGAAGCGGCAGACTCTGGCATGCAACTCACGGTACGTGACGCTCGTCAGGGTGCCGTCATCGGCCTCGAACAGGATGGCCAACTTGTCGCCGTTCCCGTTGTCGAGGTTGCGATCCAGACAGTTGTATGACGCATTGAGCTGGCCGTCGCCAAACCATCGATATAACGGCGCGTTGCTTTCATCAAGAACTTCGGTGAACGGCTTCGACCACAACAGATTGGTCCGGGCGAGGCGGGCCCAGAATCCTTCATAATCCCGTTCGGCTTCGGCGCAGAGCGCATCGTAATGTTCCATACCTGGGATTGTCGCCCCCTTTGAAAACGCATCGGGTACGTTGAAAACGCGGCTCTCTCGCGTCATTGATTCGATGTCGGGCAAGTTCTCTCCTCCGAATGGCTTCATGTGGGTGTTTCCTCGACAAAAAGGGCTCCGACTCCCGCCGCTGCAGCCTGGCTTGAGCCGCCGACACACATTGCGTTCCGGGCAACCTCAGGTGGCCGGGATCTGGACGCTTGATAGCACGCCAGCCCCGGCTATATCGATCGCCCGCTTGCCGTGCTGCTATCGGGCGGCAAACACAGATACCCCTCCGTTGACAAACCCGTTCGATGCACAGCCCGGACAACCAGCCGGCGCGGTGGCAGAAGAGTAGGGAACAAAGACGAGCCCAGTTGCGGGATCAATCGCGACCGAATGCGCATTGTTGCCGGTGTTAAGCCGCGCCGCAACGCTGCGCGAGCCAGCGTCGACGATCGTGAGCATCGGTGTGCACGGCGAGGCCGCGCTGCACGTTCCGTTCGTCGAAGCGTTGCCCGATGCAGTCCACCGGCTTGTCGCGTTGTAGTATCGGTTCGTCGCGGCGTCGTATTCGAGTTGATCGCCGCCGCCCGCGTTAAGTGAAGCGACGAGCGCGCCGCTTGCCCGATTGAAGATTTGCATCAACAGTGGTGAGCCTGTAGTCGCCTCGCGGCACCCAACGGCGATGTCGGTGCCCGGCCCCAGCGCGAGACCGGTCGGATCGCAATTGCCTTCCGGGTACATCGCTACACCCGAAAGGGCCGCGTAATTCTGCGTCGTCCCAGACGGTATCGCGCGAATCGCCGCGCCGGGCAGCTTGACCAGTTCGCCATGCGGATTTGCAGTACTTCCATCGACGTTGACATAGAAGTTGTCGCTCGCCGCGTCGTACACGCACGCCTCCAGCCCCGCGGTGGGTTGACCGGCCGCGTCCGTGAAGGTGACTTTCGCGATCACACTTTGCGTAGTGGTGCTGATGAAAGTCGCGAATGGCGTCGGCTCTTCGGGACTGGAGATCATGAAAACGCCGTGCGTCGAGTCGAGGCAACCTTCGTCCGCCCGCACGCCGGTGGCGCTGACAGGGATGTTGGTGAGCACGGCGCCCGCAGCAGGGTCGACGATTTTCACGGAGTTGACGTCACCGGTATAGATGAGGCTGCCGACCGGCGTTGCGCCATCGGGCCCGGACGTCGAATTCGCCGACCCAAGACCTGCGAATGCGAGATTCCCGCTGCCCTGGATCGCCTTGACAAAGGTCTTGGTCGGAATGTCTATCACGTCCAGAGCCGCGTTATTGCGATCGGTGAAATAGTAGCGGTTGCCGTTCGTGATGCCGATATCGAACGAAAAATTGACCCCCGCTTTCACGTTCGGCACCGCAATGTCGGCGACAAAGTGTGGTCCCGTTCCCACCTTATCGTTGCCGCCACAACCGGCCAGCGCAAACACCGCGCATACGACCGAAGCCTTTACCCAAGCTGACCTGTGCATCTTATATCTCCTATATATTCTCGTTACTCACTGGATGGCCGCACGCGCGGTGCGCGTCCGGAGCAAGCGCGGAACCTTGCCTACGGATACGAGATATGCAACGTATCCATGTGCTCACTACTGTCGCTTTCCTCGGTCGGCGTCCGCGACAATGGCCGAAGCTGTCGACACGTGTCCGCTTTTCGGCGACAAATTTCAACTTCCATATGTCCGCTACGGGTGACCCGAAGCAGACACTGACGAGGCGGCGTTAGAGAAGGCCAGGTAGGCTGACGTAGCAAGAATTCGCTGGCATTTTGTGATCTGGCGAACTCCCATATCGCCCGGCGAAATCAGGTTTCGAACGACGCCCACGATTCAGTCGATCGGCAATACCACGTCATCCGTGATCGAACCGACGGGCGGCAGTCGGCGATGTTTTTCCGCAAGGCGGGTGGCAGAGCCGGAATGGGACGGACTTTGATTGGACATACCACTCTCGCTGGAAACTTGAATCGAGTCTATGGTGCGAGCGGCATCGGTTCAATTACGCCCGGCGGGAATTCGTTATCTCCGAGCTAACGATCTTGTTAAGGTGAATGAAGAAGCCGTGACAGGACGGGCAAGACGGTCATCGGCGTGCGCCTTAGGGGTTATCCCGCGTTCGATCGCTGCTTGAATCGGGGTGGACTCAGGATTCACCCCAACGTATGTTAGCCGCGTCGTGCACGAGCGCGAGGAGCCGCTGGTTGGAGATGGCGACGCGGTAGGTATAGTGCGACAGGCCCCCGCCGGGACAATGCCATGCAAGTGTGGATGATGCGTCAGTGCCGAGCCCCACTTATGCAGCACGAGCGTGGCACCGGTCTGTGCGCCCACACGCCCCGGATCGGCGGCGTGCGGCGCTCGCCTGGCACCTGGGGGCAATGGCGGTTGCGGCACGAGTTGTAGGCGACCTCGACCTGTGCACAGCCGGAACAGCGCAACACATGTCCACCCAGCGCGGCACTGCGTCACGGTTCAATCACCTCTGTGCATGTGTTTCAGGCACATGCAGCGCGAGCATGTGCGGTCCACACTACGCGTACTTATCGCCGACGGTGCTGCGGATCGGATAAGTGTCGTACACAATTATCATGCGCTCGACCAGCCCGTTGGCGTCGAACTCGAACACATCGACGCACTCGAAGCGCACGGCGGAACCGTCTTTCAGCACCCAATCGTAGATGAAGTAACCCGTCGCACGCCTGGCGCCCGTTGTGCTGACGCAGATATCGATAGGCGTAATCGTGCTCTCTCCGGACGCTTCGCTGACCTTGGCAAAGAACGGCGCCGCTTGCATCCAACCGAGAAACGGCGAGAAAATCTGTGCATCCGGCGCAAACAGTGCGCAGATCGCGGCGACGTCGCCGCGCTCCAGCTCTTTGAGGTAGGTGCGAACCTGCTGCGTATAGAGTAATTCCGGCGACGACACCACAGTAACCTCCGATAATTCGTTAAAGATGCGGCCCGGTCGAACGAGCACGCCCCTAGTTGAAACACGATAGCGACGCGCTAATGACCGAACAATCGAAATATTCGCAAGGCGGGTATGCAACCGGAACATACCCGCTGGCTGATCTGACCCGCCCGCTGCCGTCGCTAGCTGGGTTTCAGGCGTTCGTCGCTGCGGCGTCTCTCGGCAGCGTGAGTAAGGCCGCGGATCATCTGTGCCGCACGCAGGGAGCGGTCAGTCGGCAGATCCAGCAACTGGAAGCGCACTATCAATGTGCGCTGTTCGTGCGCCACGCGTCGGGGCTGGCATTGACCGCAGAGGGGGACACGCTGCTTACGGTGGCAGTCCACGTGCTGACGCAGCTCGTTCAGCATTCTGCAATTCAGCATGGCGCGGCGTCGGTGATCACGGTGCGGTTACCGTCCACGTTTGCGATTCGCTGGTTGCTTCCACGGCTGGCAGATATCAACAATGCGCTGGGCGGCACTGAACTGCGCATCTCGACATCTGCTGACGACATGCCGGATTTCAGCGCGCCGGATGTCGACGCCATTGTCGTGCGTGGCACCGGACAGTGGGTGGGCGTAGAAGCGGTACCGCTGTTTGCCGAGACGCTCGCGCCAATGTGCACACCCGCATTAGCTGCGTCTCTGAAATCGGTCGCCGATCTAGCGGACGCCACGCTGCTTCATCCTGGACCTGGTTATGCGGAATGGCGTGGTTGGCTTGATGGTGTCGGGGCGACGCACATCAATGCCCGGCGTGGACTTGTATTCGATACGCTTGAATTGACGCTCACTGCCGCGGCAGAAGGTCATGGGGTTGCAATCGGCGATCCACGCATGGCAAAAGAACGACTCGCTGCAGGTTCCCTGGTGACGCCGTTTCGCGAGGTGGTGCAAAACAGTGCGTCGTACTTTCTGGTATATCCATCTCAACGCGCGGCTCAGCCGAAGATTCGTGCCCTAGCCGACATACTCGTGCGGCTGGCGCAAGAAGAATGACTCACGCGAGTGCGCCAAACAAAAGCAATCGCCACATGCGTCCGTAGTGCTGTCGGTCGCGTCATCGGCGACGCAGCCGCTCGCGTCGCGCCATGGCGGGGAATTTACCAATACAATCGCTCTTTATGGCACATACTCCCGACCCCCTCTTCGCCGAGCGCGTCCGCGCCAGCTTCACGCGCCAGAATGCTATGGCGCTGATCCAGGCGACCTTGCCCGTGATCGAGCACGGCCGCACTGAAATTCACCTACCTGTTTGGAGCGGCGTCGAGCAGCAGCACGGCTTTGTACATGGCGGTGTGGTGGGCATGATTGCCGATTCGGCAGGCGGCTACGCTGCGATGACCACGGTGCCGGCCAGTGCCTCTGTATTGACCGTCGAGTACAAGATGAATCTGGTCGCTCCGGCCGACGGCGAAACCCTGATCGCCCGCGGCCAGGTTGTCCGTCCTGGTCGTACGCTAATCGTCACTCAGGCAGAGGTATTCGCCGTCAAGGACGGCCATGAAGTGCTTTGTGCACTGATGCAACAAACGATTATGGTGATGCACGACAAGGTGGAGAAGTAGGACCAGGTTGACGGCAGCCGGCGCAGCCTGGCGAGACGAGTTCGGTGGTTCCGATGAGCTCCGGTATGGAGCCGCACTCGGCCCGTTGGGATAGGTGCAATACCGGCCCGAAGCACTCAGTCGACGTCTCAGGAGCGAACACAAAGTGTTGCTTCGTATCCGGGGAGCGCGACATAGTCTTTTATCATGTCCCTCCGCGCTCGAGCGTCAGGCGATGGCAACTTGAACCCAGTCGAACGTGGCATGAGCCCGACCTGCTCTTTGGAAGCTCGGCCAACACGCGACAAGTGTGAACTTTTTTAACATCGGGTAGTGAATATGTCGGGATATCTTCAAGAAGGCGAGAGCACCGTGCGCAGCAAAGCGGTCACTGCGCCTTCACTATTGAACATGAAAAGTGCGGGCGAAAAGATTGTGATGCTGACCTGTTACGACGCCAGCTTCGCATCGCTGATGGACCGCTGCGGTGTTGATGTGCTGCTAGTGGGGGATTCGCTCGGCAATGTGTTGCAGGGGCACAGCACGACATTGCCGGTCACGCTTGCGGATATTGCTTATCACACAGCGTCCGTCACCCGAGGGAACCGATCTGCATTGGTGGCCGCTGACATGCCATTCGGTACCTATGCAACTCCGCAGTCCGCATTCGACAATGCAGTGAAACTCATGCAGGCAGGTGCGCATATGGTCAAACTCGAAGGAGGCGCCTGGCTGGTCGATACCGTGAAATTTCTCACCGAGCGTGGCGTACCAGTTTTCGCTCATCTGGGCCTGACGCCGCAATCCGTGCATCGACTCGGCGGGTTCAAGGTACAGGGCAAAAAAACGGAAGACGCAGAGCAATTGAAAGCCGATGCTATGGCACTGCAGGCGGCAGGCGCATCTCTCCTCCTTCTTGAGGCCATCCCGACCTCACTGGGCAAGGAGGTGACGGAGATGCTAGACATCCCGACCATCGGTATTGGCGCCGGTCCGGACTGTTCGGGGCAAGTGCTTGTGATGCACGACATGTTGGGCGTGTTCCCCGGCAAGACCGCTCGCTTCGTGCGTAACTTCATGGACGGGCAGTCGAGCATCGAAGGAGCGATCCGCGCCTATATCAAGGCAGTGAAGGACAATCGCTTCCCTGCGCCGGAACACTGCTTTTAAGCAGCGCTACGTCAAGCGATTTCGTCTTTATATCGCGTAGGGCCGCGCACCGCTTCTGCGCCGGCGACCGTCGTCGTGCGACGGTCCGCTGTCTGGCCGGAGCCGCCCGTCGAGAAATTAAGCTCAACGGCTGCTTGAATCCGCCGTTCGCAGACCGGACGCTGGCAGTCCAGTGGCGGTATCTGCCACGGTACGGATGACATCCGCCGAAGAGATTAACCGCGGCACGTCCAAATGTAGCCTAAGCTCGGAAACGGCCTCAGAGCTTTCCTGCGGCTGAAACGACCATCTGGATCAAGCGGCGCGTCTGCTCCGCGCTGGGCGCTGCGATATGGTCTTCTTTGATTTTACGGTTTCCCTCGCGATCCGGATGGCTTTATCGAAGCTGCTATCCGTGGCGACGTAACCACCGCCAAATGGAGGCATCTTCGGCGTTAGCGGCTAAAGCCGCCGCCGCTCTGACATGCCTCATATCATCCAAATTGCTCACGTGTCACCTCATCCGACTTGGACTTTCCCCTCGACGTATACTTAAGACAGAATTGCCTCGAACTCCGGCACGACCGTGAACAGGTCGCCCACCAGACCATAATCGGCGACGCTAAAAATCGGCGCTTCCGGGTCCTCGTTGATCGCGACGATCACCTTCGAGTCTTTCATACCGGCCAGATACGCTCTTTCTGCTCGCTGCCATCGCGCCGGCGGACAAAGCAGGACGGCAACATCGACTCGAGAGAATCGCTGCGATCCACAAAGTAGTGCTTCAACGCCATCAATACATGTCCGCAAACCAGAATAGCGATGGCATACGCGAGGTAGATGTGCACCTGTTTGAAGATGGGTACAAGCGCAGGCGTCTTATCCATCAATGGCGGCAAGAAAAACAGGCCGGCCACCGGAATCTTGAATCCCGCCGCCGAACTCCAGAGCCATCCCGACAATGGCAGCGCAAGCATGCATAAGTAGAGAAGCAAGTGCCCAACGCGCGCTGCGGCGCGCTCCAGCGATGGCACTCCGCATGACGCCGCGGGCGCCCCGTGCGTGAGCCGCCATGGAATCCGCGCCGCCAGCAGGAACAGCGTAATCGTCGCGATCGACTTGTGCAGCATGATGCTGTCAGTTTGAATCTTCTGCGCAAGGCTCAGCGTGCTGGAGTAGTACCCCGCAATCCATGCGCAAATGATCGCCAGCGCCATCGTCCAGTGGAGGATCTTCGCGATGGACGTGTATTGTCTCCTTTCCATTTCAACTCCTTTATGGTTCGTCCAACCGAGTCGATCAATTCGAAGATGCGGGCACTGCCGGCGCTGTCTTCTGAGGCGCGGACTTGCGCTCGGCATTCAACAGGTTCTCGGGATACTGGTCAGGCGCTGCCTGCGGTCCATAGCCGTTGCGCTGAAGGTTCTGCAATTCCGCATTCCTCACCTGACGCGCCTGTTTTCTCTCGGCCTTGCATTGCGCCTTGAGCGCCTGCTTCTGTGCCTTGCTGTCAGCCTTGCTCGCCGAAGCCGGCGTCATGTCGGGCTGCGACTGTACGGGGGCGCTCGCCGCCACCCCCTGTGCTTGCGCCGCAAGCGGCATGGCCGATATGAGCAACGCTGCGACCCATTGTCGTGAACATTTATGCACGATGATCTCCTCTTTGAAATCCATGTTGTTGGTTTCTGCAAACTACGAAGTTTCAGGTTAAGAAGTACTTAAACCTCGGTACACGTCAATCGCTGCGAACCGAGACCATCAATGCCCGCTTCGACGACATCGCCGGGGCGCAAGTAGCGTCCATAGTGGGTGCCGAGGCCGGCTGGCGCACCGGTGCAAATCAGGTCGCCGGGCTCGAGCCGCGTGAAGTTCGAAAGATAGGCAATCTGCTCGCTAATGCTGAAGATCATGTCGCTGGCTACTCCGTCCTGCATCAAGGATCCGTTCAGACGAAGCCATAACCTGAGCTGTTGTGCATCGGCGATATTCCATGCGGGAACCATCCACGGTCCGGCAGGAAGCCAGCCCGGCCGCGATTTCGATTGCAGCCAGTCCGTGCCCAACGCGGGTGCGTCCTGACGAAATACCCGCTCGCGCAACGTGATGTCATTGACGACACAATAGCCGGCAATGCAGTCGAGCGCATCTTCGGCGCGGACATGTACTGCGCTTTTGCCGATCACGACACCAATCTCCACTTCCCAGTCGAGCGTCTTGAGATCGCGCGAAACAGGCAGCAAATCATTCGGTCCTGAAACGTAGGCAGGACCTTTTAGACAGATGTATGGAGCGCCATCGCGGCGCCGCGTTTCAACGGAATTCAGCAAGGCAGTGCGGCGTCCGGCGGCGCCGGGACCATCCGGTCCGTCGTCCGCATCGAGAGCGGCTTGCAGGAGTTGGCTGCGGTAATTGCCGATCGTGCAATAGACTTGGCGTGGTGCGACTGGAGCATGCATGCGAAAGCTCGAAAGCGGCATGCCATGCTTTGTGATTCCGTCAGCAGTCGCGGGATCGTCGGAGATCTGCTTTAGCAAAGCCGCGTTTGCGTCCCACTCATGCAAGAAGGTCCCGATGCAGTCCGCCCCGCGCAAGCCCACAGGCGCCCAATAGGCCAACGCAAGTGCATGCGTATCGGTAGACAACGCTGGAAACGGCGTGCAATGGGCGAATGAAACGTTGACAAGTACTGGAAGCATGGCAGTAGTCGTATTGGTGTTAGCGAGCGTGTGTGTTTCTCGAACGCGAGCTCATGCGTCGCCGTTACGCGCGATGACACCGCCGATGCCGTCCGCGGCCGGCTGCGCCTGTGCCGCTCCATCACGGCGCTTGCGCGGCGCGGTTTCGATGAGGAAGAACGCGACCACTGCTCCGGTGGCCAGGCTGTAAAGCGCGAAATCGAGCGTACGTGCAAGGCCGAAATGCTGGGCGATGAAACCTGCGATGACCGGCGCAACCCCGCCGCCAAACGTCTCGCCCACGCCCGACACGAAACCGATCGTCGATGCAATGAGTCCGACGGGTGCGGCCTCTGTCGCGATCGGACCACTGAGCAGGCTCAACAGACCCATCGAGAACATCGCGACACCGAACAGCAGAATGAACAGCATCGTCGGATTGGGACCCGTGCACGAAAACAGATACAAAAGAGCGGCCGCACAGACAAACCCGATCAAGGCAGTCGGACGGCGTCCGATGAAGTCCGAGAGACCGGCAAGCGCAAAACACCCAATAAAGCCGCCGAATCCCACTGCCGACGCGACGAATCCCATGCTCCGCATGTCGAGATGAACAACTGAAACCAGGTACGTCGGCACCATCGCGCCAATCACGAATATCCCGCTCATTGCGCAAAGAATGGCGAGGGTGGCGACCGCGACGTTGCGGCTTGCAAAGAGCTCAGTCCAGCGCGGCCGATCGACCGGTTCCCGCGACGTGTGGACCGTGGGCGTATCGCGATCACGCACGCAGCGCCAGATCAGCGCTGCAACGATGAAGCCGGGCACGGCCGACAGCGTGAACACCCAATGCCAGTTTGGGACGATCTCAAGCAATTGCGTGGCGACGATAGGCGCGAAGCCGAGACCCATTAAAGGGATCATGCTGATCTGTATGCCCTGATTGAGTCCGCGGCGCGCCGGCAGCGAAGCCTCGCTATTCGCGGCGATGCTCGCCGGCGTGAATGCGCCCTCGGCGACGCCCATTGCGGCGCGCAACAGCAGCAGGCTGAGAAAGCCTGTCGCCAATCCGGAAAGACTCGACAACACCGAGAAGGCGATCATCGTCGTCACAAGAATCTTCTTCCGGCCGATGCGGTCTGCAAGCGGTCCCATGGCGATTGACCAAAGGCCCCACGCGACGCCCAGTATTCCCACGAGGCTGCCCAGTTGCGAATAGTTCAGCCCCAGGTCGTGCATGATGTGCGGAAACAGCGGAGCGAGCAGCCAGCGGTCGAAGCCGACCAGTCCAAACCCAATGCCGAGCAGCGCAAGTGTCCCGCGTTCATAGCGAACGTCATGCCGAGGGGCATTCATCGTGGTGTCTCCTTTGTATTGCGTTTATTAAGTCGCCGGTCCTGTCGATGCAGGCCGCGATACTGAAGCGAAATTCGATGCTGCGTGTTGTTAGCGGTTTGAGAACGTCAGCGTGGCGCGACGGGTCGGCGGCGGAAAGACGCTCCATCGACCGTCGCCGTGCTGGAAGAAAAATATCGTCACGCGGTTCTCCGATTGCGACGACACGACCTGGACACATCTATTTCTTCCCAGCTTCGCGGGCCTGACGCGGCTCACCTCCAATGACGAAATGGCTGTTCGCCCAAACCACTTTTCGACATGGAACCGCAAGGATCCCTCTTCAAACATGGCTTCCGCCTCCTCTCCCCGCCTAGCCGGCCAATGGCGAATCGACTTCGACGCTGGCCGCCGCGATTACCGACGCGCCCGGTTCTTCTGATGCGCTAACGTTAGCATAATGATAATGGGCGTTTTTCCGGGCGTCAAATAAATCTGGCTATGCAAACGAGCTCACGTTAGCATTTACAACCGGTAACTTCAGAGGGAAAACGCGCTGATCCTTGGAGCACGGCTCGGCCTATACGAGCTACGCCGTTGTGCTATCGTTATAAAAAATCCTGTTCACGGATAACACTCAATGGTCACCATCAAAGACATCGCCGCTCGCCTGCAAGTCTCTCCGTCGACGGTAGGACGGGCGCTTGCCGACGACCCGCGCATCAGCGCAGCCACCAAACAGAAGGTGGCTCAGGTCGCAGATGAAATGGGTTATGTGGCCAATCTCGCGGCACGCATGATGCGAGGCGTTTCGAGCAACCTCGTGGGCCTCGTCCTGCCGGACATCAGGAACGGCTTCTACGCGACCATCGCCCATGCTCTGTCGAAATGCCTGCAGGCAGCCGGTTATCAACTGGCCCTGTCGGAAACCGACGATGACCGGATGGTCGAGTTGCAGAGCGTTCGTGAACTGGCGAGCGCGAATGTCGCGGGGATCATCATCGTGCCGACCGCGAAGCCTCATCGGGAAACAGTCCGGTTGCTCAAATTGTCGCCACACGTGCAACTGCTGCGCAAGCATGCGGCGATCGGGGATCAGTGGTTCGGAATTGACGATACGCAGGCCATCTTCGAGGCGACCAGTCACCTCGTGCAGCTCGGCCATCGCCGAATCGGCTATATCGGCGGCACCGACGATCTGCCTACGGGTTCCGCGCGCCTGAAGGGTTATCACAAGGCACTGACCGGCGTTGCATCAGGCGAACCCGCCCTTGTGCAACTGGGCGCGCCGAGCGAGGTCGATTTCGGCGCTAACGCAACCCGCCGGCTGCTGTCGTTGCCCAAGCCTCCGACGGCAATCGTCGCGGGTTCGGTCCAGATGACCCAGGGCATCCTGGAAGAACTGCTGGCTCAGGGAGTGCGCGCTCCGGACGACCTGTCGGTCGTTGGATTCGGCGACGAACTCGGCTTCCGGTGGTGGGGACCTGGATTGACCACCGTGGGACTTCCCGTACACGATCTCGCCACCGCGTGCGGGCTGTGGTTCGTCCATCACGTCCGGCAGAATTCGGGCACCGTTTCGCCGTACACGTCGATCTCGCCGGCGACACTTATTATGCGAGGCAGCACACGCAAACCGGGTCCGCCGACGAAGACATCGGTACGTGCTTCGATGCGCGGGGCCACGGCTTGACGGAGCGGCATTACGGTTGCGCCTAACGTTGATGTTCGGAAATTCGCTCGATAAGCTCGGGCACTGACGTGAACAGATCGTCGACCAGGCCGTAGTCGGCGACGCTGAAAATCGGCGCTTCCGGGTCCTTGTTGATCGCCACGATCACCTTCGAGTCCTTCATGCCTGCGAGGTGCTGGATTGCCCCCGAAATGCCGACGGCCACGTACAGTTGCGGCGCGACGATCTTGCCGGTCTGGCCGACCTGATAGTCGTTCGGCACGAAGCCCGCATCGACCGCCGCACGCGATGCGCCCAGCGCTGCGTTCAGCTTGTCGGCCAGCGGCTCCAGCACCTTGGTGTAGTTCTCGCCGTTGCCGAGACCGCGGCCACCCGAGACGATGATCTTCGCCGACGTCAGCTCCGGACGGTCCAGCTTCGTCACTTCACGGCTGACGAACTGCGAGATGCCTGTGTCTGCCGCGGCTGCGATCTTCTCGACCGTGGCGCTGCCACCAACGGCTGCGACCGCGTCGAAGCCCGTCGTGCGCACCGTGATGACCTTGATCGGATCAGCCGATTGCACCGTAGCAATCGCGTTGCCCGCGTAGATCGGGCGTTCGAACGTGTCGGCGCTGTCCACTGCGGTGATGTCGCTGATCTGTGCGACGTCGAGCTTCGCGGCGATACGCGGGGCGATGTTCTTGCCGTAGGCGGTGGCCGACGCGAGGATGTGCGAGTAGTCCGTCGCCGGGTCTTGCACAAGCGTCAGCACCGTCGCCTCGACGTTTTCCGCGAGACCCGCTTCGAGTTGCGGCGCGTCGGCCAGCAGCACCTTGCTGACGCCCGCGATCTTCGCGGCCGCATCCGCCGCGGCCTGCGCGTTGTGACCGGCCACCAGCACGTGAATGTCACCGCCGATCTTCTGCGCCGCTGCAATCGTGTTCAGCGTCGCGGCCTTGATCGACACACTGTCATGTTCTGCTATTACAAGATTAACCAGATTCGTCATTTGTTCCGTCTCCGCGTGTTACTTAAAGCACCCTGGCTTCAGTCTTCAGCTTCTCGACCAGCGTCTTCACATCCGGCACCATCACACCGGCGGAGCGCTTCGGCGGCTCGGCGACTTTCAGCGTCTTCAGGCGCGGCGTCACCTCAACGCCGAGGTCTTCGGGCCTGATCGTGTCCAGCGGCTTCTTCTTCGCCTTCATGATGTTCGGCAGCGTCACGTAGCGCGGCTCGTTCAGGCGCAGGTCGGTCGTGACCACAGCGGGCAGCGTCAGCGACAGCGTTTCGGCGCCGCCATCCACTTCACGCGACACGGTCGCCTTGCCGTCCGCCACGACAACCTTCGAGGCGAAGGTGGCTTGCGGCAGGTTAGCCAGCGCGGCGAGCATCTGGCCGGTCTGGTTCGAATCGTCGTCGATGGCCTGCTTGCCGAGGATGATCAGCTGCGGCTGTTCCCTGTCGACCAGCGCCTTCAGCAGCTTGGCCACGGCCAGCGGCTGCAGCTCTTCGTTCGATTCGATCAGGATCGCGCGGTCCGCGCCGATCGCCAGCGCCGTGCGCAGCGTTTCCTGCGATTGCGTGACCCCACAAGAAACAGCGATCACCTCGGTCGCCACGCCCGCTTCCTTCAGACGCACCGCTTCTTCCACCGCGATTTCGTCGAACGGATTCATCGACATCTTCACATTCGCGATGTCGACGCCCGTGTTGTCCGACCTCACGCGCACCTTCACGTTGTAATCAACTACTCTCTTCACAGCGACAATGATCTTCAAGATGTTTTGCCTCAGCGTTAAGGATAGGTATAAAAACCCTGTCCACTCTTTCGTCCAAGATAGCCCGCGTCCACCATTTCCTTGAGCAAAGGCGCCGGACGATATTTCGAATCGTTGAAGTCGCGGTACAACACGTCCATGATCGCGAGCATCGTATCGAGTCCGATGAGGTCCGCCAGCGCCAGCGGTCCGATCGGATGATTGGCGCCCAGCTTCATGCCCTCGTCGATCTCTGCGGCGCTCGCGTGGCCTTCGTGAAGCACGAAAATCGCTTCATTAATCATCGGTATCAGAATGCGATTGACCACGAAGCCTGGGGAATTCTTCACGCAAATCGCGGTCTTCCCGATACGTTTTGCAAGGCCGACGGTCGCATCGAACGTGACGTCGCTAGTTTGAAGCCCGCGAATCACTTCGACGAGCGCCATCAACGGAACGGGGTTGAAAAAGTGCATCCCCGTGAAGCGGCTCGGGTCATTGAGCGTCGCACCGAGCCTCGTGACGGACACCGATGAAGTATTGGTCGCGATGATTGCATTCGGCCGCACGATGGCATCCAGCTTCCTCAGAATCTGCTCTTTGATCTGAACATTTTCCGTCGCCGCCTCGATCACGAAGTCGCATTCGGCAAGCACAGTCAACAGAGTGCTTCCCTTGATTCGTTCCAACGCCGACGCTGCTTCGGCTGAAGTCGTTTTCCCCTTCGATACCATCCGCCCGAGATTCGCCGCGATGCTTTCGATGCTGCGTTTCACTGCATGTTCATCGAGATCCGTGACGATCACGTCGAGGCCGGCTATTGCACATACCAGCGCGATGCCGCTTCCCATTTGCCCCGCGCCTATGATTCCAATTGTTTGCATGTCGCTCTTCAATCACATGTTCGGATAATTAGGCCCACCGCCGCCCTCAGGCGTGACCCAAACGATATTCTGGGTGGGATCCTTGATATCACAGGTCTTGCAGTGCACGCAGTTCTGCGCGTTGATGACCAACCGCTCGCTGCCGTCGTCGTTCCTGACGAACTCATACACCGCCGCGGGGCAATACCGCGCTTCCGGACCGGCATAGGTCTGCCAGTTCACGTTCACCGGCACCGAAGGATCTTTGAGCGTCAGGTGCGCCGGCTGGTTTTCCTCATGATTCGTGTTCGAGATGAACACCGACGACAACCGGTCAAACGTCAGCTTGCCATCGGGCTTCGGATAAACAATCGGCTTGCACTGCGACGCGGGCTTCAGCATCTCGTGATCGGAATGCTGGTGATGCAGCGTCCATGGCACATTGCCGCCGAGCACCTTCTGCTCGATGCCGACCATCAGCGTACCGAGGTACAGGCCCTTGCTCATCCACTGCTTGAAGTTGCGCGCCCGATGCAGCTCGCTGTGCAGCCACGACGCCCTGAACGCTTCCGGATACGCCACCAGTTCATCCGCCTGACGCCCGGCCTGCACCGCATCGAACGCCGCTTCAGCCGCCAGCATCCCCGTCTTGATGGCCGCGTGCGAACCCTTGATCCGCGACGCGTTCAGGAAGCCCGCGTCGTCGCCGACCAGCGCACCGCCCGGGAACACCAGCTTCGGCAGCGACATCAGGCCGCCCGCGGTGATCGCCCGCGCGCCATACGACACCCGCTTGCCGCCTTCCAGAATCGCGCGGATCGCCGGATGCGTCTTGTAGCGCTGGAATTCCTCGAATGGCGACAGATACGGATTGGTGTAGCCGAGACCCACGACAAAACCCACCACCACCTGGTTGTTGTCCATGTGGTACAGGAACGAGCCGCCGTACGTATCGTTCTCCAGCGGCCAGCCGGCCGTGTGCATCACCAGACCCGGCTTGTGCTTCGACGGATCGATTTCCCACAGTTCTTTGATGCCGATCCCGTAGACCTGCGGATCGACGCCTTCGCGCAGCCTGAACCGGTCGTTCAGCTGGCGGCCCAGGTGCCCACGCGCGCCTTCGCAGAACAGCGTGTATTTCGCGTGCAGCTCCATGCCGAGCTGGAAGTTCTCAGTCGGCTGGCCGTCCTTGCCGATGCCCAGATTGCCGGTCGCCACGCCCTTGACCGAGCCGTCGTCGTGGTAGAGCACTTCGGCGGCCGGAAAGCCCGGGAAAATCTCCACCCCCGCGGCTTCGGCCTGCTGACCGAGCCAGCGCGTCACGTTCGCGAGGCTGATCACGTAATTGCCGTGATTCTTGAAGTTGTCCGGCAACGCCCAGACCGGCACGCTCTTCGAACCGGTCTCGGTGAGGAACAGGAAGCGGTCTTCGGTCACGTCCACGGTCAGCGGCGCGCCTTTTTCCTTCCAGTCCGGGATCAGTTCGGTAATCGCGCGCAGATCCATCACCGCGCCCGAGAGGATGTGAGCCCCGATCTCCGAGCCTTTTTCCAGTACGCAGACACCAGTTTCCACGCCTTTTTCAGCCGCGCGCTGCTTCAGGCGGATCGCTGCGGACAGCCCGGCCGGGCCGCCGCCGACGATCACGACGTCGTATTCCATCGATTCGCGCGGGCCGCTGATTTCGGGGAGATTCATTTATCAATGTTCCAATCTGACTACGCCACCGCCGTACTAAGTAGCAGAACGCGCCCGCAACTACAGAAGCTTCGTGCGGCGTAAATCATCGATCTCCGCTTCGCCCATCTCGAGCCAGTCGCGAAGCACTTCGCCGGTGTGCTGCCCCAACGTCGGCGGAGATTGACGGTATTGCACGGGCGATTCCGACATGCGGATGGGATTCGCGACCAGCGCCACCTGCTTCGCCAACGGATGCGGCATTTCAATGCGCACATTGCGGGCCTGAATATGCGGGTCCGAGAACACATCTTCGAGATCGTTGATCGGACCGCATGGCACGCCTGCCGCTTCCATCACGGCAATCCATTCCTTCGTCGGACGGCACACCGTGGCAGCGTGGATCATTGCGACGAGTTCGTCCCTGTTCTTCACCCGCTGCGGATTGGTCGAGTAACGTTCGTCCCTGCTCCATTCCGGTTTGCCAAGTGCAGCGCACAGACTAGCGAACTGACTGTCGTTGCCGACCGCGAGAATCATGTAGCCGTCCGCCGTCGGGAATTCCTGATACGGGACAATGTTCGGATGCGCATTCCCAATACGTCGAGGTATCACGCCGCCGACAAGGTAATTCGCCGCCTGATTCGCAAGACAGGCGATCTGCACGTCCAGCAGCGCAAGGTCGATGTGCTGTCCTTCGCCGGACCGCTCGCGCCGGGCGAGTGCAGCGAGAATCGCCACGGTCGCATACAGCCCCGTCATGACGTCCGTCAGCGCGACGCCGACCTTGAGCGGCCCTTCGCCTTCCGTGCCATCCGCGCGCCCGGTGAGGCTCATGAGCCCGCCCATGCCCTGGATCAGGAAGTCGTAACCGGCACGCTCCGCATACGGTCCGGTCTGCCCGAATCCCGTGATCGAGCAGTAGATCAGGCGAGGATTCACTTCCTTCAGGCTCGCGTAATCCAGACCGTATTGACCAAGTCCGCCGACCTTGAAGTTCTCGATCAGCACATCCGCCTTGCTGGCCAGTTGCTTCACAAGACGCTGCCCATCCGGCTGGCTCAGATCGATCGTGATAGAGCGCTTGTTGCGATTCGCGCACAGGTAATAAGCGGACTCGCCCGTCGACTCATCGTCGGCATCGTTCAGCCACGGCGGCCCCCAGGCGCGCGTATCATCACCCTTGCCCGGCCGTTCGACCTTGACCACATCCGCGCCGAGGTCGGCCAGCAGTTGGCTCGCCCATGGACCGGCCAGCACGCGTGAAAGATCGAGTACTCGCAGACCCTCGAGCGCTCCTTGTTGGAAAGTCTCGTTCATGAGCGGTCAGAAAGCTGCAATGCCGGTGATGGCGCGACCAAGAATCAGCGCATGAATATCGTGCGTGCCTTCATAGGTGTTGACCACCTCCAGATTCACGAGATGACGCGCAATGCCGAACTCGTCGCTGATGCCATTGCCACCGAGCATGTCACGCGCGACACGGGCGATATCGAGTGCCTTGCCGCAAGAGTTGCGCTTCATGATGGAGGTGATCTCGACTGCGGCAGTGCCTTCGTCCTTTATGCGGCCGAGGCGCAAACACCCCTGCAAACCCAGCGTGATTTCCGTCTGCATGTCGGCGAGCTTCTTCTGGACCAACTGGTTCGCCGCGAGCGGCCTGCCGAACTGCTTGCGATCGAGAACATACTGACGCGCACGATGCCAGCAGTCTTCCGCCGCGCCCAACGCGCCCCATGCAATACCGTAGCGCGCGCTGTTCAGGCAAGTGAACGGCCCCTTGAGACCCCGCACTTCAGGAAACGCGTTCTCTTCCGGGCAGAACACTTCATCCATCACGATCTCGCCCGTGATCGACGCGCGCAGACCGACCTTGCCGTGAATAGCCGGCGCCGACAGTCCCTTCCAGCCTTTCTCGAGCACGAAGCCGCGGATCGCGCCTTCATCGTCTTTCGCCCAGACGACGAACACATCGGCGATCGGGCTGTTCGTGATCCACATCTTGCTGCCCGTCAGCAGATATCCGCCGTCGACCTTTTTCGCGCGAGTCATCATGCTGCCCGGATCGGACCCGTGATTCGGCTCGGTCAAGCCGAAGCAACCGATCCATTCGCCTCTCGCGAGTTTGGGCAGATATTTCTGCCGCGTCGTTTCATTGCCGAACTCGTTGATCGGCACCATGACGAGCGACGATTGCACGCTCATCATCGAGCGGTAACCGGAATCGACGCGCTCCACTTCGCGCGCGACCAGGCCGTAGCAGACGTAGTTGAGACCGGCGCCGCCGTAGGTTTCAGGGATCGTCGCGCCGAGCAATCCGAGCTCGCCCATCTCGCGAAAGATCGCCGGGTCGGTGGACTCGCGACGAAAGGCTTCGAGCACGCGCGGTGCAAGACGTTCCTGGCAATACACATACGCCGATTCGCGCACGAGGCGCTCTTCTTCCGTCAATTGCTGGTCGAGCAGCAACGGATCATCCCATTGAAACGACGACTTGTGCTGTGAGCTCATTTCATACTCGCTAGAAGAACTGTCATGCCGCAAATTTATCGGCACATTAGCGGCACCACAAACGATTTGTTCGCACTAACCTGTGCGAAAATCGCACAGGTGAGCGATAACCCGGCGAGTCACGAGCATGCGCAGAAAAATCCCTTCTACAACAGCACTATCCGCATTCGAAACGGCCGCGCGCCATCAAAGCTTTACGAAGGCCGCGGACGAACTCGCGGTCACGCAAAGCGCGATTTGTCGGCAGATTGGTTCGCTGGAAGATTTTCTCGGCGTGAAGCTCTTTCGCCGCGACCGCCGTGGCGTGAGCCTGACCGAGGCCGGGCTGATCTACAGCAGGAAAGTGGCGTCGCGTCTGAATGAAGTGGAACAGGACACGCTCGAACTCATGGCCAAGGGCGGCCACGGCGGCACGCTCGAACTCGCTGTGGTGCCCACGTTCGCGACCAAATGGTTGCTACCCAGATTGCCGCGCTTTATCGCCGAGCGCCCGGACATTACCGTCAATCTCACGACACGTACTCGTCCGTTCCTATTCGACGACACCGAGTTCGATGCGGCAATTCACGCAGGCGCCACGATCTGGCCGGGATCCGAAGGACTCTTTCTGATGCGCGAAAGTCTGATCGCTGTGTGCAGTCCAACGCTGATCGCGCCGCGCACGCGATTAACCGCGGCAGACTGGCGGCGTTACCCGCTTCTGCAGCAGAGCACGCGTCCGTATGCATGGCGCGACTGGTTTGCATCGCGCGGCATGCAGGTTGAAGGCGATATGTCGGGGCCGAAACTGGAATTGTTTTCGATGCTCGCGGAGGCGGCGATTCATGGTATCGGCATCGCTCTGATCCCGCGCCTTCTCATCGAAGACGAACTGACACGCGGCGTCCTCATCCAGGTGGCGAAGCACGAGTACTCGAGTGGCCGTTCCTACCACCTGATCTATCCCGAGCGCAAAGCCGACAATTCGGCCTTGATCGTATTTCGGGAATGGATCACCGACCAGGCGAAGCAATATCGGCAAACCATGGGACTGGATTGAAGTCCGGCGATTCAGTCCCGGTGTGTGCCGGACGAATGGGTCGCGCAAGCGGCGACATCCATCCGTTCGCGATGATGGTCAGAACTTGACGCGCAACCCGGCACTCGTGAGGAACTGCCGGTTCGTCGACGAAGGGCCGCCACTCCCCCCAATGAACGCACCACTGAAAATCGTCCCCGCCGCGCCCGTCACATGCTGATATTCAGCCATCAGATAGATGTCGGTGCGCTTTGAAAGCGAATACGAAGTCATCAGATTGAACTGGTTCCAGCGCGGCTTCGCATGCAGGGACGCGTTGGAATATGAACCGTCAGTGAAAGTGTAAGACGCCGCAACCACCCATGCCGGGTTGATCAGATAGCGGATGTTGGCTTCGAAGTTGTCGAAGCTAAGATCCGTGGGCGATCCGGTGGCAGCCGGCGCAAGCGTGCTGCCGCGGTACACGGCCGCCGTATTGTCGTAATGCGAGTGGCTCCATACCAGCCCCAGCGTTGCCGGGCCGATGACATAAGCGCCGCCGATGCCCCACACCTGCTGGCGTCCCGCATGAAACGTGGCGTCACCCGAAGTGGATGAACCATCGAGCGCGCCCGCCGCTGCGTCCCCCGGATTGTCGATGCGCATATATGCCGCGCTCACCGTGAATGGACCGTGGTTGTAGGTCGCGCCGGCACTGAACGCACGATTGTCCGCGAAATCGCCCGCCTTGTTCGAGAAGGCATACAAGCCGCCGAACTTCAGACCATTGATGTCGGGGCTCGCATATTTGACGGTGTTATCGAGCCGGAAGAAGTCTCCGAAGTTGTCGTTGTCCATCGGGTGCATGAATTCGAGCCCACCCACGAAGCTCTGCGCGAGACTTCGTGGAGCAAGATAGTCCACCACCGAATCATACTGACGGCCAAGCGTGAGCGCGCCATACGAACTGGACATGCCGACCCAAGCTTGCCGGCCAAACAGGCGTCCGCCCTGCTGGAGACCGCCGTTGGTTCCCGTAAAGCCGTTTTCGAGTTTGAAGATCGCTTGCAGGCCGCCGCCCAGATCCTCGCTGCCGGTCAGCCCCCACCGGTTGCCGACGATGTTTCCCTGAGATGCAAAAACGTTGCTGTGACCCGCACCGCTCGTTGTGCGCTGATTGCTGACGTACGACACGCCATTGTCGATCAGCCCATAGAGCGTGACCGAACTCTGTGCATGTGCTGCCACACCTATGCAGCCGCAAATTGCGGGTACAAGAAGCCTCTTCATTCGTTGTCTCCTGCCAGTCGTGATATTTAGGTTTTTCTGCGGGCGCTGCGTTTTCAAGGAGTGGCACCGAACGCCGTGCAAGGCGTCGCCTGATTTCGAACAGGTCTTTTTATGGCGCGCACACCGCCTCCTTGCCTCTTTGTCGTACCACACGATCGCTGCCGGGCCACTGGAAGGCCACCGGGCCATTCGAGTCGTTTGCAATCCGTGCCACTTTAGCGCGAACGTTAGCATCGACGAATTGAGTCTAGTTGCCGCTTCTGGGCATGTCAATCCGGTATTTGACCGCATGAATCAAGGGTTTTTACCGAATCATAGCGCCCTCGACGAAGCCGCCCAGGCGAATCACCGGCTTGGCACTGTTCGATTGTTATGCTAACGTTAGTGCAATAGGGCACCGTTCGCAGAGCAACGCTAACCACGCTGTCATTCCATTCCCCACCAGGCGCAATTCCATGATCGATACAGTTTTCCTCACCGACTATGCGTGGCCCGACGACAGCGTCGAGCGTCAGATCGTCGAATCCGCCGGCATGCGGCTGGTAAGCGGACCGGCCGCTCCTTTGCCCGCGTCCGGCATTGAAGCCATGGTCCGCGAGCATCTTCCCTCCGCGATCCTTACGTGCTGGGCACCGGTGTCGACGGAAGCCGTCGCGGCTTCTTCGCGGCTGAAGATCGTTGCGAGGCTTGGCGTGGGGCTCGACAACATTGCCGTGGATGCAGCCACCGCCCGCTGCATCCTCGTCACGAATGTGCCGGACTATTGCGTCGAGGAAGTCTCCGATCATGCTGTCGGGTTCGCGCTTGCGTGGACGCGCGGGCTGGTGTTTTTCGATCGCGAAGTGCACGCCGGGCGCTGGTCTCCCGCCGATGCCCGCCTTCGCCGGCTGGGCGCGCTCACTTGCGGACTGGTCGGCTTCGGCCGGATTGCCCGCGCCACGGCCCGCAAGCTCGGTGCATTCGGCTGCCGGCTCCTCACGCATGATCCTTTCCTGCGCGAGCCAGTGGCAGGCGTGGAAGCCGTGGACCTCGACGAACTTCTAGCCAGCAGCGACATTGTGATCGTGCATGCGCCGCTCACCGACGGGACGCGCCACCTCATCAATCGCGAGAGAATTTCGAGGATGCGCCGCGGCAGCCTGTTGATCAACGTGAGCCGTGGCGGCATCGTCGATACAGATGCCGTTATCGAAGCGCTGCAAAGCGGACAACTGTCCGCGGCAGCGCTCGACGTGCTCGAGTCCGAGCCGCTCGTTCCGGACGAACTGCTGCGCCAACGCGGCGCCATGTTGACGCCCCACGTTGCGTTTTCGTCAGACGCTTCCTTGCTGGAGCTTCGCAGACGGGGGGCCGAAGAAGTCGTGCGGGTACTGCGTGGCGAGGCGCCACGCAATCCATGCAATCTGCCGGCGGCCTGACCGCTTCAACCGTTTCACTTCAACGAACTCGTGATGATGCAACCCAATAGCCCCGACCCGCAGCTCGATGCATTTCTCGTTGAACACGAGCTCGCGCGCGAGGATGAAGCAGCCACCTGGCACCCGCTCACCGGCGGAGTCTCGTCCGACATATGGCGTGTCGATCTAGCCACGGGATCGCTGTGCGTGAAGCGCGCTCTCTCCACGCTGAAGGTATCGGCAAGCTGGCAAGCCCCCGTATCGCGCAACGCCGATGAATGGGCCTGGATGCAATTCGCTGCACGGCACTGCCCCGACAATGTGCCGACTCCTCTCGCGCACGACGCCAGGCTCGGCGTGTTCGCCATGTCGTTTCTTGCGCCGTCGGCGCATCCCATGTGGAAGCAGCAACTGCTGCACGGCGAAGTCGATCCCGACACGGCCCGCGCCGTCGGACGGCTGGTCGGGCATCTACACGCGGTCAGCGCCGACGATATCGAGTTGCGCGACAGGTTCGACACGCTGGAAAATTTTCAGGCGCTGCGGCTCGATCCTTACCTGATCGCCACGTCGAAGCATCATCCGGAACTCGAATCGAGGCTGCGCTATCTGGCCGAGCGCACGGCGAGCATACGCACCGCGCTCGTGCACGGCGACGTGAGCCCGAAGAACATTCTTGTGGGCCCCAAGGGACCGGTATTGCTCGACGCCGAATGCGCGTGGTTTGGCGACCCGGCCTTCGATCTTGCGTTCTGCCTGAACCATCTGCTGCTCAAGTGCCTGGTTCGTCCGGATCGGCGGGAAGCGCTGATCGCTTCGTTCAAGGCACTGACCGAAGCCTATTTCGAAGAAGCGGACTGGGAACTGCGCGCGGCGCTCGAAGCGCGCACGGCTGAGTTGTTGCCTGCGTTACTCCTCGCGCGCGTCGACGGCAAGTCGCCGGTCGAGTATCTGACCAATGATGTGCAACGCGATCACGTCCGCGCGGTCGCCACTCGGCTGCTGCTGGGGCCGGTCGAATATCTCTATCAGGTGGCGCAAGCATGGCTGGAAGAGATCGAGTCCCGACCGTCTTGAGATGTAGCAGGAGGCATCGGAGCGTCCGTCGAGCAGGCGGAAAATGAATCGCGTCTGATGCGCGCTCAGGCGCTCAAGTTTGCGGAGCTCGTCGGGTCATTTTGCCTTTCAAACCCTGCCTGGCGGTGCGTGTTGACTCGTATGCGACCGCAGCGGAAAACGGGACTTGCGCGTTTGCTAACGTTTGCTTTTTCCGTGCCGCAGGAAGCCTTTCCGTCGGCACCGTACTGAGCCATTCTCAAGAAAATTTGCTCCTAAATCCGCTATTGACAACGCACCGCAGCGTTTGCCACAATTTGTGCGAACGTTAGCAAAAACAGGAGACATCGTGAAAGACGCCAATGCCGCTCCTCTCCAGTTCGATACCCCGAGCACGGGCGACGTGCCGCTAGCAATTCGTCGCGTCGTCACCGGCCACAACGCAAGCGGCGCATCGACAGTCGCACTCGATTCGCCGCCTCCCCGCTCCGACGCGTACCAGCATATCCCCGGCTTGGTGTCCCGTCTTGTCTGGGCAACGGAACCGGCGCAAGCCATTCCTTTTGACGGCACGGACCCCACTCCGGCTGTCGCCAGCTTCGTCCCCGCGGTGTCGGGCACGCGCTTTCTCATCGTGACGTTTCCTCCGGATAGCGTGTTCTTTGCACCTGGCTTCGATCCGCAGGCCGCGGCCACTGAAAACCTCGCAATCAGTCCGGGACTTGCGGAGCTTTTCGAGGAGGACGGCATGCACGCGACCCCGACCGTCGATTACGGCATCGTTCTCGACGGCGAAATCTGGCTCGAGCTTGACGAGGGACGCGCGGAGCTGATGCGCAAGCATGAAGTCGTCGTGCAGAACGGAACCCGCCATGCGTGGCGAAACAAAAGCGACCGGCCCGCGACGCTGGCCTTCGTCCTGATCGGAGCGCGCAGAAGCGAATGACCGCGGCTCGATTATCCAAACGCTCCGCGCTGCAACCGCACAAATCACCCACATTAACGAGGTAGACAATCCTTATGACTGAATCAACGATCGCCCATGTACGCGGCCGACGCGTCTGGGACTCGCGCGGCCGTCCGACGGTGGAAGTCGAGGTCACGCTGCACGGCGGCATGAGCGGTCGCGCGATTGCGCCCGCGGGCGCTTCGACCGGCAGCGGAGAAGCGCTGGACTTGCGCGACGGCGGCGCCGCCTTCGGCGGCCTCGGCGTATCCAATGCGCTATCGAAGGTAAACGGCGAGATTGCGAGTGCGCTCGAAGGCGCCGATGCCCGCGATCAGGCTGCTATCGACGCCCGTCTGGTCGCCCTGGATGGAACGCCCAACCGCAGCCGTCTGGGCGGCAATGCGATCGTCGCGACTTCGATGGCGGTCCTGCACGCCGCGGCTGCCGCAAGCAGCCAGCCGTTGTGGCGCTATCTCGCCGGAGAACGTGCGGTGCGCCTGCCGCTGCCCGAGATCCAGATATTCGGAGGCGGAGCACATGCTGCGCGCCGCGTCGACGTGCAGGACTTCATGATCATGTGCCCCGCCGCGCGCAGCTTCACCGAGGCGCTGGAGTGGACGGCGGAGGTGTACCGCGCCGCCGGCTCGCTGATGAAGCAGGCGGGCAAGCTTCAGGGGGTGGCGGACGAAGGCGGCTACTGGCCGGCCTTCGACTGCAACGAAGACGCCCTCGACACGCTGGTGCGCGCCATTGTCGACACGGGTCTGCAACCCGGCAAGCAGGTCGGCATCTCGCTCGACATCGCCGCATCCGAATTCGGCCGCAACGGACAGTACACGCTCGCGCTCGACGGCAGGACGCTCGACACCGCGCAGATGATCGACATGCTGGGGCGCTGGCTGGACACCTACCCGATCCTGTCGATCGAAGATCCGCTTGCCGAAGACGACGTGGAAGGCTTCAGGCTCTTTACGCAATCGTACGGCTCGCGTTGCCAGATCATCGGCGACGACTTTCTTGTCACCAACGCGGCCCGTGTCAGAACAGCCGCGATGGACGGCACGCTGAATGCCGTGCTTATCAAGCCGAATCAGGCGGGCACCGTGACCGAAGCCTACGAGGCGCTGCAGGCAGGCAAGGCGGCTGGATTCGGCACGATCGTGTCGGCGCGATCCGGCGAGACCGAAGACGTCACCATCGCGCATTTGTCGGTCGGCTGGGACGCGGGTCAGTTCAAGGTCGGTTCGTTCTCGCGTTCGGAACGCATGGCCAAGTGGAACGAGGTATTGCGAATCGAGGAAGCGTTGGGACGGCAGGCGCAATTCAGCGGATGGTCCGCGCTGCCTTTCATGGACCGCCCGATCTGAATCGTCATACCGTCGCCGAAAGCTCGCCATCAACAATCAAGAGGTCATCATGCTGCCTGCTGTCAATCACCGGCCGCCCTTCAATATCACGCGCGCCAGCCACATCGTACTGAACGTCGCCGACCTGGCGAAAAGCCGGGACTTCTATGTCGACATCGTCGGCCTGGTCATGACGGAACAAACCGCTGACACGTGCTATCTGCGCGGTCTGTCCGAAGCGTGCCACCATAGTCTGGTTCTCGTGCAGGCCGACAGGAATGCACCCATCTGCAAGCGGATTGGCTTTCGGGTTTTCCTCGAAGAAGACCTGGACCTTGCCTGGCAGTTCTTCAACGAAGAAGGGCTTCCCGCCGAATGGGTCGAAGTCGCGCATCAAGGGAGAACCTTGCATGTGTCCGATCCGTTCGGCACAAAAATCGAATTGTGTGCGCAGATGGAAACGCGTCCGCGCCTCTATCTCGACCGCAACCTGTTCAAGGGCGCACACGCGCAGCGGATCGATCACTTCCAGATCTTCTCTCCGGACACATACGAATCCTGCGCGTTTTACAGCAGGCTTGGCTTTCGCAACTCCGAGTATCTCGCGCACGGCGAGCGGCTGCTCGGCGCCTTCATGTATCGCAAAGGCACGTGCCTCGATCTGGCTATCGTCGAGAACGACGGACCGTGCATGCATCACTTTGCGTACATCGTGCCCGAATCGCACAACATCTTCACTGCGTGCGACCTCGCGGGCATCTACGGCTATGCACACGAAGTAGAACGCGGGCCGGGCCGCCACGGCCCAGGCGGCATGCTGTTCGTCTATCTGCGCGACCCAGATGGTCATCGCGTCGAACTGTGCGACGGTCATTACCAGACCATCGACATCGAAATCGAACCGGTCCGTTGGGATGCCGCTTCGCTGAGTACCAGCGTGCGCTGGGGTCTGCCGGCAGAGCACCGCTGGTACTTCGAGGCCTCGCGGTTCGAAGGAGCCGATCTGATCGAGACGGCCAACAAACCGCGTCCCACGACGCTCGAAACCTACATTCAGAACCGGCTTGCAAAAAGCTGATAGAGCAAGGAATAACCACTATGGCACGCGTCAAATATCTTCAGCGTTCGGACCTCGCAGGCGTCAACGACGCCCTCTTCGACCGGCTCGAACGTGAACGCAAAGTACCTACCGCGAACATCTTCCGCGCGCTTGTGCACGCACCGCAGATTCTCGACCGGTTCCTGTCCTACGCGAATGCAATCCGCGCGTCGTCGATCAGCCCGAAGCTGCGTGAACTCGCGATTCTGACGGTGGGACACTGCACCGGCTCTGAATACGAAATCGCGCATCACCAGTCGCATGGACTGAAGGCGGGCATCAGTGCCGAGCAACTGAAGGCGATCCCCGACTTCGAAACATCGCCTCTCTTCAACGAAGAGGAACGTGCGGTGATGGCAGTCGCAAAAGAGTCGACGCTGAAGGTCGACGTCAGCGACAAGACCTGGAACAGGATTGTCCCGTTCCTGAACGAACAGCAACGGGTCGAGCTCGCATTGAACATCGCCTGGTACAACTCCGGCGTGCGCATCATGGGCGCACTCGCGATCGAACTCGAGGAGAGTTATCGCTGAACCGGCCACTGCTAAAAGCAATACGTAGTACTTCCGCACGGAATGGCGGGTACTGCGGAAGTCTTCACAGAGAAAGAGGAATGTATGGAACGAACAATGGTTGCAGCACGGCTGCATGCTCTCCACACCCCGATGACGCTCGATACCATCCCGGTGCCGAAACCGAGACCCAACGATGTTCTCGTCCGAGTCAAGGCATGCGGAATTGTGCCGAACATGGCGAACGTCATCAATAACTGGCCGACTTGGTTTCCGCATCAGCCGCTGCCAAAATTTCCCGCCATCTTCGGTCTGGACCCCGCCGGGGTCGTCGAAGAAGTCGGTGAAGCGGTCCTCAACGTCAAGCCGGGCGATCGCGTCTATGTGAGCCCGTTGCGTTCCTGCGGATCGTGCAAGGCATGCCGGGCCGGCCGGCGCAGTGAATGCCGCTACTACACGCTGAACGGGTACTTCAGCACGAGCCGCGACGGGCAACGCATCTTCGATCTTTACCCGTATGGCGGCTTCAGCGAATACATGACCGCTCCCGAGTATGCGATCGTCAATCTCCCCGATAACATGAGCTTCGAACAGGCCGGCCGGTTCGGGTATATGGGCACGTCGTACGGTGCGCTGAAAAACGCCGCCGCGGGTCCAGGCCAGGTTGCGCTCATAGACGGCATCACGGGCACGTTAGGTGTGGCTGCAACGGTGCTCGGCCTCGCCATGGGACTGTCGCGCATTCTCGGCACGGGGCGCGACGAAGCGCTGCTCAAACGTGTCAAGGCGCTCGCGCCGGACCGCATCGAAGTGATGCAGCTCGGCGAAGGCTCGACGGGCGAATGGGCGAAGTCGCTGACGGGCGGTGAAGGCGCGGACTTTGTTATCAGTGCGCTTGGCGCGAAGGCGCCCGCGGCCACCATGCTCGATTCGATGAAGGGCGTTCGACGCGGCGGCAGAGTGGTGAATGTCGGCGGCGTGGCGGAAGACCTGCCTATCGACGTGAAGTGGCTGATGGATGAACAGGTGCAGATCATTGGATCGAACTGGTTCACGACGGCACAGGGCCAGGAAATGGCCGACATGGTGAGCACTGGCGCAATCGACCTGTCGTATCTCGAACATCGCAGATTCCCGCTCGAACGCGTCAATGAAGCCATCTCCGGCCTGAAGGATCGCGACGGAGGCTTCAGCAACTATGTCGTCCTTCCCTGATTAGCTTCGCTGCGTGAGCGCAAGTGCAACTGCGCCGCAGTTGCACGCCCGCTCGCGCAAGTTTCGGTCCGCTTCTTACCGGTAAAAACCCATGAAAATCGTGCGATATTCGATTGATGGCAACGAGCATTACGGCATTCTCGGCAGCGACGGAAATATCCAGCGACTGAAGTGCTCGCCGCTGGAAGCACTGCATCCTTCCGGCCATGTCGACACACTCGAATCAGTTCGCGTGTTGAGCCCGTTTCACCGCCCTCGCGTTTTCGGTCTCGGATACAACTACCGCGCGCATTCGCAGGAAGTTGGGAAGAACACGCCCACGCTGCCCGTGCTGTTCATGAAACCCAGCACCACGGTGATCGGCCCGGACGCGGCCATCGTCTATCCGCCCGACGGCGAGAACATTCATTTCGAAGGGGAGCTGACGGTGATCATCGGCAAGGAAGCGCGCCATGTTTCCGAAAGCGATGCACTGCGTTACGTGTTCGGTTACACGTGCGGCAACGACGTCAGCGACCGGGTGTTGCAGCGTCGCGAGAGCGAGTACGGCTGCCTCCTCATGGGTAAAGGCTACGACACGTTCGCGCCGATTGGTCCCGTGGTCGAGACGGACATCGATCCGTCGAACCTTCATCTGATCACCCGCGTCAACGGCGAGGTGCGCCAGAGCGGCAACACCGCCGACCTCGTCTATGGCGTGCCCACGCTGATCGCCTACCTCAGCAAGTATATGACGCTCCTTCCCGGCGATCACATCATGACGGGAACACCGGCGGGGGTCGGCCCGATCAAGCCCGGAGACACGATCGAGGTCGAGATCGAAGGGATCGGTGTGCTGCGCAACCGTGTGATCGCCTCGCCAGACGCGGCGTCCTGATCGAGCTACCCACGCCCACCCAAAGGGCTCAGCGTGAACGCACTCATTCAAAAGATCGGCCCACACATTCTGTCGCCTTAAGCGGCCCCCAACCTTTCAGAACTACGACGGCCAATCGGTTCAGGCCGCCCGCTTGCTGCGCGCCGGCTGCCGCGATTTCGTCTGCTTCAGTCCATCCACGGTTTCTCGCGCACTCCGGATGGCTTTATCGAAGCTGCTATCCGTGGCGACGTGCCTATTGTCCACACTGACGAGCCAACGGTCACCGCTGCAGCACCACCGAATTCTCCGCTCCTCAAGCAGCAGCGCGAACCACCGCCAGATGGAGGCGTCCTCGGCATTAGCGGCCAGGGCCGCCGCCGCTCTGACATGCTCCATATCATTCAGATTGCTCAACTGTCACCCCGTCGGACCTTGAACGCTCCTCGGACTACGCTCAAGACAGCATGGCCACAAATTCAGGTACAACGGCGAACAGGTCGCCAACGAGCCCGTAGTCGGCGACGCTGAAAATCGGCGCTTCCGGGTCCTTGTTGATCGCGACGATCACCTTCGAGTCTTTCATCCCGGCCAGATGCTGGATCGCCCCCGAAATGCCGACGGCCATGTACAGTTGCGGCGCGACGATCTTGCCGGTCTGGCCGACCTGATAGTCGTTCGGCACGAAGCCCGCATCGACCGCCGCACGCGATGCGCCCAGCGCTGCGTTCAGCTTGTCGGCCAGCGGCTCCAGCACCTTGGTGTAGTTCTCGCCGTTGCCGAGACCGCGGCCACCCGAGACGATGATCTTCGCCGACGTCAGCTCCGGACGGTCCAGCTTCGTCACTTCACGGCTGACGAACTGCGAGATGCCTGTGTCTGCCGCGGCTGCGATCTTCTCGACCGTGGCGCTGCCACCAACGGCTGCGACCGCGTCGAAGCCCGTCGTGCGCACCGTGATGACCTTGATCGGATCAGCCGATTGCACCGTAGCAATCGCGTTGCCCGCGTAGATCGGGCGTTCGAACGTGTCGGCGCTGTCCACTGCGGTGATGTCGCTGATCTGTGCGACGTCGAGCTTCGCGGCGATACGCGGGGCGATGTTCTTGCCGTAGGCGGTGGCCGACGCGAGGATGTGCGAGTAGTCCGTCGCCGGGTCTTGCACAAGCGTCAGCACCGTCGCCTCGACGTTTTCCGCGAGACCCGCTTCGAGTTGCGGCGCGTCGGCCAGCAGCACCTTGCTGACGCCCGCGATCTTCGCGGCCGCATCCGCCGCGGCCTGCGCGTTGTGACCGGCCACCAGCACGTGAATGTCACCGCCGATCTTCTGCGCCGCTGCAATCGTGTTCAGCGTCGCGGCCTTGATCGACACACTGTCATGTTCTGCTATTACAAGATTAACCAGATTCGTCATTTGTTCCGTCTCCGCGTGTTACTTAAAGCACCCTGGCTTCAGTCTTCAGCTTCTCGACCAGCGTCTTCACATCCGGCACCATCACACCGGCGGAGCGCTTCGGCGGCTCGGCGACTTTCAGCGTCTTCAGGCGCGGCGTCACCTCAACGCCGAGGTCTTCGGGCCTGATCGTGTCCAGCGGCTTCTTCTTCGCCTTCATGATGTTCGGCAGCGTCACGTAGCGCGGCTCGTTCAGGCGCAGGTCGGTCGTGACCACAGCGGGCAGCGTCAGCGACAGCGTTTCGGCGCCGCCATCCACTTCACGCGACACGGTCGCCTTGCCGTCCGCCACGACAACCTTCGAGGCGAAGGTGGCTTGCGGCAGGTTAGCCAGCGCGGCGAGCATCTGGCCGGTCTGGTTCGAATCGTCGTCGATGGCCTGCTTGCCGAGAATCACGAGCGAAGGCTGTTCCCTGTCGACCAGCGCCTTCAGCAGCGTGGCCACGGCCAGCGGCTGCAGCTCCTCGTTCGACTCGATCAGGATCGCGCGGTCCGCGCCGATAGCCAGCGCCGTGCGCAGCGTTTCCTGCGATTGCGTGACCCCGCACGAAACGGCAATCACCTCACTAGCCACGCCCGCTTCCTTCAGACGCACGGCTTCTTCAACCGCGATTTCGTCGAACGGATTCATCGACATCTTCACGTTCGCGATGTCGACGCCCGTGCCGTCCGACTTCACCCGGACTTTCACGTTGTAGTCGACCACTCTTTTGACTGGCACAACAATCTTCATAGTTCCTTCTCCAATCGGTTTGCACGCTAGTGTGCTTAGTCAAAACAACAGTTGGAATTCGGCATTCTGGAACGCTGCATTTCAGACACTCGAATGCAACCGCGAGCCAAGACGGAAAACAGTGCGCCTGAATCCAGTCGGCGAGTGCCGTTAACCGCAGCCTAAACTTGTCTTCCGCAATCAGTAATTGAGCGATGACTTCTGCTGATGCACGCTGTCAGTCATCAAAGCACGGCAATCAATCAGCCATGCTTAACGCGACGGCTATCCGTTTTCATCAACTTATCGACTCAAAACTCGTCATCATGTCAGTCAACTGGCCGGAAACAATCTTCGAGCACTTCAAAGCCGCAGATGTGCGGCAAGTGGCATACGTGCCTGATGCAGGGCACAAACGTCTTATCGAACTCTGCGAAGCAGACGCCGAGATTCACGCCGTTTCCCTGACCACGGAAGAAGAAGGGGTGGCCATGATGGGCGGCGCATGGGTCGGCGGCCAGCGCGGCGTACTGCTGCTGCAGTCCAGCGGCGTAGGCAACTGCATCAACATGCTCTCGCTGCAACACGAATGCCGCATGCCCATCGTGATGCTGGTCACGATGCGCGGAGAGTGGGGTGAATTCAATCCCTGGCAGGTTGCCATGGGCAAGTCCACTCAAGAAGCCCTCGAATCGGCGGGTGTCTACGTCTACCGCGCGGATGATCCCGCCGAAGTCCCTGAGACCGTGCGCGCCGCGTTGAATTTTGGCTACAACACCTCCCGGATGGTCGCTGTCCTGATCGGACAGCGGGTTATCGGCACCAAAAACTTTAACAAGTGAGTACGAATATGACACAGCAGACGACGCCCCTGAACCGTCGACTGACGGTGAAGCGGATTCTCCGCGATCGGCAACAGGACGTTCTGGCAGTGACCAGTCTTGGAAATCCGACCTTCGATGTGGCCGCCGCCGGCGATACGCCACAGAACTTCTACCTGTGGGGTGCGATGGGCGGTGCCGTTACCTTCGGCCTTGGCATTGCGCTTGCACAACCGGAGAAGCGCGTGATCGTGTTCGTTGGCGACGGCGAAATGATGATGGGACTGGGATCGCTGGCAACCGTAGGCGTCGATCGGCCGGCCAATCTCTCCATCGTCGTTATCGACAACGAACACTACGCGGAAACGGGCATGCAGTTGGCCCACGCAGGCCGAGGTGTCGACATCACGGCAATCGCCAAGGCGGCTGGATTCGAGAAAGCGACAACTATTTACGCCGAGGGCGAGCTCGAGGAGTATGTCGATGTCATTCTCAAGGCCAAGGGGCCTGTGCTCGCCACGGTAAAGGTCGGAACCGATCCCGAGCCCACCTCCCTTCCGCCACGGGACGGTCCGTACCTGCGAAGCCGTTTCCGTGAAGCACTGCTTGGCGCCAAGGCCCACGCCAGCCAATAAGCATCAAGGCGCGGATTCCTGCGGGAAGGCGGTGGAGCGGCTAGCTGCCGCCCCGCCGCTTTCTTCGCTCTCGCCCCACTTTGCACCCCCTGTACAATCGGGATCACTGTGACTTCACGCTGATCCCCTTATGCCCGCCAAGGCCTATTCCGATATGTTGGTGGAGGTCTTTCGACAGCTGGACCGGCAGCCCGAGATGCTCGAGCGCGTCTTCGATTGTTTTCCGGACGTGCTGTACTACATCAAGGATGCCCAGGCGCGCTATCTTTCCGTCAATCAAACGCTCATCAACCGAAGTGGGATGGCGCGCGACGATGTGATTGGCCAGACGGCCGACCAGCTATTTCCCGTGACCGGTGCAAGCACCAACGCACAAGATCTGAACGTTATCGAAACCCAGTCTCCGATTGTCGATCGCCTGCGCCTCTACTCGTCCAGATCGGGGCATCGATACTGGTGCCTGAGCTCCAAGTTCCCGGTACTCAACGAAGACGGGCAAGCGATCGGACTGATCGGCATCTCGCGCGATCTGCCTCGCCCCGACGAACGGCACCACGGCTACCGCCGCTTACTGGAATATCTGGATTATCTGGAACAGAACCTCGGACAGAACATCCTGGTCACTGAAGCGGCGGAACGCGCATCCATCTCTGTCGACACGTTGGAACGTCTGACCCGTGAAGTGTTTCATCTGACGCCCAAGCAACTGCTGATGAAATTGCGGATCGACCATGCGTGTAAGCTGCTCGAAACGACTGACAACAGCATTACGGATATCGCGACGGACTGCGGCTACGCGGACCACAGCGCTTTTGCGCGGCAATTCAAGTCCGCTACGCACCTCACGCCCCGACAGTATCGAAACGCGCGAGGACGTGGCCTGCATCCACACTGATCTACCGCCAGCCGGGCGCTAGTAAACACCCTCTTCGATCACAAGTTGGCCCGAAGTGAGTCGCGCCGGCGATAGCGGCGAGAGGTCCAAAGTTCTGAACTCGCCGAAGGTCAGCAGTTCAGCCATTGCACGACCGATGCCCGGACTGTGCATCATGCCGTGACCGCTGAAGCCGGCCGCAACGAACGAGTTTTCCGGGCCCGACTGACCGACGATGCCGTTCTGGTCGAGGATGTTGTATTCGTAGTATCCAGCCCATGCGTGTTCCACGCGTAGCGCTTCAAACGCGGGGATCCGTTCTGCCAGCGTCGGCCAGATGATCTCGTCAAACTCGGAAAACTGCACGTCGAGTGGCAAGTTATCCAGATCCATCTCCGGCGAAGGCGAGACGATGCACAGGAAATGGTTCTGCTCCCTACGCAGGTACACGCCGGACGTATCGATCAGGATCGGCATATCCGGGATCGGCGTCGGAGATGACACGACAAACGCAGAGCGCCGTCTCGGCCGTACCGGCAGATCGACACCGACGCTCTTTGCAAGAGGCGCGCACCACGCTCCGCTTGCATTCACGAACGTGTCCCCGGAGATTTCCCGCCCATCAGTCAGTTCGACATGGGTAATCCGGTTTCCGCTTGTACGGTAGTCCGCCGCTTCACCCGTGGCGAAATGAACGCCCGCCTCGCGCGCACGGTTTCTGAACCACTGCATGACGCTATAGCCATCGAACCAGCCTTCGCCTGCAAGGCCTTCAACAGCATAAGTCAGATCGCTGACGTTCATCCACGGGTAGCGCTGCTGCAACGCTTCGGCGGAGTGTTCCTGCAACTCGACCCCTAACGATCTGGCTAGTGAGCTCCGCCGACGTAGCACGCTCTCCTGCTGCGCATTGCCCACGAACAGATAGCCGCAATCCACCAGATCGACACCGGCACCGTACCGCGCCTTCTCCCGCTCGCACGAGGAAAAGAATTCGTAGCCGAACTGCGATAGCTGAATGCAGATGGGCGTTGAAAACTGCTGCCGGATCGAACTGGCCGAGAGCGACGATGACGCGATCTGATAGGTCGGATCTTTTTCGATCACCCAGATCTCACGTCCTGGCGTCTTCTGGAGGCTCAGGAAATACGCGATTGAACAACCAATTGCACCACCACCAGTGATGACAATCCTTTCGCTCATGATTTACCTTCGAAGGCTCGTTGGGCTCCTGAGAGCCGAGCAATGTGTGGATAACGGACGATCAGACCGCCACTGTTTCAAGGCTTTGACACGCGACGCGTATCCGGCTAAGCGCTTCGTTCAAGTCGTCGAGTGACACGGCGTAAGAGAGTCTGAAGTACGGCGAGAGCAGAAAACCGGAACCTGAAACCACCGCCACGTTCGCTTCTTCCAACAGGTACATGACGAAGTCCTGGTCGTTCTCCAGAAGCCTGCCGCTCGGCGTACGGCTTCCAATGACACCATGGCAGCCGACAAATGCATAAAAGGCGCCTTCGGGCTCGTTACTGTGGAGCCCCGGTATGTCGCTCAGCGTTTTGACCACAAGCTTCCGGCGTTCGTCGAAAGCCGATCGCGATGTCTCTACGAAAGACTGATCACCATTGAGCGCTTCGATCGCAGCGTGCTGCGATACCGACGACGCACTGGTGACGATCTGACCTTGCACCAGGTTCATGGCCCTGATGAGCGCAGCCGGTCCAGCGGAATAGCCAATCCGCCAGCCTGTCATGGAGTACACCTTGGAAACGCCATTGATGATGAGCGTGCGCTCCTGCAACTCTGGCGCCACGTTCAGGATATTGACGAACGGGCTTCCGGTATAGATGAGCTTTTCGTAGATGTCGTCCGACAGCACCCAGACATGGGGATGTCGACGCAGTACTTCCGCGATGGTGCAGAGTTCTTCAACCGAGTAAACCGCCCCGGTTGGGTTCGACGGCGAATTCAGCATCAGCCACTTGGTACGCGGCGTGATCGACGCCTCCAGCTGGGCAGCCATCAATTTGAACCCTGCCGCTTCATCGCACGCCACAACGATGGGCGTGCCGTTCGCCATTTTGACGATCTCCGGATAGGACACCCAACACGGTGCCGGGACGATCACTTCATCGCCCGGATTGAGGGTAGCGAAAAAGGCCGCGAAAATCGCCTGTTTCGCACCAACCGACACGCTGACGCCATCCACTGGGTAGTCGACGCCGTTGTCGCGCTTCAGTTTCGCGACGATCGCCTCGCGTAACTCCCGAATACCTGCGGCCTCCGTGTAGCGCGTCTTGCCTTCGCGCATCGCACGAATCGCTGCTGCCTGGATGTTCTCGGGCGTGTGAAAGTCTGGTTCGCCTTGCGACAGGGATATGACGTTCTTCCCGGCACGACGCAGTTCTGCCGCTTTTGCTGCCATTGCCATCGTTTGCGCAGGGGCGATCTGGCCAATGCGGTCTGCAATGAAGCCCATTGTGTTCATTCCGTTCGTTTTAAAAGCCCACCGTGTGAACCGGGGCTGCCTGTTGACGGCGCCCCGGAACACGCACGCTTACAGACGTTCAGCCACTGCCTTCATTTGCAGGAACTGCAAAAGGTAGTCAGGACCGCCCGTCTTGGTATCGGTACCCGTGAGGTTGAAGCCGCCGAACGGCTGAACACCGACCAGCGCGCCCGTACACTTGCGATTGAAGTACAGATTGCCCACGTGGAAATCACGGCGTGCTCGTTCGATGCGACTGCGGTCGTTCGAGAAGAGCGCGCCGGTCAGCCCGTAGACCGTGTCATTGACCACCGCCAGACCTTCGTCGAAATCCTTGACGCGGATCGCAGCGACGAACGGTCCGAACACTTCCTCTTGTGCAATGCGCGCGCGAGGCGAGACGTCGCCGAAGATGGTCGGCTCTATCAGATAGCCCGCTGCATTTTCCACGGCCTTGCCACCCGTCAGAAGCTTGCCCTCGGTGTGGCCGATATCGATGTACGACAGCACCTTCTTGTACTGCAGTTCATTGCACACCGGACCAAAACTGGGATTGTCCTTCGCCTCGCTGACAATGAGTTCCTTCGTCTTCGCAACGACCTTCTCGAGCAATGCGTCGTAGACCGAATCCACCACGATCAGACGCGAGCAGGCCGAACACTTCTGGCCGGAATAGCCGAACGCTGCCTGGATCACTGCAGTCGCTGCGTCATCGAGATTGGCCGTTTCATCGACAAGAATCGCGTCCTTGCCACCGAGTTCAAGAAAGACCCGCTTGAACCATTTCTGGCCTTCGGCAAGCTTCGCAGCGGACTCGTTGATCTGGGCACCGGTTGCGAGCGAGCCCGTGAAGTTGATGAAGCGCGCCTTCGGATGGGCGACCAGATACGAACCGATCTCGCGTCCGGTACCCGGCAGATAATTCACCACGCCGGGCGGCAGACCTGCTTCGGCGAAGATGTCGAAGATCTTGGCCAGTGACACCACCGTATCTTCCGCAGGCTTGCAAACAACCGTATTACCCACCACGATCGCGCCGACCGTCATGCCGGTCATCAACGCCATCGGGAAATTCCACGGCGAAATCGTCACACCCACGCCCAGGGGGATGTAGAAGCTCTCGTTCTCCTCACCCGAATAATCAATCAGCGAACCGAGGCCGCCGATGTGCTTGATCGCCTGACGTGCGTAGTACTCGGTGAAGTCGATCATTTCCGCGACTTCGGCACTTGCTTCGACATAGTTCTTGCCGATTTCATAGACCAGCCACGCCTCGAGCTCGCGCTTGCGCCTGCGCATGATTGCCGCGGCCTTCAACATGACGCGCGATCGATCCTCCTGGCTCCAACGCTTCCACGATTCGAAGGCCGCCCAGGCTGCTTCCAGCGCAGCGTCCGCGTGCCGCGTCGTCGCCTTGGCGGTATAGCCGACGATCTCGTCCGGATTCGACGGATTCGTCGAGACGAGTGTCGCTTCGGTCTGCACGCGCTCGCCATTGATAACCAGGGGATAGGTCTTGCCAAACTCGGCACGCACCTTTTTCAGCGCCTGCTGCATGTCTGCTTTGGCACTTTCGGTGTCGAACAAATCGAGCGGCTCGTTCTTGAACGACGCAATCAACATCGCTTTCTCCAGATTGAATGGTTTGGGCTGCTCTGCCGCTCTGACGAACGCGGCACGCTACCGTGAACCGATTGTCCAGCGCGAAATTGTTTCGGTCTTGATCTAGTCGCCTTTAATTTTGCGGAGTTTTGCATAATTATAAAAATGCCAATCACGCAAATCATCTCTAATAGCCCGCCACTATATAGATTCTAGAAAATATGATGGAAAACATCGTAAATACTGATTTGCGGATTTCTGCTATTTGCTACACTTTATCCACGGGGCATCTCTTCATTCGGAGCACGTATCATGGCCATGCATTTCGATCTAGTTGATCTTCGTCTTATCACATGTATTGCTGAGACGGATAGCTTGACGCGTGGTGCCGAGCGATTTCATATGTCTGTACCCGCAGCGAGCACCCGGATCAAGAATCTGGAAGAAAGCATGGGGGCCAAACTGCTGTATCGGACCAGCCAGGGGGTTACCCTCACGCCACCGGGCCAGGCATTCCTACACCACGCACGGCTCGTCCTGTCGCAGCTCGAGCAGTTGCGTGGCGACATGCAGGAGTACGCGCGCGGCATCAAAGGTCATGTGCGGATCTTTGCGAACACCACCGCTACGACTGAATTCCTGCCTAACGACCTGCGTGACTTTCTCGCCAATCATCCCGACGTGAACGTCGAGCTTCGCGAACGGCTGAGCCATGACGTGGTGCGTGCGGTCAGTGAAGGCACTGCGGACGTCGGCATAGTCGCCGGCAATGTCAGGCCTGAATCCCTGCAAGTCCTGCCGTACCGCTCAGACCGGCTCATATTGGCGGTCTCGAATTCGCACCCCCTCGCCGGAAAGACCTCCATTCCATTTGAAGAGGCAAGCGGGTTTGACTTCGTCGGAATGCCCGAAGCCAGCGCGATTCATACCTTTCTGAACCGCGTAGCAAGCGACATGCACAAGAAACTTCAGGTGCGAATTGAAGTAGGTAACTTCGAAGCGCTGTGCCGAATGATCGAGGCCAACGTCGGGATCGGCGTGTTGCCCTGCTCGTCAGCGGTGCGCTACGTCAAAACCATGAACATCCGGCTCGTTGAAATCGAGAACGACTGGGCGACGCGCAATCTGCTGATCTGCGTGCGCAATCTCGACCTGCTGCCGTCTTTCGCGCGGGAACTGGTCGACCTTCTCACGCAGAAGTGCAAATCCGATCGCGAGTCCCAGTCGGCCTGAGCGTCAGCAGTTAGTCTGCGTTTAAAGCCCTCTTCTCCACACACAAATTGTAGTCAGCAGGCGGGTGCGTCAATCTAGCGTGAACGAGGCTACCCGACGACCCCATGACTGCTGAACTCAACTACCTGCGCTCCTGGATCGGCCGTACACAGGCCGAACGCGAATTCGTCTCCCCACGTCTCGCGCAACAACTCGCCGCTACGCTGGACTATGAGGACGTCCCGCGTGCCGGCGGTCCGTTGCCTCCGCTGTGGCACTGGGCGCTTTTTCCTCACATTGTTTCGCAATCGCAGGTCGGCGCGGACGGACATCCGAAACGCGGTGGATTCCTGCCGCCAGTGCCACTGCCCAGACGTATGTGGGCGGGCAGCCGCATCTGGTTCGAGCGCCCACCCGTGGTCGGCAGCGAAGTCACCAGGACGTCGCAGATTCTCGACGTAGCCGCCAAGGAAGGACGCACCGGAAAGCTGGTGTTTGTGCGTCTGCGTCACGAACTGGAAGACCTCGAAGGTCCACTGATTTCAGAAGAACAGGACGTTGTGTACCGCGAGTCCGCGACGACGGCGTACACCGCGGCAACCGGCCCGATCGCGCCGGCGGAGTTCACCTGGAAGCAAGAGATCGTGCCCGACCCGGTCCTGCTCTTTCGCTACTCCGCCGATACCTTCAACGGACACCGCATTCACTATGACCGCACCTATGCCCAGGAGCAGGAAGGCTATCCGGCGCTGGTCGTCCACGGGCCGCTGACTGCGACGTTGCTGATTGATCTCGTCCGGCGCAGCCTTCCCGGCGAATCGATCGCGTCTTTCTCCTTCAAAGCGGTCAACCCGCTGTTTGACCTGGCCCCGTTTCATCTCTACGCGGCCCGCGCCCCCGGATCGACCGAAGTGAAGCTCTGGGCAGCCAATTCCGATGGCGTGTTGTGCGTCGATGCCGAGGCGACGCTAACGGCACCTGCGTATGTTTTTCAAAAATGAACTCTGAGGAGTAGAGACAAGTGCTGGCTAACGTTGACCCCTATCAGGACATTCGCGAAGCGGTTCGCGATTTGTGTTCCAACTTCCCCGCCGAGTATTTCCGCAAGATCGACGAGGAACGAGCCTACCCCGAGACCTTTGTGCAAGCCCTAACCGACGCCGGTTGGCTGGCTGCCCTTATTCCACAGGAATATGGCGGCTCGGGGCTCGGACTGACCGAAGCTTCGGTGATCATGGAAGAGATCAACCGCAGCGGTGGCAATTCCGGCGCGTGTCACGGACAGATGTACAACATGGGGACACTGCTCAGGCACGGCTCGGCAGAGCAAAAGGCCAGGTACCTTCCGGAAATCGCCAGCGGAAAGTTGCGGCTTCAGTCGATGGGCGTGACCGAGCCGACGACCGGAAGCGACACCACCAAGCTCAAGACAACCGCGGTTCGCAAAGGCGACAGATACGTCGTCAACGGTCAGAAGGTGTGGATCTCCCGGATCCAGCATTCCGATCTCATGATTCTGCTGGCGCGGACCACTCCGATCGATCAGGTCGCGAAGAAATCCGAAGGCATGTCGATATTTCTGGTCGACCTGCATCAGGCGATCGGCAAAGGCATGACCGTTCGCCCCATCCCGAACATGGTGAATCACGAGACCAACGAACTCTTTTTCGACAACCTCGAGATTCCCGTCGAAAACCTCATCGGCGAAGAGGGTAAAGGCTTCAAGTACATCCTCGATGGCCTGAATGCCGAGCGGACATTGATTGCGGCTGAGTGTATCGGTGACGGGTACTGGTTCCTCGACAAGGTTTGTAAGTACGTCAAGGAACGCGTCGTCTTCGGCCGCCCGATCGGACAAAACCAGGGCGTGCAGTTTCCCATCGCCCGCGCGCACGTCAACGTCGAGGCGGCGAGCTTGATGCGATATAAGGCCTGCGAGCTTTTCGACGCCAAACAGCCAGCCGGCGCACAAGCCAACATGGCAAAGCTGCTCGCCGCGGACGCTTCGTGGGAGGCCGCGAATGCATGCCTGCAGTTCCACGGCGGCTTCGGTTTTGCGAACGAATATGACGTCGAACGCAAATTCCGTGAGACACGGCTCTATCAGGTCGCGCCGATCTCGACCAATCTCATTCTCTCGTACGTAGCCGAGCATCTGCTCGGGCTGCCGCGCTCTTTCTGAGGATACGGACATGAAACCGCTGGACGGCGTGAAGGTCATCACCCTCGAACACGCGATTGCAGCACCGTTTTGTACCCGTCAACTTGCGGATCTTGGCGCACGCGTGATCAAGATCGAACGCCCAGGTGTCGGGGACTTTGCGCGTGCCTACGATGAGCGCGTGCACGGCATGGCCTCGCACTTTGTATGGTGCAACCGATCGAAGGAGAGCCTCACGCTAGACGTCAAGGCCCCGCAAGCGCAGGGGATTTTCGAGCGCCTGCTTGAGGACACCGACGTGCTGGTGCAGAACCTGGCACCCGGCGCCGCGGCGCGACTGGGTCTGTCGTATGAAGCGTTGCATGACAAGTATCCCCGCCTGATTGTCTGCGACATCTCCGGTTACGGATCCGATGGTCCCTATCGCGACAAGAAAGCCTACGACCTGCTGATCCAGAGTGAATCCGGGTTCCTGTCGATTACCGGCGGTCCGGACTCACCGGCAAAAGCCGGCTGTTCCATTGCTGACATCGCTGCAGGGATGTACGCCTATACGAACATCCTCTCCGCGCTTCTGCAACGATCGAAAACCGGGTTGGGACGGGAAATCGATGTCTCGATGCTCGAGAGCATGGTGGAGTGGATGACGTATCCCCTTTACTACGCGTTCGATGGTGCATCCCCGCCACCTCGCGCCGGCGCTGCTCACGCGACCATCTACCCCTACGGCCCCTTCCCTGCCGGCGATGCAAAGACAGTCATGCTGGGATTGCAGAACGAGCGTGAATGGGGTGTCTTCTGCGCGCAGGTTCTGCTGGAACCTGAACTCGCCATCGATCCTCGTTTCAGTTCCAACTCGAAGCGGGTAGCGGCACGCGAGGTATTGCGCGAGATCATTGTCGCCGCATTCAGCAAACTGACTTCGGAAGAAGTCATCAGTCGGCTGGATGCCGCGCAGATCGCCAACGCACGGATGAATGATATGCCCGACGTGTGGTCGCATCCCCAGCTTAAAGAACGCAATCGCTGGGTGAACATCGATTCCCCTGCCGGCGTCATTCCCACCTTGCTGCCGCCAGGCGTCAGTACAGCATCCGATGTTCGACTGGACGCCGTGCCCGCGTTAGGTCAACACACCGAAGCCCTTTTGAATGAATTGGGTTTTTCGACAGATGCCATCCGCGAGCTTCGTGAAGCGGCCGTAATCTAACGCCCCAGTTAAGGTAAGCCTGTTATGAGCAACACCCAGATTCTTGCTTCGTTTGCGGCCAATCTCAAGTTTGAACAGATCCCCAAAGACGTGGTGGCACGCACGGAAGACCTCTTCCTTGACTGGTTCGGATCAGCACTGGCTGGCCGCGAAGCGCGCCCCGTCGAGACGATCCAGAAGCACGCATTCGCTTTCGGGCCGCAGTCCGGTCCCTGTGAAGTACTGATCTCCCGCCGAACGACCAGCCCGCTCTTCGCGGCGATGATCAACGCCGCCGCATCGCACTTCGCTGAACAGGACGATCTCCACAACAGTTCGGTCCTGCACCCGGCAACCGTCGTCTTCCCCGCAGCATGGGCCGCCGCGCAAGCGCTTGGCCGAAGTGGCAAAGAGTTCATCGCTGCATCAGTCGCAGGCTATGAAGTAGGAATCCGTGTCGGTGAATTCCTCGGCCGGTCGCACTACAAGATTTTTCATACCACCGGTACGGTCGGTACGATCGCAGCCGCAGCAGCGGTCGGTAATCTTCTGCGATTGAACGACAAGCAGATGGTGAACGCGTTTGGCTCCGCCGGCACCCAGGCAGCCGGACTCTGGGAATTTTTGAAAGACGCCGCGGATTCCAAGCAACTGCATACGGCCAAGGCTGCGGCGAACGGTCTTCTCGCAGCCTACCTGGCGGCCGACGGCTTCACCGGCGCGAAGGACATCTTCGAGGGCGCAAAAGGCATGGGGGCCGGCATGTCCACGCTAACGCATCCGGACAAACTCGCCGACGCGCTCGGCAGGCGATGGGCGTTGATCGAAACGTCCTTCAAGTATCACGCTTCCTGCCGGCACACTCATCCGGCAGCCGATGCTCTGCTGCAGGTTATTCAGCGCGAGAAGCTCGTGCCGAATGACATCGAGACGGTGGTGACTCATGTTCACCAGGCTGCGATTGATGTCCTTGGACCGGTAACCGATCCGAGGACAGTCCATCAGGCGAAGTTCTCCATGGGCACCGTCCTCGCTCTGGTCGCGGAATTCGGCCATGCGGGCGTACGTGAGTTCGACGGCCATTACAAGGAAAGCAGGATCGCGCACTTCTGCAACAAAGTTTCGATGGTGCTCGACCCTGAGGTCGATACGGCTTATCCGTCACGCTGGATCGGAAAGGTCATCGTTCAGACGAAAGACGGCCGCAGGTTTGAGGGCCGCGTGGATGACCCCAAGGGTGATCCAGGCAACACGCTCACGCGCGCTGAACTCGAGCACAAAACGATCACGTTGGGTTTGTATGGCAATGCGGCCACTGAAGACGAACTCAAGCGCTCCATCGCGTCGGTATGGGCGGTTACCGATGCAACTGTCGTACCCAAACTGCTCACCGAATCGAAACTGGAGGCTCAACATGGCTGACCTTGCACCCCGCTCCTATCTCTTCGTGCCCGGCAATCGACCGGACAGATTTGCCAAGGCGGCTGCGTCGGGCGTCGATGTGGTCGTTATCGATCTGGAGGATGCAGTGCCTCCCACCGAGAAGAAGATCGCTCGGGCGGCCCTCGCCGAGTGGCTGTCGACAAACAGCGCGCCAGTCGCCGTGCGGGTAAATGACGTGAACAGCGAGTGGTTTCGCGACGACATCGCAGTATGCCGAGCGCCATCCGTCTCCGCCGTCATGCTGCCCAAGACGGAACGCATCGACGATATCTTCCTGTGCGAGTTCGCCGGCAAGCCGACCGACATCCTGCCTATGATCGAAACTGCCCAGGGCTTTCGGAATGTGGTCGCTATCGCCCAGCACCGGCTGACCACCCGGCTCGTATTCGGCAATGTGGATTTCCAGCTCGACCTCGGCATTGACGGCGACGATGAGCAGCTCCTGTACTTCCGCTCACAGATCGTCTTCGCCTCTCGCATCGGCAATCTGCTTCCACCGGTGGACGGGGTCAGTACCACGCTCGACGATCCCGAGCAGATCACGCGCGACACGATTCGTGCAAAGCGGCTCGGCTTCGGCGCCAAGCTTTGTATTCATCCCCGGCAGGTGGCTGCGGTCAATGCTGCGTTCGTCCCCAGCGAGAAGGATGTCGAATGGGCGCACCGGGTTGTCGAAGGCGCAGCCGCATCCCACGGCGCGGCCGTTGCGGTGGACGGCCGCATGGTCGACCGGCCGGTCATTTTAAAGGCCCAGGAAATCCTCGCAGAGTCCCAGCGACGTGTGCCCGTTGGCGCCTGATTCAATAGGAGACGAAAGTCATGCAACGATTTGAGATGTACATCAACGGCGAATCACGCCAGTCAACTTCGGGCGAATGGTTCGATACGGAAAATCCGTTCACGGGAGAAACCTGGGCGCAGATTGCAAAAGGCAGCGGGACCGACGTCGATCGAGCTGTGCAAGCGGCGCACGCCGCATTCAGTACAGGACCATGGTCACAGATGTCTCCGAGCCAGCGAGGCCTGCTGCTTCATCGGGTCGGCGACCTGATCGCGCGGGACGCCAGGCGGCTTGCCGAGCTCGAAGTTCGGGACAACGGCAAGCTCATGGCGGAAATGCTTGGCCAGTGCCAGTATCTGCCCCAGTGGTATTACTATTTTGGCGGCCTGGCGGACAAGATTCAGGGCGCCGTCATTCCGCTCGACAAGAAAGGATATTTCAATTTCACGCGCAATGAGCCGCTGGGTGTCGTCGCCGCAATCACGCCGTGGAATTCGCCGCTTTTGCTAGCCACATGGAAGATTGCACCCGCGTTGGCCGCAGGTTGCACGGTTGTGATCAAACCGTCCGAGTTCACGTCGGCGTCCACGATCGAGTTTGCGAAGCTCTTCACCGAAGCCGGCTTTCCGCCGGGCGTAGTGAACGTTGTGACCGGATTCGGTAGGGACGTAGGCTCGCCTTTAGTTGAACATCCCCTCGTCAAGAAGATCACGTTCACCGGGGCGGATTCCACTGGCCGCGCGATCAACGAGGCGGCAGCACGTCAGTTCAAACACGTTAGTCTCGAACTCGGCGGCAAGTCGCCCAACATCGTGTTCCAGGATGCCGACCTGGAAGACGCAGTGAATGGCGCGGTTTCCGGCATCTTCGCCGCGACCGGACAGACCTGTATTGCCGGTTCGCGGCTGTTGTTGCAGGAGAGCATCTACGACACCTTCGTCGAAAAACTTCTGACGCTGGCACGGACCGCAAAAATGGGTGATCCATCTAGTATGGATACACAGGTCGGGCCGGTAACAACACGTCCGCAATACCAGAAGGTCCTGTCCTACATTGAAACCGCGAAGCAGGAAGGCGCGACGTTGCTGCTCGGCGGAAAGCCCGGCAGCGCACCCGAATGTGGTAACGGCTGGTTCGTCGAGCCGACCATTTTCGGTGACGTCAACAACCAGATGCGGATCGCGCAGGAAGAAGTCTTTGGCCCCATCCTGTCGATCATCAAGTTCAAGGACGAAGACGAGGCGGTCGCACTTGCGAACGACGTGCGCTTCGGACTTGGCTCAGGCGTCTGGACTAAGGATATTGGCCGGTCCATTCGCGTCGCTGAGAAGCTGCAAGCCGGCATGGTCTGGGTGAACAGCTATCGCGCGGTGAGCTACATGTCGCCGTTCGGTGGCTACAAGGATTCTGGGCTTGGCCGCGAGAATGGTATCGACGCGATCCGCGAGTATCTGCAAACGAAGAGCGTCTGGATCAATACGGGGGTCAAGACTGCAAACCCGTTCGTCATGAGATAAGTGTGACGATGCCCCGCGGCGTACCGCGGGGCAGTTTCGAATTCGATTAGGGTGACTGGGATAACGAAAGGATCACGCGTTGCCTTGCACAACGCTTCGCATTCACGGCCGTGGCATTGCCCCGCCGCCGACTTGCTTCCGGGGGATCACCTCGATGGTGACTCACTGGAACCGCTCGCCGGGCAATGACTGCCCGACGCTGTAAGAACTGTCTTGTCGAGTGCAAAGAAGAATTCTGGGAAGTGCTTTGCAAGTGTGTATCAGGACTTGATACATTGAACTGCCTTGGTACTCGGTGCCCGAACCTCCAACGTGACTCCAGCGCCTTCGTTGACCGTCTTGAAGTACGTGAAGCCGCTTCGATCATCGAGACGCCCGCGTGCCAGGACATCCAGTCCGGCGCTCGCTGCCTGTTCCTCCGCCTTGTCACAACTCTCGACGGAGAAGCCGAGATGAAAAACGCCCTCGCCGCGCGAGTCCAGGAACCGTCGTTGCGGCGTGTCTCCATCTCCCGGCTGGCAAAGCTGCAACTGGGCGTTGTCGATGTTCGCGAACTTATAACGCATCTTCAGAAAGGCCGGACGATCGTAGCCGTCCAGTTCGTACGCATCCATCGGCGGAAAATTAGTCCACGGTCCGACGCCAATCGACTCGTAATACTTCACGGCCTTCTCAATGTCACGAACCACGATGCAGATGTGGTGCAGCTTCTGAAACATGGGCAGCTTTTCCATCGTGTGTTTCACTCCTGGTCAGTTTTGATGCTGGGCCACAGAAGCTTTCGAAAGCAGCTGCGGCCCGACGTCACACCGGATCATCCCGCCTTCGCAATCTTCTTCGGCGTGTACGTTTCTGCCGCATCATCATGCGACTGGCCGACGACCGGGTTCCATTGGAAGCCGGAACGTGCCACGACACCTGGCTTCAAACGTTGGTCGGGACCAAAGTCCGCAAACGGATGAAAGAACAAGGGCTCCGTGCTCTCGAGCGAGCGCAACCGCGCTGCGTAGGAGTCGAGGTACGCTTGCCGCTCCTCGGCGCTCACGCGGCCAGGCATCCACGACACATGCGGCGGCAGCACATCGAAGCCAAGGTAATTGAAGATCCCGTTGTGGATCGGCCAGAGAATGTGATTGATATCACCGTCGACACCGTCCGGCTCGTAAAGGCTCGCGGCCGTTCCCGTCGTGGTCGAGACCATCGCCTTGCGGCCCTTGAACATACCGGTCTCGTATTTTCGCCCGGTCGCATAGGCGAATCCGCGGGTCATCACGCGATCCACCCAGCCCTTCAGAATCGCCGGCATCCCGAACCACCACATCGGATACTGGAAGATGATCAGATCGGACCAGAGCACCTTCTGCTGCTCGGCGTAAACATCCGGCGTCGGTTTCGTGGACGTCCCGAACATATGTTCCTGTTCCGCCGAAAGATCGAGGAAGTCAGGATTGAAACGCTCACCCACGAAGTCTTCGACGCCGAGCTCGGGCCGCCACTTCAATTGATACAGGTCGGTTACCTGAACCTCGTGCCCCTGCGCTTTCAGGTTCGAGACAGCCGTATCTTTCAGCGCACCGTTGAACGACTTGGGTTCGGGGTGAGCGAACACGATGAGCACTTTCATGCGAAAACTCCACAAAAAACCAGTTCATTGAGCGTGCGGGCCGGTGGCCTACACTTGAATTCGTTCCGTATATGCCGCAATCGTCCCGTGCCGTCCCAGCAGGCAGGCTCATGGATCGGCCCTCATTCTGGAACGCAATCCCCGTGGCGGCGATCGATTCGGTTTACAGCATTCTGGATCTTTGTGAAATTCCGGTCTTGAGGGGGCTCGGCTAATTTTCGCGGAATTCTGCACATTTCTTGAGGATAGGCGCCCCTACGCAGGCTGGAGAACCCCTTCCCGCAACGGCGATCAACTCACCTACGGGGCACCATAGCTCTGCGGAGAATTGCCGCAACTCCCCTGCCTCGAACGTCGAAAAGTGGGGGCGAGCACCCCGCGCCCTCCAGATCACCGTTCAGGCCGCATCCAATTGAGCGGTATTGCCCTCCAGATACGCCGCCCGCACAGCAGGGTTGGCCAGCAACTCAGCACCGCTCCCGTCGAGGGCGATCTGTCCGTGCTGGAGCACGTACCCTCGATGCGCGACGCGCAAAGCGTGATGAGCGTTCTGTTCGACAAGCAGAATCGTCATCCCGAGCTGCTCGTTCAACTCCTTGATGACCGAAAAAATCTTCTTGATGAAGATCGGCGCGAGACCGAGCGACGGCTCATCGAGCAGGAGCAATCTCGGCTGTGACATCAATGCGCGTCCTATCGCGAGCATCTGTTGCTCCCCTCCTGACAGCGTGCCGGCACGCTGCGAGGCTCTGCTTCTCAGGATCGGGAACATCTCGTACATGCGTTCGAGATCATCCGCGGTCCGGCGGTTGCCCGATGTATCGCCCATCAGGAGATTCTCGAGCACGGTCATCCGCTGAAAGATACGGCGCCCTTCGGGCACAACCGCAATATCGAGTTTGCCGATCGCATGCGATGGCAGTTTCGAAATATTCTGTCCGTCGAATTCGACCGTGCCGCCGCTGGCCCGTGGATGGCCGAAAATGGTATTCATCAGTGTCGACTTGCCTGCGCCGTTCGCGCCGATCAACGTGACGATCTCGCCGGTCTTCACACTCAGACTGACCCCGCGTAGTGCCTGGACGCTGCCATAGTGGGCACTGAGTTCGGTAATCTTAAGCATGAGCTGATTTCTCCTGCGATGCTTCATCGTGTGACGACGTCTCGTCGTCCTCGCCGAGGTATGCGCTGATCACCTCGGGATTCACCTTGATGTTGGAAGGCAAGCCTTCTGCAATTTTCTTCCCGTGATTGAGCACGACAATATGGTCTGAAACCTTCATGACGACGCTCATATCGTGCTCGATCAACAATATGCCAATACCCTGCTCCCTGGCGAGCGAGGTCAACAGAGTGGTGAGTTCTGCCGACTCGCGCGGATTGAGGCCGGCGGCCGGCTCGTCCAGGCAGAGCAGAATGGGGCCTGCGCACATCGCGCGCGCGATCTCGACGCGACGCTGCACCCCGTATGGCATGTCGCCAGCAGGTTTGTTGGCCATATCCCGAACGCTTAAGCGCTCGAGCCACGTCAAAGCGTTGTCTATCGCCTTGTCGTTCGCGCGTCGAAACGACCGCGCGTTGAGTGCGCCAGCAATCGAGAACCTGGACGCGTCCTGCAACACATTGTGCTGGGCGATCAACAGGTTTTCGAGCACGGTCATGCGCGGGAACAGTCGTATGTTCTGGAACGTCCGCACGACCTGGCCAATCCTCGCCACGTCGACATTCTTCATCGCATCCAGCCGAAGCGTCCCATGACGGGGATGCCCCAACGTAATGGCGCCTTCGGTCGGCTTGTAAAAGCCCGTCAGGCAGTTAAAAAATGTCGTCTTTCCGGCTCCGTTCGGCCCGATCACCGACGTCACCTCTCCTGCGCGCGCCGTCATGGACAGGTCTTCGATCGCGCGAAGCCCGCCAAACTGCATTGTGAGATTCTCAACGCTGAGCAGCGAAGTGGAGGCGTTCATGGCTTTGCCTCCACGCCAGGCGCGCTGACAGTCGCACGGCGATGGCTGATCAGCCCGCCGGGCCGCACGACCATGATAAACACCATTGCGACACCGAAAAGAAGCATTCTGTACTCGGAGAAATCGCGCCCTAACTCGGGCAAAATCACCAGCAAGGCTGCCGCAAGGACGACGCCGAGCTGGCTTCCCATGCCGCCGAGCACCACGATCGCGAGAATCGTGGCCGACTCCGAAAATGTGAAGCTCTCCGGCGAAATGAACCCCTGCCGTGCGGCGAAGAACACGCCGGCGAATCCGGCCAGCATTGCGCCAGTCGCAAAAGCCGAGAGCTTCACGTTCGTCACATTGATGCCCATCGCCTTGCAGGCGATCTCGTCTTCGCGCACCGCTTCCCACGCGCGCCCAACGGGCAACCGCCTGAGCCGCGAGACGAGGAGGTTCGTCAGCAGCGCGAGTGCGAGGATGAGGTAGTACAGAAAGACGACTCGCTGGCCGGGCGAGTAATCAAGGCCAAATACGGTCGAGAAGGTCGGACCATCGCCAGACGCCTGCATGGGGAGCCCGAAGAAGGTCGGCTTCGGAATGGACGAGACGCCGTTGGGTCCGCCTGTCACGTCGCCCCAATTCACGAGTATCAACCGTATGATTTCCCCGAATCCGAGCGTGACGATGGCCAGATAGTCGCCTCTGAGCCGGAGCGTTGGGTAACCAAGCAGCATGCCGAACGCCGCAGCGAGGCCACCGGCGATCGGCAAACACTGCCAGAAACCAAAGCCGAAATGCGTCGACAACAGGCCGTATGTGTACGCACCTACCGCATAGAACGCGACATAGCCAAGGTCCAGCAGCCCCGCCAGACCGACAACGACATTCAGGCCCCAGCCAAGCATGACGTAGATCAGTACGGTCGTCGCTGTATCGACGACGTAGCGGTTTCCAGCAAACAACGCGGGTAACAGCACCGCGAAAGCCACGCATCCGGCGCCGGCCCAGGCAAGCGAGCCGTTACCCGCGACTTGAGGAGCGGGTCTGGCGCGTGACCGGCGCTTTGAAAAAAGACTAAAACGCTGCAGCAAAAGCTGCATGACGATGCGCCCTGCAAATGCGATCGCAATGAAAGCCGCCAGTAGCGCCCATCGTGTCTGAACCTCGAGACCATTGGTGCCATCTCGCGTCGTCAAACCCAGAATAGGCAAACCGACGAGACCCGCGACCAGCGCCGCGCCAAGTGCATCCTTGACGCGAAAACGTAGATTCGTTTCTTGCATGACTGTCGAACTCATCACACCTTCTCCACTTCGGGTCGGCCCAGAAGCCCGGATGGACGAAACATCAAGACCACAATCAGGATTACGAACGTGGCCACATCCTTGTATTCGGGCGAGAGGTAGGCAGCCCAGAATGCTTCGATCAACCCGATGATCACACCGCCCAGCATTGCCCCAGGAATCGAGCCGATGCCGCCGAGCACGGCTGCGGTAAACGCCTTGATACCCGCCTCGAATCCGATCGAGAAATCGATCACGCCGTAGTAGAGCGTCACCATGACGCCTGCGACGGCCGCCAGTGCGGCGCCGATCATGAACGTCAGTGCGATGATCCGATCGACGTTGTAGCCGAGGAACTGCATCATCCGCTGATCCTGCTCACAGGCTCGCTGCTGTCTGCCGAAAGGTGTTTTATTGATGAACAACGTGAAGGCGCACATCAACAGGATCGTGACCGAAACAATGAGGATTTGCACATACGAGACGTATGCCCCATGAAATTGTTGACCGGAGAAAAGGTTCACGCCTCCCGTCACGAGCGGCTGAATAGACTTGACTCGCGCGCCTTGAGTAAGCTGAACCATGTTCTGCAGGAAGATGGAAATCCCGATCGACGAGATCAGTGGCGCGAGTCGATTGGACCCGCGGAGCGGCCGATAACCGACACGTTCGACGGTCCATCCGAATACGGACGTCAGTGCGATCGATACGATCAGCGTAATTGCAATGCTCGCCACGACCGACGAGATCCCGCTGCCTGCAAGCAGCGTGAAGCAGGTCACGGCGATGAACGCGCTCACCATGTAAATATCGCCATGAGCGAAATTGATCATGCCGATAATGCCGTAGACCATCGTGTAGCCGATCGCGATCAGGCCGTAGACGGCGCCCAAGGTCAGCCCGTTAATCAGTTGTTGCAATGCCTGGCTCATGTCCTCTCCGGTGAATCCGCTGCAGAGGCGACGCAGTGGACTGACGCACCGCCTCTTTCCGTGCTACGTAGACTGGACAGGACGTGTCACTTCACATAGTCGTAGTTGTTGCCCTTCCACCGGTAGACCACATAGCCCGGGCTCTTCAGATCGCCTTTCGCGTCGAAGTCCACCTGGCCGACTACCGTGCTGAACGATCCGTTGTGAAGCTGCTTCACGATCGCCGCATAGTCCGTGGAGTTGGCTTTCTTCGCAGCCTCTGCAAAAACCTGCATGGCGGCGTACGAGTACAGCATGTAGCCTTCCGGCTCGATCTTCTGCGCACGAAACGCCGCCACGACCTTTGCAGCTGCCGCACTCTTGCGCGGGTCGGGCGGGAAGGTAAACAGAACCTTGTTGATCTCCGGTCCAGCCGCGGTAACCAGTTCATTGTTCGTCAGCGTGTCGCCGCCGAGGACGGTCATATCCAGTCCGGCCTGCGCCGCCTGGCGAAGGATCAGCGCCACTTCCTGGTAATAGCCGCCGTAGGCAAGGATCTGAATGCCGTTCGCCTTCAGCTTGCTGATCAGGCCGGAGTAGTCCTTCTCACCGGCTGTGATCGACTGGCGCAGCGCCACGGGGGTCTGCTTCGCCGCCAGATCTTTTGCAATCTCGTCCGCCAGACCGCCGCCATACGCCGTCTTGTCGTCAATGACGGCGATTTTTTTACCCTTGAAGTTTGCGGCGATATAGTCGGCCGCGACCTGTCCCTGCTGATCGTCTCTGCCGGTGATACGGAAGATCCCCTTGATTCCGCGCTCCGTGATCTTGGGATTGGTCGACACGGTGACCTGCGGGATCTGCGCATCGTTGTAGACATCGGACGCCGGCAGCGTGGAACTCGAGCACCAGTGACCGTCGACGAACGCCACCTTCTTGTTGACGAAGCTGTTTGCAACAGAGACTGCCTGCTTGGGATCGCAAACGTCGTCACCGACGACCAGGTCGAGTTGCTGTCCAAGCAAACCGCCTGACGCGTTGAGGTCCTTCACTGCCTGTTCTGCGCCCTTGCGAAACTGGTCACCCCCCGACGCGTACTCCCCCGTCATAGGACCCGCCACTCCCACCACAACGCTCGCGTCCGCTGTGGTCGAGCATGCCAGAGCCATCCCGCCCATGCTGAGCGCTGCACCCAATTTAACCAATCGTTTCCGGCCGTTCATCACCATCTCCAAGAGCATGCTTCGATGCAGGAACGAACAGGTCTCAGCTATCGTTCCTGGGTATTGCCTCGTGTTTAATCGCGAGGTAGACCGAAGGTTGCCGACACCAAAAACTGGCTGGAATTTGATTGTGCGAAAGCAGGGATTAGGTGCAGCTTAAAGATGCAGGACCCCGACGACAGGTCGCGGATAATTGCACAATTTGACGCTTCCCACTCTTAGCAGACAGCGTAAACCTGTATGTTCTGCAACGATAGCGCTGGCTAACAAGATGGCACGCACGGCATGGGCAATTCTCGCTCACGACAGCAGATACGAGAAGAGTCACGTAAGCGTGAGACCGGTCTAGCAAGTGCGAATTCGAATGAACATGGATTTATCGATAGGTTGCTGAGGTTGATTCAAACGTGATGGCAAAACAGGTCGGACCGTAGGAACGCAAACCTGAACACGGCCTTGCACTTGAAAGCGCGTGGTCGAGATGAGGACGTTCCTGGAAAATTCCATCAGGGCTCGCGGCTTCGGCTTGCGGTAAGCCGAATATAAGACCGCAACCGACATCTCGTTAGACGTCACATCAAAATCAACTTGGCAAACCGGGCGGTGTCCATATAAGGATTGCGGTAGGGATGCCCATTACTGAGCCCCCCCGCACAGATCCCGGCGTGCCCAATTCGGGCACCGGGCTCCTACCTCGGGTGTTTGACGGCGAAGCGCCGATCAGGCCACGGATGAAGGATTCGAGGGGGCGGAAGCCAGGCATTGGCGACTCGTCTCGTTCGCTCCCACGTCATGGCGTCCTTCTGACTACGCCGCCGGAGCGTGCGCCGCCATAGATCGGTGACGTGATGTCGAAAGGCGCCGAGTGCCCGCGAGTTGGTGGGCACCGCGTGATACGCAAAGTATCCGCGAACCACCTGCCGGAGCCAATGCCCTTGCACTGGAATCGGTTCGTGCATGCGCTTCCGTAGCGCCTCCTTGATCTGCCTGAGTTTCGCCTGCATGCGATCCCCTCGAGTCTTCCGCTGTAACTGGAAAGCCGCGCGACGAGACCTGCCGCAGATAAAAATGAAACCCAGGAAGGTGAAGGTCTCCGGTCGGCCACGACCCCGGCTCTGGCGGTTGACCGCTGCATAGCGGCCGAACTCCAGCAGCCTCGTCTTGTCCGGATGTAGCTCAAGCGAGAACTCTTCCAGCCCCGATCGCATCGCATCCCAGAAGCGCCGCGCGTCGGCTTCGTGCTCGAAGCCCACAACGATATCCGCGTGGCCAGGCATCTTTCACCTGCACTTCGATAGCATTCGAACTCTCATTCCGGCCCGTTGAAGACGCCCGCTTCGAGATCCTTCGTGAAATGCTGTAGCCAATCGCTTTCGTCGCCGATCACGTATTCCTTCGTAACCTGCGTCGATAGCCGGGCTATGGTGACGTAGCCCTGTAGACCAAGGTTCTCGTCACCTTTCGGGTCCGTCGTATCTGTTTCCAGAAGAGCGAAATCGCCTTCTGCCAAACCACTGCGCTCCAGGGTCGCTAGAAATTCTTTGTGTTCATCCGGTTCGATCAGCCGCATGTTCGGCCCCCTTGTGTTCAACGGAGACGTCGTGGAGCCCTATCGTTATGGGGACCGACGACACCCGCTCAAGTGTGGAAATCTGCGCACCGCACCCATGAGGTACGCGTCGTAATCGCCCCCGTATCGGTGCTGCCAGGAAGCAAACGTCACTATTGCTTGCCGTTCTATCGCCTGGGCCCTTTCATGCTTTCCGACTCCATGGCCGCATTCCGTTCCTCGCTCGCCTCGATGGGTTCCATCGCTTCGTCAACCGACGCCATTGCGCGCTCGGCGGCAGCTTTCGTTCCGTCTGCCGGGGCATCGAATTCGTCGTTGCCGTCACCTGGGGGCTGCAGCATGTCTTTGAGCATCGCGTTCAGTTCAGACGTATCCCACGGCAGGCCACGCTGCGTTCGGACCTTTATGTAGTGTCTTACTTCCGCGTCCTGTTCCGCGGTAAGCGGCAGCCCTCGGAAGGTGCTTGTAGGGTCAGAGTTTGTCATGGCTTTCTCCTGCTTCGATTGCTCTTTCAGTGTAGCCCCATTGCAACCATGAAAGCCGTAGTAGCAGGGCGCTTGTGCCCGCACTTGAAAGGGACCGGATGCTGTGGCAACGACAGGCAACAGTATCGGCCATTTACCGCCGCTGGCACGCGCGTTCGTACAGACATTTGAATGTCCTATCCACCCCGACACCGGACACTCGCGCTATCTGGCTCGGTTGTCCTCCTTACCGCCTGTAGGGGTCAGCGCGACGCGCCTACGCCTCATCGTCCCAATCGTGCCATTCGACCGCATGCGACTCCAGATAGCGGTTCACCGCCTGTCCGATGGTAGGGAAGAAGTTTTGCTCGTCGATCATCTCGAACAGGCCGTAGTGCTTCAGGCTGTCCTTCACGGGCCCCTTCAGCTCCGCGAAGCATAGCGTGACGTTCAACGCGAGCAGTTCGTCATGAAGCCGCGCGAGCGTGTCGGCGGCGGTGAGGTCGACGTCTGTCACCGGTTCAGCTGCGATGACGATCCACACAGTTTTTGTCGGCGCCTCGCGCACTGCCTGCCGCACGCGCTCGCGAAAAATCTCCGCGTTGGCGAAGAAGAGCGGCGCATCCCATCGCAGCAGGACGAGCCCGGGAATGCGGTGGGCCTCCGGATGGCGGGCGACGTCGTGATAGCCCTTAATCTGATCGACGCGACCGAGCACAGCGGAATGCGGACGCCACCCCCGCCACAGGAACCCGAGAACCGCGAGCGCAAGCGCAATGCCGATACCGTTCACGACCCCGATCATCGCGACACCGAGCAGACAGACGATCGATTGCGCGAACTCGCTCGGTCTCAGCCGATAAAGCCGCAATACTCCGCGCACTTCGAGCATCCCGAGACAGGCGGCGATAACGACCGCCGCAAGCGCTGCCTGCGGTGTGTTGCGCAGCGCCTGTGGCGCGAATAGCAACAGCCCCGCGACAATCAGGGCCGCGAAGACGCCGGTCGCCTGCGTCTTCGCCCCTGCCGCTTCAGCGACCGGCGTGCGCGAAGCGCTCGCGCTCACGGCGAACCCATGCGCGACGCCCGCCGCGATGTTCGCGAGCCCGAGCGCGACGAACTCCCGGTTGCGATCGACTGCTTCCCCGCTGCGCGCCTCATAGGTGCGCGACAGGATGCTGATGTCGGTGAATGAGACGAGCGCAACGGCGGCAGCGCCGCCGAGAAGCGCCGTCCACTCGTTGAGTGCGAGCGCCGGAATGCGTGGCGCCGGCAGCACTTGCGGCACGTTGCCCACCACCGCCAGCCCGAAGCGCTGTGCGAGATCCAGCGCGGCGACCGCAATGGTCGCGCCCGCGACCGCGATGAGCACGCCGGGCACCTTCGGCAACCAGCGCCTGCAACCGAGGATCGCGACGAGCGCCGTAACGCCGATCGTAACGGCCAGCACATTGGTCTGGCCCGCAACGACGCCGCTCGCGAGTTCGCGCACCTGCTGCAGGAATGATTCGCCGTGCACCTGGAAGCCAAGCAGCCTGGGTGTTTGCCCGACGACGATTGTCAGCGCCATTCCGTTGAGATAGCCGTAGCGGATCGGCAGCGAAAGCAGTTCGGCGACGAAGCCCAGCCTCAGCGTGCCGACCACCACGCAGATCGCACCGGACAGTAAAGCGAGCCCGCCCGCGAAGGCGAGCGCGCTCTCCGCGTTGCCATGCGCAAGCGGCGCGACGCTCGCCGCGATCAGCGCGACTAGCGCGGAGTCCGGACCCAGCACGAGGATCCGGCTCGGGCCGAAAAGGGCGTAGGCAAGCAGCGCCGCGAACGACGCATAGAGCCCGGATACGGCGGGCAAACCGGCGGCCTCCGCGTAGGCCATCCCCGCGGGCACGAGGACGGCGCTCAGGCTGAGGCCAGCCATCGCGTCGTGGGGCAGCCATGCAAGCCGGTAGTTGCGTGCCACAGTAAGCCCGTTGACCCAACGCGACTGGATACGCCCGGCGGGACTCGATGGCCGCTCGGGCTCACGGGTGTCTGGTTTCACGGGTAAGGACAATTCGAGCCAGGGCGGTTGGTGATCGGACGAGCGGCTCGCAGTACCCACCCCACAACCGCGAAGCGCGGCTTCGGATCCTCGGTGAGGAGAATGAAAATCGCATGCGAACGGTCCGTCAGGCTATTGCTGATGATCGCATGAACCGGCGATCACGGCAGGCACGGTGTTCGGGTGCGCGCAGGTCCGTACTCGACGATCACTTGCCGGCCGACAAGACGGCACGAGTGGCTGTTGTACCTTGATAGCTGCCGTTGAACTCCTGCGGGACCGAAGGGCCGAATCGGGTCGGGAGGGTGAGTTCGCTGATCGAGAAAGCTGTCGTTCGGCTGCTCAATACCACCTGCGTCAGCAATCAGCCACATTGCTGACGCAGAGGCCACCCGGTCCCAGCGGCAGCAATGGCCGAACATTAGACGCCTAACCGATCGTCCGTTCAACAGGCGCCGGCCTCTCGTTCCAAATTCTGCTTAACCCTACTTCACGCGACATTTCGAGAGGGATTCTCGCGACTAGACGTTCAGGTTTCGTTTTATCCCACCAATCTCTCGCACATCGCCCCCCACATAATCAAACACTTAGAGCACGTTGAAAATAAATTCGCTTTTTGGTTAACTTCCGTGAAATTCGATCGATTTCTGGTTTAAATACCGGTGCGAGCACCGAAATTTAGCCACAACTTACCGTTCAGTTTCTTATTTAAATTTCTCCGCGTTATGCTTTATTCGACAGCGCCCTATTTGATGCTCTCACGGAACCAGCGTGGATGGTGCTTCTTCGCCCAGCCGAGCGTCACGGTGCCGCGCGTCATCGCGCCGATCGAGCCTTTGATCCACAGCGCCGCGTAGATATGCACGATGATCCCCACGATCAGCACGAACGCCGTTGCCGCATGAATCACCGCCGCCAGCCGTATCACCGAGACCGGGTAGTAGTCCGAGAAATAGCGTCGCCAGATCACGATGCCGCTTAGCAGCAGCAAGATCAGGCATGCGACCATCAGAAAGAAGAGCAGCTTCTGTCCGGCGTTGTAGCGACCGACCTCGGGCAGCTTGTCTTCGCGATTCGCAAGCACATCGTCGATCTGCCTGAGCCACTGGAGGTCGCCCCTGTCGAGCAGGTTGTGATGCCAGAAGCGCAGCGCAAGAATCAGGAACGACACGAACATCACTATGCCGACGAACGGATGCAGAATGCGCGTCCACTGTCCGCCGCCGAAAAGCGCGGTGAGCCAGAACATCGACGGATGAAACAGCGCGAGCCCGGACAACGCGAGCAGCACGAAACTGATCGCGGTAATCCAGTGGTTGGTGCGCTCGTCAGCGGTATAGCGAACAATCCGGTTCGCGTCTGCCGCATTCTGGTCAACTTTCATCGGAACCCTCCTTCGGGCGGCGCGCCTCGTCGCGGGCAGCAGCCTCCTCTTCTTGCGTGACTTCGTTCGGGCCGACGCGCGTATAGTGGAAAAACCCTGCGAGCGCCGCCAGCGCCATCGCACCCAATGCAAGCGGCTTCGCCACGCCCTTCCACAAACCGACCAATGGGCTGATCCTCGGATTGTCCGGCAGCCCGTGGTACAGCGATGGTTTGTCCGCATGGTGTAGCACGTACATCACATGCGTGCCGCCGACGCCCGGTGGATCGTACAAGCCCGCATGCTCGAAGCCGCGCTCCTTCAGGTCCTCGATGCGTTCCGCCGCGTGCTGCTTCATGTCGTCCTTGGTGCCGAACACGATCGCTCCGGTTGGGCACGTCTTCACGCACGCCGGCTCCTGGCCCACCGCGACGCGATCCGAGCATAGCGTGCATTTATACACACGATGATCCCGCTTCGAGATGCGCGGAATGTTAAATGGACAGCCGGTGATGCAATAGCCGCAGCCGATGCAGTTTTCCTCATGAAAATCGACGATGCCGTTCGTGTACTGGACGATCGCGCCAGGTGAAGGACACGCCTTCAGGCAGCCGGGATCTTCGCAATGCATGCAACCGTCTTTGCGGATCAGCCATTCGAGGTTGCCATCCGGGTTCTCGTATTCGGCAAATCGCATCACCGTCCACGAGTGCTCGGTCAGGTCGGGCGGGTTATCGTAGACGCCGACGTTCGTGCCGATTTCGTCGCGCAGGTCGTTCCACTCCATGCACGCGGTCTGACACGCCTTACAGCCGATGCACTTGGTGACGTCGATCAGCTTCGCGACGCTGCCCGTAGCCGGCTCGCGCGCTGACGGCGGCTGCACCGTAGTGGCCGACACGCGCTTGATATCGAGCGATTGCAGTGCCATCGTGTTCTCCTCTCACGTGGTCAGGCTTTCTCGACTTTCACGAGGAAGGACTTGAATTCCGGCGTCTGCGTATTGCCGTCGCCGACCACTGGCGTAAGCGTATTGATCAGATAGCCCGGTTTCGCGAGGCCCTTGAAGCCCCAATGCAATGGAATACCGACGGTCTGCACCTTCTTGCCGTCAATCATCAGAGGTTTGATGCGTTTGGTCACCACCGCCACCGCAACCATGTGCCCGCGATTCGACGACACCTTCACCCGGTCTCCGGCCGCCACGCCGACTTCCTTCGCGAGATCTTCTCCGATCTCGACGAACTGCTCCGGCTGAGTGATCGCGTTGAGCCGCGCGTGCTTCGTCCAGTAATGGAAGTGTTCGGTGAGCCGGTAGCTCGTCGCGACATGCGGGAATTCCGCTGCCTTGCCGAACGCCGCACGGTCGCCCGGAAACACGCGGGCCGCCGGGTTGCTCGTTACTTGCGCGTTTTGCGGATGGAGCGGGTTGTAGCCGAGCGGCGTCTCGAACGGCTCGTAATGTTCAGGGAACGGGCCTTCGGCCATCCCATCGCGCGCAAAGAAACGCGCGACCCCTTCCGGGTTCATGATGAACGGCCCCATGCCGGCTTCCGGTGGTTCGTCCACCTTGTAGTCCGGTATGTCAGCTCCGCCCCAGGTCTTGCCGTTCCACGCGATCAGCTTGCGAGTCGGATCGAACGGCTTGCCGCTTATGTCGCATGACGCCCGGTTGTACAGAATGCGTCGGTTTGCCGGCCACGCCCATGCCCAGCCGAGCGTCTGCCCGATGCCCGTCGGGTCGGCGTTGTCGCGCCGCGCCATCTGGTTGCCCGCCTGCGTCCACGCACCGCAAAAGATCCAGCAGCCGCTCGATGTGCTGCCGTCATCCTTGAGTTGCGCAAAACCCGCTAGCTGATCGCCTCGTTTCACGAGCACCTTGGCCGGGTCCTTCGGGTCAGCCACGTCGGCCAACGCCTTGCCGCTATATTCCATCGCCAGTTCTTCAGGCATGGGGCTTGCGGGGTTCGCATACGGCCAGCTCAGATTGACGATCGGGTCCGGAAACTTGCCGCCCTGCCCTTGGTACATCTTGCGGACGCGCAGGAACAGACCCGACATGATTTCCAGATCGCTCTTCGCTTCGCCGGGCGGCACGGTGCCCTGCCAGTGCCACTGCAGCACGCGCCCCGAGTTGACGAGCGAGCCGCGTTCTTCGGCAAAGCAACTGGTAGGCAGCCGGAACACTTCGGTCTGGATCTTCGACGCATCGACGTCGTTGAACTCGCCATGGTTCTTCCAGAACTCCGATGTCTCGGTGGCGAGCGGATCCATGATCACGAGCCACTTCAGCTTCGAAAAAGCGGCGGTCATCTTCGCCTTGTTCGGCGCCGCGGCAAGCGGGTTGAAGCCCTGCGCGATGTAGCCGGTCATCTTGCCCTGGTTCATCAGCTCATACACCTGCAACATATCGTATGGCTTGTCGAGTTTCGGCAGGTAGTCGAAGCACCAGTTGTTCCCAGCTGTCGCCGTGTCGCCCCACCATGCTTTCATCAGACTAACGAAGAAGCTTCGATAGTTCTTCCAGTAGCTCAACTGGTTCGGCCGCAATGGCTGCGTCGTGCGCTTCGTTATATATGCGTCGTAGTCCTGTTCAGCTTGCGACGGCAGCGTCATGTACCCCGGCAGCAGGTTCGACAACAGTCCGAGGTCCGTCAGCCCCTGGATGTTCGAGTGCCCGCGCAGCGCGTTCATCCCGCCGCCCGCAATGCCGATGTTGCCGAGCAGGAGTTGCACCATCGCACCCGTACGGATCATCTGCGATCCGACCGAATGCTGGGTCCAGCCAAGTGCATACAGGATCGTTCCGGCGCGGCCCGGCACGGCCGTGGTCGCGAGCATCTCGCACACCTTCACGAATTGATCCTTAGGTGTACCGCAGGTCTTTTCGACCATTTCCGGCGTATAGCGCGCGTAGTGCTGCTTCATCAGGTTGTACACGCAACGTGGATGTTGCAGTGTCGCGTCCACCTTCACGAAGCCATCGTCGCCACGCTCATAGTCCCACGAGCTCTTGTCGTAGCTGCGCTTGTCGGCGTTGTAGCCGGAATACAGACCGTCCGTGAACGAGAAGTCTTCACGAACGATGAACGGCATGTCCGTGTAGTTCTTCACGTACTCGTGCTGGATCTTGTCGTTGGTGAGCAGATAGTTGATCACCCCGCCCAGAAAGACGATGTCCGTCCCGGTGCGAATCGGCGCGTAATAGTCGGCAACCGACGCGGTACGCGTAAAGCGCGGATCGACCACGATCAGGCGCGCCTTGCGGTGAGCCTTTGCTTCGGTGACCCATTTGAAACCGCACGGGTGTGCCTCGGCGGCATTGCCGCCCATCACCAGAATCACGTCCGCGTTCTTGATGTCGACCCAATGGTTCGTCATCGCTCCACGGCCAAACGTCGGGGCAAGACCTGCCACCGTCGGGCCGTGTCAGACACGCGCCTGGTTGTCGAAACCCAGTAGCCCCATGCTGCGGGCCACCTTGTGCGTCAGGTAACCGACCTCGTTGCTGCTCGCCGACGCGGCCAGCATGCCGGTCGTCAGCCAGCGGTTGACCTTCTTGCCGTCTTCGGTAGTTTCGACGAAGTTGGCGTCGCGGTCTTCTTTCATCAGCTTCGCGACACGGTCGAGCGCGTCATCCCACGAAATCCGCTTCCATTCGTTCGAGCCAGCCGCGCGATACTCCGGATGCGTCAGGCGGCTCGGGCTGTGAATGAAGTCGATGAGGCTTGCGCCCTTCGGGCACAACGTGCCGCGATTCACCGGGTGATCCGGGTCGCCTTCGATATGAATAATGCTGGCCGTGGCGTTTTTCGCGCCGTCGCCCAGCCCGTACATCAGGATGCCGCAACCCACTGAACAATACGGGCAGGTGTTGCGGGTTTCAGTGGTACGCGCCAGCTTGTACTGCCGAACCTCCGCGAGCGCTGGTTCCGGCGAGAACCCCATCAGGGCGATACTCGATCCGGCCAGCGATGTGGCGGTGAGCGTCAGGAACTGGCGCCTTGTCAAATTGACCATGGTGGCGGCCCTCGGACGTGGTGTTGCACATCAACCATCAGTATAGATAGTGATTCCTGAATATTCCGTCATAGGCGCCAGCGGATAAACCCTCACTTGGCACGCCAGATTCCGCGTCGGTCTCTTGCACTCGATGAGGATGCCGAACCGGTTCGCCATGGTATTCGTCATGCGAATGCGACATCGTCCGCTTAATGGACAACGCCTGGCTACACCGATATGCGTTTCGGTTTCGAAATCACGATGTATATCGCCACGCGTTAAGCCCGCTTGAGCCGCGAATGGCGGCTTTGCGAATACTTTTCGCCAATCCGGTTTGCCTGCCTGGCCGGCGCTGCGAACACCGCCGGTTTCGTCGCTCAACGACCGAACCGCCATCGCGGCAGCGCCAGGCGACCGGCTTCCTTCATCTCGTTTAGCTCCGCGTCGCGTGCATGTGCCTTGAGGCGGGTTACGCTTTACGCCGCGTGCACTACGCAAGGGCTTTTGTATGTGGGCATGCGCCACGCGCGCCGGGCAACATGAAGATCACGGTACTCGGCTCATCGGCAGGCGGCGGCTTTTCACAACGGAACTGCAATTGCTCCAATTGCGACGGCGTGCGGCGCGGCACCCATAATCCTACCCATGTGGTGAAAGTGCCTGTCCCGGCGGCCCACCAGCAGTAAGGAGGCACCGCCCCTGCGGGGCAGCCGCCCCAGTCAGTCAAACGATGGGCACGGATCGAATGTTACTTATCGCCAACAGGCGCAGACCAGTCATCTACCGACGACACGGACATTCGAACTTTGGTTTCGTCCAGACAACGGATCTTCGTGCTCGGATCATGTCCGGCCGGTCATCGGCCATCGCGGTCAATGGCGTCACATCCGATTGCAGCCCGTCGAATGACTGCTCTCGGAAAAAGCGGAGGACTGAAGTCGACCCAAACCCGCCAGTCACGCTGTGGGGAAACATGTCCGCTGAGACCCACAAACCCGACGTTGGCGAACGGTGTTCAGTCATTCGATATCGTTCTGGCGGCCATTGGACAGCGCCCTGTCGCGACTTGCGCAAAGCACTGGTCTTCCAACGGCTCGCGCGCCCGCATCCCGGCGCGATCCTTTGAGAACCGTGGTCGCAAGCGTTCAGGCGCACGCTCCGTTTCTTCGCAACGAAATGCACCGTTCCTGAACGCGTTCGCCAGTTGCACGCGCATGTAGGTGCCCGGAACTGGTGCGTCGACGATGGCCGCGCCTCCCTCGAAGACCAGGCTGCGTCTCCCGCGCAGCCGCGCCAGACCCGCATCACAGGAGGCTCACCAATCTCGCTACCCCCTTGGCACGCGTAATGCTTAAGCATGGAATTATTGTTGAACAATATTTTTTTAATTGTTCAACAATGTATATTGTCACCACCCGGACGAGTGAGAACTCCATGAAAGCCCACCTTGATCTGAAACCTGTCCTGTCCTCCCTACCGCGCGTCGCGAAGTGCGTCGCCGCGCTCGCGCTGTGCGCCGCGTCTCATGTGTTCGCCTCGAGCGGCGCGCCGACCGTCGCGCCCGGCAAGCTGACGATCGGCGCGGATCTGACGTATCCGCCCTACGACTACATGCAGGACGCGGATCCTGCCGGCTTCGATCCCGCGTTCATGACGAAGCTCGCCGGGCACCTGAAGCTCCAGCCCGGCTTCGTCGATACGCGCTTCGCCAACCTGATCCTCGGCGTCAACGCGAACCGCTTCGACGTGATCGCGTCGGCGCTCTATGTGACGCCGGAGCGCGCGAAACAGATCGACTTCGTGCCCTACCTGAAGACCGGCGGCTCGCTGCTCGCCATGAGCCACTCCGGTTTCGCACCGAAGACGCCAGAGGATCTGTGCGGCAAGCGCGTTAGCTCGATCAAGGGCGCATCGTGGATTCCGAAACTCAACAATGTGTCGAAGCAGGTCTGTGCTCCTGCCGGCCGCGGCGCGATCGACGTGCGCGAGTTCGAGACTTCGCCGGAAGCGGCCCAGGCCGTCCTGTCGCGCGCCGTCGACGCGCAATTCGAAGACTCGGCCGTCGCGCAGATGACCGTCAACAAGCTCGGCGGACGCGTGACGATTACGTCAGCGACCCCGCTCTATCCGGTCGTCATCGGCCTCGGCGTCAAGAAAGGCAATGACGCGCTGCTCGCCCAGTTGAAGACCGCGTTTGCGTCGATGAAGCAGGCGGGCGAATACCAGGCACTACTCAAGCAGTACAACGTCGCCGAGCCAACCGGCAATGACATCGCCCAGGCGCTCGGTACGGCATTGAACTAACTGCACGTAGCGCGCGCAGCCTGAGGCCGGGCACTCTCCCGTGCCCTCGTGGCTGCGCGCCGTGAGGGGAAGCACATGGTATTCGACTGGCACTACACAGCTTCGCTTTTGTTCGACGCCGCCTTCTGGAAAGCCACCTGGCTCGTGGTCGAACTGAGCGCCGCGACCTGGCTGATCGGCATTGTCGCGGGTTTCGCACTTGCACTCGGTAAACAGTCTGCGTTCATGCCGCTACGCGTGGCATGCAGCACCTACATCTGGCTCTTTCGCAGCCTGCCGCTGCTGGTACTGCTGATCTTCGTCTATAACCTGCCGCAGGTGCTGCCCAGCACGGGCGGCGTGTTGTCCGACCCGTTCTGGGCCGGCCTGCTGGCGCTCTCGATCAGCGAAGCGGCCTACATCGCCGAGATTCATCGTGGCGGCCTGCTGTCGCTCCAGAAGGGCCAGCTCGAAGCGGGCAAGGCGCTCGGCATCCGCTTCGTCGGCCTGCAACGGCTGATCGTGCTGCCGCAGGCGTTTCGCATCGCGTTGCCCGCACTCATCAATGAGTACATTACGATCGTCAAGCTGACGTCGCTCGTGTCCGTCATTTCGCTGGCAGAAATCCTGCTGGTCGGCGAACGCCTGTACACGCAGAACTTCAAGGTGCTCGAGACGATGCTGGCCGTCTCGTTCTACTATGTGCTGATCGTCACCGTATTCGGCCATGCGTTGAAGATGCTCGAGAAGCACCTCGATGTCACGCGCCGCACGCAGGCTGCGGCCGCCTTCATTCCTGTGGAAACACCACGGCCCGTGCACGCAGCGAACGGCGTTCGCACGACGCGAGCCAGCAGCGCGGCGCGTGCGCTGGAAGCCCTCGGCATCCACAAGCGCTACGGCGATCATGAAGTGCTCAAGGGGATCGACTTGACCGTGCGCGCAGGAGAAGTGGTGTCGATCATCGGCCCGTCGGGTTCGGGCAAGACTTCGCTGATCCGCACGCTGAATGGCCTCGAGACGCTCGACGGCGGCGAAGTGCGCCTGCATGACGAGGCGTTCCTGTGGCCGCCACGCGCGAGGCATGGCAAGGTGCCGCATGCGCAGTACATGCGCGGCATCCTCGATATCGGCATGGTGTTTCAGAGCTTCAACCTGTTTCCGCATAAGACGGTGCTGCAGAATGTGACGCTCGCGCCCCGCTATCACGGGCGTCTGAACGGAGCCCCGCTCGACGAATCCGGCATGCGCTTGCTGGCGAAGGTAGGCATGGCCGCGCACGCGAACAAGTATCCGCATCAGTTGTCCGGCGGTCAGCAGCAGCGCGTCGCGATTGCGCGGGCACTGGCGATGCAGCCGTCGATTGTCCTGTTCGACGAACCGACCTCGGCGCTCGATCCGGAACTGGTCAACGAAGTACTGAAGGTCATTGAGGAACTCGCCCGGGAAGGCATGACCATGATCATCGTCACACACGAAATCAACTTTGCGTTCCGTATTTCAGACCGTATCGTGTTCATGGAAGCGGGCACGATCGTGAGCGACGCGCCGCCGCACGAACTGGCGACCCTCGACAAGACTTCGCGGATCGCCAGCTTCCTCAAAGACGTCCATCTTGCATAAAACACCGTATGCCCACCTCGCACTCAACTGTTACCGCCCTCACTGGCCAAGAGCCCGAGCAATCAGTCACGGACAGGATCCTGTCGGCGATCCGCGACCAGATCATCGAAGGCAAATTGCCGCCGGGCACCGCACTCATCGAGAACGATCTCACCCAGGCGCACGACGTCTCGCGCAACACGCTGCGGGAAGCGCTGCGTCTTTTGTGCCGCGAAGGGCTCGCGGTGCATTACCGGCATCGCGGCGTGATTGTGCGTACCCTGACGCGCCACGATGTGCGTGACATCTACCGGGTACGACGCACGCTCGAACTGCAAGCCCTCTTGCGCGAGGATCCGATCGAGGAAGATGAAATCGCAGCAATGCGCGACGCAGTCGTGCACGCGCAAGCGGCGGCGGACGAAGGCGACTGGCGCAGCGTCGGCACCTACAGCCTGCTGTTTCACCGGCGCATCGTGCAACTGCTCGGCAGCCCGCTGTTCGACACGTTCTTCACAACGATTCTGGCGCAACTGCGTCTCGTGTTCGCCTCCGCCCCTGACGAGCGGCGCTTCCAGCGTCCCTGGATAGCGAAGGATCAGCAGATTCTGGAGTTGATCGCGAGCGGCCGCACCGCAGAAGCCAGCGTCGCACTCGCTGATTACCTGAAGCAATCGGAACACGCGCTGCTCGATTACCTCTAATTCGTTACACCCTCATTCCAATTTCATTCACCGATAACGGCCACTGCCCAAACGGGCTACAGCGCGTCGCAGGCGTAGCCCGTCCGCATGTCTTATGAAGGAGTCTCCCTCATGTTGAACTACCCCGCCGCCTATCAGTCCACCAAGGGATCCGCCCTCGACCCTGACAAAGCGTTTTATCAGCGCATTGCCTCTGAGCACGATACGCGCACCCTAGTCGAATCCATCGTCGTGCCGATCCGTTCGGGTCAGGCGTGGACCGTGCCGGCCGGTCACGTGTTCCGGATTGTGACGATCGAAGGCCCGCAAGTCGCCGACCTGAACATGTGGAACCAGCACAACCCGCGCGAGCGCATGTGGGCCTCGCGCACCCGCCAGTTGCAACAGGCGCACGTCAGCACCTACGACCGTCTGTGGTCGACCCTGCCGTTCCTGCGTCCGATGGTGACCATCACGGACGACAGCCTGGCCGACTACGGCGTCGACGAGCATGGCGGCCGCGTTCACGACCTGCTCGGCACGCGTTGCGATCCGTACGTGAACCGCATGCTGACTGGCGAGGATTTCCATTTCCACTGCCACTCGAACCTGACGCGCGCAATCGCTCCGTATGGCTTGACCGAATACGACGTGCACGACGTGCTGAACGTGTTCCAGTGCACCGGGCTGAATCTCGAAGACAAGTACTTCATGAAGGCATGCCCCGCGAAGAAGGGTGATTACCTCGAGTTCTTCGCGGAAATCGACCTGCTGTGTGCGCTGTCTACCTGCCCGGGCGGCGATCTGTCGTTGCCGATGTGGGGGCCGGACGCGCGCGATCCGCTGGAGGTATGCCGTCCGCTCGGCATCGAGATCTACCGGCTCGCTCCGCAGATGCTGGAGGGATGGACCTCACCCCCGGTCGCCGCGTACAAGGGGCTGCACGGGATGACGTTGACGCAGCCGCAGTGGAAGTGTGGGTGTTGAGCATTAGTGGATCCCGATGCTGCCGGTCGAGCAATTTGCCTGGGCCGGCGCGGCGTTTCTTACGCCAGCGGAGCGCATGCGGCTCAGGGACGTAACGCAGAAGCGCTTGTTGGCTAAGACGGGAGTGTTCCTAAGAGATCAATAAGCAGACAATCGAACTAACTTCGGGATCGTCGCTTCATGGCCGCACTGAGACGAATGACGATCGCATCAGACCGATCCGATGCGGTCTTAAAGTTTTCCTGTTGGCCGGCATCCGTCTGCAGGGTTCACCATCCGCTATCCCAACGGCCAAGAGAAACATTCTAGCGATCGCCAATCGCCGCCCATCGGATCAATCGCGCATGGCGATGTCGAAAAAGAAACTTCAACATACCCATCGTAGCGTGCCGCCACCCCGGTATCCATGCACCCGGCCGGCGCAATTCGAACGTCAGTCGATCATGCACCTCGCTTCCGCCGCTTATGTCACGGATCGTCCGTTCATGCACCCACACTCGTATCCCAAGCATGCGCGACGTTTCCTTAAACCTGTAATCCGGTCCCACCTCAGCCAGGGTTATGTCGTCAAAATCCACTGGGAGCACACCTAGCGCGAGGAACCAGCTTCGGCCAAGGTACTGTCCACACGGCAATTGGTCGATTGCCTTGCCCCGCAATCCACCTGGAATCGTCATCCGCAACCACGGAAACAACTCGTCGTTAATACCTTCCGGTGTCGTCACGCGGCGCCACACTTCGGCAGCGCTTACCGGAAGCGTAGACTTTTGTTCGAAGGTAGATTTCATGCTGATTTCAGCGTTCCCCGGATCCATTGTTTTTCAAAGTTGCGTCATATTGTCAACGATCCACGGACCAGATTCCAGAGTCCGTATCTTGCCGCACTCGGCCTACTCCAGTGTCACGCGGACCGCCCGATCGACTTAACGCGCGACCGCTATAAACCGACCTGGAGCGCACACTCACGCGCCCGGAAACGGCCATTTACACTCCCATTGTCGGCGGGTTTTGGATAGCTATGAGTCAAGGGAGGTACCAAACATACCGGTAGGAGAAGTTGCCTTGTTAGGCGGGCGCGACGTTGAAACAATACCTGTGAGTCAACGGGCTCGACCGCGGTCGCGGAAGCGACGAAACTGAGATGAGCAATCTAACGAAGGTAACTGGTGATGCGCATATCGCTTTTGCACACGATCGATGGCAACAGACGTATATTCGAGGACGCGGCCAAAAACCTTGGCTTGCGGGTCGACGATCTCCGCCACGAAGTACGGTCGGATCTCCGTGAGGCCGTCCAACATGCGGAGACGTTTTCAGCCGACTTGAGGGCGCAGACAAATCGTTGCCTTCTGGGTCTGGCGGCCGACTCAGACGCCGTCATCCTGACTTGCGCTACGCTTGGGCCTGCTGTCGAAGAAATTGAAAGTCCGCCAATTCCTATTGTGAGAGCAGATGCCGCGTTGGCCGCTGCGGCAGGGAAAGTTGGCGGCAAAATCGCCGTGTTGTGTGCTGTTGAGTCTGCCATCGAGTCGACCAGACGACTTTTCGCGCAGCACGCGAGCGGCATTGCTACGTCAGTAGACGTCATCCACGTTGCGCGGGTGTGGGCGCTATTCAAAGATAACGACATCGACAAATGCTTCGCTGCTATCGCAGCATCGGCGGATGAAGCGTATGAAGCAGGCGCAACCGTTGTCGCGTTCGCCCACCCCTGGATGGCACCTGCGGTCAACCTCGCCCGCAAGGGAAGCCGACCGCTCGATAGCGCCCATGTCGCGTTGCGCACAGTGATGCAGCAGATCGGCGGACCGTCTATCGGCATCTGACATTCGAGCGCTGTATCAGGTCGACGATCTTCAGCGCAACGTCGAACGTCTCCTTTGGCCGAACCCGGCCCGTTGCTGAACCCGAGAAGTGGTCCGCCGTCGATCGGAACGTTTCCGCCACAGGCAACCTTTCTCGTTCACTCGGTTCTGGATAGCGAATGTAGGATGCTTTCGTCAAGCAGGCATGCGACACCGCACGCGGTTGTCAGCCTCCGCAGAAACGCCCCGCTTCGGTTCTTTCCGGCCACTCCTCGTACAAACCCTTATTCCCCAGCATCCTGCCGGATGATTAAATAAATCCACCTGATTTATTTAATCATCCGGGGACGTCACCCGGTCTGGAGGAGACTCGTGAGGCATCCCCATGTCGGCCGCGGCAGCAACTCGGCTAACGTACGCCGTTACAACGAGCGGCTGCTGTTGCAGGCGCTGCGGCGCACGCAGCCGGCATCGAAGGCCGATCTGGCCCGTCAGGCCAACCTGACAGGCACGGCGGTGGGCACCATCGTCAGCTCACTCGGCACGGCCGGCCTGATCGAATTCACCGGCCGCCGCGTCGAGGGCCAGCGCGGCCAGCCCGCCTCCCTGATCCAGTTGGCTCCCCGGGGCGCTTTCGGCATCGGCGTACGGCTAGACCGGACCAGCATCGAAACCGTGCTGGTGAACTTCGCCGGCGAGGTGCTGGCCCGCAGCGGGCACGATATGGTTCTGCCCCATCCTGACAAGGTGCTGAGCATCGTGACGGGCGACATCCGGGACATACTGCAACGCCTTTCGCCGCGTGAGCGCGAACGACTGGCTGGCATCGGCGTCGCGCAACCCTTTAACCTTGGCTGCTGGCTGCGCGAACTCGGCCTGCCGGCTCAGACCTTCCGCGCCTGGGACGAGGTGGATTTCGCCAGCGAACTCGGGCATGCACTCTCGTTGCCGGTATTCAGCGAGAACGACGGCAACGCCGCAGCCATTGCCGAACTGTTTTACGGCCGCGGCCGTCAATCTGACGACTTCATCTATCTGTTTCTCGGGCCGGCAATCGGCGGCGGCATCGCCGTCGACGGCGACTGTCTGCGTGGCGTAGGCGGTAATGCAGGCGATATCGGCGTTATGCCGGTGCCGCCCAGCCGCCTGCCGTCGGCTCCCCAGCCGACCGGGCAATGGGACATCCTGCTTGCACGTGCGTCGCTCAATGCGCTCGCACGACATCTGCGCTATCGCGGCGAATCGATCGAGACACGCGCCGATCTCGAAGCCTGCGTCGCGCGCCAGCCGGCAGCCGTCGACGAGTGGATAGACGATTGCATTGAAGCGCTCGCCCCTGCCCTGCGTTCCATGCTGTGCGTGCTCGATGTTCCGGTGGTCATCCTCGACGCCGATGTGGACGCCGGGCTGATCGACACACTGATGAAACGCCTGCGTACCGCTCTGGCGCTTGGCGCGCCGGAAGCTCGTGGCACTCCGGAACTCATGCGCGGTACGTTCGGGCCCGATGCCGGCGCGATCGGCGCCGCCACCCTGCCGATGTTTTTTAATTTTTCGCCGCGCGCAGGAATTCTCAGGGGTGCCGGCGCTGAAATGCAAGAGGTGAACCATGCCCCGTTCTGAATCCACGCCCGCATTGCTGGAGATGCGCGGCATCAGCAAGACCTTTCCAGGCGTCCGTGCGCTCGACAACGTGCGTCTCACCGTTTATCCCGGCGAAGTGCATGCGCTGATGGGCGAAAACGGCGCCGGCAAGTCCACGCTGATGAAAATCCTTTCCGGCGCCTACCAGGCCGACCCGGGCGGAGAAATCCTCATCGACGGCAAGGCGGTGGTCATCGACGGACCGCTTGCAGCGAAGGAACTCGGCATTGCAGTGATCTACCAGGAGCTGAGTCTCGCGCCGAACCTGACGGTCGCCGAAAACATCCATGCGGGTCGTGAATTGCGCAAGGGCGGCCGCCGTTGGGGCGTTGTCGACCGCGCAGCGATGGAACGCAGTTGCGAAGAGGTGCTCGCCCGGCTGGGCGCAGGCTTCCGGCCACAAACGCTTGTGGGAGAACTGTCGATCGCCGAGCAGCAACTCGTGGAAATTGCACGGGCCGTTCATACCCGCGCACGTATTCTCGTGATGGATGAACCGACCACACCGCTGTCGTCGCGCGAAACGGACCGCCTGTTCCAGCTGATCCGTCAGTTGCGCGCCGAAGGGCTCGCGATCATCTATATCAGCCATCGAATGGCCGAAATCTACGAGCTCTCAGATCGCGTCTCTGTGCTGCGCGACGGTTCGTATGTCGGCACACTCGAGCGCGCCGAGCTCTCTGCGGAGAGCCTGGTGAAGATGATGGTCGGCCGCGACATTTCCGGCTTCTACAGGAAGCAGCACTCGCCGTACGACCCGGGCAAGTCCGTGCTGTCGGTGCGCGACATGGCCGATGGTTGCCGGGTGCGCGGCTGCAGCCTCGAGCTTCACGCGGGCGAAGTACTCGGCATCGCAGGGCTGGTCGGCGCCGGCCGTACCGAACTGGCGAGACTGATTTTCGGTGCCGAGCCGCGCTTGCGCGGCGAAGTGGCAATCGACGGGCGCACGCTTGCACTGCGCACGCCGCGCGATGCGATCGACGCGGGCCTCGTCTACCTGACGGAAGATCGCAAGCGGCAAGGCCTCTTTCTCGACATGAGTGTGCGTGACAACATCAATATGTCCGTATGTGGCCGCGATGCCCGGCTTGGCGTTCTCAATCTCGCGCGCGGCGCCGAGCGGGCGCGGGATGCCATACACGCACTGTCGATCCGCGTCGCGCACCCGAAGGTCAACGTGGGCTCGCTGTCGGGCGGCAACCAGCAAAAGGTGCTGCTGTCCCGGCTGCTGGAAACGCGTCCGCGTGTGCTCATCCTCGACGAACCGACGCGTGGCGTCGACATCGGTGCGAAATCGGAGATCTACCGGATCATCAACGAGCTGGCGAAGTCCGGCGTAGGTGTCATCGTCATATCGAGCGAGCTTCCTGAAATCATCGGTGTAGCCGACCGCGTGCTGGTGATGCGCGAAGGCGAGATCGCGGGCGAGCTGGGCGGATACACCGGCAAGTCCATCAGTCAGGAAGCCATCATCGAACTGGCCACGGCCTCGCGCACCGCACTGGGCGAAGCTGCGTAACCCGCAGCAGGCGGCCTCGCGAAACAAAGCATTGCACGAATTTAGGAGAACGATATGCTTGACTCAACCAGACAACAAGACGTTGCCACCGCACCGGTCGATCCGGCACATCGCCCGGTATTGCAGCAACCGCCGGTCGATCGCCGGAAGCGGGTGCAGACGCTGATGCGTACCGCGGGCATGCTGCCGGTCCTGCTGCTGCTATGCGTCGGCTTCGGCATCATGACCGACACGTTTTTCAGCTTGCAGAATCTGTCGATCATCACGCAGCAGGCGTCGATCAACATCGTCCTCGCAGCCGGCATGACCTTCGTCATTCTGACGGGTGGCATCGATCTGTCGGTAGGTTCGGTACTGGCCGCTGCGGCAGTAGCGGCTATGCTCGCATCGAATATCCCTCACTGGGGCTGGCTCGGCATCCCGGTCGCGCTGCTCGTCGGGCTCGGCTTCGGTGCCGTCAACGGCGGACTGATTGCCCTTCTCAGGCTGCCGCCCTTCATCGTCACGCTCGGCGCACTGACCGCGGTGCGTGGCGTCGCACGGCTAATGGGCAGCGATACGACCATCTTCAATCCGCAACTGCCATTTGCCTTCATCGGCAATGGCTCGGTTTTCGGCATCCCATGGCTGGTGGTGATCGCCATCGCGGTGGTGGCGCTGTCCTGGTTCATCCTGCGCCGCACCGTACTCGGATTGAGAATCTATTCGGTCGGTGGCAACCCTGAAGCCGCACGCCTCTCGGGTATCAAGGTCTGGGGCATCGAGATGTTCGTCTACGCGATGTCCGGGTTGCTGGCCGGACTCGGTGCGGTGATGTCCGCAGCCCGCCTGTACGCCGCCAATGGCCTGCAGATGGGGCAGTCATACGAACTCGACGCGATCGCCGCAGTGATTCTCGGCGGCACCAGCTTTGTCGGCGGCGTGGGATCGATCGTCGGCACCTTGATCGGCGCGCTGATCATCGCGGTACTGACCAACGGGCTCGTCCTGCTCGGCGTATCGGATATCTGGCAATACATCATCAAAGGGCTGGTGATCATCGGCGCCGTGGCCCTCGACCGCTATCGCCAGCGCGGATCCGCCCGTACCTGACGCACGCATCTGCCGCATTCCTCAGAAGCACGCACTCCCTTCGCCTCGACGGCGTACGGGCGCAAGCCGGTCCCCTTGCGCCCGATCACATCACGGACCAACCTGGAGACAACGAAAATGTTCAAGCAGAAAGCCGTTCTGGCCAGCGTCGCCCTTGGGCTCGGTTTCGCCATGACGGCGGCGCAGGCAGCCGACAAGCCCCTCAAGTCAATCGGGATTACCGTCGGCTCGCTCGGCAACCCGTACTTCGTCACGATCGTCAAGGGTGCGGAGGCCAAGGCAAAGCAGATCAACCCCAATGCCAAGGTCACGTCGGTGTCTGCCGACTATGATCTGAACAAGCAGTTTACGCAGATCGACAACTTCATCTCGGCTCACGTCGACATGATCCTGATCAACGCAGCAGACCCGAAAGCGATCGAGCCTGCGGTGAAGAAGGCCCAGGCCGCCGGCATCGTGGTGGTCGCAGTCGACGTGGCAGCTGCAGGCGCGAACGCCACGGTGCAGACCAACAACTTCCAGGCTGGCGAACTCTCGTGCGGCTATATCGCCAAAAAACTCAGCGGGCACGGCAATGTCGTTATCGAAAACGGTCCGTCGGTCTCGGCCGTGGTCGATCGTGTGAAGGGCTGCAAATCGGTGCTCGCCAAGGAGGCTGGCATCAAGGTCCTGTCGGACGATCAGGATGCCAAGGGCTCCCGGGAAGGCGGCATGAACGCGATGCAGGGTTACCTCACCCGGTTTCCGAAAATCGATGCGGTCTTCACGATCAACGACCCGCAGGCCGTGGGCAGCGATCTCGCGGCCAAGCAGTTGCAACGCAAGAACATCGTGATCACCTCCGTCGACGGCGCGCCCGACATCGAGACCGCGCTCAAGAGCGACACCCTGGTCCAGGCTTCCGCGAGCCAGGATCCCTGGGCGATGGCTCAAACGGCGGTGGGCATCGGCTACGGAATCATGAATGGCAAAACGCCCGCCAACCCGATGACCCTGCTGCCTTCGACCCTGGTCACGCGCGACAACGTGGGCAGCTACAAGGGCTGGTCCTCGCCCCGCTAAAGCGCAACCACCACTCACCCGCTCCGCAAACATGTCAAATCTCACCCACTCATCCGCCTGGCGTGCGCTCGCCGAGCATCGCGACAGCATCGCGCGGACATCGATACGCGAGCTGTTCGCGCGGAATCGCGAACGTGTCAAGCGGTTCTCTCAGGAAGCAGCCGGCGTATATGTCGACTATTCCAGGAACCTGATCACTGACGACACGCTCGCTCTCCTCACCGCGCTCGCCCGCCAGGCCGGAGTGGAGGAGCGGCGTCGCGCGATGTTTGCAGGCGAGCGGATCAACGTCACTGAGGACCGCCCCGTGCTGCACGTCGCACTGCGCGAGCGCGCGGGTACGCCGATTCTGGTGGACGGCGAGGACGTCGTGCCGAAGGTGTCGGCGGTCCTCGCCAGAATGCGGCGCTTTACGGATGCCGTGCGCGAAGGCGCGTGGCGTGGATATACCGGGCGCGCGATTACCGACGTGGTCAATATCGGCATCGGCGGCTCGGACCTCGGTCCCCGGATGGTCTGCGAAGCCTTGAAACCCTACGGAAGCAAGGCGCTGACGATGCACTTCGTGTCCAATGTCGATGGCGCGGACATTGCCGAGGTGCTGCAGGCCGCCGATCCCGAAACGACGCTCTTCGTGATTTCTTCGAAGACCTTTACCACGCGGGAAACCCTGCTCAACGCGCATACCGCGCGCGCCTGGTTCCTCGGCAGCGACGCGGCCGAACCCGCAATCGCAAAACACTTCGTGGCGGTCTCGACCAACGCGGATGCGGTGACGGCGTTCGGCATTGATCCGGGAAACATGTTCGAATTCTGGGACTGGGTCGGCGGCAGATACTCGCTGTGGTCCGCGATCGGGCTTCCCATTGCGCTGTATGTCGGCATGGACGCGTTCGAAACGCTGCTGGCCGGCGCGCATGCGATGGATCGGCACTTTGCCGAGGCTCCGCTCGAACAGAACCTGCCTGCGCTTCTCGCGTTGATCGGGATCTGGCACACGAACTTCTTCGGCGCGGCAAGCCACCTGATCGCTCCGTATGACCGGTATCTACACCGCCTGCCCGCGTATCTGCAACAGCTCGACATGGAAAGCAACGGCAAGTCTGTCACGCTCTGCGGCGAGCGGGTCGACTATGCGACCGGGCCGGTAATCTGGGGCGAACCCGGAACCAACGGTCAGCATGCGTTCTTCCAGTTGCTGCATCAGGGCAGCGCACTGATTCCGGCCGACTTCATCGCCTGCATGCAGCCGCAGCATGCGCTGGACACTCACCACAAGGTCCTGCTCGCCAACTGTTTTGCGCAGACCGAAGCGCTGATGAACGGCTCGCATGCTCCCGATGCGCCGCACCGGAGCTTCGACGGCAACCGTCCGACCAACACGATCTGCCTGGAGAAGCTCGACCCCGCGTCACTGGGCGCGCTGCTCGCACTGTACGAGCACAAGGTGTTTGTGCAAGGCGTGATCTGGAACATCAACTCGTTCGACCAGTGGGGCGTGGAGCTCGGCAAGCGGCTCGCGGTAACCATCGAGGACGAAATCGCCCGGCCGGAGCCAGTGAGCGCGCACGACAGTTCCACCAACGGCCTGATCAACCGTTTCAAGGCGCGGCGTAACGTACATGCCGAATCGACAGACTGAGCCCATCCCGATGACCATGAATTCCCCTCGATTGATCGTGTTCGGCGAAGCGCTGACCGACTTTATTCGCGAAGACGACGGGCGGTGGCGCAGCGCGGCAGGCGGATCGTGCTGGAACGTCGCACGCGTCGGCGCGCGGCTCGGCGTGCCCACCGGTTTCGCCGGAACCGTGAGCCACGATACCTTTGGCGACGAACTGATGACGCAAAGCGCGGAAGCCGGCCTCGACATGCGCTTTACACGCCAGGTCGGGCGCTCGCCGTTCCTCGCGATGGTCGTATCGAAGCACCCGCCGCGATACTTCTTTGTCGGAGACGACAGCGCGGACCTGGCTTTCGATGTCGACGCATTGCCCGCCGGTTGGATGGAGGCCACAGAGATCGTCCACTTCGGCTCCCTGAGCCTCGTGCGCCAGCCGCTCGCCGCGCGCCTGCTGGACATCGCACAAGCCGCACACGCGGCCGGCAAGCGGATCTCCTTCGATCCGAATTACCGGGATCTTATGGCTGGCCCGGCGTACCAGCCGACTCTGCGCCGGATGGCCGGACTGGCCAGCTATATCAAGGTGTCGGACGAGGACCTGCGCGGCCTGTTTCCAGAGCTCGATGAAGCGTCGGCACTGGCGCAGCTTCGTTCGTGGGCACCGTCAGCCGCCCTTCTCGTGACCCGCGGCGCCTCGGGCATGCAGCTCTTCACGGCGGGACAGACGCTGTCCCAGCCGGCGTTTCCCGCCGAGGTGATCGACACCGTCGGTTGCGGCGATGCTTGCGTCGGCGGATGGATGACAAGCCTGCTTACCCGGCCGGATGCACCGCTCGCGTCGCATCTGGCGTTTTCCGCAGCCTGCGCAGCGATAGCGTGCGCACGGCAAGGTGCATATGCGCCCACCAAGGAGGAGGTTTCGGCCCTGCTTCGTTCGCAAAGCCTTTGTATGAACGACTACGACTGATCGCCATGATGAAACGCTCCACCAGCCCGTCAGACGCGGGCGGATTCGCATTCGTGCTGTTCGGCGGAACGGGCGATCTTGCGATGCGCAAGATCCTGCCCGCGCTCTATGCTGCGCACCGCGAGGGTTTGCTCGCACCGGACGGCAGGATCATCTCTGTCGCGCAGACGGCGCTGGATGCACGCGGCTATCTGCAATGGGTCAACGAACACGTCAAACCGCACCTATCGGGAGCGCCGGCTAACGATGCTGCATGGCGAAGCTTTCTCGAGCGTATCGCGTATGTCGCTCTCGACGCCAGCCAGTCTGAAGCGTTCTCATCGCTGCGCGATACGCTTGGTGCGCAGCGCGGTCAACGCATCTTCTACCTGGCGACTGGACCTTCGCTCTTCGTGCCGATCTGCCGCGCCCTGGCCTCGGTCGGACTCGCCGAAGGCGCGCGCATCGTGCTGGAGAAGCCGCTCGGCTACGACCTCGCATCGTCCAATGCGATCAACGACGCGGTCGGCGAGATCTTCGCCGAGGATCAGATCTACCGGATCGATCACTACCTCGGTAAGGAAGCGGTGCAGAACCTGTTCGCATTGCGCTTCGGCAATTCTCTATTCGAGCCGCTGTGGCGCCGTGAATGGGTCGAGAGCGTCCAGATCACCGTGGCCGAGGAGCTCGGCGTCGAAAGCCGCGGTAACTTCTACGACCAGACAGGCGCGCTGCGGGATATGGTGCAGAACCACCTGCTCCAGCTGCTTTCCATCGTTGCAATGGAGCCCCCGAAATCGATGGACGCCGATGCGGTACGCGGTGAGAAGCTGCGCGTGCTGCGCGCTCTCAAACCGCTGACAGGTCACGAAATCAGGCAGAACGTGGTGCGCGGCCAGTATCACGCCGGCGCAACCGGAGGGGTAGCGGTACCCGCCTATCGCGCTGAGCCCGGCGTGCGGCACGGTAGCACCACTGAGACCTTTGTCGCGCTAAAAGCGGAAGTCGAGAACTGGCGCTGGGCAGGCGTGCCGTTTTTCCTGCGCACCGGCAAGCGCCTTGCGGACCGCGTGGCAGAAATCGTCATCAACTTCCGGGCGGTACCGCATTCGGCCCTGGGAGCGATGGCTTTGCGCCCGGGTTCGAACCGGCTGACGATCCGCCTGCAGCCGAACGAATCGATCAGGCTCAGTGCCCTCGCCAAGGAACCGGGCATGGGCATGAACCTGCGGGGTGTCTACCTTGATCTCGCGTTCGACCAGTTTTTTCAGCAGGATCGGATGGAAGCGTATCAGCGTCTGCTGCTCGACGTGATCGCGGGACGGCTCGCCCTCTTCGTGCGGCGCGACGAACAGGAAGCCGCATGGCGCTGGGTTGCACCGATCATAGAGGAATGGGTCAGACCCGACGCCGCCCCGAAACTCTACACCGCCGGCACGTGGGGACCGGCCGCCGCCAGTGCGCTGCTCGCGCGCCACAACACCTGCTGGCTGGAAGAAGAAAACTGACCGCGGTTCGCATGCCTTGCATGCGGATCGCTCCGATATTTTCCGTTAAGACAAAAACATGCATAAACGCTGGCGCCTGGAATGGGCTCATGGTTCTCTTGCCGTATATGCCATGGGCGGCATGCTCGGGGACGTCACGCTCAAGCGTGGCGACGGGGAAATCCGGCCGTTCTACGAAGCACCGTGGCTTGCCGACGGAAGTCCCGAACCTGCGGGGCTACTCGGCCACATGAGAAGCGAATTTCCGTGTGTTCCGTTTGGCGTTCCATATGAGCCGGAAGCAGTCGAGGAAAACTGGCGGAAAAGCCTTGCCACCCCAGTGGCCGAATACGACCCGTCACTGGACGCGAGCGACGACCTGCTTCATGGATACTGCAGCGTGGGCGAATGGACGCTCGTACGACAAACCGATCACGACATCGAGATCGCGCTCGAATATCCGGCCAGCTCGTCGATCGCGCGGGTTACCCGCGTGATCCGGGCCGACCCTGACGGTCCAGCGATCGACTTCCACGTAACGGTCGAGTCGCGGCGAGACACACGTCGTCCGATCGGACTGCATCCCAACCTGGCATTACCATCGATCGCGGGCGCCTTTCAGATTCACCCGGGTACGTTCGACTTCGGCATCGTGCATCCTGCGGGCCCCGAACCGGGCGTCTCCCGTGCTGCCTCGGGCGCGATCTTCCATGCACTGGACAAGGTTCCTCTGCACGCTGGTGGGACGGCAGCGTTCAATCGCCTCCCATTCGCGCACTGCACGGAAGAAATCATCCAGCTTTGCGGCGTCGACGGATCCGTGGTCCTGACGGACGACGAATCGTGCGTCGCCTACCGCCTGACGTGGGACGCCTCCGTGCTCCCATCGCTTCTGCTGTGGATCAGCAATCGCGGCCGCAGCTACAGTCCCTGGAATGGCCGCAACCTCTGTCTTGGCGTCGAACCTATTGCAGGTGCCTTCGAACTCGGCTGTCGCGCGGGGCTCGCGGCAAATCCGATCAACGAGCGGGGAACGCCGACTGCGGTCCGGATCAATCCGGCGCAGCCTGTCGAAATCGCCTATCGATTCGAGGTTCTGACGCGGTGACCGACTGAACATGCCCCGGCAGTTCTGGCCGCGTCCTCGCAGGTTTGACGCGAACGCGTTGTTGATGCGAGACCGCAGGAATCGTTCCGGGACGTTATTGAAGGCGTTGCCTCTGCTGTTTCGACTAAAACCAAAATAGCAGTACTAATTTAATAACTGAAAATTGAGCCGGCTCCGTGGAGCCGTGGCGTATTTGCCGGGGTGTGCAGTTCATGAATCGTCGTGACACCCCGGCACCTGAGCGAGCGGCTGGCCAGTGAGATGGCCCGGCTGATTCGCTGTTTCTGTGAAGCCGGTGAATACCGGCTAATTAAAAGAAGTTAAACGTAAAAAAGGTTTGGAGATTAACTATGAAAAAGCTGGTAACTGCATCATTGCTTATTGCCGCTGCAACCGGAGTTCACGCCCAGAGTAGTGTGACGCTGTATGGTCGCCTCGATGCGGGCATCGAGTACATGTCCGGCATTCCATCCAGCAGTGGCGGCAGCACGTCCCGTGTGCGCGCCGAAAGCGGCGACTGGGGCACGAGTCTGTGGGGCCTGAAGGGTGCGGAAGATCTGGGCGGCGGCACCAAAGCCGTGTTCCAGCTTGAAGGATCCTTCAATACGATGAACGGGCAACTCGGCGCGACGAACTCGATCTGGAACCGCTGGGCGACCGTAGGTTTTGCGAACGACACGTATGGCACGCTGCTGTTTGGCCGTGAACTGTTCATCTCGAACGGGTTGTGGGATTTCGACCCGTTCGGTCAGACATCGTGGTCTTCGGGGTCGTTGGTCCGCGGCCGGAACTGGCCGCAGTCGAGCAACAACATTTCGTACCAGTCGCCGAAGTTCGGGGGATTCGACGTCTATGGCCAGTACGCGTTATCGAACGCAACCAACTGGAACGGCAACGGAACAACCGGGCAAGGACGCGAAGCCGGAGTCCAACTGACCTATTCGTCGGCACTCTTCCAGGTGCGCGGAATTTATGACGAAATCCGCAATCCGGCCAATGGAGGCCTGAACGACGTTTTCCAGTATTCTCGCGAATATTTCGCCGGCGCCAACGTGTTCCTCGGTCAGTTCAAGTTGCAGGCGGCATACCAGGCGTCGCATGCATCCAACGTGACAGCAGGCGCGCCCTCGACAACGCAGCTGGAATGGGGTGGCGTGACGTGGCAGGCCACGCCGGCTGCAGCGCTGACGGGAGCGGTCTACCACGTGAACGCGAACAAAGGCGGCGGCAACGCGACGATCTATACGGTCGGCGGCAGCTACAACCTGTCCAAGCGTACCCTGCTCGATGTCCAGGTGGCGACCGTGCGCAACAGCAAAACCGGCACGTTTAGCCTCGAGGCGAACCTGCCCGGCAACGCTGACAACCCGCTGGCCGGTCACTCGCAATCCGGAGTCTATGCCGGCATTCAACACTCGTTCTAACGCATTCGGGTGACGCCGCGGTGCCACGGCTTCCACCGCTATCGATGCGCCGTTCGAACGTAGGGTATCGTGAAAACGTGGAACGCGGCCACTCCGGAACTCGGGCGTAAGCAATCGATGCACCCCACGCCAGGCGCGTGGGGCCTGGAGCGACGCGATGCGCGTCGAACGCAAGCGTTTCTCTCATGCTTCGGTCCGATCCGGCAGCACTTCGCGTTGCCCAGGCATCAGATGACAGCGGCATGTCATTGCGCAATATTGCAGGAACGGTTCGCCAAATGGTATGACTGGAGTGTCACCCACGCAGTCGCACACATCATTTGATAAGGATAGCTACGCTTTGAAAGCGTTTGTAGGCTACACCTGTCAACTTGACAGTGCCGCCAACATGCCGTGTTAAGAAGAGTGCGTCGCGCCGCTCAACGGTCCAGTAAATGGTAGAGTCGAGATGTGGCGCGGTAGCAGTAGGTTCGGTTTGCCTGTTGCCGCCTCTTTCGTCTGGCGGTGCCCGAATAACTTCACCCTAACCCCGTTTCCACACCCCGCTCATCGGTAGGGTCGAGAACTGGCGCGCGCACGGTAGGCTCCGGTGGTCTCCCCACCGCTTTCGCGGTGGACCTCAGTCCGGCTACCATAGTCACGTTTCCAGCTCCCGCCACGTCGAACGCAGCTTGCCGATTTCCGGCACTACGCTCTCCTGTTTGCTTCACGTCAAGGGTTATGAGACCTATCACGCTGGGGACGCTTTCGGTGCGGCAGCACGACGAACCCGATAGCCGTTAAACAGCTTCAGTTCGTCATACAGCCAGCGCCTACTCCACCTCGTCCAGCCGAAGCCCCGTCGATTCCGGGATCGACCCATGTGGCGTCGGATCTTCTTTTCCACCCAGTCCTTGATGAAGCTGAAGCACTCGCTGGAGTTACCTACGGCGAAGTAGTTCACCCAGCCCCGCAGGACCGGATTGATCAGTTGCACCACCCGATCCACCGGCTGCGACTGGAATCGCCGGAACACCTCCTTGAGCTTGCGCAATAACGCCGTACGTTTCTTTAACTTGGGCGTATAGTGCGCGCGCCACACCTGTCGCCCGATGCTGCGCAGGCGTCGGAAGTCGAAGCTCTCCGCGCGTTCCAGATCCACAGTGCGACTTTTCTCTTCATTCACCTCGACCTGCAGTTTCGCAAACTCATCCCGAAGGCGCCTGCTCACCACCCTCATCAGCCACGCATTGCGCGGATGAGCATCGATCAGCACGACAAGATCGTCAGCGAATCGGGCATACTCGACGTAGGTGTACTTCCCGCTCCGCGTGGAACCTTTCACCCGCTCCAGCATCCGGTCTACCTCGGTGAGATAGACGTTACTGAGCAGGGGCGAAATCACCCCGCCTTGCGGAACGCCCTGTTTACCCGATGCCGTCAGCATCAACTTCAGCAAATGCATGACCTCGTCATCATTGACACGACGCGCCACCTTTTCAAGCAGCAGGTGATGCCGAACTGTGTCAAAGTAGGCGCGTAGATCCAAGTCTATGACGCGGGTCTTGCACTGAACGATCGCCGTCGCTACCCGATGCACTGCTTCGTGCGCGGTACGCTTCGGACGATAGCCGTACGACCCCGGTTGGAAGTCTGCCTCGAAGATCGGTTCCAGTATGAGCTTGAGCGCACCCTGAACCACTCTGTCACGGATAGCAGGAATCGACAGGACTCGGACCTTGCCCCCGTCCTTCGGTATTTCCTGCCGCCGTGACCGTAGCGGTCTGTAGCTGCCCCCGATCAGTTCGTCCCGTATCTGCTCAAGGAACACTTCCACGCCTTGCGTCTCGATGGCCTCGAACGTCACCCCGTCAATACCCGGAGCTCCGTTGTTCTTCCTGGCCAGCGCATACGCCTCGCGCAGCGTTTCCATCTTGCAGACATGGACGTACAAACCCCAGAAACGCCAGGACGGTTCAGACTTCGCCTTGACGTATATTCCCCGCCTCAGGTCCTGCAAACTACTGGACGCCTTTGTCATTTCGTCCTTGCCTCCCGTGTTGTCGAGGAAACTACAAACAGCAGGGCCCCTTCGCTCCACCAGCGTTACCCGGTTTCGTAGCTAGTACGGACCCATCCGCCACCCTCTCGCCTTCGACCCACTTCCCGGGTTCACCGGTTATAGGGCCTACCTTGCTCCGGCGATTTCGCGCTGGGGCGAGGAGGGCTTCTCCAGTTGCTCAGCATGTCCTTGCCATCGTGCCGTCGCTTCCACCCCGCCGAAGTGGAATAGCCGTATCGGTCAGATTTCGGCTACTCATGCTGCCTTCGCCCTCACGGTTGCGGGCTCGGCCTTCGGGTCTCTTCACTTTCGAGGCCACTTCCACGTTCATCTTCATTACGGCCCGATGACTCGCACGTCCCCCGAGGAGACGGTCGTCGATAGGCTTCAGAGTCTTGGTTTCCCGCCACCCTGCTATCCAAGCTACGGGGCTTCTGACTTCTACCCCGGCAGGTCTATCTCCTGCTGAACACGCCAGCCTTAGCTGGACACACAACCGGACGTGCAGATCTCCCGCATCCGGCTCTCGGACAAGACTTCACGCCTTCACACACGCCAGGCTACGCCCCCGCGGGCGCACAGCCGTACAAGCCCAAAGTGCTTGTAAAGATGCGGGAGTGGATAGCCCCCGTCCCTTCGTCGTCTGAGCTTGTGCTTGTTGCGCAGCCACCGGCGCAACCGCGTCGCGGTGTAGCTGTCGAGCGCGCGATATGCACGGCTAACGCTGCCTACCTTGAAGTAGTTCGCCCAGCCGCGTAACGTGCGGTTCAACTTGCCCACCATCGCCGTGGTCTCTTGCCATGCCGTCTTGAGGGCAGTCATCGCATGAATCTTTTCGACCATGCGCCGGATACTCTTCTTAGACGGGCGCATGCCCATACGGGCCTTGCCAGTCGTCGCCGAGTACATCCGCCCAAACGTAAAACCCAGGAAGTCGAATTCGCCTTCCGGCACCTTGCAGATTCGTGTCTTCTCCTCGTTGACCGTCAGCTTCAGTTTGCCCATGATCTCGCGCATTCGCGACAAGGCCTCTTCCGCCTTGCCCTTCTTGCACAGGATCACCAGATCGTCCGCGTAGGTCACAATGCGACTGCCAAGACTGCGCTGAAGTCCGAGCTGCTTCCATGCCAGCACAAACCGGCGCATGTACACATTCGCCAGCAGTGGTGAGATGGGAGAACCTTGCGGAATGCCACGTCTGCGGTCCCTGGCCTCCGTCGTACGTTTCGTCCGGCCCCGGTTATCGGTTTCTTCAACGGGACATTCCAGCCACATCCGGATCAGATGCAGCATGCGCCGATCAACGATGCGTCGCGCGAGCGACAGCATCAGTTCGGCGTGGGGAATGCTTCCGAAGTAGTCCGCGAGGTCGGCGTCCACAACGTCCGTTTGCCCTCGGTGCAGCCGTTCCTCCACCTCGATCGCCGTTTGCTGGGCATTTCGCCCTGGGCGGTACGCGTACTGCTCGGGTGGAAGGTCAGCTTCGAAGATCGGTTCGAGCACCAGCATCGCTGCTGTCATGCACACCCGATCCCGCAAGGTCGTCACGGTCAATCCGAACAGCACAGTCCCCCAACGAAGCATCGGGATGGGTAGAGATTCGACACCCGTTCCATCCGCTCAGGGGGCAACGCTTTCGAGTCCTCAAGCAGCGGCGTGTCGGCGGCATTGACACGCTAATCCTGCGCGAAGCCTCCCGCGGGAGCTTTGCTGTGCCCGTGCAGTGGACCGATCGCGCAACGCCTGAAGCCTATGAGCGGCTCGGCACGCCGAGGCGGCTGAACCTGGATACGCTGTGCGACCTGATCGAGTTGATTGAGCTGCTCTCGGGGCATTCTCGATGAGGACTTGCCAGGTGACCTTTCATGTACTATCTTCGGACCAGTTATTTGTGTGGTCCGCCCCAGATGACAGAACTCTCCCCCGCCTCACTCAGGCGTCGCCGCAAACAGCTGCTGCGCAAGCTGCCGCCGCTGGAGACGGTGCTGCGCGGTTCATTGATCGAGCGCTACAAACGCTGTGGCAACCCGCGCTGCCGATGCGCCAACGGCCCGGGGCATGGGCCCAAGTTTTACCTGTCGGTCAGCCACCCTGGCGAGTCGCCGCATATGGAGTACGTTCCCCAGGCAGAGCTTGCCGTGGTCAGCGAATACCTAGCCAACTACGCTCGCGTGCGCGAGATTCTGGAAGAGATCTCGCAAATCAACCACGAGCTGTTGCGCCGGCGGCAGCCGCTGTGAGGCACAGCGGTGAGCCAGCCCTCCGCTTCGCTCACTGCCCACTTCGACATACGCGACGGCGCCACCTTGCTCGCGAACATGCTCATCGCCCTGGTCGACAACGATTCCGCACTCGTGACCATGGAGACCACCGATGAGCACCCTGATCACCGACGCACACTTGAACAAGCCGGCGTACATCTATGTGCGCCAGTCGACCCTGGCGCAGGTACGGCACAACCAGGAGAGCACCGAACGACAATACGCCTTGCGGGACAAGGCCTTGGCCCTGGGCTGGCCGCAGAGATCGGTGCGCGTGCTGGACCGGGATCTGGGCCAATCGGGTGCGCAGACGAGCGGGCGCGAGGACTTCAAGACCCTGGTATCGGATGTGGCGATGGGCCAGGTGGGCGCGGTGTTTGCACTGGAGGTGTCGCGCCTGGCGCGCTCGAATCTGGACTGGCACCGCCTGCTCGAACTGTGCGCGTTGACCCACACGTTGGTCATCGATGCGGATGGCATGTACGACCCTGGCGACTTCAACGATGGGTTGCTCCTGGGGCTCAAGGGCACGATGGCGCAGGCCGAGCTGCATTTCCTGCGCGGGCGCCTCCAGGGCGGCAAGCTGAACAAGGCACGCAAGGGTGAACTGCGGTTCCCGTTGCCCGTGGGTTTTTGCTACGATGACCAGGGCCGCATTGTCCCCGATGCCGATGATGAAGTTCGCGGGGCTGTTCAGCTAGTGTTCACGTTGTTTCGCGAAACGGGTAGTGCCTATGCCGTAGTCAGGCGCTTTGCGCAGTCCGGACTTCGCTTTCCCAGGCGTGCCTACGGCGGCGCCTGGGCCGGCAAGCTCATCTGGGGCCGACTGACGCATTCGCGCGTACTTGGGCTGCTGAAGAATCCCTCGTACGCCGGCACCTATGTCTTCGGCCGCTACCAGTACACCAAGAGCATCACCGCCGACGGCGAGGTGCGCAAGAACATGCGGGCCATGCCCACGCCGGACTGGCGTGTCCACTTGCCTGACCACCACGAGGGCTACATCACCGTGGAGGAATTCGAGCAGAACCAGCAACGCCTCGCGCGCAACCGTACAAACGGCGAGGGCACCGTGCTCAGCGGCGCCGCACGCGAGGGTCTTGCCCTGCTGCAAGGGCTGCTGATCTGCGGCAGTTGCGGCCGCGCGCTGACCGTACGCTATCGTGGCAACGGCGGCCTCTATCCAATCTACGAGTGCAACTGGGCGCATCGTGAGGCGCTGGCCAGCGTGAGCTGCTTCAGCGTCCGCACAGACTCGCTGGACGAGGCGATCTGCGAGGAGATGTTCAAGGCACTGAAGCCCGCGGAACTCGAGCTGGCCTTGGCCGCCGTCGATGAACTCGAGCAGCGCGACCAGGCCGTAATGCGCCAGTGGCAAATGCGCATCGAGCGCGCCGAATACGAGTGTGCCCTGGCCGAGCGCCGCTATGAGGAGGTCGATCCCGCCAACCGTCTCGTGGCCGCCAGCCTCGAACGCCGATGGAACGAGGCTCTGACTCGCGTCGACGAGGTCAGGGCCGAGGCGGCGAAGTTCCAGGCACAGAAGACTCGCGTCCTGACGGCGGAGCAACGAAGCAAGGTCCTGGCCTTGGCGCGCGACCTGCCGCGCCTGTGGCGCGCACCCACCACCGAGACGAAGGATCGCAAGCGCATGCTGCGACTGCTCATCGCCGACATCACCGTCGAGGACCTACGCGCGTTGCGGCAGGTCGTTTTGCATATCCGCTGGCACGGTGGCACCTGCAGCGACGTCACGGTCACGCGGTGCGTCCCCATCGCCGATCGCTTGCGCTATCCTGCCGAAACTGTCGAGCGTGTTCGAGCGCTGTCGCATACCCTGCCGGACGAACAGATTGCCCAGACGTTAAACACGCAAGGTGTTCCGAGCTCCAGGGGCAAGCCGTTCACAGCAACCATGGTCAAGTGGATTCGTTATCGCTACGCCATACCTGCCGCTCGCCTGCAACGGCTCGACGAAGTCACCGTCAAGCAACTCGCCGGCGAGCTCGGCGTGAGCATCCATTTCGTTCACTACTGGATCAAGCAGGGGAAGATCGCCGCCCGTCAGATCGACGGCCGCGGCCCTTGGTGGATCACCATTAATGCCCAGCAGCGCAGCAATCTCCACGATCAAATCCGCAATTCCGTGCACTTCAAGAACCATCTTTGCGAAGCTAAACTGTAAGGTGTGCGCTATGAAGTCACCGTCGTGATGCCCAGTGGCCTCAGCTTGCCATTGGCCTTCGGGATAAACACTCTTCTGATAGGGTCCGGCCGGTAGCTCTCCTGCCTGAGCGCAAGCGCCAGTTCACCGAGCCACTTCTGCACCCCGTACGCTTCGACCGCCGCGAAGTCCTGCCGATCGACACCCGGTGCGCCCCTGTTCGAGCGACACTGGGCGTACGCATGCGCCAGCACATCCTCGCGATAGATCTTGTCGTACAAGGCATAAAAGCGGTACCCGGCTTCTGCCTTCGCTTTCGCGTGTAACGCCGTCTGCAGCTTCTGAACACGAATCGGAGTTGATAGGTTGCCCAATCTCCAGGTCCCTCACTACGTATTGCGCTCGTCCTGAACTGAGGCCCCTTCCCTCCACCAGCATTACCCGGCTTCGTCGGTACTACGGGCCTCTCCGCCACCCCAAGGCGCCCGGCCTGTCCCTCACGGGCATCCGGTTGGTCATCCCTGACCACGCCAGGGGGCTTCCCGTGTTGCGTACGCTTTCCTTGTGTACATGCTGTCGCCACTACCCCGGCGCAGCGACTGGTGGCACTCCTTCGCTCATCCATCCAGTCGTATCAGCCTTCCCCGATAGGGTGTTCGGGTCGGCCTGCGCATCGACATTTTCGAGGCTTGCTCGGCGTTCACTCGCGTTACGGCCTGCACACTCGCGCTGTCACCAGTTCGTGACACGCTTTACCCGAAGGCTTCAGCCATTTCGTTGCCTCCATAGCTGCTCCGAATTAGAAAGGACTTTCCCCATCCCGTGGCGTAGCGATATGCCACGATGGTTGGTGCTGGCAATCCATCTGAGAAGGGGAAAGTCATGGACAAGATTACTCGTATCGGCGTCGATCTCGCCAAGAACCTGATCGTGGTACATGGAGTCGACTCAATGGAGCACGTGGCAGTCAGAAAGGCGATCCCAAGGCAGAAGTTTCCCGAATGGTTTGCCAATCTCGAGCCCTGCCTGGTGGCCATGGAAGCCTGCAGCGCGGCCCACTACTGGGGCCGAAAGCTACGCGCGCTCGGCCACGAAGTCCGCCTGATCGCCCCGCAGTTCGCCGCAGCCTACCGCAAAGGCGGCAAGCACGTGAAGAACGACCGGCTGGACGCAGAAGCCATCTGTGAAGCGGCGAGCCGCCCCCATATGCGTTTCGTCGCGCTGAAGACCGCTGACCAGCAGAACGTGCTGGTGCTGCACCGGATGCGCAGCGGCTTTGTCGAGGAACGTACGGCACTCGTCAACCGCCTGCGTGGCGAACTGTTTGAGTTCGGCGTGTTCCTCCCGCAAGGCATCGACGCGTTCCGTGGCCACTTCGTCGAGGCACTGGAGGACGGGACCACGGAGCTGGACGGTATCGCACGCACCGCGCTCCTCGCAGGCTGGCATCACATCCAGGCCCTCGACGAGCAGATCGCGTGGTGTGACTCGCAGATTGCCGCGCGGGTCAAACATGACACCAACGCGCAACGGCTGATGGCCATCGTTGGCATCGGGCCGCTCACCGCGTCGGCCGCCGTCGCGACCGTCGGTGACGCGCGCGTGTTCAGGAACGGACGGCAATTTTCCGCCTGGCTTGGCTCTGTGCCCAAACAGGCCAGCAGTGGCGGTAAGACCCGGCTCGGCCACATCACCAAGCAGGGCAACACCTATCTGCGCACCCTGCTGTTCCAGGGTGCGCGCTCGGCCCTGACAAGCGCCCACCGGCGAACCGATCGGCTCTCGCGCTGGATCGTCCAGCTGCATGCACGGGTAGGCTGGTATCGAACGCTGGTGGCCATCGTCAACAAACACGCGCGAATCCTCTGGGCGATCCTCGCCAAAGGCGAGCGCTTCGATCCCTCCTATACCCCAATCCGTCCGTCGTGACTCGTGAGCCGCACCACGATCCCTGAAACGCAGGAGACCACCGTACGGCACCCCAAAGGGGCCACTCCCAACACAAGGACGCAATAGGCATGGATAGCGACAGGTCAGACCGGCAGCAGGCGAACTCGCGGAAGCTCCAGGCGACGCATCTCATGCGTGGCGCCGCGCTCCGGATGGAGTCCTGCTGCGCGGTTACTATCCGGGCCCGGGCACAGCACCGACAGTGCCCCAACAAGGCCGTTTATAGGTGTGCAGTCTGCCCCGCCGCCGATCCGCCATCGCGTCCGCCACAACATCGGAATCAATCAATGACCGAATGAACCCCAAGCTTGCAAAAAGGGAAAGTCCTTATAGGTTGCTTCCGGCTGGAGCGGTTGCCGGGCGGGGCTTACACCCGCTGGAAAGCGCCACCTTTCACGGCGCACACCCGTTGCCGTCATTCGCGTCGCCGCGGCGGCAACGACCGTTCTTAAAGTCCAACGGCCATTCGCTCACGCGGGGTCGCCCGCCGCCTGTCGGCCATACTGGACAGTCGCGGATCGCTGGCAATGGCTGACCCGCACCGTGACGTAAGCGTCCGCTTTCAATACCGCTGAACGATCACTGCCGACCCATAGCCGCTGGCTTTTCCATAAGGCAGACGACAACGTTCGACATGAGCGGCGGCCACACTAGGACGGTCCGCTCAATGGAAGGGCAGGTGTCTTCTACCAGGCCGTTCACATTCTCACCAAACGGCCAATTGCCCACCAACGTAACAACCTACCGACATTCTGGCGCGAGGTCATTAGTCAATTAAAGACTTGTCTATATTCAGTAGTGCATTTCCCCAGAAACTCTAAAAGCAATTGACTTACTACTTCAGGTTGTTCTTGTTGCACCCAATGCCCAGCTTTATCGACTAAATGGCAACCCAACATACGTGCGCATGCGGTGTCCTGCATTTTCTTCAGTTCCCCTGGCTTTTGATATATTCCCCAGTCGCTCTTGCCAGCTATGAAGCATGAAGGCACATCGATCGTGCGACCAGAAAATAGCTGAAGCTCTGCCATATATTTTCCTTCGGTCAAACAGCGATACCATTGAAGCGCACCTTGGAAGCCTGTTCTTTCGTATTCTGAGCTATACACGCGCAACTCATCCTCCGGAAGCCATCTGCATGCGGCGATAGCAGCCGCGGTTGGCATATCGGATGCCACGGTTTCTGCCATTCCTTTATCTTTGTCCATAATATAATAGGTTGGCAGTTTCGCGAGTTCACCTGCCGTCCACGACGTTAGCGGGAAAGGTTTATTTTCTTCGAAATCCGCGCTTTTAACATGATAATAAGCACGAAGAAAAGAATGCAGTCCCTGCGTGCAGTTCCGGATATCATTTTCGGCTTCGCGTGTTGAGTAATACCACTGGTAATGCTTTCGAGGAGGTTTCTGCGCTGCTAATTCATCGTAAATGCTTGCACCTGTGTATATCGATACTTTTTCCTGTGACTCTCGATCTGTAGCAAAAGGCACCAATGGAGCGCCACCAAAGGGAGCTCCCATCAAGACCACTGAATTAAAAATATCTGGTCGCGCAAGTGCACAAAAAGCGGCAACAGGTGATCCAAAGTCATGACCAACTACTGCTGAAACCGAGTGATAGCCAAGCGCTGACACAAGTCCCACGGCATCTATAACCAAATTAAGTATTCGAAAAGAACCAACATCGCCGTCGTAATTGCCGTCCCAACCCGTGGTGCGTCCGTAACCTCTTTGATCAGGAGCGATCACATGAAACCCCGCAGATGCTAGAGGCAACATAATCTTTCTCCAACTGTATGCAAGTTCTGGAAAGCCATGTAGCAGCAAAATGGCAGGCCGACTCTCAGTTTCAAAACCAGCCTCCAAGATATGCATCGTAAGGCCATTGACATTGTTCACAACGCGTGAACGTACGCCGGGAGGAAGCGTTGCTTCAATACGATTAGTAATTTTTGCCATTGTTCGCTTTGCGGTTAAGTTGCATGGTTTAGACACCAAACACCGACCTTGTTATAAACACGACTTCCAAATTAACATCGAGCGTTGCGATAAAAAGCTCGTCGCCGGGCTTGATGGCGGCGAGTGCATGGTACTTCAGGCCGAATCGCAGATCTCGGCGCAGGATCTTGCCCACCTCGGACTTCGGCAAAATGTCGACGAAGCGCACGGTCTTTGGAACCTCGTAGGCCTCCAGTGCGGCACGGCAGTGCGCCACCGAGTCGGCCTCCGCCAGACTTGTGTCTGGCTTGCGGACGACCAAGAGCCGGACTGCCTCGCCGGTACAGTTGTCGGAAACGCTGACGCAAAACATTCAGCCACGCCCGGGCAGGCGGCTGCCACAGCCTCGACCTCGTTCAAATAGACGTTGAAGCTGGAGACGACGATCATGTCCTTCTTGCGATCGAAGACTCGTTTCAATGCTGCGTGGCAGCCTGCGCGTGCGCGCGGTCGCCCGGCATCAGGTGCAGTAGCTCGGATCGATGCGATCGAGCTTGCGCAGCAGAGCGGGCCACACGAACGCCCCACCTTTACCCGCCGTCTGGCTTCGGGCCGCTGCAGACGCGCCTTCAACGATTTGCGGGTCCACCTGGAGCAGCTCTCCGCCGCCCGACAGCGCGGCCAACTGAATCTGGCACGTGGCCTCGAAAAAATACATTGAGAGGAATGCGTCGGCGACCGAGCCCCCGACCGTCAGCAGCCCGTGGTTACGCAGCATGAGGAAATTCGCGTTGCCGAGATCGGCTTGGAGGCGGGGTTTCTCTTCATCCCGAAGGGCCACGCCTTCGTAGTCGTGATAGGCGAGCGAGCCAAGTACGAAGGTAGACTGCTGCGATATCGGCAGGACTCCCTGTTTCTGGGCGCTGACCGCGACCCCCGCATGCGTGTGGGTATGAAGCACGCACTGGGCGTCTTCGCGGGCGGCATGAATCGCGCTGTGGATGACGAACCCTGCGCCGTTCACACTGAATGGGGATTCGTTGAGCTTGTTGCCCTCCTGGTCAACCGCGATCAACGAGGACGCGGTGATTTCCTCGAACAACAGACCATAGGGGTTGATGAGGAAACGGTGGTCGGGGCCCGGGATCTTCGCACTGATGTGAGTGAAGACCAAGTCTGTCCAACCATGGAGCGCCACGAGCCGGTAACACGCCGCCAAATCACAGCGAAGCTGCCATTCTTCTTGACCGACGGCTTCCTTGAGAGAAGGGATATTCATATGACAGTCCTGTTTTTGCGCAGCCTAATGCGAAAAGACTGCGGTGATTATTGACTCGCTTCAACGGGAGCGGGGCTGCACGGTGCCAAGTCGAGGCAAGATATCGGCTCACCACGTCCTCCGAGAGCAATAGGAACGCGCTCAGCACACCTCAGGCGCTTGCTTGCCCACCACCATTACCTTCTCGTAAAGAGTAGTTCGCGGCTTTGCCAGTACCCGCCGGAGCATGGGCTCGAATTCGGACAGCGGCAGTATTTCCGCTTTGGGATCGAACGCCGGACTATCGTAGAGCTCACAAAACTCAGCGGTGTACTCGAAATGCGGGTTGTCCACAAACTGCAACCGCATGTCACGGTCCATGCCCAGGTGATGGAAGAAGTAGTACCCTTGAAAGATGCCGTGGTGCGCGACCATCCAGAAGTTTGCGTCGCTGACAAATGGCTTCAAAATGGAAGCGGCGATGTCAGGGTGGTTGAAAGTGCCCAGCGTGTCACCGATGTCGTGCAGCAGGGCACAGACGACGTATTCCTCGTCGCGCCCATCGCGCAAGGCACGGCTTGCAGTTTGCAGAGAGTGGGCATAGCGGTCGATGGGAAAACCGCCGTAGTCGCCTTCAAATAGCCGCAAGTGCGCCATGACGCGATCCGGCAGCCCCTTGGAGAAGGCCACAAACTCCCTTCCGATCAGCTTCCAGTCTTGTTCGGTGCTTTCCTGAAAACAGGTGAAGGCGGTGCGTGCATTCATAACGTCTCCGTTCTGCTAGTAGATGAGCTTGGGTGGCAAGCTCGAAGTCTTGCCGGAGTCTAGGATGACTCGTGGCAGCCGAACTGCCAGGAACTTTACAATTTCAGGGATTTCCCTGTATCGATAAGGTTTGGTTCGATGTCGCTTACCGATTCCATCGATGATCTGCTGAGGCAAATGTCTTCTGATTTCTGGTTCGGAGGGCTCGACGTTCACGAACGTCGCGTTCTTCTGTCCAGCTTCGAGCCGATGAATTTGCTCGCGGGCGAGTACGTATTTCGGAAAGACGATCAACCTGACGGCATATATGGGCTCGTCAATGGCGTGCTGAAGGCTTCAACGCTGCGTGAGGACGGCAAGGAGGCCATCCTTGCCGTCCTCGAAGCGGGAAACTGGTTTGGCGAGTCCTCCGTTATCGACGGGATGCCACGTGGGCACGACTTCATGGCGCTCGTACCGTCCAGGGTTCTGCACGTCCAGCAGCAACACTGCGAAGAATTATTGCGGCACAGTACGTTCGCGCGAGCCTTAGCGCGTTTGCAGTCCATGCACCTGCGTGCTGTGTACGCCATGCTCGAGGATGCGACGCTCAGGTCAACGCGGGCTCGCGTCGCTCGCCGCTTGCGGCGACTCGCATCCGGTGACGCGACACCCCGGTCCACAGAGCGTCACGCTATCCCGATCACCCAGGAGAACCTGGCGATGATGCTGGGGATCAGCCGCCAGACCCTCGTGCTCGAACTCAAGGTACTGGCAGCGCACGGAGCCATCTCCATCGGCTATGGCCGCGTCAAGATCGAGTCCATGGGTCAACTTAGGGAATTCGAGCTCGATCCGTAGCACGAGTCCGTCCCGCCGCGTCCCATATCACTGCAAAGCCCACCTGCTTTGCTACTGAAGAATTCCTTCTTTCCTTCCGAGCATGCCGGTAGACCCTCAAGGCCGGCAATTGCCGCCGATGCAATCGCCAGCAAAAGCCATTCTCCCGCGAAGTGATTTGTTGCCTATGCCACTTCGGTTCGCCGTCATGAACGCCGAATCGCCATGACTCACAGGACTCATCCCGACGCTGAAGCGGGCATTCGATGCACAAGGCCCCGTCATCATCGGCGTGCGCGTGGATTACTCAGATAACCATAAACTGTTCGAAGAGGTCCACGAAGGCAGTTTTAACTGAGTACCTCTCGTCTCATCGTTCTCCGGTCCCGAATTGGCGTTCGGGACCGGAGTTAAATGCACTCGAAAAGCATTGAACGCAGACGGTGTTTCGCAATACAAGGCGATTGGCAGCGAATTTTGGCTGGGCCGTTCAACGTCACTACATGCGCCGCTCCCGACGAAAAGTCGGGGTGCCTTCAACACATTCCATGGATACCCATCATCGACGAGCGTCCGCTCTCGACAGTAAAGCTGGCGTTTGAATGGCCGTCGAACCGGGATAGCGAAAGGCTGCAACTGGCCGAAAGCTTGCCGGCGGTTAGGCGATCGACGGTCCAAGACCGCAGAGTTCGATCGGAGAAGGTAACCAAGTTCAGAAGCTCGGCGTCGAAGCGATATGCAACGTTCGCGGCGCCAATTACGTCGTCGATCGTGCATGAGAACAGTTGCGACTGTCGCACCCGCCTTAGGTATGGTCGATGCGCTAAATGCGGCCTTCAGGAGGATGAACTGTCCCGAACCATCCGATCATTTGCAAAACCTATACTTAACGTACGCCCGTCAAACATGATCTGGCTCAAATGGCGGGTGCGTTAAACACTTAATGGGGCGCGTGCCATCTGACGATAGGCCTTCGCGATGTCACCGTTGTGCGGGGCGTTACAGAACACATCGAGCCTGTCCATGATCACCCTCACCTCTTCCGAACTCGCGCTGTTACAGCACAGGCTCTGCGAGCGCCGTCGCGAGTTGCTGGCGGCGCTGCACGGCGAATACGGAGATCTCGCCGGAACCCGACCGCCCGAAGCGCTGGGCCCCGAGTCGCATCCCGACGAGACCGCATCGCGCAAGGCGGGCGACGAGTTGCGCGCTGCGCTCGCGCGGCACGACTGCGACGAACTGCAGCAGATCGACGCCGCGCTGGCACGCATCGCCGCCGGCCTCTACGGCACTTGCGTCGAGTGCGGCGACCCAATCGGCTATGAGCGGCTTGCCGCCGCGCCCTACACGGCCCGCTGCGTTTCATGCCAAACCGCGTTTGAACAACACCGCCACATCCGCCAATAAGATGTTCAACAGCTACAAAACGGTTTCCTGGCGCGATAGACGGACAGTGAAGTGTGGACAATCGACAAAGCCACGCCTTTGCGCAGAACGCCACCGCCCCGGATGTGAAGCGCCTCGCTCGCTGCCATTTCGGTCCGTAGATCACCCAGAGCGCCGCGCTCCCGCTCAAAGGCGAAACTACACCGGCAGAAGCAGGCGGATCGTCGTCGGGTGGCTCACGCGAATTCAGGGAAAAAGGATCGCGGCGTAGTTGCGCGCGCTGTGCAGGACGTGAATAACGTCGATGCGCTCGGGAGGCTCGCCAACGACACGGTAGAAAATCTGGTGACCGCCATGAACCCGGTGACGCACGCCACGGTCTTCGTAGCGCGGTACGATCGGGAATGCAAGGCAAATGTCGGCAAGCCGCGTGCACTTCTCGCGCAACTCGCGCACGAAACCCAGCGCACGACGGGGGTTGTCGCGGGCCATGTAATCGCCGATCGCCTCAAGGTCGGCTTCAGCGTCAGGAAGAATCTGGACAATCATTGCCTGGTGCTCGCCATCGCACGATACTTTGCTTCAAGCCTGTCGAACACATCTCCGGCGGGCTTGCCCCGTCCTGCCTCCGAATCGACAATGCCGCGATCGATGACCGCATCCAGTGCGTTGAGTTGCATTTCGCGATCCTGAATGAGCTTCACGCCTTCGCGCAGCACCTCGCTCTCCGAGCCGTAGCGACCCGACTTAACCAACTTCGCGACGTAGTCCTCAAGCTGTTCCCCAAGATCCGCATTGATCATGGCCATACCCCGGAACGTTCATGCGCTCATACACCCCCATAAAATATTATAGGTCGATGCGGCGCAGTCGGTCTGCGCGCCGACGCGCCGGATTGTCCGGGATAATCTGACTGGGCACGAGCAGGTCGAACAGGTGGCGGAGCGCGGCAAAATGCTGCTTGACGGTCGGTGCCGATTGCATCGGCGTTTGCCGCTTGAACCACGTGGCGACGTGCAGCGGCTGAACAGAGAAGCAACAGGGCTGCAGCGCCATCTTGTTTGCGTTACCGGATCTGCCAGGAGCCGGCTCCCATGCGGCAAACCCGCGGACAGCCGGATGCATATGCAAAGCGAACCGGTAACCTCGAGGAAAAACAGCATTTCAGCCTGCGAGACGCCGAGATATTTGCCTGGCGCTATGTCGCCGATTCACGGCCCCCTGTTCACTTGAACGGGAGTTCCGATGCGTACGCCAAGCTGCGTCGCGGCGCTGCCGCGATTCACGGCGATCTCGACAAGCCCGATCGAGTTTTCGTACCAGAAGGCTTGACCGGCCATTGCGTCGGAAAAGACCCGGGCATATTCGACGTCGGCATCTGCAATGCTCAGCCGTGCAGTCCTCGGCACCGCTCCAGCCCGCAGCCCCGTCAGCGCATTGCCGTAGTGATCTATGTATATGATCTCGGCGAGATCGCCCGCATCCAACTGTACACGCAAGCCTGTCGTCTCAACGAGCTTGTCGTGAGGCGACGCGCCGCGGCTGACCCATGCTGCCATCGGGGCGAACAGGTCGCGACCATGAAATGAGGCGGAGAGCGCGGCGGGACGCCAGATAATCCGCCAGGTCCGGGTACGCGCCGCGCGCGCCGCCACGACCGAGAGCAGCCCGTTGTCCGGCCCGACGAACCGCTGCCCGTCGGCTTGCAGCACGACGGCATCCCGCTCGCTACCCACGCCGGGATCTACCACGGCCAGAAAGACACTATCTGGCGGATACCACTGCGCAAGTGCCGCGAGCAGATGCGCGCCTGCCTGCGAGTTATAGTTTGGGGCAGTATGCAGCACGTCGATGATGGGGGTGCCGGCTGCCGCGTGTCGCAACAAGGCGACACGTACCTGTCCGACATAGATGTCGTCGGCCCCGAAATCGGTAAAGAGTGCGAGCATCGCATAGCCTCCCTTGCAGTCCTGTACCGCCTTTCAGGTCAGCGTTCCTCGCATCGCGGTGATGAGTAACCGCGATGCGCATGTCTCCTGTTCCGTTCTGGCCGGGGCAAGGCCTGGCGACGCATCGCCCTGCGCGGGACAGGTCCCGATTGTAAAACTTCGCTTCGCGACGGCGAAGTGGTGGCGGACCGCCGTCCGATACCGAAGTCTGACGATCGGGAACGACATGCGCAGCGCCACTGTGCGGATCTCCTGTCTGGACGCTGAAATGTCGGCGAACTATGCTGAAAGCGTCGCGCGCAGAAATTTCGATTTTTCGACGGAAAAGCAACCGCGCCGTGTCAGTGGTTCCAACCCTCGGGAATGCCTGCGCAGCAAGGATTTCCGGCAAGAAAACGTGCAACATCGGCAACCCCATTCGAGCATGAAATCGTCGCGGCGGCGCGCATTCCGGCGATGGCCTCGCAAAGAGCTTGCTATCTCGAGACGAACGTGACGCTAGTTCGTAATCGGATGCCATCCACGCGCCGGAGTGGCGCTGCTGAGATACCCGGCTACTGGCGGCACGGGGAATTGCTTTGGTCTGACGCATGAACTGCATCACGCTGTTTCTGTGCGGGGACGTGATGTTGGGGCGTGGTATCGATCAGATAATGGCGCATCCCAACCGACCCCATCTCTTCGAGCCCTGCGTGCGTTCGGCGAAAGACTATGTGAGCCTTGCCGAGGCGAAATCCGGCCCCTTGCCGCAGTGTGTCCCGTTCGACTATGTGTGGGGCGATGCGCTGCACGAACTGGAGCGTGTGAGTCCTGACGCACGCATCATCAATCTGGAGACGGCCGTCACGTGTAGCGAGGACGCATGGCCGAGGAAGGGCATCCACTACCGCATGCATCCTGCCAATGTACCTGTCCTGAGCGCTGCGAAAATCGACTGCTGCGCGCTCGCGAACAATCACGTGCTCGACTGGGGCTACCGTGGGTTGACCGAAACCCTGGATACCCTGCATGCAGCCGCTATTCATACGGCGGGCGCAGGGCAGGACGAGGTCGAGGCGGCCACGCCCGCCCTGATCGACCTGGCGGGCGGCGGGAGAGTGCTGATCTTTGCCTTTGCGACGGAAAGCAGCGGCGTGAGTGAGGACTGGGCTGCCGTCCGGGGCCGCGCTGGCGTGAACCGGCTCAAGGATCTGTCCGCCGACTGCGTGCGCGTGATCGCGGCACAGGTCCATACTGTCAGGCAGCCTGCCGATATTGTTGTCGTCTCTATCCATTGGGGTGCGAACTTCGATTTCGACATACCCGTGTCGCAGCGACATTTCGCGCGCGGCCTCATAGATTCGGCAGCAGCAGATGTCGTACACGGGCATTCATCGCATCACGTGAAGGGCATCGAGGTGTATCGGGACAAGCTCATCCTGTACGGCGCAGGCGACTTCATCAATGACTATGAAGGCATCACCGGTGAAGAATCGTATCGCGGCGACCTCGCGCTGATGTATTTCCCCACCCTCGATCCTGGTACGGGCAAGCTGGTCGAGCTGTCGATGACACCGATCCAGACAAGGCGCTTCTGCATCAACCGGGCGCCTCAAGAAGGCATTCAATGGCTGGAAGAAACGCTCAATCGGGAGAGCCGACCTTTAGGCGCTGGTGTGAAGCGGCACGCGGACGATACGTTTGTGTTGCGTGCGGTGACTTAGGGCGCGTCTGGCGTCAAGTGTTGCCGCGAGCTTCGCCAGCCGTCTTGCCGAGGTAGCGTTCGAACCATTGCACGGCGTCTCAGGATCGAAAGTACGAATACGGCTTCAGTGACACCAGTCATTCACGACCGCCGACCTGCCAATGTCAGGAAAGCGACCCGTACCCGCCTGGTCTACGCCGATACTCGAATGACGGGAATGGCCGATTACACGACGAACGCGCTTGACTTGCGAGCACCTGCTACTTAAAAGCGAAGGCGACGACCGGATGTCTCGCGGAATTGGTCTGCGAGTAAAAAAAACTGGCCAGCCGCCGCCAAGTACAACGCTGCCGCCCAAACGCTTTAAGTTTTTTGCTCGGCGGCAACTGTCCGAGCGTTGAACGCGATATGGTTGTAATGGGCGGTGATGACGCGAACAAGCAAACAGGCGGCGTGACGCCTCCGTTAGACGAAGGCCGATAACGCGCGCCGAGCCGCCGCACTGTGGAGACGAACGCGAATATCGGGGCCGCGGCGCCGAAGGAAACGCTGCAGGATCCGGCCGCCGCAAAGCCGGGGCCACGGGCAGCGAGCACAGTCCACACGAAACAAATGTAATCGTCTGTTAATGCCGCGTGCCGCAGCCCTGTTTTGACGACAGAAGCGCCCTTCCGTTTTGGTACGATCCCGCCTTTTCCGCCAGCTCTCCGCCATCGTGCATCGTCGATATGTATCCTTGTTTCGTGAGCATTGCGCACGGTGGCTCGCCCGCATCCAATCGCGGGCCGCCGTCAGCACGATAGCCAGACTCGTTTTCAGCAGCGCGCTGCGCCGCCTTCGCCACCCGACGCGACGCGGCATCGCGCTGGCGCTCGCCGCGTTACCGGCGCTGTTCCTGCTGTACGTGCTTGCGCTCGTGCCGTTTACGCCGGGCATCGGCGACATCCGCAGAGCCCGCGTCGATCGGCCAGCATTGATTGTGTCGTCCGACGGCAAACGGCTCGAGGAGTTCAAGCCGGTCAATCGCGAGTGGGTGTCGCTCAAGCAGATCTCGCCGTACATGGTGGATGCATTGATCGCGACCGAAGACCGACGCTTCTACGAGCATCACGGCATCGACTGGAAGCGCACCGCATCGGCCGCGTTGCATACGTTCTCCGGCGACCGGCAAGGCGGCTCGACGATCACGCAGCAGCTCGCGCGCAACCTGTATCCCGACGAAATTGGCCGCGCGCCGACCCTCACTCGCAAGCTCAGGGAAGCGATCACGGCGTACAAAATCGAAGCCGTGTACAGCAAGGATCAGATCCTCGAGACGTACCTGAACACGGTGCCGTTCCTGTACAACGCCTACGGCGTGGAAATGGCCGCACGCACCTACTTTGGCAAATCGGCCGATCAGCTCGACATCCTCGAAAGCGCGACGCTCGTCGGCATGCTGAAGGCCAACAGTGCCTACAACCCTGTGCTCAATCCCGAGCGCGCGTTGCAGCGGCGAAACACAGTGCTCGGGCAGATGAACAAGTATGGGAAGCTCAAGCCCGACGCCTACAGCTGGTTGAAGCGACAACCGCTCAACGTCGATTTCGAGTTGCAGACCGCGCCGCCGGGCGCCGCGCCGCATTTCTCGGCGCAGTTGCGCAAGTGGCTGATCGCGTGGGCCGATCGCAACGGCTACAACATCTATACCGACGGGCTAGTCGTGCGCACGACCATCGATTCCCGTCTGCAGGCGATGGCGACGCAGGCAATGGACTGGCAGACGAACCAGTTGCAACGGATCGCGAACGACGCATGGAACGAACGCACAGGCTGCTGGCCGGGTAACGACCTGTTCCAGACATTCATCCGGCAGACGCCCGACTACCACGCCGTACGCGATGCTGGTCAATCGGATCAGGCCGCGCTCAGGAAGCTCGGCACGAACCCCACATTCGTCCGCGCGCTCTGCCGGAGCAAGACGCAGATCCAGGCGGGTTTTGTCGCGATCGATCCGCGCAACGGAGATATCAAGGCATGGGTCGGCAGCCGCGACTTCAGCGACGAACCGTTCGATCACGTGCAGCAGGCGCGGCGTCAGCCGGGTTCGACGTTCAAGCCGTTCGTCTACGGCGCAGCCTTTGCGGACGGCGCGCGGCCGAGCGATACGATCGTCGACCGGAACGTCGCCATTCCGCTGACCGGCCATGCGATCTGGCGGCCGACCGACGCGGAACCGCCCACGGACCGACCGATGACGCTGCGCGACGCGCTCGTGTATTCGCGCAACCGCGTCACCGCTCAGCTCATGCAAAAAGAACGCCCCGAGAAGGTCGCACAGCTCGCGCGCGCGATGGGCGTGCGCGAGAGTCCGCTCGAAGCGGTGCCGTCGCTCGCGCTCGGCACGAGCCCAGTCACACTCAAGGAAATGGTGTCGGCGTACAGCACGATCGCGAACCGCGGCGCCTATATCGAACCGCGCATGGTCACGCGCATCGAGGATCACGACGGCAAGGTGCTTGCCGAATTCGCGAGCGCGTCGCCCGAACAGGCGCTGCCCGCCGGCGCAGCGCAAACGCTCGTAGACGTAATGCGCGACGTCGTTAACCGGGGCACCGGCGCGGGCATCCGGACGCGCTTCGGGATTCGCGCCGACGTGGCTGGCAAGACGGGCACGACGCAGGACAACACGGATAGCTGGTTCATCCTGATGCATCCGCAACTGGTCGCGGGCGCATGGGTGGGTTTCGACGATGGGCGCGTGACGCTTGGCAACGACTATTGGGGCGAGGGCGCGCACAGTGCCTTGCCGATGGTGGGCGCGTTCTACGACATGGCGCTGCGCGCGAGAGTCATTGATCCGGATGCGCAGTTCGGCCCCGAGACCCGGTCACCTCGCACGGTCCATACGCGACGGCATCGACACTTCCTCTTCTGGAGGTTCTGATGTCGTCGCTGGCGGACGCGACACTCGCAAACAGGCGCGTGTGTCACCGACCTCTTTGGTTCGAAACAAGCAGGTGGGCGATCGCGCCGGAGAGCGGCAATCCTCGGTATTTTTCCAGCCAGAAGAACTCGCCCACCGGGTTGACCTCCAGAAAGACGTGATGACCATCGGGGGTGAGGATGAAATCTGCTGCGCCATAGTTGAGGCCCAACAACCGCATGAGATGCAGAAGTCGTTCCTCGACCTTGGCCGGAAGCTCATACGGTTCCCATTGATCGATGAGTCCAAAACCATCACGGCGCCAATCGATACGGGATTTTTCCGAACGCTGGGAATCGATGGCGGCGGTAAACACCCGGTCAGCGACGATTGTGGTCCTGAGTTCCAGGGCCTTGGGAACGTGTTCCTGAAAGGTGGCCGGGCAGTAACTGAGATCGGTGAGGTGTTCAAGGTCCTTGGTTTGGACAGAGTTGGTAAAGACCACCTTCTGTTCGCCTCGTTCATAGATGGCAAACGAGGACAAGGTTTTCATGACGATTCCCTGGCTGCATTCGCGTGCGAACAGACGCACCGCTTCTGGCTCATTGGTGATCACGGTGCGTGGAATCTCCAGTCCGACCTCTCTGGCGATCTTTAACTGGAGCTGTTTGTTTTCGGCGCGGCGCAGACGGTAGACGGGATCAAGATGAAAGGCGTCGAGGCTGGCGATCATACCCTGTACCACGGCTCGCGATTCGTCGATCGCGGCCCGTCTCAGTTGCGGGTCCATCGTCTCAGGGATGCGCTGACCGATGGCCACGCGCCGGTACCATACAGCGGATACGGTGCCGAGGTCCAGCTCGTAGCGGTCGCATGTGAGCACCAGGTGTTCCTGGTCGCCACTGTACCGGTTGCTAAGTTGAACGTTGGTGGGAAATTCATCGGTATCGAACCGATAGGCGATGCCACCTTGTTCCGCTACGGCATCCATCACCAGCGGAATACTCTCGTTGTCGTTGCTATGGGTGATAATCAGAATCACCGGCCGTCGATGCCGATCGGACATACTGTAGGCCCTCCGCTAAAGGATTCACTTTGCCTCGGATGCTCAACTAACACCGGAGCAGTTGACTGGATCATGTGGCCGACGCGAGAACATCGCGCCGGCCACTTAACGCCAGGTTCTATCTCGTCACGGATTCATAGAGACTAGCGGGGGACGTGGGCGACTTCTCCGTCTGAGGGATACGCCATCGTCACCGGGTGTGGCGTGAGAGAGTTATTCTGAATGGGAGCAAGCCCACTCCGGAGCAGTGCCTGAATATCGGGCAACTCCCCGATCGGCACGCCCTCCTGGTCGGAAGGGGCGGCCATCGTCACGGCTGAGCCACCGCGTAGAGCTTTCATCTCCTCCCCAGTGAGTTCCCTGGAGAACTGACCTTCCAGAAAATGCGCAAAAAACGGGACCGGTGACAGATCTTTGATTTTGACGTCAGACATGGTTGCTTACCTCGCTAAAAAGTTTGTGGGCTTTGAATGAGGCGCACGCCGCCTCCTCATTCAAGTAATCGCAACCAGCGTGCCAGTGGCCTGCGCGCTCTCCCAGCCGGAGCGTAACCACCTGTGGCGACGGAGAATTCCACGATGGATCGCGATCAAGGCCGAAGTGCCTGGAGCCGGTTCAGCCGAGTAATCGCCGGATAAACGCCAACGTGTGTCCGTGGTTTGTTGGCCGTTGGCCAACAGCTCATTTGCGCATCCCCTGCGAAGGAGCCAACTCGTCCCGGGACGCAATTCGCGAACAGATGGACGGCCAGGTCCCCGGTGACTATCGGTGACAATGGATGTCGGGCGACTGCTCCTGGCCGACTTCTAGCGTGGGTGCGAATGACCGGAAGGCCGAACTCAGCCCCACAGCGAACTTCCGAAGCCGCCCTGTTTCCCTTCTCCACGCCCGAACCTGAACGAGCGCGCAAACCGAAGTTGAAAAATTCGCCGCGACACCTCGTTCTATCAGACGAATAACCCCGAAGAGCCGTGCCCGGACCGAAACCATCAGGCGATCCGCGTTGCGTCGCGCGAGGCTCGCCGGGGTCGGCCATTCGGCCGTCACATCACGCGGCCGCTTCAAGGGGGCGAAATGTCTGCCATCAACGTATTGATCGTTGCCGACGGCAACCGTTTCACTTTCGATCCGACCAGCACCACCACCGAAGGCGTCTTCACGATCAACGCCTTCATTGGTGCACTTCAGGCGAGCACCGATCCGGTCTCGACGCACGACGTGCTGCTCGAGCCTGAAGAGAACACGCTCGCGATCATGAAGTGGCGCCTCAGCCAGACGGCGCCATCCGACCGGTGGTATCCGGTGCTGCAACGCTATATCTCGTACCTGGCGGGGCGAGTGAACGGACTGGGCGGGAACGCGGGCTCGATCGAACCTTCGCCGCTCGGCGTGCCACCCAAGCCGGCTCACGTCCACGTCGAGCACACGCGCGAATTTACCGGCAAGGTCTCTTCAATCGGCTACGATCGCTTCGGAGACTTCGACGGCTTCCGGCTCCTTTCCGAGGACGGCTGCGAGCATACGTTCCGAAGCCGCGAGCACGCCGTCGAAGACGTGGTCCGGTGTGCGTGGCGCGAGCGCGACGTCATCACGGTAATCGTGCATCGCCACGAACTGCATGTTCCGGTATCGATCGTTCTGCGGCGCGCGCCGCGGTTACACTAACGCTCGCAACGGGTCGCCGGTCCGCTTCGCATCGCGGCGCTCAGCGTGGTTCAACCCCTATCAAGGACGCGCTCTCAACGATGCTCATCGGAATCCAGTTTGAACGTGGCTACAGCGCTGCTCAGCAGCACGGCCTGTTGTTCGAGCGACTGTGCAGCGGCACTTGCCTCTTCGACGAGCGCGGCGTTTTGCTGCGTCGTTGTATCCATCTGCACGACTGCCTTGCTGACTTCTTCAATGCCTCGGCTTTGCTCCTGAGCGGCATCGTATATCTCGATCATCAGTTCGCTCACTGACGTCACCGACGATAAGACGTCGGTCATAGTGTGGCCCGCACGCTCGGCGAGCGCCGAGCCTTCGGCGATCTTTCCAACCGTGTCATCGATTAACTGTTTGATTTCCTTCGCTGCCTGGGCGCTGCGCTGGGCGAGGCTTCTGACTTCGCTCGCGACCACGGCGAACCCTCGCCCCAGCTCGCCCGCCCGCGCGGCCTCCACCGCAGCGTTCAAGGCAAGAATGTTCGTCTGGAAGGCGATGCTGTCGATCAAGCCCACGATCTCAGCAATCTTGCTGGAATGAACCGAAATGCTCTGCATGGTTCTGACAACGTCGTCGACGACCTGTCCGCCAGCGGACGCCGTCTGCGATGCTGTCAACGCCTGTCTACTCGCCTTGTCAGCATTCTCCGCGTTTTGTTTCACCGTGGAGGTCAACTGCTTCATGCTTGCCGCCGTAATCTCGAGCGAGGCAGCCTGCTGCTCCGTGCGGCGCGACAGATCCGCACTACCGGAGGCAATCTCCTGAGCGCCGCAGTTGATTGTCTCGGTGCTCGTGCGCACGCTTCGCACGGTCTGGACCAGCGCCTCCTGCATCGTCTTCAGGTCGGCGAGCAGCGCCCCCATTTCGTTGCGGTGCTGAATCAGCACATCTCCGCTCAAGTTGCCGGATGCGATGCGCCGCAGGTGCTCCATGATCTGCGCAACCGGACGGACCACAATTCCGACCAGCATTGCCCGCGCGAAAATGCCGATCGCTAGCGCCGCGATTGCCGTTCCTGCAAGCATCGCAACCATCATCCGGAAGCGCGTCTGCGCTTGTGCATAGCGCGCGCGCTGGCTGTCAATGACGGAATTTTCATTCTCCCTCATCGTGCCCTGGTAGGCATTGACGAACGCCTGGGTTTGTTTGCCTTGCAGTTCCTTGAAGCCGCCGAAGTTCATGTGCTCGAGTGCCTCCAATTCCGGAAGCACCGCCTTGTCGAGGACCGCACGACGTTGCGCTTTCAACTGCGTCGCGGCCTGTGATTGCGCATATTGGGACTGCAACGAAAGGAAACTGGAGAACTGGCGATCAGATTCGCGAATATCCATGCGTGCCGCATCGAGCAGTGCGGGTTCGGGATCCCCTAACCCGTATAGCGCCTGGTAGCTGTCGAGCGAAACGCGAGCGCGCTGAAGCAGTGCATCGCTAGTCTTGAGCGCGACCAAAGCACTCGTATCCGTTTCGTACATTTCACGTAGCGCGTCATTGCTTAGCTTTAGCGCCCCGATGCCTGCAACGCTCACGACGGCGAGAATCGTGACGAATACTGCGATCACGAGCGTCATACCCGCACGGATGGTCAAACCTTTGAACATGCTCTCCCCTTTATGTAGCGACCTGGCGAATCCAGCGACGAAGCGTGCGACTCGGCTAGAATCGCTTACCGCACCTGCAATACCGCGGTGAGTTCTCTACTGCTCTGTCTCCCTTGCCAGTACGCCTGTCTGGTATACCGTCACCTGACGATACGGGATCTCACGCGTCGCTATGACCGCACGACTGTCTGGCATGTTGATCTGGTTCGGAAACCCGCCTGCCTCCAGACAGAAGCCGGCGTGGTTTCGATAGGGCACACCACCTCGTCCCTGTGTTCCGCCGAGCCTGTTTCCGCAGTAAAACTGCAACCCGGCCTGGTCGGTCGATACGGTCAGCATGCGTCCGCTTTCCGGGTCGACCACTGTTGCTACCGGGCGCACCCCCGATGATTCCACGAGTCCGGGGCTCGACGTATCCGTTGGCATGTCTGCCCCGCCACGCAGCACGTAACAGTGGTCGAAACCCTGAGCGAGCTCCAGCTGAGGATGGCGAACATCCAGCCTCGAACCAATGGATGCTTCCCGCCGGAAATCGAACGGGCCGCCGTCCACGGGTGTGCACTGGCGAGGGATAAGCGCTGCATCAACCTCAAAATACGCGTCCGACTGTATCCTCATCCGGTGTGCGCGGATGTCGCAACCCGGCCGGGCCGCGAGGTTGAAGTAGGGATGACTCGTCAGGTTAACTGGCGTTGTACGATCCGTGAGTGCCAGATATTCAATCGCCAGTGCATTATCTTCACTCAATGTATAGCGGACCTGCACCTGCAGGTTACCTGGAAACCCACCGTCACCATCAGGTGAATCCTGCCGCATGATGACCGAGTCACCATCCTGTTCGGACTCCCACAGGATCCGGTGAAATCCGTTCACTCCGCCATGCAGCAGATTCTGACCTTCGTTCGGAATCAGCGGATATTCGACACCGCCCAGATTGAACCTTGCTGCCTCAATCCTGTTGGCCCAGCGACCGACAAGCGCTCCCATATACGCGCCGGACGCCAGGTACTCACCGGGGGTGTCATGACCCAAGAGGATCTCGCCTGGAAGGCCGTCCCTGTCCGGCGCTATCCACGAGACAAGCGCCGCACCCAGTTCGCTAATCCGGATACTCACGCCCTTCGTGTTCCTGAGCGTAAACGTCCGTACGTTTCTCCCGTCGGGCAACGAACCCCAGGAGGTGACCCTCACCCTCTCAGCCCCATTCATCTTGTTCGACAGCACAGACCGTCACCTCCGCAAAAACATATTCGAGAATACGACCGCCTCGATCGCCGCCCCACAGCCTTCACGAGCAGTATCCGTCCAGCACGACCTTCGTTGCGTGACACGTGGCACGCCGTGCGCATCGCGCGAACCTTGCCCGCGCAAGGTCGCCCAAGGAGGCGTCACTCCAATCACTGTCGTACAGTTTTTGTCGGCAATCCCAGACGTTCGACAGTGAAACTGAAGCGGCGAGACAGTCTTTCGCCGGCAGCGAGCATGGTCAGGCTATTTGCCTCGCTCCCCACAGGAAGAGACACCGCACTAGCCCGGCCATCACCTGGCTGGAAGCAGAAGAAGCTCCCCTGACGTGGCGTATAGAGCGCGTAGTGGGCAGTGTTCGCGGAAATCGTCAGCGAGAACTGGCGCGTGGGCCACTCCACGAGCGCACGGCCGCCCCAACCAGTAAACACATGATCGACCAGCGACCGCGGCAACGGATAGGTCACACCGAATTGCCAGGCGGGTGGAGTCGGAACGTGCCGCGGCGCCTCTCCATCATCCCTGGTGAGCCACAGGCCACTGGCCGGCGCACACAGTCCGGTGTCTGCATCACGTACCAGAAATGGACGAACGCCGATCCCGAAAGGTAATGTTCTACGTCCCCTGTTTTCGATCTCGACCGTCACCGTCAGCGTCGGTCCGTCAATCTGATACGCCTGAATGGCGTGATACGGTTTCCGCAAGGTGCCCGCGGTTCTCAGCCGCACGCACCTTGCGTCCGCCCATTCAATTTCCCAATCTTCTCGAACACGAGCATCACCGACCGGGACCCGATCTTCGGCGCAATCGCACGGTGTTCCAAACGGACACCCTCCAGGACACGACTGCCGCCCGTCCAAACAGGAAGGAGTCGAAAATACCGGATGACATGCGATTTGCCTGATATCCACTCCCGACGTAACCGCCGAAGGCGGGAGAAACACAGGCACCCACATACCAAGATCATTCCAGTCAAACCGGGTAACGCCGCCAACCACGCCTGGTACGACTTCAAGCTTCAGATAGGCGTTGGCAAGTGTCACACAGTGGCCGGCGTTCACAGCCCCGTTTGATCTGCCGGCGCTCCTCCGTGCGATGTCCATGACGGCTGAAGCAACCGAATCGACCTCGCGGGGATCTACCATGTACATACCCCACTCCCTCCAGACAAAACGCCTGTCAGTCGTCCGTTTCATCCTGCTTCTGGACGACTTTCAGTTCGCTGGTTATGCGCATGTGACAGCGCAACTTCCGTCGAGACCGCAATCTAACGAGTACCCGTTTGTTGTCCCACGCCACCGGCTCACCCGCTGCGGGGGCAAGCCGCTCACGTCATCGTCACGAGATCGGCCTCATCACCAACGCCCGCTGGCGGTCGCCGCTTGCCAGGAGGCGCCTGCAGCCTCGCGTCGAGCCCTGTGCCACCTGACTGCCGCCGCATCGCGTGCCGCTCGATAATCCGCTGCAGCAGACAGAACACACACAGCAGCGCGCCGATCACGATGCGCGTCCACCATGAACTCAGCGTGCCATCGAACGTGATCAGCGTCTGGATCGTGCCGAGTATGCCGACACCGAACAACGAGCCGATCACATAGCCGACGCCGCCGGTCAACAACGTGCCGCCGATCACAGTCGCGGCGATCGCGTCCAGCTCCATCCCCTGCGCCTGCAGCCCGTAGCCAGACAGCACGTACAACGTGAACACGACCCCAGCGAGCGCCGAGCACAGGCCACTCAGGGCATACACGGCGACCTTCGTACGCGCGACCGGCAGCCCCATCAGCAGCGCCGAGCGCTCACTGCCCCCGACCGCATATACGTTGCGCCCGAAGCGCGTGAAGTGTGCAACATAGATTGCGGCGGCGAGCGTCGCGAGCGCCATCAGTGCGCCCGCATTGAGCGAGCCGCTGCCGATCGGCACGCTCAGGCCGGCAATCGCATGGAACGTCGGTTCGTTAATCGTGATCGATTGCGTCGTGATCAGGAAGCATGCGCCGCGTGCAAGGAACATGCCGGCAAGCGTCACGATGAACGGCTGCAGGCGGAAGAAGTGGATCAGCACGCCCATCGCCGCTCCGTAAAGCGCACCGAACATCAGCACGAGCGGCACGATTACCCAAATGGGCCAATGCAGCCGTTCAGCGCCGACCGCACAGAGGATCGTCGTCAGTGCGACCACTGCTCCAACCGACAGGTCGATACCGCCAGACACGATCACGAACGTCATGCCGATGGCGACGATCAACAGAAACGCGTTGTCGACGAACAGACCGGTCAGCACCTGCATCGAGAAGAAGCCCGTGTACATCACCGAGCCGAAGCCGAACAGCGCAGCAAACAGCACGATCGTCACGACGATCGGCAGAGTACGGGGGTCGGCCAGCCGGCCAATCAGCCTGTTCATGATGAAGTCATTCCGGTGGATGCGCGGGACCGCGCGAAGGAGAAAAATCGCATTAGCTGCTTGACGAGCAACGCGCGAGCTGCCTCGGACTGGATCACGCTGACCACCACCACGACGATGGCCTTCACGACAAGCGTCGCCTCCGGCGGCACGCCGATCGAGTACGTCGTATAGGTCAGCGTCTGAATGATCAGCGCGCCGAGCACCGTACCCGCCAGGCTGAAGCGGCCGCCTAGCAGTGAGGTGCCGCCGAGCGTCACCGCGAGAATCGCGTCGAGCTCGAGCAGCAGTCCCGCATTGTTGCCGTCCGCGCTGCGCACGTTTGAGCTCGCGATGATCCCGGCAATCGCCGCCATCAGCCCGCAGAACACGTAGACGCTGAACACGATCGCGCCGGAGCGCAAGCCGACCAAACGGGTCGCAACGGGATTCACGCCAATGGAGCGAATGAAGAGCCCGAGCGCGGTACGGTTCACGAGCAGCGCGCTCGCCACCGTCACGGCGATCGCGATCCACACCGCGCACGGCACCGTCGCGAGATAGCCGTCGCCGAGCCTCAGGTAGCCCGGCGCGTCGATCGGGATAATCTGGCCGCCCGTCAGCAACTGCGCGATGCCGCGCCCGGCGACCATCAGGATCAGCGTCGCGATGATCGGCTGCATGCCGACGAACGCCACCAGCAATCCATTCCACATGCCCGCCAGCAGCCCCACGCCGGCTGCCGCGAGCAGCGCCTCGCCGACGTGGGACGGGTCCGCTTCCAGGACGATGGAAGCCGCCGCGCCAGCAATCGCAACGGTCGCGCCGACCGAGATGTCGATGCCGCGCGTCGCGATCACAAGTGTCATGCCGAGCGATACGATCACGAGCGGCGCCGCCCGATTCAGGATGTCGATCGGTGCGCCGAACAGGTGGCCGTCGAGAATCGTGATCGACAGGAAGCTGGCCCGATGCGCGAGGTCGAGCGCGAATAACAGCACGAGCGTGAGCGCCGGCCAGATCAACTGATGACGAAGCAATGCCTGAATCCGTCTCATGACTGGCCTCCGGCGATGAGTCGATACACCTCATCTTCCGACAGCCTCTCGCCGGAAACCTCCGCGACCTTGCGCCGATCGCGCAGCACGGCGATCCGGTGGCTCACGCGCACCACCTCGCTCATCTCCGAAGAGATGAACAGGATAGCAAGCCCCTTCGCGCACAGCGAAAGCACGCGATCCATGATGTCGAACTTCGCGGCCACGTCGATGCCTCGCGTCGGTTCATCGAGAATCAGCAGCTTCGGCTCGGTCGCGAGCCAGCGCGCGAGCAGCACCTTCTGCTGATTGCCGCCTGAAAGCAGTCCGATCGGTTGCTCGGCGTCGCGCGCCTTGATGCCGAGGCGCGCGATGTAGTCGTCGGCAATCTCGCGTTGCCGCGCCCGGCTCAGCATGCGCCACCAGCCGCGCCGCGCCTGCAGCGCGAGAATGATGTTCTCGCGGATCGACAGCGCAGCAACGATGCCCTCCTTCTTGCGATCTTCGGGACAATACGCGATGCCGTGCCGCACAGCATCGCGTGGCGAAGCAAGCTTCACGCTCTGTCCGTCGACCAGCATCGTGCCGGCGTCCGGGCGCTCCGCTCCGAACACGAGCCGCGCCGTCTCGGTGCGGCCCGAACCGAGCAGCCCCGCGAGCCCGAGAATCTGCCCCGGACGCACATCGAGATCGACCGGATTCATCAGACCGCGCCGGCCCACGCCCTGCATCGACAGGAAAGGTGCCGCGCGATTGTCCTCGCGGGCGACGTCCGAGGCGCCATCCTTCAGCCGTTCGCTCATACGCTCATGGCCCGTCATCTTTGCTACGAGCAACTCGACGGGTAGGTCCTTCGCGAGATATTCACCTTCGCGCTCGCCGTTGCGCATCACCGTGATGCGATCGGACACAGCGTAGGTTTGCTCAAGAAAATGCGTCACGAACAGGATCGCCATGCCCGACGCCTTCAGTTGCCGCAACACGGCAAAGAGCCGCGCAACCTCACCGTCGTCGAGGCTCGAGGTCGGTTCGTCGAGAATCAGCACGCGTGCATCGACCGACACCGCCCGCGCGATCGCGACCATCTGCTGCACCGCGATCGGATAGGCGTCGAGCGAGCGCGTGACATCGAGGGAAAGGTCCAGGTCCGCGAGCGCTTCACGGGCGCGCGCGTTGATTGCCTTCCAGTCGATCGCACCACGCCTCTTCGGCTGCCGGCCGGCGAAGATATTCTCCGCGACGGACAGGTTCGGACACAGGTTCACTTCCTGGTAGAGCGTCTGGATGCCCGCGGCTTCGGCCTCGAGCGGGGCCGCGAAGCGCACGGTCTCGCCACCGAGCCGGATCTCGCTGGAATCGTGCCCGAACACGCCGGTCAGCACGTTGATCAGCGTTGACTTTCCCGCGCCGTTCTGGCCCATCAGCGTATGAATCTCGCCGGGAAAGAGGCGAAAATTCACCTGTTGCAGTGCCTTGACGCCTGGAAACGTCTTGTCGATGCCGATAATCTCAAGAATGGGTGTGTGGATCATGGGCGAATGGGACATGAAGACCGTCCCGTCAAAGTGGTCGAAGACACAGCCCGGGTGGTGCGCGCCGAGCCGCGGAGCACGGGGTACCGACGGCGGCCCGTGTCAATACTTGCGGGTCGGCAGGATCTGCGCCGCAACGCTCATCGGAAAAACAGTCTCGTTTGTCACGATGCGCTTCGGCACCTGCTTGCCCGCGACGACGTCCTTCACCGCAGCCATCAACTGCGGCCCAAGCAGCGGGCTGCATTCGACGTCCACATTGATCTTGCCCGCGATCATCGCTTGAAAACCACCCTTCGTCGCATCGAAGGAGACGACGCTCACGTCCTTGCCCGGCTTGATGGCCGCTTCCTCCATTGCCTGGATCGCGCCGAGCGCCATGTCGTCGTTGTGCGCGTAGACGACATTGATCTGTTTGCCGTAAGTCTTGGCGAACGCTTCCATCACCTGCTTGCCGCCCGCAAGCGTGAAATCGCCGCTCTGCGACGCGATGACCTTGAACTTCGGATCATTTTTGATCACCTCCATCAGACCCGCGTGACGGTCGTTGGCCGGCGCAGAGCCGACAGTGCCCTGCAGCTCGACGATATTGACGGGTCCCGCATCGCTCTTGTAGCGTTCTTCGAGCCAGCGGCCAGCGCGTCGTCCTTCCTCGATGAAGTCGGATCCGATCACCGTCACGTAGAGCGAGGTGTCCTTCACGTCGACCGCGCGGTCAGTCAGAATCACGGGAATGTGCGCGGCCTTCGCCTCGGCCAGCACCGGCTCCCAGCCAGACTCGACGACCGGCGAGAACGCGATTACGTTAACCTTCTGCGCGATGAACGAGCGGATCGCCTTGATCTGGTTTTCCTGCTTCTGCTGCGCATCTGAGAACTTAAGGTTGATGCCCGCGTCTTTCGCGGCGGTCTTCACCGACACAGTATCGGCCGTGCGCCATGCGCTCTCAGCACCGACCTGCGAAAACCCGAGCGTGACCTGCTTTTCCTGCGCCGATGCGTTGACACCTGCTGCCAGCGTTAGCGTCGTGCCGATCAGCGTGCCGATTGCGAGCTTCCCGATAAGTCTCATGTTGTGTCTCCGATTTTTGCTTGGTTTTGGTTAGTTTCTTTGTAGCGCCGTACCACACGTGATAACGCTCACGCTTTAGCGTGAAACTATTCCCGACAGCGCCCCTTCAAGGCTGATTTGCGTCCTGCCTGAAGCAGGACGGTTTTCTGCAAGACTAGAATCGAGCAAGGGTTTGTATCCTTGTATTTCCTCCTCCAGGAAGCCACTTGTTATTCGTATAACCACCTGCTTCGTGAGCAAGATCGTCGTGTTCAGCTGCCAGCCCGCCGGTCAGACTGCTCGCTTGCTCCGACGGAACTGATCGAACAGGACCGCCAGCAGCAGGATGCCGCCGCGAATCAGGTATTGGTAAAAGGTCGGCACATTCAGCAGGCTCATTGCGTCCTGCACGGAACCCATGATCAGCACGCCGACCAGCACGCCGGAAATCGTTGCAACGCCACCCGTCAGCGAGACGCCGCCGAGCACGCAGGCGGAGATCACACCGAGTTCAAGACCGACCGAGGTTTTCGGATCGCCGAGGCTCATCCGCGAGGCGAGCATGACGCCGGCAAAACCGGTGACGAGCCCCTGCAGCACGAACACGGTGATCTTGATCCGCGTGACCGGCAGGCCCGCGAGCAGAGCAGCTTCGCTGTTGCCGCCGACGGCCAGCACGTTCTTGCCGAACACTGTCTTTTTCAGCAGAAAGCCGAACAGCACGAAGCCCACGATGTTGCTCCAGATCGGATACGAGACACCGAGGAACGAACCGCCGCCGAGGTCGAAGAAACGCTCTTCGGAAATCATCACCGCGTCGCCGTTCGACGTGATGAACGCGAGGCCGCGCACGACTTCCATCATCGCGAGCGTGACGATCAGCGAGTTAATCTTGTAGCGCGCGACCAGTACGCCGTTCACGAGCCCGACCGCGCCGCCCGCGAGCACACCGGCTGCCACGCCGAGCAGCACGCTATGCGTCGCGGTGATCAGGGTGGAGGCGACCACGCCCGCGAAAGCGACGATCGACGCGACCGACAGATCCACTTCGCCGAGCGCCAGCACGAACATCATCGTGACGGAGATGGAGCCGATCAGCGTGACCGACAGCAGAAGCCCCTGGATATTGCGCGAGCTGATGAAGTCCGGCACCGTGAACGACAGAACGGCAAACAGGATGATGAACACCATCACGATCCCGGACTTGTTGATGACGTCCCAGGTGCGCGCGGCGCGTGCGCTGATACCGTTGGAGACGGCCGGCGAACTGCCCGGATCGGAGGAACTTGATTGCGTTTGCATGTTGTCTATTTCCTTCATGAGGCCTTTTACAAAACCAACTTCCCATTCAGTTACGCGGTGCGAAATACCGTAGCGCATTAGCGCGGCAGAGCGAGCTTGATCAATGCGTCGGGCGTGGCCTGCGCCTTCAGCAGATCGCCGACAATGCGGCCTTCCTTCATCACGATCACGCGATCCGCTACGCCGATCACTTCAGCCAGATCGCTCGACACGACGATCACCGTGCGGCCCGCTTCGGCAAGCCCATATAGCAGGCCGTAAATCTCGCTGCGCGCGCCGACGTCGATACCGCGTGTGGGCTCGTCCATCAGGAACACGTCGATGTCTTCAGCAAGCCAACGTGACAGGATCACCTTCTGCTGATTGCCGCCGGAGAGGGTGCCGATCGGCGTCTCGCCGTTGCGCGTCTTGATCGCGAGCTTGCCGATGAACTCTTTCGCGGTCTGCGCTTCCTTGCGGCCGTTGAGCACGTTGAAGCGGCTGAAGTGGCGGCGGCAACTGATGTTGAGGTTGTCCGAAACGGAGGCGATCGACACGATGCCTTCCTGTTTGCGGTCCTCAGGACACAACGCGACGCCCGCGCGCACCGCGTCGCGCGGCGTGGCGAAACGCATGCGCTTGCCTTTGAGCATGATCTCGCCGGCGGTCGGTTTCACAGCGCCGTAGATCAGCTTCATCAATTCGGAGCGGCCCGCGCCCACGAGTCCGAAGAAGCCGACAATCTCGCCGGCGCGCGCGGAGAACGACGCGGGTTCTCTCAGGCCCGGTCCCATCAATTCTTTTACTTCGAGCTGCACGTCGCCGGTTGCACGCGGACGATAGCCGTACACGTCCTCAATCGAACGGCCCACCATGCTACTGATCAGACGGTCGCGATCGAGTCCTTCACCCGCTTCGAACGTGTCGATGTGGTGGCCATCGCGAAACACCGTCACGCGATCGCACAGCTCGTAGACTTCATCCATGCGGTGCGTCACGTAGATGATCGCGCGGCCCTCGGCCTTCAATGCGCGAATAATGCGAAACAGTTGCGTGGTCTCGCGCGCCGACAGCGAACTGGTCGGCTCGTCGAACGCAATCACGCGCGCATCGCGCATCAGGGCCTTGCCGATTTCGATCATCTGCCGCTGCCCGATGGACAGATGCTTGACCTGCTGCGCCGGATCGATCTTCTCGCCGAGTCGTTCGAGTTCGCGAATGGCGCGTGCAACCAGCGTTTTTTCGTCCAGCACGCCGAAACGATTGGGCAGTGCGCCGAGCATCAGGTTTTCCGCGACCGTCAGTTCCGGCACCAGATGCAGTTCCTGATAGATGATCGCGACGCCGGCCGCGATGGCCGCCTTGGTGGTAACGAACTGCTGCTCGACGCCGTCGAGCGACAAGGTGCCCGCCACCGGTTGATTCACACCGGACAGCACTTTAAGCAGCGTCGATTTGCCGGCGCCGTTTTCACCCATCAGGCCATGTACTTCGCCGCGCCGCACATCGAGTGACACCTGATCGAGCGCCAACACGCCCGGAAAGCGTACGGTAATGCCGTCGAGCTGCAGATACGTCCGAGCATCGGCGGACGCCGGCGCGAAGGGTGCACGCGCCTGGTTGTATTCTGAAACCGTCATCGAATGCCTCTTGCAGATGGACACGCGTGCGGGCCATACGGCGAATACCTCGCCTGAGAAACCGCTATCAGGTAACGGTCATGGCCCGCACAGAACGTTGTCAGCTCATACAGACGTGCTTAGATACCAAGTTCCTTGCGCACGTCCTGCCAGTTGCCGCGCACCATCAGCTTGCCGGTGGTCTGCGTATCGGCGGGCGGCTGCTTGCCGTCCTTGATCCACCCGACGAGGTTCTCCGTGCTCTCCTTGCCGTGCATCGTCGAGCTCACGGCGATCGTGCCGTAGAAGCCCGTCGGTTCCTTCTTCTGGAATTCGGCGAACGCCTCGCCCGCACCGTTGATGCCGACGCCGATCACATCCGCTGCCGGAATATGCAGTTGCTCGGTGGCGCGCACGCCGCCCAGCACGCTCTCCTCATTGAGCGCGAAGACTACCCACTTCTTGATGTTCGGATGCTGCGCAAGCACCGGCGACGACGCGTTGAAGCCGCCTTCGTCGTCGGTGGTCTTTTGCGGCGCGTCGAAGATGTTTTCCTTCTTGAAGCCACCGGCGAGCAGCGATTGCGTGGCGCCGTCGGTGCGCAATTTCGCGGTCGGCAGTTCGTAGTTCGTGATGCGCAGCGCGCCGACTTCTTCCGGTTTCCAGCCGCGGCGCTTGATTTCATCGGAGATGGCCGTGCCGACCTGATTGCCGATCTTGAACGCGGACATGCCAAGGTGCGGGACGTTCGGCAGCGGCTTGCCGGTCGAGTCGACCAGTTGATCGTCGACGGTGACGAACTTCATGTTGTAGCGCTTCGCGCGCGCCTGAATTGCCGGTCCGAGGCGCACGTCGGGCGCGCAGATCACGAAGCCTTTGGCGCCTTGTGCGCCGAGGTTGTCGATTGCCGCCAGCACTTTTTCGCCGTCAGGCGTGCCGATGTTGACCACCGAGAAGCCGTCCTTCTGGCCCAGTGCGGTGGCCGCTTTCTGTTCGTTGATGAACCATGCCTGTTCCGGCATCTTCACGAGAAATCCGATCTTGAGCGGCGCTTCGGCGCGCGCCGCGAGGTTCATGCCGAGCGGTGCGATGCACATCGCCGCGAGGGTTGCGCGAAGGGTCAGCCGGCGGATCTTGCTGGTCATACTCTGTCTCCGAGATGTGTGGTTGTGGTCAACCGTTGCGTGGGTATTGCGGTGATTTGTGGCGATTGATTTGCAGACTAAGGATTTAGCGGCCGAACGCCTCGACTTCGACATGCCGTCCGAGCAGGAACGCATCGGCGACGAGGCGCAGCGGGCGCACGTCCACATCGTGGGCGCCGTGCGCAATCAGTCCGTGAAAGTGTTCGTAGAGCGCCCCATATTCGCGCTCGCCTTCGAGCACAACCGGTTCGCCCGCAATCGAAAGACGCTTCCCGCCTTCCGTGATCGAGAGCAACCCGTTGGCGGTTTCGACGTCGATCTCCCATTGTTCGACGGGACCGTGGCGCCAGTCGAACTCGGCGCGCAAAGGTACGCCGTCTGTGTCGATGCAGTCGAGTTCGGCCGCGATCGGCGTCGACACATCGCGCGGCACGAGCAGTTGCGCGCCGCACAACACGATTTCACGCGGCAGGATGTGCGTGACGATGGAGAGCGCGTTGATGCCCGGATCGAACACGCCAAGGCCGCCTGGCTCCCAGATCCATTGCTGGCCTGGATGCCAGCGGCGCACGTCCTCTTTCCAGCGCACGTGCACGGCGTGGATTGTGCGTCCCTGAAGCCAGGCTCGCGCCGGCTCCACGGCACTTGCATAGCGCGAGTGCCAGGTGGCAAAGAGCGTGCGTCCCCGAGCGCGCGCCAACTCGCGCAGGGCCTCGACCTCGCTCACGCTCGCCCCGGGGGGTTTTTCGAGCATCACATGCTTGCCCGCCTCGAGCGCCGCGCGGGCCTGCGCATAGCGCACCTGCGGCGGGGTGCACAGCGAGACGGCGTCGAGGTCAGGCTCGGCGGCGAGCAGCGCATCGATGTCAGCATAGTTGCGCACGTGCTCGACCTGCGCGTTGCGGCTCACGCACCCGACCAGCGCGAAGCCTGGGTTCGCCGCGATAGCAGGCAGATGCTGGTCGCGGGCGATCTTGCCGATGCCGGCCACGGCCAGCGTAAAAGTCGAATTCATGGTGTTTCTCCACCCAATGTTTGCTGAGCCAGAGCGATTCGCCAAAGGCAGCCACGGCTCATTGCGTCCACCTGAGCACAAGCGCATTGAGACGCCTCGCGATCGCGATCAGCTCGGCGCGCGTCTCTGGATACATTGGCGGCAGCGGGTGACGCGGGTCATGTCACCTGTCCGCGTTGCGCGCGGATCTTGCGCGGCGCCGCGTTACGGCGCGCGCGGCGTTTCCGGTTTGCCTGCAAAACGGCGCCGCACGTTCAGCGGATTGGCGTCGCGCAGCGCGTCGGGCAACAAGCCGTCGGCGAGATTCTGGTAGCACACGGGGCGCAGGAAGCGCTCGATGGCGGCCGTGCCGACCGACGTGCTGTGGCCGTCCGAGGTCGCCGGAAATGGGCCGCCGTGGACCATCGCGTCGCACACTTCGACACCGGTCGGAAAGCCGTTCGCGAGCACGCGGCCCGCCTTGCGCTCGATGAGCGGCAAGAGCGTGCGCACGAGTTCAGCGTCGGCGGCCTCCATGTGCAGCGTGATCGTCAGCTGGCCTTCGATTTTGCGCAGTACCGCGCGCAGCTCGACCGCGTTCGCGCATTCCACGAGCACGCTGCTCGGGCCGAACACCTCTTCGCCGAGCGTGGGATCGGCGAGCAGGTCGCTCGCGCTTACGCGCAGGAGCGTCGCTTGGGCGCGTCCCGGCGCTGCCGCGCCGCGCGCGAGCGTCATCACTTGCGGATGCTGCATGAGACGCTCGATGCCGTGCTCGTATGCGCGCAGGATGCCTGCCGCGAGCATTACGCCAGCAGGCGCGGCGCTGAATTCGCGCGCGGCGTTGGCGGCGAAGGCGTCGAACTCGGCGCCCGCGAGGGCAAGCATCAAGCCCGGATTCGTGCAGAACTGGCCGCAGCCAAGCGTCGCCGACGCAACGAACTCGCGTGCCAGCGCGTCGCCGCGCGCGGCGAGCGCGCCCGGCAGCAGCAGGTTCGGATTCACGCTGCTCATTTCGGCGTAGACCGGAATCGGTTCGGCACGCGCCGCCGTGAGCCTCACGAGCGCGAGGCCGCCCGCGCGCGAACCGGTAAAGCCCACCGCGCGGATCGCCGGATGCTGCACGAGCGCACTGCCGACTTCGTGGCCAGCGTCGAACAGAAGTGCAAAGACGCCCGCGGGCAACCCGGCCGCCGCGACGGCCTCCTGGATTGCGCGCCCGACGAGCTCGGATGTGCCCGGATGCGCCGGATGCGCCTTCACGACGACGGGACAGCCCGCCGCCAGCGCCGAGGCCGTATCGCCGCCCGCCACCGAAAACGCCAGCGGGAAATTGCTCGCGCCGAACACCGCGACGGGGCCCACACCGATGCGCCAGAAGCGCAGATCGGTGCGCGGCGGCTGGCGCTCGGGCAGCGCGGGCTCGATGCGCGCGTCGAGTGCGTCACCGGAGCGAACGAGCGCCGCGAACATGCGCAGCTGATTCGCGGTGCGCGCGCGCTCGCCTTCGAGGCGCGCACGCGGCAGGCCGCTTTCGGCCATCGCGCGTTCGATCAGTGGCTCGCCCAACGCTTCGATGCGCGCCGCGCAGTCGTCGAGGAATTGCGCGCGCTTTTCGGCGGGCAGTGCGCGATAGTGGTCGAACGCTTCGTCCGCGAGTTCGCACGCCGCATCGACATCGGCAGTCAAGGCGCTATGGAAAACCGGCTGCGCGATGGGCTCGTTCGTCGCGGCGTCGAGCGCCTGGAACGGCGCACCCGCGCCGCGCCTCGCCGCGCCCGCGATCAGCAGTTCGCCCGTCAATTGCGTTGTCATGCTTCGTGCTCCCAATCAGTGCGAGTGGCGCGGCACGGCGGCGCCGCGCTTGCCCACGAGGAAATCGAGGTCACAACCTTCGTCGGCCTGCAGCACGTGATCGACATAGAGACGCGCATAGCCGCCCTTGCCCTGCTGCTCCGCCACGCCCGGCGCGGCCACCGGATCGACGTCGGAGAGACGCCGCAGCAGTTCCTCGTCGCTGATGTCGAGATGCAACCGGCCCGCCTCGCAATCGAGCTCGATCCAGTCGCCGTTGCGCACCGCCGCGAGCGGGCCGCCCGCCGCCGCTTCCGGCGCTACGTGCAGCACCACCGTGCCGTAGGCCGTGCCGCTCATGCGCGCGTCCGAAATGCGCACCATGTCCTTCACGCCCTGGCGCAGCAGCTTGGGCGGCAGGCCCATGTTGCCGACCTCGGCCATGCCCGGATAGCCGCGCGGGCCGCAGTTCTTCATCACGAGGATCGAGTCCTTGTCGACGTCGAGCGATTCGTCGCCGATGGTCGCCTTGTAGTGATCGAAGTTCTCGAACACCACGGCGCGGCCGCGATGCTTGAGCAGCTCGGGTGTCGCCGCCGACGGTTTCAGCACCGCGCCGCGCGGCGCCAGATTGCCGCGCAGGATGCAGATGCCGCCGTCTTCGATCAGCGGCTTGTCCAGTGGCCGGATTACTTCGTCGTTGTAGTTCGGCGCTTCGCGCATGTTGTCCCAGATCGACTTGCCGTTGACCGTGAGCGCATTGGGATGCGGCAGCAGGTTCGCTTCGCCCAGACGCCGCAGCACTGCCGGCAGACCGCCCGCGTAATAGAACTCTTCCATCAGGAAGCGGCCCGAGGGCTGCAGGTCGACGATGGTCGGCGTATTGCGGCCGATGCGCATCCAGTCCTCGAGCTCGAGCGGCACGCCGATGCGCCCCGCAATCGCCTTCAGGTGGATCACCGCATTGGTCGAGCCACCGATCGCGGCATTGGTGCGGATCGCGTTCTCGAACGCTTCGCGCGTGAGCACCTTGGAGAGCGTGAGGTCCTCGAGCGCCATCTCCACGATGCGGACGCCCGACATGTGCGCGAGCACGTAGCGGCGCGCATCGACGGCGGGAATCGCGGCGTTGTGCGGCAGCGAGACGCCGAGCGCCTCGGCCATGCACGCCATCGTCGAGGCCGTGCCCATGGTGTTGCAGGTGCCCGCCGAGCGCGACATGCCCGCTTCGGCCGAGAGGAAATGATGCAGGTCGATCTCGCCCGCCTTGAGCGACTCGTGCAGCTTCCACACGGCCGTGCCCGAGCCGATGTCCTTTCCTTCGAGCTTGCCGTTGAGCATTGGGCCGCCGCTCACCACGATGGCGGGCACGTCGCAGCTCGCCGCGCCCATAAGCAGCGCGGGCGTGGTCTTGTCGCAGCCGCACAGCAGCACGACGGCGTCGATGGGGTTGCCGCGAATCGCCTCTTCCACATCCATCGAGGCGAGATTGCGCGTGAGCATCGCCGAAGGACGCAGGTTCGATTCGCCGTTCGAGAACACCGGAAACTCGACCGGGAAGCCGCCCGCCTCGTAAACGCCGCGCTTCACGTGCTCCGCGAGCTTGCGGAAATGCGCATTGCAGGGCGTGAGCTCCGACCAGGTGTTGCAGATGCCGATGATCGGCCGGCCGTCGAATTCGTGATCGGGAATGCCCTGATTCTTCATCCAGCTCCGGTACATGAAGCCGTTTTTGTCCGTGGTGCCGAACCACAGTTGGGAGCGCAGTTTGGGTTTGGTTGCCGACATCGTCCGTCTTTGGGTGGGCTAGATTTGCGTGCAGTTTAAGGACCAAACTGATAACCTACCAATGAAGATTTAGACGCTTCACATATCCATTCATATATCAGTGTAAATACCTAAATCATGCTGGATACGAACCCGTGGTACGTCCGTACCCGCCTGAAAACCCGCCAGTTACTCCTCGTGGTTGCGCTGGCCGAAGAAGGCAACATCCACCGGGCGGCGGCGGCCTTGAACATGACCCAGCCCGCCGCCTCGAAACTGTTGCGCGAGTTGGAGGAGATGCTCGGAGCAGTTCTATTTGAGCGCATGCCGCGTGGCGTGCGGCCAACTCTCTATGGCGATGCGTTGATCCGCCATGCGCGCGTCGTGCTCGGCAGTCTCGAACAAGCACAGGACGAACTGGCCGCATTGAAGGCCGGGCGTCTGGGGCACGTTGCGGTGGGTGCCATCACCTCGCCGGGTGTGCGCGTGCTTCCGGCGGCTGTCGCGGCAGTCAAGCGCGTGTATGCGAACATGCGTGTCTCGGTCGAAATCGACACCAGTAACGTGCTGCTCGAGCGGCTGGCGCAAGATAAGCTCGACGTGGTGATCGGACGTCTGTCGGCGGAGCACGACAAGCGCCAGTTGCGCTACGAACCGCTGGCCGGCGAGCCCGTCTGCGCAGTGGTTCGGCAAGGCCATCCGTTGCTGACCGGGGAGCCAGTTGCGCTGTCCGATGTCCAGCGCGGCGCGTGGGTCGTGCCACCGGCCGGCAGCGTGCTGCGGCATCGCTTCGAGCTCATGTTCCAGCGTGCAAGCCTCGCTCCGCCCTCGAACGTCGTGGAGACGGCGGCGCTGCTCTTCATTACGCGGGCGCTCGAGAAGAGCGACATGATCGCCGTGCTCGCTGAAGATGTTGCGCGTTATTACGCGGCGCACGGCATGGTGGAGATCCTGCCTCTGCCGATGGACTGCAGGATGGACGACTTTGGGCTCATCACCCCGGCGGAGAAACTGCTCTCCCCCGCCGCGGCCCTGATGATCGACGCACTGCGCGCAGCGAGCCGCGAGACGTACGACCTGCCCTATCGCGTTGGCGCAGACGCCGTCGATACGCGTACAACCAGCCGCGGTGCCGACGTAATGCGCACGCGCGGCTCACACCGGCCGACCTGATAAGCTAGGCGTGGCAAAACTCGCGCTTACGGTCTGGGATAAGACGACGCGCGACAGCGCAGACGCTGCGATTCAATGTGCATCCAATCCCGCGAAGCGGTACTCGAAGTCACGGCTGCGCACGGCAACCGCCCGTGCCGGCTGTACCGGGGATATTCGAATTACCTAGTCGAATAACAACAAACCTTGGGACATTCCCTATAAAGCCAGCCTCACAGATCAGTGGGCGGAGGCTTTGGGATGTCCCGCTATCGCCCTCATTGCGGCCGCAAATCCGCGCCATTACTGGCGTCGCGAGCATCCCATCTTCGATGATTTTTTCGGCGGGCACCACACGAGCGCCTTGCATTACCAAAGGTATGGGAAAGTACGCAGAAATGTAGCTGGAAGGGTCAATTTGGCTTGCTACGCTGCAATGCCAATTCGCCTGTCATGGATTTGAGCGAGAACGTCGCGCATTCAGGGCACGCTGCCTGGCTGCAGGATGCACCAAACATAACCAATCGAATCGCTTTGTCAGCGCGTGCTTGCTTGCTCGCGCCGATTCTTGTCACATCTGGGAGTGAACCGATGCTCAACACTTCAAGAAAATATTTTGCCGCCGGGCTGGCTGCCGTCGCCATGTCGCTTGCAAGCAGCCAATCGTTTGCACAGCAGGTCGTCAAGATCGGTGTGTCGGCTCCGCTGACCGGCGCCGGAGCCGCCAACGGAAAGGACATCGAGAACGGTGTTCGCCTCGCTCTCGAAGAAGCCAACGCCCAGCATACGAAGCTGGGCGGGCAGGAGGTGCGCTTCGAGCTGGACTCCGTCGATGATCAGGGCGACCCGCGAATTGGTGTGCAAGTAGCCCAGAAACTCGTCGACGACGGAGTGGTAGCCGTGGTGGGCTACTACAACTCTGGAGTCGCGTTGCCCTCGTCGCCGATATTTGCCAAGGCTGGCATTCCGTTGATAGACCCCGCTGCCACGAACCCGGCCATAACCAGGCAAGGGCTGAAGAACGTCTTTCGTATTATCGCCACCGACGCACAGAACTCCGGCAATGCAGGAAAGTACGCGGTAATGGTCACCAAGGCGCAGCGCATTGCAGTGATGGACGACCGCACGGCATTCGGCCAGGGAGCCGTGGAGGAATTCAAGAAGGCTGTCGTCGTCGCCGGCGGCCATATCGTCGCCTCGGAATACACCAACGACAAGGCCGTCGAATTCAATGCGCAGCTCACTAATATCAAGGCGGCGAACGCGGACCTGCTGTACTTTGCCGGCCTTGATAACCAGGCCGCGCTCCTGACCAAGCGGATGAGCCAACTCGGCATGAAGACGCAGTTCGTAGGAAGCGGGGGTATTGCCGACAGCATCTTCCTCGGCGTTGCGGGCAGTGCTGCCGAGGGCGCAATGGCGTGGGAGTACGGACGGCCTGTCGAGTCCCTTCCTCAAGGCAAGGCGTTCGCGGAAAAATTCAAAAAGAGATTTGGCGTGGATACACTGACTTACGCGCCATTCGCCTATGACTGTGCGTGGGTGGCTATCAACGCAATGAAACAGACAAATTCCGCAAAACCTGAGGTATTCATGGCCGCGTTGCGAACTATGCAGTACGACGGCATCACAGGAAAGATTGAATTCGATTCGTACGGTGACCTGAAACACCCGACGTCGACGCTCTATCAGGTGAAAGGCGCCAAATGGAAGCCTGTGACGACTATCAGCACCGAGTGAGTGACTTGCTGAGCGGTTGTGGTTGAGCCGGGCGTATAAGGACTCCGGCATCGACCTCATCACAGCCGCGCCGCCGCCCGAATCCCGGATGCGCTGCAATCCCGGTACCGGTCCTGCCCAGGTGCACTCGTGCCGTTCGACACGAGTGCACCGTCCCTTCATTGCTGGACCGCTAATAGCAGGGACTGGTCATCCCGCTCAGAACTTGTGGCGCAGTGCGACCCGCAAGACGAATTGCGAGTTTGTCGACGACAAGTCGGCGGCGCCCGGAACATAGGCGGAGTCGAGAACCGTACCGGTCTTGTCACCGCCCACGTGCTGATACACACCCTGAGCATAGATGTCCGTGCGCTTCGACAGGTTGTAGTCAGCCATCAGGCCGACCGACTGGTAGTTCGGGTGCAGCGATCCGCTCGTCGCATTGAAGCTTGTTCGCGTGTAGCTGTATTCGGCCCCGACATAGAACGCCGGAGTGAACTGGTACTTCGCGTTGACTTCGAAGTTGTTGATCCGGCATTGCTCCGCCAAAGACACTTCTTCCGTCAAATGGTTGTTGCGCATCTTTTACCCAGGTCAAAAGGTCTCCGAATATCAGGCCTGGGTACAAACGCCAAAGATTGGTGTCAAGAATGCGCAAGCGCTGGTGCGAAAAGACGTTGTTGCTCGCGCCTGGACGTGCAAGACTCACGCAGTCAGGTGCAGGACGTATCGGCTTAGCCTCCGACCGGTCATGACAACGTCAAGGCGCACCCGGTCATATGCGGATCGGAGCATATCAAGCCAAATTGTCATATCCAGCTACGTTCTCTGCATGCTTTGCCCTACTTTTGGTTATGCGAAGCATTTCACTGAGCCTAGGACATTCCCTATAACAGGGTTCCTCGTTAAATATTCAAAGACCTGGCTGAAACTCCGCTTTTTTCTATAAACCCCTGATGAAGCTGACGTTGCGCGGAACTTCTGGCTGAAGCGCCTCTTCGTCCACCACGACACACTCGGCCTTGCATTACCAAAAGTAGGGAAAAGCTGGCAGAAAATGTAGCTGGATCGATCAAATTGGCTTGATACGCTGCACCTCATGCATCAAGCGGAGGCGGGCAGCACTCGGTCGACATATTTCTTCTTTTATGCGACGAATCATCTTTTGCTGTTCGCCCGGCTGCCTTGCAGCTTTCATATTCGACAGCGGTATCCCGTTGCGTGCTGAAGCTTGCCGGGGATGTTCAGTCAGACGCGATCCTGGCCCCAAGTGTGGGGTGAGTCTGAAAGACGAGGTCGCGGGCTTGATTTCTTGAACTCGCCAGTTGGGAAGACAGAATGAACCCTAACCTGACATTTGCGCCGGGAGTTATGTTGAGCCCGGGCACAATGGAAGCGAAAGACGTTGCAGCGGCAGCCGAACGTGTCGCGGTTTCCGGAACCGGCATTCTTACGGTTAAAAATCTGTCGAAAATCTTCGGGCCCAAGCCCGAGCGTGCCGCGGAGCTGATAAAGCAAGGTCTTGGCCGCAACGAGATTTTCGAGCAGACCGGCAACATGGTGGCAGTCAACGACGTCAGCCTCAGCGTTAAGGCGGGCGAGATCTTTGTTGTCATGGGCCTCTCGGGTTCCGGCAAGTCAACGCTGGTTCGACTGCTCAACCGGCTGATCGAGCCGACGTCCGGCCAAGTCATTCTCGAAGGCCGCGACATTGCGCCCATGTCTACGTTGGAATTACGTGATGTGCGCCGCAAGAAGATGGCGATGGTGTTCCAGTCATTCGCGCTTCTGCCGAACCGCACGGTCCTCGACAACATCGCGTACGGACTGGAAGTTACCGGCATCAAGAAGGCGCAGCGCTACGAAATCGCGCGTACCGCGCTCACGCGAGTCGGTCTCGGCTCGTACGAAAAGCTGCTTCCCAGCGAGCTATCCGGCGGCATGCAGCAGCGGGTAGGCCTCGCACGTGCGCTTGCCGTTAATCCCGCCGTGCTTCTGATGGACGAAGCTTTCTCGGCGCTGGACCCGCTGATCCGGTTCGAAATGCAATGCGAACTTCTGCGGCTTCAGAAAGAAGAGCAGCGGACAATCGTCTTCATTTCACACGACATCGAAGAAGCCATCAAGATTGGCGGCCGGATCGGCATCATGAAGGATGGCTGCCTGATTCAGGTCGGCACGCCTGCGGAGCTTATCCAGTCGCCCGCGGACGCGTACGTACGGGATTTCTTCCGCAACGTCGACGTTTCCCGGTTCCTCAAGGCCTCCAGCCTGATGACAAAGATCGACCGGGGTCTCATTTCCTGCGACGTCGGCACATCCTCGGAACGTTACCTCAATCCGCTCATCGATAGCGGCGTCGAATGTGGCTATGTCTGCGACGAATCAGGCCGATATCAGGGCTGCGTCACGCCAGCCTCTCTGCATAAGACCGGTACGCGCCCCGTACGCGACGCCCTGCTCCCGGATGTGAATGCGGTTTCGCTGGATGCGGACTTGCATCAACTGGCCGCCGTTGCGTTGAGCCAGGATCACGACGTGCCCGTCACCGACGCGGCCGGAAAGCTCGCGGGCGTGGTGTCCTGCCGGACGATACTCAAGCAGGTTATGGAACGGAGAGCAGCATGAACTCGTCAGTCATCGGGAAATTTGCAGAAGACGGCGTCAACTTTCTCTTTCAGCATTTCCGGGGCGGCTTCGACGCTTTCTCTGCCTCACTGGGTGCAGTAATCAAACTGTTGCAGGACGGCCTGGCCGCGATTCCGTTTGTTGCGATGCTCGTCATCCTCGTGGCATTTGCGCTGTGGCGACGCGGTATCGTGTTTTCGGTCTTCGTCGGCCTTGCACTTCTCGCCATTCAATACATGGGTCTGTGGGCTCAAACTGTCTCGACCCTGGCACTCGTTATCGCAGCGACCTTCTTCAGCCTGGTAGTGGGCGTGCCACTCGGCATCTGGGGCGCTCGCAACAAACGGGTGGAAATGATTCTGCGCTCGCTGCTCGATTTCATGCAGACGATGCCCGCCTTCGTCTATCTGATCCCTGCGGTCATCCTGTTCGGCTTGGGACGCGTCCCGGCGGTGATTGCCACCATCGTGTTTTCCATGCCGCCAGTCGTGCGCCTCACGACTCTGGGTATCCGGCAGGTGCGCGAGGAATTGCTGGAAGCAGGCCGCGCCTTCGGCAGTACGGACATGCAGCTTCTCTGGAAAATCCAGCTGCCGAATGCGCTGCCGTCAATCATGGCCGGCGTGAATCAGACCATCATGATGGCGCTTTCGATGGTTGTGGTGGCGTCGATGATCGGCGCTGGCGGACTGGGCGAGTACGTGCTGAGCGGCATTCAGCGTCTCGACATCGGGATCGGCTTCGAAGGTGGACTCGGCGTCGTGTTGCTTGCCATCGTACTCGACCGCCTGACGGAAAGTTTTGGCGTGAAGGCGAAGAAGGCAAAGAAGGCCAAACGAGTCACGCCCGGCGCGGGAACGGCAAAGGCCGGCACAAACGCCGCGGCGCGTACCTGACCGGCAGTATCGCATCGCGAATGCGGTGCGATCGCCACAGGCAGTAGGTAGTAGGGAGTTCGGAGACCAGACACGCTATTGCAGCGGCCGTCAAATTTTCAAGAAAATTTCATTATCACGTAGGAGTACTGTATGAACAGCAATGTGTTGAAGTCGCTTGTTGCGAAACTGGCGGTGTCGGCGGTCGTTACGATGGTTGCCTGTGTGGGGTCGGCGGTCGCGGCCGAACCTGTCAAGATGGCGGTCACCAACTGGGCCGACGTTCTGGCCGTGGCCAATGTGGCCAAATACGCTCTGGAGACGAGCCTCAAGCAGCCGGTGCAGTTTGTTCAGGCCGATATCGGCATCCAGTACCAGGGCGTGGCCCGCGGCGACCTCGACATCATGGTGGGTGGCTGGCTGCCGGTGACTCATGCAACGTATTACGCGAAGTACAAGAACGATATGGACGACGTCAGCGTCATCTATACCGGCGGCAAGAACGGTTGGGCAGTGCCGGCATACATACCCGAGTCCCAGCTCTCGTCGATTTCCGACCTGGAAAAACCGGACGTCAAAAGCAAGCTGAACGGCACCGTCCAGGGTATCGAGCCCGGCGGCGGTCTGATGCAGGCGTCCGAAAAGACCATCAAGGCATACGACCTGAACGGCTACAACCTGCAATCGTCGAGCGAAGCAGGCATGCTCGCAGGCGTGCAGCGAGCTTATCAGTCGAAGCAATGGATTGTGGCCACGGTCTGGAGCCCGCACTGGCTCTTCCAGAAGTGGCAGATGCGTTATCTCAAGGACCCCAAGGGTACGCTGGGTGGCGAGGAGCAGGTTCACGCCTTCGCATCCAAACAGTTCGCCACCAAGTTTCCGCAGGCGGACGTTTTCTTCAAGCATTTCAAGCTGACTCTCGCTGACGTCGAGGCCATCGAGTTCGAGGGCAACGCCACGAACGACTATGCGACGGCAGCGAAGAAATTCGTCGACGCGCATCCGGAAAAGCTGAAGGTCTGGTTGCAGCAATAAATCACGTTGTTCTCGCCGTGGGCGGAGGAGTAATTGCCGCTCACGGCGTTGCATGACATGTCTCACACGATTTAATTCCGGAGTGACCACGTGAACGAGAACTCACGTTTTTTTGCCGAAACTCTCCAGAGCCGTGACCCCGTCATCGCATCAGAGATTGCGTTGGAGTTGCGTCGCCAGCAAACCCAGATTGAACTGATCGCTTCCGAGAACATTGTCTCGGCCGCGGTGATGGAAGCGCAAGGCACCGTGCTGACCAACAAATACGCGGAAGGGTATCCGTCAAAGCGGTATTACGGCGGCTGTGAGCACGTGGACAGGATTGAAGCGCTTGCCATTGACCGCGTGAAAGCGCTGTTCGATGCCGAATACGCGAACGTGCAACCTCATTCGGGTGCCCAGGCGAATGGCGCAGTGATGCTCGCGCTGGTCAAACCGGGCGACACGGTGATGGGCATGTCGCTCGATGCCGGCGGACATCTGACGCATGGCGCGCGTCCCGCGCTTTCCGGCAAATGGTTCAACGCGGTCCAGTACGGCGTGAGTCCCGAAACGTATCGCATCGACTACGAGCAAGTGCGTCGGCTTGCCGAGGACCATTGCCCCAAGCTCATCATCGCGGGCTATTCGGCCTATCCACGTGCTCTGGACTTTGCCGCATTCCGCGAAGTTGCCGATAGCGTGGGTGCATTGTTGATGGTCGACATGGCGCACATCGCGGGGATTGTCGCGACAGGTAAACACGAGAACCCTGTCCGGTTTGCAGATGTCGTGACGTCCACGACCCACAAGACGCTTCGTGGGCCACGAGGCGGATTCATCCTCACCAACAACGGCGACATTGCCAAGAAAATCAATTCGGCCGTATTCCCGGGCCTGCAAGGTGGCCCGCTCATGCACGTCATCGCGGGGAAAGCGGTCGCATTTGGCGAGGCGCTTCGTCCGGAGTTCACGGCATATATCGACCGGGTTCTACATAACGCCCAGGCGCTCGGCAACGTCCTGACGTCGGGCGGACTGAGCCTGGTCACTGGCGGGACCGACAACCATCTGTTGCTGGCCGATTTGCGCAGCAAGCGGCTAACCGGCACTCAGGCTGAAAAGGCGCTGGAGCGTGCGGGCATCACCTGCAACAAGAACGGTATTCCGTTCGATACGGAAAGCCCGACAGTTACCTCAGGAATCCGCCTCGGCACGCCCGCTGGAACAACGCGAGGCTTCGATACCGACCAGTTCGAGCAGGTCGGCCAGATGATTCTGGAGGTCCTGTCGGCGCTCGAACGGGAGCCCAACGGCGATGAGCAGGTCGAACGTGCGGTCCGCAGCCGCGTAAGAGATCTGTGCAACCAGTTTCCGATTTACTCACATGCTGAGGCACTCGTGTAATCCGCCAGCGATTCGCCAACGATTCTTGCCGGCTATCCCGGCAGCGCTTTGCACCTTTATTCAAGAGAGAATTCAAAATGAGCTTCGAGGGAGTACACACACCACTGGTCACGCCGTTCAAGCCGGACGGCGAAATTGACCATGATCTTCTCGGCAAGCATGCCGCCAATCTCGCGAGCCGCGTTTCGGGCCTTGGGGTCGGCGGGACGACGGGCGAATACTATGCGCTGAGTTTCGAAGAACGGGTGCAGACGTTCAACACCGTCGCCGAAGCGGCAGGCGGCAAGACGTATCTGACTGCCGGCATTAATGCCACCACGACGAAAGAAGTCATTCGCCTGGGTCAGGAAGCGAAGCGCGCCGGCCTGTCCGCGTTGTTGCTCGCCGCTCCGTACTACGCCCAGCCGACGCAGGAAGAGCTGCTGAACCACATGTTGAAGGTGGACGATAGCCTCGACATGCCCATCATGCTGTACAACTTCCCGGCTCGCACCGGCACGGACATCAGCGATGGCGTGCTGGCCAGGCTGCTCGAGCGGCCGAACTTCATCGCGATGAAGGAAAGCACCGGCGACATTTCGCATCTGCATCACCTCGCCACGCATTTCCGTGACAACCTGGTACTAAGCTGCGGTATGGACGATCAGGCGCTCGAGTTCTTCGTATGGGGCGCGAAGAGCTGGGTTGCGGGTGCTTCCAACTTTCTGCCCGAAGCGCACACCGCGCTCTTCGACGCATGCGTCAAGCAAGGCGACTTCGCAACTGGCCGCAAGCTGATGGCGCAACTGCTGCCAATACTCGAACTGCTGGAGCGCAGCGGAAAATTCATTCAATACGTTCGCTACGGATGTGAGCTGGCCGGCATGCCTGTCGGTGTTGCCCGCGCGCCGCTCGGCACGCTGACCGAAGACGAGCGCAACACGTTTGGCCAACTCGTTCAACCTATGTCGCGCAGCGCGCAGTAAATGCATGACCTCGAAACTGGAATTCGCGCGGTTCCCGGCTCCAGACGGTGTGAACGGCTGGTGGGAAAGTCTGCCACCGCCCTCGCCTGCCAATACGGTGTCTTCCGAGCATCGATATGACTGGGTCGTTGTCGGCGGTGGTATTACGGGGCTGTGTGCTGCGCGGCGTCTGGCGGAGCTTGCGCCTGATGCCACGATAGCGCTGGTCGAAGCGGACCGTATCGGGCGCACTACAGCGGGACGAAATTCCGGATTCTTCGTCGATTTGCCACACGACATAAGCAGTGAAAGCTACTCGCGCAGTGTGGAAGCCGACAAGGCCGATGTTCGGTTTCAACGCCACGGCATCGACTATGTGCGCTCAGCGGTCAAGCAGTACAACATCGATTGCGACTGGCGGGACGACGGCAAGTTTCACGCTTCGGTGAACAGAAGGGGCCACGCCGCACTGACCCACTTTGCGGAAGGACTTGCGCGCATCGACGAAGCCTTTGAGTGGCTGGACGAGGCAGCAATTGCAAGAGTGACCGGAACGAATTTCTATCAAGGCGCGCTCTTTACGCCGGGTTGCAGTACGGCGCAACCCGCCGCGCTTATGCGCGGTCTCGCGGCGACGTTGCCGGAGAATGTGAAGATCTTCGAACTTAGCGCGGTAAAGGGAATAGAAGACCAGCGCCAGGGGAAGGTCCTGAGCTTCGACAGCGGCAAGATCGTGGCGAAGCGCGTGATTCTATGCACCAACGCGTATGCGGCGACTTTCGGCGGGCATCCGAATGGTCTGCTGCCTGTCTATACGTTCGCGTCCATGACACGGGTAATGAACAAGGAGGAAGTCCAGAGGCTCGGCGGTGCGCGGTCATGGGCACTGATTCCCGCCGACCCGATGGGCTCGACCGTTCGCCGTCTGATTACGGACCGCATCTGCGTTCGCAACCACTTCGCCTTTCGACCCAGCCTCGAACTTTCACAAGCCGACCTGGCGAAGGCAAAGAGTATGCATCAACGGTCGTTCAACCGGCGCTTTCCGATGCTGAAAGACGTCGAGCTGGAATACACGTGGGGTGGTCCGTTGTGTCTGTCCGCGAACAATGGCGCGCTGTTTGGGCGCAGAGACGATGGCGTCTTTCAGGCGATCGGATGCAATGGCCTCGGTCTGAGCAGAGGGTCGGCATCCGGCAAGCTCATCGCCGAATATGCACTCGGCCAGTCCAATGAACTCATTCGCCAGCTTTTGAATCAGCCGCATCCGCGCTCGCTGCCGGTCCGGCCGATTGCGGACATAGCGGTTTCAGCGGCTATCTGGATGAAGGAAATTTCGGCGGGGACCGAACTTTAAATTTGTGAGAACAGGACATGACGACTTATCAGGAATGGCAGCAGAAAGCTGAAGCCCTCTCACTCGATGGAAGAGCGTTTATCGCGGGGCTACGGTGTCCGGCTGCGTCGAAGGAGACGTTCCAGACGCTCAACCCTTCGACGGGAAAAGTACTGGCCGATATCGCAAAGTGCGGTACGAAAGACGTCGACCGCGCGGTCGTGGCGGCGAGAGATGCGTTCGAGTCCGGCGTGTGGTGGAAGGCAGCGCCGGCGCAGCGAAAGTCGGTACTTCTGCGGTTCGCGCAACTGATCGAGGAAAACGCCGAGGAACTGGCGCTTCTCGAAGCGCTCGAGGCGGGTAAGCCGATCAGCGAATGCATGGGACTGGACATCCCCGAATCCGCAGCCTGTATCCGCTGGCACGCGGAAGTGACCGACAAGCGGTACGACGCGCTGTCGCCGTCGGGCGCGAGCGTCGTGAGCATGATTACGCGTGAACCGATTGGCGTCGTGGGCGCGGTGCTGCCGTGGAACTTCCCCGCGCTCATGCTTGCCTGGAAAATCGGCCCGGCGCTGTCGGTGGGCAACAGCGTCATTGTCAAACCAGCGGAGCAGACGTCGCTCTCCACACTGCGCATCGCCGACCTCGCAACGGAAGCCGGCGTGCCCGCGGGTGTCCTCAGCGTCGTGACCGGCTTTGGTGAAAGCGCGGGCCAGGCCTTGGGCCGCCATGCGGATGTCGACCTGGTTGCTTTCACCGGCTCCACGGAAACCGGCAAGCGGTTCCTTCATTACTCGGCAGACACGAACCTGAAGCGAGTCGTGCTGGAATGCGGCGGCAAGAATCCTCAAGTGGTTCTGCCCGACGTTGCGAACCTGGATGCCGTCGCGGAGCAGGCAGTCGCTGCTGCATTCTGGAACATGGGCGAGAACTGCAGCGCGGGCTCCCGTATTCTGGTTCCTTCGACTACAAAAGCCGAGTTGCTCGAAAAGGTCCTGGCCGTTCTGGAAGGATGGAAAACTGGCGACCCGCTCAACCCCGACGTCAAGCTCGGTTCTCTGATTGAAGAGAAGCATTTTCAAAAAGTACTCGCCCATATCGAGAAAGCGAAGGCGGAAGGAGCGCGCCTCGTGTGCGGCGGCAAAGCCACGCGCACTGAAACCGGCGGGTGGTTTGTCGAGCCGACCATCTTCGACAACGTCACGCCGCAGATGAGCATCGCCCGCGAGGAAGTCTTTGGCCCGGTCGTCTGCTTTATCGAATACGCCGACGTCGACGAGGCTGTCCAGATTGCCAACGACACCTGTTATGGACTGGCTGCATCGCTATGGACCGACAACGTCAACAACGCTCACAAGATTGCCGCTCGGATCAGGGCAGGTACGGTGACGGTGAACTGTTTTGGCGAGGGCGACCTGTCGACCCCCTTCGGCGGATTCAAGCAATCGGGCTTCGGTGGCCGTGATAAATCGGTCTACGCGCACGACCAGTATTGCGAACTGAAGACCACCTGGCTGAAGCTCGACTGAAACAATTCGACTCGATCGGGAGCCCGGCTTGTCACGCCGGGTTGTTGACTTTCCGGGCGCGGCTGCGTTTGACGCTGCCGCGCTTCAACGCTATGTGAGACCAAATGCGACTTGGATTCATCGGGACCGGCACCATTACGCAGGCAGTCGTTACCGGACTGCTTCGGTTTGACTTTCCGTTTGACCGCATTTCCCTGTCGCCCCGCAACGCGGAAACTGCCGCGGCGCTTGCCGCTCTTGATAAGCGAGTGCAGGTATGCGCAAGCAATCATGAAGTGCTGGAGACGTCCGACGTTGTCTGTCTTGCAGTCGTGCCGCAAATCGCTACCAGCGTGTTGAGTGAACTGCATTTTGATTCGCGCCATCATGTCATCAGCTTCATCGCCGGAATTTCAATCGAGGAAGTGCGCAGGCTTGTCCGTGCGCAGAGCAAGGTCGTTCGCGCGACACCGTTGCCGGCAGTTGCCGAGGGCAAAGGAAGCACGGCAATCTGCCCCGCCGACCGCGTTGCGACATCCTTGTTCGCGGCGCTGGGTCAGGCGGTTGAAGTCGGCAACGAGGCCAAATTCGACGCACTGTCGGCCGTAACCGCGACGATGGCGAGCTTCTATGCAGTGCTGGAAGCCCAGGCGTCATGGCTGGTCCGCCAAGGGCTGGATTACGATGCCGCCCGCTCATTTCTGTCAGGCTACTCTATTGGCCTCGCGCACGACACGACCAGAAGCGGGAAATCGCTTACGGAGCTGATCGAGCACTGCATGACGCCAGGTGGCATCAACGAACAGGTTCACAACGAGCTCTCGAAACGCGGAACGTATGCACATTTCGCCGACGCCCTCGACCGGGTTTTGATGAGGATTCAAGGTCGCGTATAACGCCACATAAAACACCGCAGGGGGAGCCGCTGCCCCCCGGGTTGACCTCTCTTGCCAGCGAGCAAGGAGACTCGCAAACTATTCCGGTTGAGATGCCCCTGTCTCATGACGGGGTAGCCGCCTTGCACCGAAGCAAATAGGGCGGCGTAGATCCGCAGTCCTCGGATAGAACCGCGCGCTTGCGCGTGAAAAGGTGACAACGATGCAACAGAAGCATTTATTCGCTGACAGACTCCTCGCCCAGATGCCGTCGTTACGGGCGCTGCGATGCTTCGTCACCGCGGCGCGCTACGAAAGCTTCACGCAGGCGGCGGAAGTGCTTTGCGTAACCCAGGCCGCAATCAGCAGGCAAATCAAGGAGCTTGAAGATTCACTCGATGTGGCCCTGTTTGAGCGCACCGGGCGGCACATTGCGCTCACAGATGCGGGCCGCATTCTGTACAACGCGTCGTATCTGTCGATCATGAATATCGCGGAAGCGGCCGAGGCGGTGCGTCGCTCCGACAAGCGCGCGCTGACTATTTGCGTCTCGCATACGTTCTCGGCTCTGTGGCTGTCGTTAAGGCTGCCCGCGTTCCGCAAAAGGTTTCCGGATATCAGATTGGTCGTGATGGTGACCGAGCATTTCATGGAGCTGGACGAGCTCATGCAACCTGACGTCATCATTACCAAGAATCCGCCGCGCGAACCGGAGTACGAAGTCGAGCCTCTCTTCCACGACGTGGTGTATCCCGTCTGTAGTCAGCCGTTCTTCGAGCAACATTTTCGCGGACAGTCGTTGAAGCCGCTCGACCTGCTATCGCAGCCCACGTTGAACCTCTCGCTGCTGGGACGAGCCCAGGTGTGTGAACATGTCGACTGGCGCGTGTGGCGAAACTGGTTTCAGCAAGGTGATGGCTCCGACAGGCTCACCGAAAACGAACACTTCGAGAGTAACGACTATCGACTCCTTGTCGCACAGGCCGAAGCGGGCGAAGGCACCCTGCTCGGCTGGCATCATCTTGTCCATCGTCAGGTGGAACAGGGCCGCCTGATTCGGCCGGTGCAGGACGCTCTCGAGTTCCACGACCGTCACCATTACCTGATCACGCACAAGAACGCGAAGCTTCGACCGGAGTCTCTGCAGTTCCGTGAATGGCTTGGTGAGGAAGTCGGCGCGATGATGCGCGAATGGCGAGGCGTCGAAGCGGAGACTACCAGGTAGCTTTTGCTGACACCCGTTCGAGCAGCATGAGCAGGCCCGTCGAAAGACGATTCTACTGGCCGGCTTCTAGAGCACGTCTAGAGCGTTAATGCAGGCAGTCCCATGTTTAGCGACCCCATTCATCCCGGAACCGCCCGGCCACTCCGCTTTGGAATCGTGCTGTTGCCCAATTTCACATTGACCGCATTTTCCGGTTTCGTCGACCTTCTCAGGCTGGCAAGCGACGAAGGTGACATGAGCAGGCCTGTTCGCTGTTCGTGGACCATCGTCGGCGAATCTTTCACTCCCGTCAGGGCAAGCTGTGGGATCCAGGTCACGCCATGGACAGCCTTTGAGGAAGCCAGGACCTTCGATTACGTCGTGATCGTCGGTGGGTTGCTGCACTCGGGGCCGTCCGCCAGCAAAGCCACGCTCCAGTTCATTCGTGACGCAGCGAAAACGTCCGCCACTTTGGTCGGCATTTGCACAGGGATATTCGCCTTGATGCGGGCCGAAGTGATGGACGGATATCGCATATGCGTGAGCTGGTTCCACTACTGGGATTTCGTCGAGCGCTTTCCAGGCGTTGACGAACGCAACCTTGTTGCGGACCGGCTGTTCGTCATCGACAGACGCCGGATTACGTGTTCAGGCGGGCGGGCCTCGATTGATGTGGCGGCGGCTATACTGCTGCGACATGTCGAGGCCACAGTCGTGCAGAAGGCGCTGCGTATCATGCTTGTAGATGACGCCCAGAAAGGCAATGCTCCGCAGCCGCACCCTCCGGGACTTGAACCCGCAACACACCCCAAGGTAAGGCGAGCGATCCTGTTGATGGAACAGCACATTGGTCAGCCATTGAGCCTGGGAGAACTTGCCCGACGTCTCGAGATGTCCGTCCGACAGATTGAGCGGCTGTTTGCCACAGAAACGGGAAAGTCGCCGCACGCGTACGGGCGACAGATTCGGATACGGACGGCGTCCTGGCTGCTGACGAGTTCTGATCGAACGGTGGCCGATATTGCGACGTCCTGCGGCTTCTCCGACGCTTCGCATCTTGGCCGTGAGTTCCGAAAAGAATTTGGCGAATCGCCGAACGCCTATCGCGTGGCTCGACCGCAGACCGACGCACCAACGCTGGTCGCCGGGTAGCGCGTGGCCAACTGGACCATGAACATAGCATGCAAGCGGCCCGGCTTCCCGAACAGCGAGCGGCCGAGGCACGACAGGCAGGACTTCCCCTTTAACCGACACTGGATACCGCAGATCATGACTACCGGGCACGCGCACGATGAAATGGTTCTTTTTGGATTGAACGTCAAGAATGGGCGACGCTGTTATTCCATTGATGAGCGCGACTGGCAGCCTATGAAAATCGGCGAAACAGTGCTTCCTGGCTTTCTGTGGATTCCTGTTGCCGATGATGAGAACGGTGCCTGGAGCAGCTACTGGATGCGTCTGCAACCAGGGGCGCGGTCGTTCGAGCACCAACACGACTCGACCGAGCTGATTCTTGTTCTCGACGGGGTGTTCACGGATGACGACGGCACGGATTTTCTGCCGGGACAGACGGTGTGCTACCCGGCCGGATCGCGGCATAGCACCTTCTCGCAAGAGGGCTGTACGGTACTGGTCGTCGCTCATACCGGGTCGACGATAGTTTCTCAACCACACGCCACGCGCCCCTGAGTCACGGGAAGTGTGTTGACCATAAGCGCTGAGCGGCATGCTGAGCAGAAACTGTTAAAGCCGCCCGTCATGCCTTTGTCGAAAATATTCAGACACCGCTGCCGTATTTTGACTGGAGGGGCGAAATGAAACCGGCAACCGCACGGACTAAGGGATACCGGCGACTTATCCCTTCGCTGACAGCGCTCGTCGAGTTCGAGGCGGTCGCGCGGCACGGGAGCTTCACTCTGGCAGCCGATGAGCTAGGGGTAACCCAGGCCGCGGTAAGCCGGCAGGTCAAATTTCTTGAGGAAACGCTCGGGACTCGGCTCTTCGACCGTCTGCATCGTTCAATCAAACTCACTGAGGAAGGTGAGGCCCTGTATCTTATCGTCGCCGAGTCGATGCAGAAAATTGCAGGCGTGTTCGACCGGCTAGCCAGCGGCCCGGTCCAACAGGAACTGGTGCTTGCGGCAACGTCTGCATTCTCACATTTTCGCCTCCTGCCCCGGCTGGGGTCCCTCAAGAAGGCTCAGCCGAATCTTCAGCTTCGCATCTCCACGCAGATGTTCACCGCTGACCTCCGACCCAAAGAAATTGACGTCGCCGTACGATTCGGAAACGGACGATGGGGAGATGGCACGGCAACCTTCCTTTTTGACGAAGAGGTCTTTCCTGTCTGCTCGCCGAATTGGGTGGAATCGCGAGGCGCGCCAGAATCGCTGCAGGACGTCGCTCACGCCGCCCTCATCGAGTCGGATTCCACCTCGGAAGGCTGGATGGGATGGGATGAGTGGTTTCACGCTTTGGGCGTGAGGCCGGTGCGATTGAACTTTGCGCTGCGCTGTAGTCTTTATACGGACGCGATCGAGGCCGCACGCTACGGTCAGGGCATCGCGCTTGGTTGGGGAAGATTGGTCCACGACCTTCTCGAGACTGGCGAACTCGTCAGGCTGCCGTCCGCCTCGCTCAAAGTGAGCGATTCGTATTACATCGTGGTGCCGCACGGGCGCACCATTGCCCCGGAAATTGACGGTCTCATCGACTGGCTTCGGCAGGATTCCATCGAGAATTGAAGCGCCTGCGAGGGCCGCCCATGCCCGTCGGGGGAAGCAGGCTCACGCATAATTTAAAGTAATGCCAGACCGAAAATAAAGCGCATTGACGCTCTTTTTGGTCAATCCAATACTCAAGTCATAGCGGGAACAATCGAAGTCCCGACATACCTTGAACGTTGGAGAAAGACGATGTCCGAAGTGCGATGCAAAACCCATGGTGAATTGATCCGAAGCCGTCAACCCGGTCACGGCATGCCCGGTGAGCTCTTTGGCCGCCAGGATGTTTTCGAAACGGACGTCGAGGTCTTTTTCCACAAGCACTGGATCCTGGTCGGCGTCACGGCAGATGTGCCCGAACCCGGCGATGTTTCGACCGTTGATATCGGCAAGGCGTCCGTCATCATCGTGCGCGACGACGATGAGAATGTCCGCACTTACCGGAACGTCTGCCGCCATCGCGGCGCACGTCTGAAAGAGGTTGGGAAGTCGACGGTCGGCATGCTGGTATGTCCTTACCATCAGTGGACGTATGACCTCGACGGAAGCCTCCGCCACGCTACCCACATGGGCAAGGACTTCGACCCGACCTGCCGGAGCCTGATTCCGGTGCACACGAGGATTGTCGGAACGCACATTTTCGTCTGCCTCGGTGAGAACCCGCCGGAGGACATCGCGAAGCTGGAAGAAACGATGGCGCCACGTTTTGCGCCGTACAACCTGAAGAACACCAGGATCGCCTTCGAGCAGGAAATCATCGAAAACGGCAACTGGAAGCTCGTGATGGAAAACAATCGCGAGTGCTACCACTGCCAGGCCACGCATCCGGAATTGACGGCATCTTTCCTGCCGGAAGACTTCGGCTTCTGTCCTGAGAATCTCAGCGAAGAATCGCTTCGCGCGCTGGAAGAGTACAAGGCGCGCAACGCGGCATGTCAGGCAAGCTGGGAGCAAGACGGATTTACCAGCGCCAGTGTCGAGTGGCTGGACGAAGATGCGGTCACCCAGTTCAGAACCCAGCAACTCGTCATCGCCGGTAACGGTGAATCGCAGACCATCAGCACCAAGGTCGCCAGCACCAGGTTGTTTGGAAATCTCCAGCGGCGCGATCTCGGCGATACGCACCTCTGGACACACAATTCGTGGACGCATGTCATGAGCGACCATGCGGTGATCAGCTACATCATTCCTCTCGCGCCAGACAAGACGTTGGTGCGCTCGAAGTGGCTTGTTCACGCAGATGCCGTTGAGGGCGTGGATTACAAGATTTCGGATCTGACCGAAGTATGGGTTGCAACAAACATGCAGGATAAACACCTCGTGGAGATTACGCACGAAGGCACTCAGGACCCGGCATACTCGCCAGGCTTGTTCTCGCCTTTCACGGAAACCTACGTGGACCAGTTTTCGCGCTGGTATGCAGCCCGATTGACCGAATACGGCATCTGAGCAGAACCACGGCTATGAACTCTGTTGAAAGACTCTGTGCTGCATCTGAGGCCGCCGACAGGCTGTCTAACCCCGACACGTGGGAGAGTAGCGGCAGGCCGTGGCCGAGTAGCGAGCAGCAGACGCTGACGTGCTGCCGCGTCGTCGACGAGACGCACGACGTCAGGAGCTTCGCGTTTCGCACGAGTGATGGTCTGCCTGTGCGTTTCGAGCCCGGCCAATTCATGACGGTATCGGCGAATGTGCAAGGACGACCGGTCGAACGTTGCTACACGATTTCCTCTCCGCCCACACGTCCTTATCTGCTTTCCATTACGGTAAAACGGGTTCCGGGAGGGATCATGTCCAACTGGCTTCATAACAACATGAAGCCAGGAAGTCAGTTGAAAGCGTATGGTCCGTCCGGCACGTTCACCCCTACCGCTGCTCCTGCTCCGAAGTCGTTGTATCTGTCAGCGGGGTCGGGCGTGACACCGTTGATGTCGATGACACGCGCGAGCATCGATCTCGGGCTCGACCGTGATATCGCGTTCGTGCACAGTGCAAGAACGCCTGCCGATATCGTGTTTCGCGAGGAACTGCAAAAACTCGCAAAACTCTCTCCTCGGCTTCGCCTCTTCTTCGTATGCGAGGGAATTGGCAATGAGGAGGATTGGGCCGGCGCGACGGGCCGATTGAACCTCGAGCTCCTGTCGGAATGGCTTCCGGATTACACAGACCGCGAGGTGTTCACTTGCGGTCCGGCCGGCTACATGGGTGCGGTAAGGGATCTGCTCCGCGAAGGCGGTCACGACCCGGTGCGCTATCACCAGGAAAGTTTCGATATCTCAGCAGGTGTTGCACCGGTATCGCCGTAGTGAACTCAGCTCAAATCGACGATGACGAGTACGAGTGCTTCACGTGCAAGCGGACATTCCATGCCTCGGGGTTCTCTATCTCGAGAGAGTGGGCCGCGTTGATTACGACGGGAACTACCCTCTGTCGAAATAGCAGATTGCTACGGTCTCGAATGCTACTGCAGTCAAGCCTGCGCTACCGCCCCTTGTCACATAGCGATGACTAACGAATGTGTACCAATTCGCCACCCGGGAATCGGCCTCCTTGAGCTCTGCGCAAAGTGTCGTGCGCCCGTGGATATGGAAGCGTTCCATCTCACTTATGTGGAAAGCCACGATGTTCACGAGAGCGGATTTATCGTGAGAACCTTGGACATAGACTACCTATCAGTTCTTTGTCAAAAATGTCACCCACTTAAATCGGAAGAGCGCCATCAATTTCTTCGCCAGCTATAATCACCGTCGACCGTAACAAAGAAAAACTGACGGACGGGGAACATGGGGCAAAACGAAAACGAAAGGCTGCAAGAGAGTGCGGCGGCAGACAACGGCATCGAGGACAATCTCTACAACTATGCCTCGACCGGCCAAGTTTCTGACTATCTGGAGTCGACCCAGCTCAACAAGTTCGGCACAAAAGGGGGCACCGGGTTCGCCGCCGAAGACGCCAATGCGCTCAATGAAAAGCTGCGCGGCGTAACGGTCAACCAGGTTGGCACCGACAACGCGAAAAACGGCGCCGACCGCGTCGCCGATGGCATCCACGTCCAGACCAAATACTTCGACTTTGCGGCCAAGACAGTCAACGACGCCTTCGACAAGGCGACGGGCGCGTACCGGTATCCTTACGCGCCCATCAAAAGAGTGTTCGGGAAACTTCTTCCTCGACGACGAAGTCCTGCTGGCAGCCGGTGTGCGCGACTTTGCACAGTACGACGTGCAGGCTGGGGCTGCATAGCAAGCAGATTTTTTTGTCGAGGCCTTGCCGGGCATGTTACCGGCGGACAATATGACGAAGCGTACAAAGGCCCCGTGAGACTTGCTCCCAGCAGCGCCCCGGTCGGAATTCTTAAAGTCGATGACCGGAACGAGCCACGCGCCCCGGTTGACTATTCTTTAAGCAGCCGACGCGGCTTTCCTTGGCTGGGTCAGCATGGCGGGCTGCAAAATCTCGTTGAGCTGAGATTGACTCAATAGCCCTTTGCTAATCACTATCTCCGCCACGCTTCGACCGGATGCAAGGGCTTCCTGTGCAACCTCCGTCGCATGCGCATACCCAATGTATGGGTTAAGCGCTGTCACGATTCCAATCGAATTTTCGACGATTGAGCGCAGCCGATCCCGATTGGCTGTGATTCCGTCGACACATCTGGACGCCAGCGTCAAACATCCTGCCCGCAGATGGGCGACACTCTTGAAGAGGCTGTGCGCGATGATTGGCTCGAACGCGTTGAGTTGAAGCTGCCCGGCCTCTGCGGCAAAGCTGACGGTCACGTCATTACCGATGACCTCAAACGCTATCTGATTGACGACCTCGGGTATGACTGGGTTGACCTTGCCCGGCATGATGCTGGAGCCGGCCTGAACCGGTGGCAGATTGATTTCCCCAAGACCTGCGCGGGGGCCGCTTGAAAGGAGTCGGAGGTCGTTGCACGTCTTCGAAAGCTTCACCGCAACGCGCTTCAACACGCCAGACAGTTGCACAAATGACCCGACATCCTGCGTCGCTTCGACCAGGTTTGGAGACGTAGTCAACGGAATACCGGTTACGTCGCTCAGGTGTCGGCATACGAGTTGTGCATACTCGGGATGCGTGTTGATGCCCGTTCCAATGGCTGTTGCGCCCAGGTTAATCTCACAAATCAACTTTGATGCTTCCCTGAGACGCTCCTCGTCTTCGCCGAGCATGACAGCAAACGTGCTGAACTCCTGTCCCAACGTCATGGGAACTGCATCCTGCAGTTGAGTTCGCCCAATCTTCAGGTCGTCCTTGAACTCTTCGGCCTTGCGTTCGAACGATGCTCGGAGCACGGCCATTGCGTCTACCAGTTGCATGATTCCCGCGTGCGTCGCGATTTTCAATGCAGTCGGGTATACATCGTTCGTGCTTTGCCCGAGGTTGACGTCCTCATTGGGATGAAGGATGTGGTACTCGCCTCGTTCGTGCCCGAGGTGCTCAAGAGCAAGATTGGCAATGACCTCATTTGCGTTCATGTTGGTTGAGGTGCCGGCACCGCCCTGAATGACGTCTACGACAAAGTGCTCGTGTGCGACACCGGAACGGACCTGCCTGCAGGCTTGCACAATAGCCGCCATCTTGAGCTCGTTGAGAAGCCCAAGGTCGTGATTCGCTAGCGCAGCCGCCTCTTTAACATTCGCAAGCGCGTTGATGAGATTCGGATAAGCCGAGATAGGAATTCCTGTGATGGGGAAATTCTCCAGTGCGCGCAGCGTGTGGACGCCATAGTAGGCTGCCGCAGGTACGGCGAGGTCGCCGAGGAGGTCGTGTTCGATGCGTTCGATGGCCGTGGGCATAGCTTCCTTGATAGAAAAAATACGGGCGATGTTCGACACCCGACGCGCATGTACGTCACGGGGTCGGGGGATGAATGATTTGGTCGGGCGCTTAGCCGCGTTGCGATTCCGCTGCCGCAGTTGCGTACGCAACACACTGCCGGGCAAGTACGTCTGTGGGGTCCACCAGGCGGACGGACGTGCCACTCGACCCGACGAAATCCGCCTGCGGAAGTAGCAGCGGCAGCTCGGTGCAGCCAAGGATGACAACTTCTACGCCTTGGGAAATAAGTCCGTCAATCGCAGCAGCGATATCGGACTGGCACTGCCCGGTCGTGAACCCTGCTTTCGCGCCTTCCTTGCCGTAAATTGCGTCCATAACTCGTGCCTGCAAAGTCGGGCCCGGAACGACCTCCTGTAACCCTTGTGAGGTGAGCGCCTTTTCGTAGACACCGCTTTCGACCGTACCCGAGGTCGCCAGCACGCCGACGGAACGCAGTGAGGGAAAGGTCTCGCGGAGGTAGCGGACAGTAACCGTCAGCATGTTCACGATAGGTATGCTGAGATACGGCTGAATACGCTCGACGAACGCGTGAGCGGTGTTACATGGAATAGCAATGATGTCCGCGTCTCCCGATTCGAGCTTTTTGCATGTCGCGTAAAGGGAGATGGTCGGGTCAGGTCCGTCGCCAATCAGGCTTTCTGTGCGGTCCGGTATCTGCGGGTTCTGCTCGACCAACAGTTTGATGTGGTCCTGGTCCCGTTTAGCGGGTGTGTTGCGCACTATCTTGTGGATGAAATCGACGGTTGCCGCTGGTCCTACCCCGCCGACCACACCGACCTTGAACAGCGTTTCGGGCGAAGAATACTGGCCCGATACGACGTATTGTGCATATGCCAGATTCGAATCGACTAGCGGCACCTGCAGCGGACCAATCTCCTCGGCTACCAGAGCGATTTCGGTCAGAGCCGGGACAATGATGTTGACGCCCTGTGAGATGAGGTCCTCACACGCCTCGCGCAAAAGCTCCACCGGTCGGCCACTCAAGTTTCCGCTCTTTACGCCCTTAGGCCCATAGACGGCCTCCGTGACGAGGTCGAGGTTGTCTCTCAGGGTGGGATAAACAATCTCAAATTCAGGCGCCGAAAAATACTTCTCGAACAGCCCTTTCCGACGCGTGTAGTCGGACGCAAGGACGCCGATTCGACGCACGGCAGGAAATTTCCGCTGAACGTGGCTGCGAACAGCCTCAACCATGTCGACAATCTGAAGCGGCGAATTTGCCTTCAGCTCATCGATAAACGTGTGACTGAGGAAGCAAGGAAGCACAACCGTCGTCACACCCTGCTTTTCGAAGCGGCTAATCAGGTCGAAGATATACAGCTTCCGTTGCGTCGTAGCCTCAGTCCCAGTACCCGAGTTGCCGAAAGGATGCTGCTCGAATACCACGTTGAAGTGCTCCGCGTCGCTGGTTGCGGGAGTCGATTTAACGAGCTTGAAGAATACGTCCGCGCTCGCCAGAGGCCCCAAGCCGCCCACAACCCCGAACTTGCGCACGTTCTTTTCCTTCACTTCTTTCATTTCGTCTCGCCTTGCAGTTGAACGAAGGCAACGTCGCTGGCGCGTTTCGCATGCTTGGCTGAGCGCTTGGCCTCCCACTTCGCGATGACGGCCGTTGCGATGCTGTTGCCAATCACGTTTGTGGCGGTTCGCCCCATGTCGAGAACCTGGTCGATGGCGAGGATGAGCACGACTCCGGATGGCGGCAGATGGAACATCGGTGCAACAGCAGCAACCACGACCACCGAGCCTCGGGCGACACCTGCCATCCCCTTGCTGCTAACCATGAGTACGAGCAACATCATGATTTGTGCGCCCAGCGGCATGTCGATGCCGAAAGCCTGTGCGATGAAAATCGCAGCGAATGCCTGGTACATCATCGAGCCGTCCAGATTGAACGCGTATCCAAGCGGCAAGGTGAACCCAACAACCTTTTTGTCGACCCCGAACTCTTCAAGCTTTTCGGTCAAGCGGGGGTAAGCCGCCTCGCTACTCGCTGTCGAAAACGCGAGCATCGCGGGTTCGCGAATTGCCTTCAGCAGCGTCCAAATCTGCTTCCCGAGAAAGAAATAGCCAACAAGGATGAGAAGCGTCCAAAGAAGCACGAGACCCACATAGAAGCTGCCGATGAGTTTGCCGTACGTGGTCAGCACATCCAGGCCATGTACAGTAATCGCCGAGGCCAGCGCACCGAACACACCAATCGGCGCGAGACGCATCACATAGTCTGTCAGCTTCAGCATGGCTGGGACGAGAGCATCTACGCCAGCGACCAGAGGTGCCACACGCGGGTCGGTCTTGATGACGCTCAGTACGACGCCGAACAGCACGGAGAAAACGAGGATTTGCAGGATATCGTTTCGGGCCATCGCGTCAATGATGCTGGTCGGAAACGCATGGGTCACGAAGTCTTTGAAGTTCAGGCCGGCGGTATTCAAACCTGTCGTCACGTCAGCGCTGGTCTGCACCATATGTAGCCCTGCGCCTGGTTGAAATAGGTTCGCCAGGACAAGACCGAGGGCGAGGGACAGCAAAGACGCGCAAAGGAACCATCCCACTGACCTGAACCCGATTCGGCGCACGTCGCTTGTCCCCGCCATGCCGGCAAGGCCGGACACCAACGTCGCAAAGACCAGCGGCGCGATAATCATCTTCACGAGACGAAGAAAGATATCCGTGATGATTGAGAAGTAGCCGGCGATGGCCTTCGCTTCTGCCGCATCCGCAACAGACCGATGACAGATGTAGCCGACGACCACGCCGAGCAGCATGCCGACAAAAATATAGAGTGTGAGGCGATTCTTCATTTGAATCCGTCCAGGAATGGCGGACGGCGGTCGACTGTACCGCCGTGCGCATGAATGGCAAAAACGTCGCTGAATCAGCCGGTTTTTGTGTATGGACGGATGTTAAGGAACCTCAAAAATACGTCGATGCTATTACTGCATGTGCCTATGCGAGTTTGGCATAACCCGTGAAAACCCTATCAGGAGGGCTGCGAAGCCGCGCGAATATGCCCCCAGAGCTTTTCCAGAAACTCGCTACGATTCGAGGCATCGCGGTACACGCGTAGCTCGACCTCGAGATGCCATTCGGAGCGCCCAGCGGGGACCAGTTCGCCAGACTCGAGTTCACTAATGATGGAACTTTTGGGCAGCCATGCGACCCCTTCGCCTTCCATCACGAGCTTCTTCAGCACTTCCGCCATGTCCGACTCGTAATGAAGCTGCAGCACTGGGGCAGCAGTTGCTTGCCCAAGAAGTAGCGCGAGGCAGCGGCCGAAATAGCTGGTTTCCGTATAGGAGATGAGTGGGAGCGGACGGTTCGCCGTTCCCGGCAACCGGAACGCAGGGGCTGAGCGTTCATTGGGGCGGCACACAGGCATGAACGTGTCGACGCCTACGGTTAGATGCTGGTATCGCGCCGAGTCCAGATGCAGCGGCAACTCTGGATGGTGATACGCAAACATCAGTTCGCAGTTACCGTTGACGAGCATCAGAATCGAATCGTGCACGTTGGTCGGAATAACCCGAGCGCGTACCTCGCCAAAATGTGCGGTGAGAGTCTTCAACCATGCAGGCAGAAAGCTCAGCGCGATTGTGTGGCCGGCCGCAATCTGCAGGCCTTTGCCGGCCATTCGTTGCTCGGTGCGGATGATGGCCCGCGTATCGAAAAGCTTTTCGAGAATGTCTTCCGCTGCTTCCTGGAACAGTCGCCCTGCTGGCGTTAGCGTCGGGGGAAAACTGCTCCGGTCGATGAGGTCAGCGCCCACCCATTGCTCAAGCGACTGGATTCGCCGGCTAAAACCAGACTGTGTCACATTCCGAAATTCCGCTGCCCGTGAAAAGCTTTGATATCGGGCAAGCGCGATGAAGTCTTCAATCCACTTGATTTCCATATCTGGTCCTGTGACAAGTCTTAGCGCCTGCGAGACCGAGAGATTCTACGCTGGGCCGCTTCCTCGGTAACGCGATAGGACGCGGATGTCATCGAGCAGGGAAGGACCGACACGCTCCAGGTATTCACGCCTTCAGGTTCCGTTCAACTGCGCGAGGCTCGGCTCAGACATGCGGGTGACCACGTGCGGTCCGGTGCCGTCGTTGATTGGATAGTCCTTGTATTCTGAGAACGCGTAGTTCAACAGGCTACCGGCACCCGTTATCCGGTCACTAGCCGTTGGTGCACCCAGCAGCACAGCAAAGACTCGTCTTGTCACGTGGGGAGACGCCTGTTTTCTCTTCGCGGTTGCGACGATGCAGTAGCCGGCCGCTTGGGTATGGCCCGTCTTCATGCCATCGACCGAAGGGTCCTTTCCAAGCAGCCAGTTCTTGTTTCGCTTCTCGAACTTGCCGAATGCGAAATGCTGCTCCGATGAGAAGGCGTAGTACTCCGGGAAGTCCTTGGTGAGACGCAAGGCCAACGGGGAAAGGTCGTGAGCGGTCGAGTAATTTCCCGGAGTCGTAACGCCCGACGGCGTCGAGTAGTGGGTATGTTTCATTCCGAGCTGCGGCGCCGTTTCGTTCATGAGCGGCTCGAAGCCGGCAAGGGAGCCGCCGACGCGCTCGGCCATGACAAAGCCGCATCGTCGGCAGAGGCGGCAATCAGACCGCGGACGAGCTCTTTGACTGGCACCAGTTGTGCCGGTACCAGGTACAACCGCAAACTTGCCACGTCGATGTCGTGGCGAAACTGATTGACTTCCAGGTATTCCCCCGTACAATGAGTTTTGTTGCATTGCAGCAATTGGCCTTCGGCCCTCGCGGCGCGTGGATTTTGTTTTCACTCAGAGCCCCTCGCACTTGCCGCCTTACCCCTTCGGAGCAGTGATGAGCACTCTTACCCCCCAACAACTGGTTGCCGCCCAGCAAGCCGGCCTCGAAACGCTTTTCGGCCTGACGAACAAGGCCTTTGAAGGCTTCGAAAAGCTGGTTGTGTTAAATTTGCAGATTGGCAAAGCGACTCTCGCCGAAAACCAGGAAATCCTGACCAAGGCACTTTCAGTCAGCAACCCGAGTGAACTGTTCGCGCTGCCAGCAAGCCTGTCTCGGCCTGTTGCGGAAAAGGTGGCAGCGTACGGCCGCCAAGTTCACGAAATCGTGTCCGGAGTTCAGAGCGGATTCTCGGCCGCCGCGACAACGCAGGTCCAGCAATTCCAACGAGATGCGCAAGGGTTCGTCGAAAACCTCACGAAGAATGCCCCTGCAGGAAGTGAATCGGCCGTTGCAGCATGGAACTCGGCCTTCTCCGCAGCTAATGCCACCTATGAATCGGCCAACAAGGCCGCAAAGCAGTTCGTGTCGACCGTATCCGCCGTTCAATAAGACTGCTTCGTCTCCCACAGACCTTCTGTATCGACAAATGCGAACTTAGGTTCGCATTTCTACTTCCTGCAGCCGATGTATTGAGAAGCGACGAATGCCAAACATCGTTGCATTGAGCGAATACCGTGCTTAGTGATTACGCACCGACCGTGACTCAACAAGTTTGAGGCGTTCAGGCGCGTGGACGGCGCCCCGAACAGCGACGCCGGCTCGCCGGTAGCTGACAGCGCTGCTGCTATCTTGCAATCAGAATACGTCGACCTGTTCGACGAAGATGCGCCGGAATATGAGGCGACTGGACGAGGCGTTGCGCCGAAACAGGGCGTTTCCAGCCAGGGACAAAATGAACGGACACACTGCAATGGACGACCGGTTTGATAGACGAGAACTGCTGCTTCACCTTGGCGACATTCTTGACGCTTTGAACTGTTTAGCCAAGACGAGTCGCCCGGGCGCACTGGTGGTGCAGCTTGCGCATGAGGAGGATTCATTGCAGGACTTTGAGTTCCTCCGGGCGATTGCGCCAAAAATGACGGTGGCCGAATTCACCAAACGCGTCACCAGCGCGTTCTTCCTGTGGCCAAGGGAGCTGCTAGAGGCGGAGCTCAACCGGGACGCACTGGCGTCAACGGTTCAGCACAACCTTTTTGACGGTAACCCTGACGGCTGGAACGCGTATATCAGCCACGTCCAGAACAAAGTGAAGTGGTTTGGGACCGGGCTTTCGAATATTAAAAAGGGCGCTCTGGCTGAACCGTCGCACGATGCCACAGATGAGGCGAGTCCGGTCGAGGCACCGGTCACGGCCGTGCCGCCCGTGGAGGCGGATGTGCGCAACGAGAAGAGAGGTTGGCCTTGGCCCGAGCCGAGGTCGAAGTCGTGACGCTTGCAGCTCGTAGTCGCCGCAGTCTTCCGTGTTGCACGAACGGCTCGCGGGCCGCCAATGCCCAAGGCATTTTTCACGCCGAGCCCATCAGTTCATTTTTTGGTGCTGGGTAACGGGAGACCTACGCATTAGCGAAGGTCTCCAAGCTGACAACGGCATATGGGGAAGCCACCTGGCGCGGAGGCCATCAGAGCCTCAGCAACTCAGCTTTCATCCAGTCGTGGACTGCCCGGCTCAATTCCTGTTGTGAGGTGCCTTGGGGTGAAAATGCGGGACCGACGACCACCCGGATGTGCCCCACCCTGTCAGGCCATCCCTTCGCGGGCCAAACTTTTCCGGCGTTGTGGACGACAGGGACGACCGGAGCGCCGGTCGCGCATGCCAGACGAATGCCACCCGACGTCAGTTTCAATGGTGCCCCGTGCGGCACGCGGGTGCCTTCCGGGAATATGACTACGACGTCGCCCTTTGCCAGCCGCTCGGCACACTCCTGTGTCACTGCCAGATGGGCCTGGCGCGGCGAACCACGATTCAGGCTGACCATGTCGAGGCCACGCAGCACCCATCCGAAGAACGGAATACGCAGAAGGTCTTCCTTGAACACAAAGCTGATGCGTCGTGGAAACAGTGCGAGGAATGCCAGCGTCTCCCACGTGGATTCATGACGGCACAAGATTATTGATGGCCCTGCCGGAAGCTGCTCGAGCCCCTCCACCGAGCATGTGACGCCGGGTAGCCAGCGCATCGCGGCAACCATCGCACGACACCACTGCGCCGCAAGCCAGTAGCGACCGGACCTTCCGACGAAAGGGAATAGCATCAGTATCCCTATCGAGTAGAACGTCCCGCTGCCGAGCAGGCAGACAATGAACAGCCATTTGATGAACGTAGAGCGCATGGTGAGCCGAATGAAATGGGGATGACAGCGGGAGGCTTTCGCCGCTACCCACAGAGACTGCGCGGTAGGCGATACGTTGGCGCGTTGGCGTCGCTGCAGTGGCCTGGCGCAGCAGGAAGTGACGAAGCGGCTTAGCCCCGGCAACTGAGCGGCATCGATTCCGCGAGTACCCAAGCAGCCCGTTCGCTGGTTCCACCGGCAGCCAATTTCAAGCCCGCTCTGCGGCTTTGTCGAACGATGGTTACGCTAGTATTCAAGCGAACGAGTCGCCGTGTTGAAATGCTGGTGACGTTCGCCCTGTGTGGACCTCATGCGAATGATACGTTCTCAACAACGAACGCTGGGAATGGAGGACACATCGCCTTCTTCGAAATACATGCGGTCAAGCGATAGCGTTATCCCGAACATTGAAGCTTGTCGCCGGCCCGTGGCTCCCCAGAATTCAACCTGCCCGCGCTGGCCGACAACAATGACCTCGGCGGCACCGCCTTCCAGATAGCTTTTAACCCTTCGGTCTATGTCCTGCGTTCTGTCGCTATCGAGAAGCACCTCAACACAAAGGTCGGGCACGAAAGGCACGGGGTCGTCGCGGTCGAAACCTTCCCACTTGTCGCATGGCATCCATACGACGTCCGGGACCCTGATGCCAAAGGAGGGAGTGGCGACGGGTACCGACATGACAGCAAGATGGCCAATCTGCTCGGTCACATGACAGAAAATATCAGTGAGCACTATCTGGCGCCTTGCCGACGGGAGCGAATTCATCACCACCTTACCGCGCTCGTCCAACTCGTACGGTTCCCGCTGACCAAATTCCGCCCTCGCAGTCAGGCGACGCCATACCGCCAGCAATCCGTTGCAGTCCAGGAGAGTAGGCACGTCCATGAGCTTCTCGCAGGGAAGGTGCTTAAGCGTATACCCTCTCGCCCCGATTTAACAATTATGTATGTGTGCACTGCAACATTCAAGCGGCTTTCACGGCCGAGGCCGGCATCAGTCTGTTTTGTTCATGCGGGATTGCGGCGAACCGACCCACGTTCGTTTTCGGACAGGCGACGAATCCGGCTCGCCTTTGCCTGATGGGTCGGCCACATCTCGATGAAGCCAAAATGTGACCTCTGCCGCTGGGTTGCCCCCGTCCGGGCATGGGTGTTGCCGTGGCGTTGCTATTTTCATGAACGTGTGCGGTGAAATCGTCCATCTCCTTGCGAGGCAGCCCTTCACAGTCTAAGGTTCAAGTAGTTTCTCAAGTCTGTTGTGCGCTGCGGCAGGAGGAAGAGATGCGAACCGCCACGCGACATCTCGTACGGTTGCTGTCCGATAGCAAGCGTGCCCATGAATGCAGGACGCTCCGGGCGGTTGCCACCCGCAACACGATGCGCCTGGCGGCGGAGGAAGCCGCCGCTGAGCCGGCCCCGCCGAAAGACATCTGTCGCGACGAGACGCGCCGCTCGTCGGCGGAAATCTACCTCCTGCCCGGTCCCGAAACAGGCTCTTGGCTGCACTAGAAGTGTGCGTGCGAGGGCGTTGGCTGAGGCCAGTTCACATCGGCGCGCCAGGCAGCAGGAACCGTCACCGGCGTGTTAGCGCCAGGAAAGCTGATAGAGCGTAGGATTGGGACACGGTCTTGCGGACTAGCGCGGTGCCGGCCCATGCCGGTCCTGCATCGTGTGCCCGCATTCTGGTAAAAGGCATCGTGAAATTCGTTGCAGCGACAACCGGCATATTCAACGAGCCAGGCAAATGAAGGAGAAACATCGCTTTGGGGCTGGTCGACTCAGGGTGTGCTCCGCCGTCTGGCCACAGGAGGTCCCACATGAAACTAGACGCCGCCATGTTTGTGCGACTGCGCCGTCTCGCTCCGGTTCTCGATGACGTACTCAACGCAGGAGAGGTCGAGCACGCAGACCAGGCCGTGGACCTCGCTTCACTTGCTGAGCTGTGCTCACAGTTGTTCGACGCGTACCATTGCGAACACCCGGGCGAGATTGCGCAAGCGCGACTCGACGCTCTCGAGCCGCAGTAACATACTTCGTCTGGACAAACCCCACACGGCTTAGCAAACAACGGGAACGCAGTCCTGAATCATCGGGCGTGCTGATAGTGCGCCTTTTCTTGCATCGCGACACTTTATACGAGACAAGGTGTTGCACCTCACATTTGAGACCGTCGTCCGAATTGACCCGTACTCCGCAATCGGCTACAAATTCGGTGTCGGAGTCTTGGATAGCGGTTTCAACACTGTGGTTGAGCGCCGGGCAGTAACTTCCGCTGTTGCAATGTGTACAAGATTCAGGCTTACGGAATTCGGTGCGCTCTTTACACTTTGTTGGATTGAATGATGGAAACAGGCACAGTAAAGTGGTTCAACGACGCGAAAGGCTTCGGCTTTATCACGCCGGACGATGGCGGTGCGGACTTGTTCGCCCACTTCTCGGAAATCAGGGCGGCGGGATTCAAGTCATTGCAGGAAAACCAGAAGGTCAGCTTCGACGTGAAGATGGGCCCGAAAGGTAAGCAGGCCGCAAACATCACGCCGGTCTGAGAGAAAATCTGCGTCACTGCAGCATACGATGCCCGGTTCGCCGGGCATCGTCCATTTCCGACGACGCTCAGCCCGGAGAGCATCACTACCTTCGGCGCGATACCTAACCTCCCGCAATTCGCTAAACTGCAGAATGCCCCTCGTTTCGCTCAATCAGATTTCCATCTGTACCTTTAGACCTGTTTCCATGGAGCGACTCGTTGAGCCCATGTACGCGGTCTTCTGACTTCTCCCGCGGTGTCGTTTGAACCGTACCATTGATAGCAATTCAAGCAGTTGTAGTCGAAGCAGCAGGCAGTTAAAGCATCGGGAGTTGAACTACCGCGTAGTTGAAGCAGTATGCGTTAAAGGCGGTGGGAGTTTGCATCAAGCACGCGTCGACCTGCAAGGCACTGAAGTCGTGTGTTAGTTGTTAGCACAACTATTCCTCCGCGTGCGTGTTGGTGTCAAACAAAAAACAATTCGCAGAAGTCGTTGCACCGTATTCGGCCCGTGCTTCGCTTTTCTCGGTCGGCAACTGTGTCCCGTCGCACAGACGATGTAAAGCCATCATTACACGACATGGTGAAAGCCAGAGCCTGCCCGGACTTCTCCAAATGGACCGCCCGGCGCGGTCGATAGCGTTTCTCGCACGGGCCAGCCTCTTGTTTAAGCTGGGACGGGGGTACTGGAAGATTCGCCGTTGCCTCATCAGCAAAGCGCGAACATTTTTCAACGCGTGCGCCAGCGTTCGACTGAACCGTTGACGATGGCGTCCCACCGGGCGGACACGCCTACGCGCACCGAAGCAACGACTTTGCGCATCGAGTTCGACAACGCTCCACAACGGCTTCGGCCGGCTGACTGAAACTTTTTTTGCGGCGTTGCACACACCCAAGTAAAAGTTCATGTATGACCTCCCAGCAAGCCCTAGGCGTTGGCCGGGTTTTCCCTGGAGCCGCGCCGTGCGTCAACACCAGCGGGGCATTCAGCGTCTCTGGCACAGGCCACGTATCGCCGCAACGCAGCAAACGATTGACATTCGCACACTCAGACCTAGAATGGATTCCGCTGCATCGCACCAAAGTTCCTACTCTCTGGCGCGTCGCTCGTGATTCCGTTCACCGGTGTTCCGGAGATTCGCCACTTCAACCCCCTATGGAGTTAGTGATGAGCAGTCTTGCCCCTGAACAACTGGTCGCCGCGCAGAAGGTTGGTTTCGAAACGATATTTGGTCTCCTGACCAAAGCTTTCGAGGGCATCGAAAAGCTGGTTGAGCTGAACCTGCAAGTGGTCAAATCGACGCTCACCGAAAATCAGGAAATCACGGCCAAGGCGCTTTCGGCCAAAGACCCGCAGGACTTGTTCGCTCTGCAGGCCAGCTATACGCAGTCCGTGACAGACAAAGTGCAGTCATACGGCCGTAGCGTGTACGAAATCATCTCCGGCACGCAAGGTGAACTCGCGGCGGCGGCTGAAGCGCAGGTCCAGCAGTACTATCGCGAGACGCAAGAGTTCGTCGACAAGCTCGCGAAGAACGCACCGGCTGGAAGCGAAACCGCCATGGCAGCATGGAAGAAATTCATCACGACGGCCAGCGAAGCGGCCAGCACAACGTATGAAGCTGCCAGGAAAGCCGCGCAGCAAGCGGTGGAGATTGCCGAAAGCAATGTTAGCGCTGCGTCTGCCACCCCGGCCAAGCGGACTCGACAGGCCGTTGTACCAGTCGAAGCCGATGGGAAGTAGTAGTGTTTTGACGTCGGACACGGCCGTCAAATTCTTCAAGCGAGCCCCTTGCTCGCTTTTTTTTCGAGTGGCCTTTTGAGGCCCGAGGTCCACTGCGCCTCGGACGCCGTCATGAGGCCAGGTTCCTGAGTTGGAAATTCACCGGCAAAGTTGCGCGCGTAGCCACCGTTGCATCGGCGGATTGCGTCCAGTACCAATCACACGAAGTAACCAAACGACTTGTGGCCGAAGCGGCGTCGTATCGAGTGCAACAGGGCACGGCCAAATCAACGGGAACGAGCTTGAAGGAGACGCGGATGAACACGTCGGCAAAGTCTTTGCGTTTGCTGGTTGAAAAATGGCTGACGCCAACTTCGGCGACGCCGGTTCGGGTAACCCGATTCGGTCGCACAGGCTCTAATCGGCGGCGTTATGTATGCGTTGAGGCACTGCGACCTGAAGGCCCGGTTGCGCTTTTTTTCTTCCAGCACGACGACGGTACCTGGCGCGTGTTTCCGCCCGAGACCGGGAGCTAACAATACGTGCTTACACAAGTGCCATTTGATTGCGTTAGACGTCGCCGCTCGCTCCGCCCGGACCGAGCGGCCGCGCCCAGCCACAGCGGTGCTTATACTACCGGGTGTTTATCAGGTATGCGTTTTCTCGGCGCTGGAGGTACACGCGGCCGGAATCGCGCCTTGGGTAGCGCTGCTTTGTCACATGGAGCCATATGCCCACAGTGAGGAAGCCAACTGATGAAGCACTTGCGCTGGAACGAGTGGTGAATGCGGCTCGCGCAGTGCAAGCTGCGCTGACCGCTCTCAAACCGCGCTTTGCTTCGGATGGAGACGGACAGCCGTCGACGCTGGAGCTCGTGGCGTTCGAAGTCGCGATGCAAGAACTGAAAGACGCGCGCGAAGCGTTTGACATCCTCATATCCCGCACGTTAGGCGAAAATCCGACAGCGACGCATCTATAGCATGCAGCTCGTCAGCGGTTCATCCGCTGCTTGCGTCGTCTCGCAGCAGGCAGCGTCGTAGCTCAACTTGGCCGGTGGGTGCAGCCGACGCCGCGACGAATGTTCGGCCGGGCAATCGAACCTCGATGAAATGCAAGCAATGGGAGATGCTTCATGCGTATCAACGGTGCGACAGGCACGATGATTCTGATGACTGAGCGAGACGACACGACCGGCCAAGACGTGCGCGTCTTGCGCCTGGAAGCAGCGGCTGACGGCAAGGCCGTCCTGCTCATCGACGTTGACCAACGGAAGCCCGGCATTCATCGCGAAATACGCTACGAGATTACTGCCGCAGAGTTGATTGCAGCGATTCGTGCGCATGGTGCTGAGCTGCCCGGGGAGCAGCCCAATCCGTGAAGTACGCTACAACTCGGGGCCGCTGGACCAGCACAGGTGTTCCACCGCCCACTTGCTAACCATTCACGTTTTCGCAGCGATGCGGGTAGCCGCGCGTCGCATCGAGGAGTGACCGTGGAGGCGCAGATGACAGAATCGTAATCTGCCGGTCAGCACACGGTCAGTTTAAAAGGTCAATATAAGGACATTGCCTTGTGGACTGGGGGTGCCGACCTATGCCGGTCCTGCATTGCCACCCCTTCCGGGTAGAGACATCATGAAACTCGTTGCATGCAAACGACATTTTTAACGAGCCAGGCATACGGAGGGTGAGCATCGCCTTGGTGCTGGCCGACTCGGTGAACTGCACAGTCTGGCCACAGGAGGTTCAACATGAAACTAGACGCCAGCACGTTTGTGCGACTGCGCCGTCTCGCTCCGGTTCTCGATGACGTACTCAACGCGCGCGAAGTCGAGCATGCAGACCAGGCCGTAGACCTTGCTTCGCTTGCCCAGCTATGCTCACAGCTGTTCGACGCATACCATTGCCACCACCCCGGCGAGATTGCGCAAGCACGACTCCAAGCCGTTGAGTCGCTGTAACGCACCACCTCGGGGACTGGCTCGCGGCTTCAGGTATCGCCGGTACAATCGAAGGAACTATCGGATTGACCTCAGAACGTGACTACACACCCGTGCGTACAAGACGACTTTCTGCAGACGCTCGTAAAGGACCAGACCACCGTAAACGTGTTCCTCGTGAACGGCATCAGACTGAGTGGTCAACTGGCCGGCTTTGACCAGTTTGCAGTTCTGTTGGAGTCTGGTCCAGGCGTGCAACTTGTTTTCAAACATGCCATTTCGACCGTGATGCCGGTCGACGGCAGGGGGTCCGGCACGCGACCCGACCGACGCACCGATGGGTAGCGACAAACCGAACCACTTGCGAACTCGCGTCCGACGAGAACTGCCATGACACGCTGTTGCCTACGCCTGACCTGCGCATAGCCAGGCGACGTCTACGTCGAGAAGTTCAGACAGGCGCTCGCAATCCGTGCTCTTCGGAACGGTGACTCCGGCGCGCCAAAGGCTCACGTCACCTTCCGGTACGCCGAGAGACCGGGCCACCCGACTGGAAGTAACCTTTGCGCGCTTGATGGTCATGTCCAGTCGTGCTGCGAAGGCCCGCCTGGAATTGTTGTTTTTGCGAGTGTTCTCCAGATGTGCGTCCAAATTCATACGACGATTCATGGCATGCTGGCACGGCACCTGAGTCAGCGTCCGACGCGGTGCGACCTGGGTGCTGGTCCCCATCATTTTGTTTGCCGGCTGTTGCGAATTCCGCCCTAGGCGCACAAGAATGTTCGTGGCGACGACTCGCCATTCAAGTCGTCAGCCGACGATAAGCACTCAGATGGCGCACCAGGCCTTGCTTGTCGCCACGCGTCTCAAGAAGTATCGCCAAGTTGTGATGTGCGTCAGCGTAGGCGGGGTTAAGTTCGAGACACCGTTCGTAACTGCGCTCAGCTTCGTCGAATCGACCAACCCCCTCGAGCGCGACCGCTCGGTTGAAATGCAGCACCGCGTCTTCTGGAAAATGGGCCAGCGCGTCGTCGAACACACGCAGCGCGTCCTCACAACGCTTCTCGTCCTCACACAGTAAAGCGCCCAAGTCAACATAGGCGGCGTAGAACGGTTCGGGCGAGAACTCTATTGCTTGCCGGTATGCCCGCTCCGCGCCTTTTACATCTGACTTCCTAAACTGCTCGCCAAGGTCGTACCATTCCTCGGCTTGGATAGCAGCATCCTTCCGCCATGGTGATGTGTCGAGGACAACGACATTTCCCTTTATTTCCGCAACCTCAAAGTCAAGCAGGAGCTGCCCCGTGGCAGCGTCCCACTGCGATGGCCCGGTTTTCACGACGACCTCGTTTCCGACCGCTGAGACGCGAATACCTGAGAGTGGCAATTCGTCCGGCAGCTCATCCCGCAGTCGCGAGAGGGCTTGGACAATCTTGCGCGGAGGTATTTTCGCGGAGCGTAACTGCAATGCGGTTCGCAGCAGAACGACATGCTGGAAGGTGAATCGGAGTTCGTTGCGCGGCCCGCGCGACGGTGTCACGAACCCCGCCGCAACCAGACCGGAGACAACGCGCCGGGACACGCCCAGCATTGCCTGCAGCTTGGTTAGCGTAATTTCGTGCGCGGTGCTTTGTCGCGTCACTTGCGAGCTCGGACCTTTGCCGTGGTCTCGGTGGACGCCTTGGGAGCACGAGCCGCAGGCTTCCGAACTTTCGGCACTGCGGCACTTTCCGCGACGGGCTCTGCGCTCTCGCGCTTGGGCGCGGCCGTGGCTTTCGCCTTTGCGCCCCCCTTAAGACTGGCACGCAAGGCCTCCATGAGGTCAATAACCTCGCCGCTTGACGCCACCTCTTCCGACTCGGCCGAGACGACTTCCTTGCCTTCAATCTTTCTGTCGATGGCCGCAAGGATGCGCTTTTTCTCTTCGTCCTCGTAGGCGGAAGGGTCGTAGCTATCCTCAGCACCCTGCGCGATGATTTGCAACGCCAGCTTGAGTTCAGCAGCCGACACTTGAACATGTTCGACGTTCAAGTCCTTCAGTGACCGCACCTCGTCCGCAAAGAGCAACTGTTGAAAAACCAGCCCGTCTTCGTTCGGCCGCACCTGAACGATTCGTGTCTTGCCCTTGAAAGCCCACTTGGCTAGTGCGCATCGACCGCTCTCGGCCAGCGCCTGCTGGAGCAGGCTGTACGGCTTTCCGCCTCGTTTGTCAGGTGCAATGTAGTACGCCTTCTCGTAGTAGACCGGGTCAACCGCTTTCTCTGGTATGAAAGCCAGTATCTCGACTACATGAGTAGCGGCTTCTTCGAGCGCCTTGAGTTCGTCACCGGTGAATACGACGTATTTGTCCTTCTCAAACTCGTAGCCCTTCTTCATCGAAGAGCGCTCGACAACCGCGCCTGTCGACTCCGAGATGTACTGCTGTTTCAGGCGGGAGCCATCGGGAGCAAGCAGGTTGAATTTGACATCGGAGGCACTTTCCGTCGCAGGATAAAGCTTGACTGGGATGGAAACGAGTCCAAAGGACAGGGATAACGAGGCGATGGAACGAGCGGGCATGGACTTCTCCTCGCGGAAGGCCGGTTTCAGCTAGCCGGCCAATCAATGCATGTGCCCCCATCGGGGCTTCGGGTTTCCAGCTGGCATTCGGAACGTCGCGCATTCCTACGCTGGCCACCAGTCGAATCATTGTAGACGCTTCATAGCTGATGCCAACGCCTGCCTCGTTGACCAGTAATCCGCCCACGGGTCTTGGGTCTGGAAGCTCAGGTACTCGCGCGCCGTCAGCACGGTCCACTGCGCTCCACTCTTCATGGCGGAAAGCTGGTCCCACGACACCGGCATCGAGACCCCCATGCCCGGCCGAGCGCGGGAGGAAAAGGCTGCGACAGTTGTCTGGCCCATTCCATTTCGCAGGTAGTCGACAAATACCTTGCCGACGCGATGGGAAGGCCCCGGTGTTGCCGAAAATCGCTCGGGAATGGTCTTGGCGAGATGTCGGACAAATGCGCGCGAGAACCCCTTCACGGCGTCGTAATCCTGCTTGGGCATCAGGGGCACAGCGATGTGTAACCCTTTGCCGCCGCTCGTCTTGAGCCACGCCTTGAGCCCCAGCTCGGATAGGAGCGTGTGCACCAGGAGCGCTGCTTCCTGCATCTGCCCCCACTTCAGTTCTTCGCCAGGGTCCAGGTCGAAGATGACCCGGTCGGGCCTATCGAGCCTTTGCACCGTCGAGTTCCAGGTGTGGAACTCGACAACATTCATCTGTGCCGCCGACAGGAGCGCATCAAGCGTGTCGACTGTCAGCAAGGTCCGGTGCCCAGGCCACAGATTCGGGTCGTGCTCCTTCAGACCCGGCATCCTCGTCGCCTCCGCATGCTTCTGGAAGAACATTTCCTCGTTGATGCCGGCGGGCGCGCGCAGCATCGCCAACGGACGGTCCTTCAAGTGGGGCAGCAACCACTGCGCGACACTCGCGTAATAGCGGACCAGGTCAAGCTTGGTGATGCCGGTCGTTGGGTCAATCACTCTGTCCGGGTGGGTGACCTTGATTTGTGGCGCAGGCATGGACGCTACCGTCGTGGCGGCTTCGCGGGTGATGTCGCCAGGAGACTTGTCGAAGCGCAACCCTTTGAAGGAAGCCTGTCGCACATGACCGTCAGGGGTCCACTCGGCGAAGGCAACCTCCACGACCAGCACCGGCTGCACCCAATGCTCGCTGCCCGGCGCGCGTCTAGACCACCGCCGCCTTTTGGGCAAGTTGACATCAAACGGCGCAGAGGGCACTTCAAGCGGGGTCAAGCGGGTCCACAGGTCTCGGGCAGTCTTGGCATCCCACCCGGTGCCTACGCTGCCACCATCGCAAAGCCTACCTGCATCGTAGTATCCCAGCAGCAAGCTACCGACCTCCGCGGACGCACCGCTGCGACTCGTAAAGCCGCAAATCACGAACTCCTGGCGCAGCCTGCATTTGGCCTTGAACCATGTCTGCGTTCTTCCGGAAACGTACGGCGCGTCGCGTCGTTTGAACACGAGACCTTCAAGCCCCAATTCTCCGGCTGCTTTGAATATCTCTGCCGGCGGCGCGGCAAAATCCTCGCTATAGCGTATTCGCTCGCCCGCATTTTCGATGAGCTGCGCGAGCCGCGCACGCCGGGACCACAACGGCACCTTGCGCAGGTCCTGCCCGTCCAGGTAAATCAGGTCGAACACAAAGTAGACGAGGCTTTCGCCGACACTTTCGTCGATAGCACTCTGCAACGCATTGAAGTCAGGGATTCCGTCCTTGAGCACAACGATTTCGCCGTCGAGCCACGCACTCGCGAGGTCGAGTTTTTCGACCTCCACAGCGAGATTCTTCAGTTCTTTCGTCCAGTCATGTCCGCCACTGGTGAAAAGTCGCACGCGCCCCTTGTCGAAACGCGCGAGTATTCGGTAGCCGTCAAACTTGGTCTCGACTATCCAGTCGCCCCCTGTCGGCAGGGATGTTGCCAAAGTGGCGAGTTGCGGCTTGATTTGCTCCGGCATGGGGGCCGGCGTGGCGTAAGTGAGGTCGATTTTCGAATCAGCGTCCGGCGACAGTTGGGAGGTTTTGGGTTCGCGCTCCTCGGCGAGTCCCAAGGGTTTCGCGATGACGCTGTCAGGGAGCACCTTGATTACATCGTACTGTGCAAGCGGTTGCGCCCACGCGTCACGTTTCTTGAACAGCATCCAGGGGTCCTGCCTATCTTCCGGCTTTGCAATTCGCACCAGCTCCCACATGCCAGCGAGCTTTTCGCCGTGGAGCGTGAAAACGAGTTTGCCGGCTTTCATCCCCTCGCACCGGTCGCCGACCGGGTTCCAGGTTCCACGGTCCCACACGAGAACGGTGCCGGCGCCGTACTGCTTGGGCGGGATAGTGCCTTCAAAGCTCGCATACTCGAGCGGATGGTCCTCCACGTGAATCGCTAATCGTTTTTCCTTGGGGTCGTAGCTTGGTCCCTTTGGAACGGCCCACGACAGCAAGACTCCGTCGAGTTCGAGCCGAAAGTCGTAGTGCAGCCGGCCGGACCAATGTTTTTGCACAACAAAGACCCGGCCCTGCTCGTCAGTTGACGAGTCACCTGCCGATGGCGCGGGCTCAGGTGTGACGTGAAAATCACGTTTTTTCCGGTAGCGGGACAGCGGTGGCGGTGTCCGGTCAGGGGCGGAGGGCATGGCATCAGTTTAGGACTATCTGCCGTGGTGTTGCGTTGCACTGCCCCTCCTGGATTGGGGGCGTTTCGTTTCATGTTCCCACGATTATGGATTGACCGGTCATCACGTGTCGCCGGGGCAACCCAGGCCGGCGAAATGTCGTCCACCGCGGTATTTGCTATCTACCGGCATCAGAACCGGCATCAAAGAAACCAAGCTTAACGAGGACTTCCTGATGACAACGATTAACGCGTACATCGCGCAGCCCACACAACTGATGTTTGAAACCGACGAAGAGAGAATGTCAGCCTGGCAGCAACACTGTTTTCAGGAATCGCACATCGACGCGAGCCTCTCTCAACAGGATACTTGCCATGTCCGAATCATCTGGTGGCGGGGCGTGTCGGCGAGACGACACGAGACCACTACGAGGGTGGAATTTCGAAGGGGAAAACCAATATGGATGAGCAAAAGCGCCAAAGTATGATTGCATACCTACGCCGCAAGATGGCTAAGGTTGGCATCAAGGTGGGCGACGTCGCGGCGGCAATTGCCGAAGAAAGGGCGCGCCAAAAGGCGGCACGATACCGCAGTGCCTTCGGCGACACTTGGGATGGCAAGGGCGATATGCCCCAGTGGCTGAGGCAAGCCACGAGCGCCGGGCAATCACTGGCGCACTTTGCTGTTGAGAAGTCGTCAACGTCGACCAGCCGTGGACGTCCGACAATTGATTGGAGTCGGGACCCGTTCGCCGGCACGCGACTGGCGACAGTTCGGCCGTCTTAAGCTGTCAATTAATAGTTGTCTCAACCGCCTTTGCTTTTGAACAGCCGCTTGTCCATCCAACCGTCATTGGTTGCCACCAGAACGGCCTTGTCACCAGGATTCCCGTTCAAATCATGCTGAACCGAAGGGTATAAAGCCTGTAACGCGGGCTGCCTGGGCCACGCCGGTGCATCATCAACCTCGTAGAGGTAGTTGACGGACTTCACAACGTCCCTTTGAACCTGACAAACGCGGAATCGGCACCGGTGGTCGTGCAATGGCCTCCCCAACGGGCTCCGATACCGCAGAACATCCGGGCTCCCGTTATTTTCGCCGGCATGTCCCAATTTGAATCCAATAGCCCGTGTCTCCCGTATATGCGGTTAGGGAAGGGCAATTGTGCGCTGCGTTTTCATGAGACCCGTTATGAAACGCAAGATGATTTTTTCGGCTGCAGCGTAGTCGATGGCAATATCCAACGCCTTTGTCGTCGGCGGGACTGTGACTGTAGGCAGTCAGGCGATGTAAACGAACGCAACTTCGGCAAGACCAGGAGCACACACCCGGTGCCGCCTCTGTCATTTTCAGCACCCAACCATGACTAAACCACATGCGTGAGTCCGGATGTCACGCAAGACCGGCAACTACCGGCCCAATCAGCTGGCTGCGCTCTGCCGCTGCGCAGCCAGGCTGTCATCAGCGGCTTACGTAAGCTCGCAGCGACCCCAATTCCTGCCGAGCTCGCCAGGAGAAACGTCATGCGCAAGCTAACGCTAAATCTCATGCTTGGTTGTACCGCTGCTATTTCAGTCGTTGTGTGTAGTACGGCGTTCGCACAAGGTGGAGGAAATGGACAGGGCGGAATCGGTGCGGGCAATGCCCACGGTGCAGCAACGGCAGGAAAGACGTACCACGGGGACCCCGTCACGAGTCCGCTGGATGCGATGCCGGGACACGCAACGAAAAAAATGGACGCGCACGAAACCGATATGCACCCGATGTCGCCCGATGACGCCATGAGTCCGGCGAAAACCGGACAGTGAACTGCACCCGCGCTTCGCATCAGGCGTCACTCAGTCTGATGAGGCGCGGGTACGCGACGCGTTACTCCTGACGTATCGGCCCCCCCGTCTGATAACGCCCGAGGGGAACGTGCTGCGCGTTGATGCGCACGACTCGCATGTTGAGGTCGTGCGCTGATGGAATCGAGAAGCTACAAGGGATACCGCATTTTCGGTCACGCCATACTTCAGCAGGAGGACATCCTTTCGCCTGAGCGATACGCAGGCAGCGGGACCATCACCCGCGACACAAAGATGGTTGAAGCCTCCGGGGTACTCGGTATTTTTGATACGGAAGAAGAGGCTCAGCGCGCGGGACTAGGCTGGGCACGCGCCTGGGTCGATAACCACGGCTAGTAACCTGTTTGACGTCAGTCCGCGGCAACCTATGCAGGGGCGAATGTCACTGCTCCAACATCGGCGATGTGCGTGAAACCGCAACAATCGCTCCCGTCGACACGCGACGACGGCTGCGAATAGAAGCGCTGCCTAGTGCTGACGGTCACAGCCCACGCATCTCAGCCGTGCGACTGAGTACGTGTTCAACGGGATTTATCGAACTGTCAGTAAGAAGGAGATTTAACGGAACAGGACAGTCAGGCCCGAGGCGCACCAGTGACGGAAGGCTGTCGCCCGACCGTAGTTGACCTGGTATCCGACCGCGACGACTGCCCGGTGACTCAACAGGCATTTGCAGCGGTCGGACGACCTGACGTCTTTTGCAGGCTCAATGTCGCCGGTCGCGCACGCTTGCCGGAGTAACTTAGCTGCCTGTTCGAGATTCATGCCGAACAGATGGGCAATCTGACGGAATTCGAACCAGGCTGTGTTCTCGTCGAGCCTTCCATCGATTTTCCTGCTGCTCGACGCACAAACATACTGGACGGACCTCATCGTGCACACTCCTCATAGCCGTCGCCGGATAACCGTACCTCCATTCAATAGCAGTAGCTCTTCGCTTGATAGAACAGATGCGCGTCGGAGGGAGAATCGTTTCGTCAGGCGTGTAATGATGAGACGATGTCTTTCGCGGGCTTTGTCAAGTTGACGGCTGTAGACTACCTGTTTGGCTAAAGCGTAGTTATCCTTATTAGATAACTTTCTGAGATGCGACAGTGACGGTCCAATCATGCCATGTGACGAAGCGTTCCTGGAGTACGGCGCGATGACATGCCGCGTTCATCTGATGTCTGGGCAGCGCGAAGTGCTGCCGGATCGGGCCAAAGCATGAGAGAAACGCTTGCGTGCGACGCGCATCGCGAAAGCCGCACTTCTGGCGTTCGCGCCTGCGGGTCGGCTGGTGGCTGTTCTCGGCACGGTTGTTCACACGTGCAGCCGCCTTGACGAAAACGTGCTTCACATGAGCGAGCTCAAGAATGTCAGCCTTCGCCGCAGGATAGCTGCGCAGCTGGTCGGTCACGATCTTGCGCGGCACCGGGTTTGAACGCAGCACCCGCCGGAAGAAGCGCTTTGCCGCGGCCTTATCGCGCCGCTTTTGCATCAGCACATCGAGCTCAGCACCGTGCTCGTCGACCGCTCGCCACAACAGATACGGCTCGCCGCGCAGCGTCACGAACATCTCGTCCAGATGCCATATGCTGCCCGGCCTGGGCCGCGCCGCTTTGGCGCACCGGGCGAATTCAGCGCCGAATTTGTCGCACCAGCAACGGATCGTTTCGTACGTGACCACGACATCACGCTCGAGCAACAACTCCTCGACGTCGCGGAGGCTCAGGCTAAACCGGAAATACCACCGAACCGCGCAGCTGATGACGACGGCAGGGAAGCGGTGACCGTGATAAAGCGATTTCGTTTTCTTCATCACTTCATTCTACCGCCGCCTCCCCATCAACCTGACAGTGCCCCGTCATACGAGGGGCGGTTGCTCAAAGCTTGCACTCTATCGGCAATTCGGCCTCGGCTCAGCGGCCGAAGAAGGTAACGGGTTCAGGTTCCACGCCCCGCTTCATTGCCTCGACGCGCGCCGTGCGTCCGCGCCGCGCGTCTTCCGTATTGTGCAGGGGCATCGTGAGATCGAGCACAACCTGGTCCGCGCCCGGCACGCCGCCCGCCGACCAGGCTTTCAGCAGCGCACGAATGGCCCCATACGAGCGCGTGGGGCCGTGGGAAAGCCGTATCGCCAGATCCAATGCAGTTCTTTCCACATCGGCTTCCGGGACCACGAACGCGGCGATACCCAACTCGCCAGCGGTGGTGCCTGACATCTCCTCGCTTAGCATGACGTAGCGTGCCGCGAGCGCCGGTCCCGCACGTTCCGCGATCCGTTGCACGCCTCCGCAGACGGGTGCGGTGCCGACTGACGGCTCGATGCAGCAGAACGATGCGTTATCCGCAGCCACGATGAAGTCACACGCGAGGGTGAGTTCGAACGCGCCGCCCCAAGCCCGGCCGCGCACAGCACAAACGGTCGGAATCTGCAGCGCCTCGATCTTGCGATATGAATGATGCATATCGCTGATGAACGTGCGCCAGGCGTTGAATTCCTTGTCGATGAAGTCGAGGATGTCGCCCCCCTGGCTGAAGTTCGGGCCTTCTGCCCGGATGAGGAGGGCGCGGATTTCCGATTCGCTGGCCTCCTGGATGGCCTCGCTCAGGCGTTCGGAGAACTCGGTGGCGATGAGATTGAGCGGCGGGTTCCCCAACACGATGTGGCCAACGGAATCATGACGCTCGAAACGGACGGATTTCATTTAGGTTTTCCTTTTGTGTGTGACGTGGGTGGAAGGGTTCATTGCTCGGACTCGGTGTCGTTCCAAACACAGCGCCCGCCAGGCGAGCGATCGTTACCCGTTCAGAATTGATGGCGCATACCCACCATGACACCGGTTTGATCCACGCCGGGCAATGGCGACGAGGCGGGCGGAATCACGCCACCGTCAATCGTGAACGCTGCATTGCGCTGGTTGAACACATGCCCTGCGGTGATGTATACGGAACTGCGTTTGGACAACAAGTACGTCGCGCGCGCTGCAATTAAGGAGGCTCCCGCGGAACTCCCACCGTTCACCGATATATGGCCGAACTGGGCATCAAGGACAACTTGTGGAAGGGGGACATAGGTTCCGCCAAGCCACCAGTAGTTACTGACCGCGTCGGAAAGAGTTGGCGTCTGCACTCCGTGATTGATCCGATGGAGGAATCCCGCACCGATCGTCGAGGGACCGAACTTGACGTAGCCGTCGATGACGGCGCGCGTGTCGGTTTGCGAGCTGCTGGGCAGCGGCGAGCGGGTGCCTCCGCCGCCGTAGTTGCGATCGAAGGCCGCCGCGACGCCCCATGTCGCCGCGTCATACTTCACCATTGCAGACATCGACTTGCAGGCTCGCCAGTCCGTTGGCGACTGGCCGGCGCACCCTCCGGCCTCCGCCGGAGCCACTGCGTCACGTCCGAGCGAATACGTCGCGCCCACGGTCAGACCGGATGTCGTGAACGAATACGCGATCGCATTGTCGAGTCGCGGCTGGGCCAGGTAGGGGTCCAGATCGGCGGCCGCATAAACGTTCGGCCCCATCGTGTCGCCCGGCATAGCCCAATAGATCTGCGAATATTGCCGGCCGAGGGTCAGCGTCCCCCACTGCCCCGACGAAAGCCCGACATAGGCCTGTCTGCCGAACAGACGGCCACTCTGGTTCAGCGTGCCCTGAGACGGGGCGAAACCTGACTCCAAGACGAAGACGGCGCTGAGCCCGCCTCCCAGGTCCTCTTTGCCGCGCAGCCCCCACCTCGACGGTATGGATCCCGTGAGCGTCGGCATGCGCACGACGCTGGACTTTTTAGCGCCCACGTTATTTACCCACTCGACGCCCGTATCGATGATCCCGTACAGGGTGACGGAGCTCTGTGCGTGCAATGCGCCCGATGCGCATGCCGCAAGCGACGCGAGTCCCCAAAAAACCGCCTTGCGCAACGGGAACGCGCGTCCGGACAACCTCGACGTTGGACTCACAGATCTCCTCCGATAGTGTTAATGATTAGAATCTTCCGTGGAAGATACAACAATCATCTTCCACGTCAATTGAATTCAAACTTCGGAGTTTCCCTGAGTGCAACTTATTTTTCGCATGCCAACATCAGTAAATTCAAGGTTAATCATGCTTTTCGCACTATATAGACCCATTCTTCACACTTTTATTCGATCAGAGTTTTCCCTACCTCGACACCGATTGATTCGTTATATATCTTCCTAGGAAGACATTGATTCACCGTGTTTTACTGATCGGACCTGTGCCGGAAATGAATACATCGGAACAAACTTTTGTCTGGGACGACGACTACGCGCTCGGACATCTGTCGATGGACGACACGCATCGCGAGTTCGTCGAATGCGTCGACACGTTGCTCACGACGACGGACGACAACCTCGCGGCCGCGCTCGAAGGCTTTGCCGAGCACGCACGCCGCCACTTCGGCGAGGAGGACGACTCGATGCGCGAGACAGCCTATGGTTCGGCCGGCTGCCATATCGACGAGCATGCGGCCGTGCTCAAGTCGCTCGACGAGGTGCGCATCGCGCTGGCCGAAGGCCGGCCCCAGGTCGTTCGCTCGTTTGCCCGCGCGCTGGTTGACTGGTTTCCCGAACACGTACGCGTCATGGACCAGGGTCTCGCACGCTGGCTCATTCAGCGGCAACTGGGTGCAGCTCCGGTCGTCATTCGGCGTCGTCTGCACAGTGCCGCCTGACACGCTCCTCTTTCATCATGATGTCACCATGGAAACGTCAAAGACCTCTATCAGCGCCACGTTGCAAGTCAGCGTCTCCGTCAGGACGTGGCTGGCCGACGATATCGTCGGCTATGAATTCAAGCCCTTGTCGGATACGCCTTTGCCCACCTTCGAAGCCGGCGCGCATATCGACGTGCATCTCCCCGGCGGACTGGTACGCCAATATTCGCTGTACGACCTGCCGACAAAACGCCCGTGCTACCGCATCGGTGTGCTGCGCGACCGCCAGTCCCGCGGCGGATCCGTGGCGCTTCACGACAGCGTGAATGCGGGCGATACGCTCACCATCAGCGTCCCGCGCAATCACTTTGCACTGCACAGCGGTACTGAACGGTCGATCCTGTTCGCGGGCGGCATCGGCATCACGCCGATCATCTGCATGGCCCAGCAGTTGGCGCGCGAGAGCCGCCCGTTCGAGATGCACTACTGCGGCCGTTCCCTGTCGCGCATGGCGCTGGTCGAGCGTGCGCAGCAGATGTCGCTCGGAGACGATGCACAGGTGCACGTGCACACCGACGACGGCCCGTCCGAGCAGCAGTTGAACGCGCGAGCCGCGATCGGCGCGCCGTCGGCCGACAAGCACCTGTACGTCTGCGGGCCGACGGGCTTCATGGATCACATCCTGCAAACCGCGCGCGAACTCGGCTGGGATGAAGCACATCTGCACCGCGAATATTTCGCGGGCCCGCCGGTCGAGCCGTCGGACGAAGACGGTCCGTTAGAAATCGAAATTCGCAGCAGCGGCGAAGTCATCGAGGTGGCGGCCGATCAAAGCGTCGCGCATGCGCTTCTGGATGCCGGATTCGACCTGCCGCTGTCGTGCGAACAGGGGGTCTGCGGCACCTGCATGACCAGGGTGCTGGCAGGTGTGCCCGACCATCGTGACCTTTACCTGACCGAGGACGAGCGCACGCGCAACGATTGCTTCATGCCGTGCTGTTCGCGCGCGAAGACGTCGCGTTTGGTGCTCGACCTCTGACGCCACCATTCACTCTCCGCCGACATCCGCAACCAGGGGATTCATATGTTGACCAAGCAGGACAATGAACTGATGTGCCGTACCGGTGCGGGCACCGCGATGGGCAATGCGATGCGCCGCTTCTGGCTGCCCGTGATCCAGTCGTCGGACATGCCGCAGCCGGACGGCGATCCGAAAACGATCGAACTGCTCGGGCAGCGCTTCGTGGTCTGGCGCGACCAGCAAGGCCGTCCCGGGCTCTACGACGAGGGCTGCCTGCATCGGGGCGCGTCGATGCAGCTGGCACGCGCAGACGGCGACGGCCTGCGCTGCATCTACCACGGCTGGAAATTCGCGGTGGACGGGACCGTGCTCGAGACGCCGAACGTCGCCGACCCGAAATTCAAGGACCGCATCAAGGGGCGTACCTACCCGGTGCGCGAGGCGGGTGGCCTGATTTGGACCTATCTGGGCCCGCAGGGCAAGGAGCCCCCGTTCCCGCACCGGCCATTCATGGACCTGCCGGATTCCCATCGCATCAACGTGTGCGCGATCGTCAACTGCAACTTCGTCCAGGTGATCGAAGGGCTCGTCGACTCGTCGCATCTGACCGTTCTTCACAGCTCCGCGCTGTCCCAGACCAATAACTCCGATCTGGACTACGCAGGAAAGATCACGCACATGCAATTCGATGCCGCTCCGACGATCGAGGCGGACGAGACGGACTTCGGCTTTCATTACGTGGCGATCCGCCAGACCGGCGAGAGCCGCATGGCTCGCGTCACGTCGTTCATCGCGCCGTGCTTCATCGCCAACGCGAACGGCGACGTGTGGCTCGCCGCGGTCCCGATCAACGACGAGCGCTGCTACTTCTTTCACGTGTGGTGGGATGCCGAAAAGCCCGTCGGCGAAGAGCCGCTGCGCAGCGCACAGCTCACCTTCGTCGGCCTCGACGAGCCGACGCTGCGCAAATACGGCATGACGCTCGACACGTGCGACTCGCCGGCGGCCATGGCGTTCGTCAACGGCTACCGCCAGGATCGCCGGCTGCAACGCGACGGCCACTTCACCGGGTTCGACAGCATCACGCAGGAAGACGCCGCATGCAGCATTTCGAGCGGCCCGATCCGCGACCGGTCGCAGGAACTGCTGTCGAGCGCAGACCTCGCGATCAGCCGCCTGCATCGCACCCTGCTCGCCTATGCCCGCGCCGAACGGGATCAGCAGGACATTCCGGCGCTGCAAGCGGACGCGGGCCGTGCAATCGGCATCTCCGGCGAGATTGGCCTGGGCGAAGACTGGCGACAGCTGGTTCCGCACCATCGGATCGTTTCGTCCGCCGGCGCCCGCAACCCGCGCAACTGATAACCCCGCTTGAGACAGGAGTTCCGATATGTTGACCCATAAAGATAACGAAATGATTTGCCGCGTCGGCCCAGGTACGCCGGGCGGCGCGTTGATGCGACGTTTCTGGCACCCGGTGTGCACCTCCGCGCAATTGCCGCATCCAGACTGCGCGCCGTTGCGCGTTCGTCTGCTCGGCGAGAACTATGTCGCGTTCCGGGATACCGACGGCAACGTCGGCTTTTTGGAGGAGCTGTGCATGCACCGCGGCGCGTCGCTCGCGCTTGGCCGCGTCGAGGAAGGCGGCATTCGCTGTCTGTATCACGGCTGGAAGTTCAGCGCGTCGGGCGACGTGATGGAAACGCCGAACCATGCGGATCCCAAGTACGCCGCACGGATGAAGGCGCCGTCGTTTCCCGCGCGCGAGGCCGGCGGCATCGTATGGGCGTACGTCGGGCCGAAGGAACTGCTGCCGGCGTTCTCGCGTTACGCGTTCATGGACGCGGAACCGAACCACCGCGTCGTGCTGCGCATCAACGTCTCGTGCAACTATCTGCAACTGGTCGAAGGCGGCGAGGACAGCTCGCACGTCGGCGTGCTGCACACCAACATGGCACGCCCCGGCTGGAAAGAGAACGAGTTCACGCCCAACCCCGACGTGATCAATCCCGCCGCGCTGGCCTCCAACGACCTGGAACCGGCGCTGAAAATCGAGGATACGGCGTTCGGCTTCCACTACGTCGCGCTGCGCAAGACGACCGACGCGAAAGTCCGCAACGCCCGCGTGGTCCCGTTCATCGTGCCGTACGGCCGCATCATCCCTGCCCCGGCGTTCCAGTTCACGGTCCTCGAGGTGCCCGAAGACGATACGCACACGAGCACCTACATCGTCGTCCACGGCGACGTGCCGGTGACCGAAGAGAAAATCGTCGAGTTGCTCGGTCTGAACGACCCCAAGTACTATGACCGCAAGAATTGCACTTTCACGGCCAGCTGGGCGGATTCGTTCGGCCAGAACCGCGAGTTGATGAAGGAGAACTGGACCGGACTGCGCGGCGTCGAGGTGGAGGACGCGACGATCGGGCTGTCCCAAGGCCCCCTCTACGATCGTTCGCGCGAGCATCTGGTGCCCGCGGACCAGGCCGTCGTGCGTGTGCGCCGCGTGCTGCTGGAATCGATCAAACGCGTCATGGAGAACCAGCAGCCGCCGGCGCTCGGTCTCGATCTGCGCGGCGTGAGCGCCTGCGACCGGGAACTCGAGGAAGGGGCGGCCTGGCAGGATCTGCTGCCGGCGCATCGCCAGGCAATCGAAGCCTAAGGAGACGACTCATGACGATCAATCAAACTCCCAGCAACACGCCGGACTACCTGTCTCTGTTGCGCCTCGACGGCCGGGGTTTCGTGGTACTCGGCGCTGGTCAAGGCATCGGCGAGCAAACGGTCCATGCGCTCGCACAAGCCGGCGCTCGCGTGCTCTGCGTCGACCGCGACGAGCAGCTCGCCCACAACATCGCCCAAGCCGTGGACGGGATCCCGTGCGTGGCGGACGCCACCTCCCGCGAGGACATGCAGCGCGTGTTCGACACGGCGCGCAAGCACTTCGGGCGCATCCACGGCGTGGTCGACATTATCGGCGTCGCGGGCATCAAGCCGCTGGCCGCCGTCGACGATGCGTCGTGGGACAAGCAATTCGACATCGTCGTGCGCCATGCGTACCTTGCGATTCAGATTGGTGGCGAGATGATGAAGGCCGACGGCGGCGGCACCTTCGCGTTCGTCGGCTCGCTTGCCGGCGATCGCGCGATACCGAACGAGGTCGCCTATGCGGCGTCGAAGGCGGCGCTGCATCACCTCGTGCGCGCCGCGGGCGCCGAGTATGCGCCGTACAACGTGCGCATCAACGCAGTGTCGCCGGGTTTTGTCCGCACGCCGCGGCTGAACCAGCGTCTGGACGAAGAGACGTGGACGCGAGTCGGCAGCGCGATCCCGCTTGGACGGGCTGCCACCGCGGCGGAAATCGCGGGCCACCTGCTGTTCCTCGCTTCCGACCTGAGCGCCCATATGGCCGGCGAAATCGTCACCGTCGATGGCGGCCTCAGCGTGCTGGCCGCGATTCCGCGCATCACGTTCGCCCCCTCGGCAACCCCGACTCCTTGAGATACACGATGTCTTCTTCCTCTCAAAGTCAGATCCACCCGGCGCTTCGCGCGCTTGCCGCGGCGGCCGCGGCGCGGCCGAGCATGGCAGAGGTGAGCCCCGCCGAAGCGCGCGCCGGTATCGCCGCGCGCACGGCCGCCCGGGCGCCCGGCCCTCATATCGACAAGGTGTTCGATCTCGCCGTTCCAGGCCCTGGCGGCGACATCCCGGTGCGCGTCTATCATCCCGCAGGCGCCACCGGCGTGACGATGGCCATTCACGGCGGCGGCTGGCTGATGGGCAATCTCGACAGCTTCGACGCGGTGTGCCGGCATCTGGCCAACGATTCCGGGCTGGCCGTGATCAGCGTCGACTACCGGCTCGCCCCCGAGCATCCGTTCCCCGCCGCGCTGGAAGACGTGTGGGCGGCGACCCGCTGGGCCGCCGAGCACGGTCATGAGCATGGGCTTCCGTCGTCGCGCCTGACGGTGTTCGGCGAATCGGCCGGCGGCAATCTCGCCGCCGTCGTGTGCCTGCTGGCGCGCGAGCACGCGGCACCGCGCATCCTCGCGCAGGCGCTCGTCTATCCCGCAACGGACGCCCGACAGCAACGCACATCGATGTCAGCTTACGCGGAAGGCTTCATGCAACGCACGGCCGACGTCGCGTACGCGTTTCGCACGTATGCGCTCGATCACGGCGTGTCGCCGACGACGTGGAAACTCTCGCCGTTTCTCGCCGACGACCATTCGCGCCTGCCGCCGGCCCTCGTGATCACCGCCGAGTGCGACGTTCTGTGCGACGACGGTGAAGCCTACGCGCAAAAACTGGCCGAAGCGGGTGTGCCGGCGACCAGCGTGCGGTACTCGGGCATGCTGCACACGTTTTATGGCATGCGGGGTGAGGTCCGCGCCGCCGCACTGGCCCAGCGTCAGGTGGCCGATATGCTGAGCGCCGCGGTGCGGGCAGCCTGACCAGGCCGATCAAGCACCGGCGCCACGCGCGGTGCCATCGCGATCGTTCGACTCGCCGATACCCCGAGGCGGTTCGCGCCGGCGCCGCCCGGCGCGTGCGCGTCGGGGAATTACGTACAATAGTTGGCGGCCCGCCCGCTACCTATGGGCGGCCCACCCGCTACAATCGGCCGAGATCGCATGAATCGCAAGGAAGTCAACAAGATGAGCACTGCCGCCACCAAGCAACCCGCGCGTCCCCGAGTCAGCAAGAAGGCGCCAGCGGCTCCGGGGGAATCCGGCAAGAAGCCAAATCGTCCCGGCAGCAGCCACATCGAGTTCATCTCCTTGCAGTGGCAACTCGAACGTAGCGATCTCGATCTGTCGAACTTCCTGCTCGCGATCTACTTCATGCGTCTCGGCACGCTGGTCGAACAGGCCTTCGATAAAATGTGCCAGCGCCTTGGCGGGATCAGCGGGTCCGACATGCGCGTGCTGCTCGCGCTGCGCCGCAGCGGCCATCCGTACGCGAAGCGCCCAACCGACCTGTATCGGGCGCTGCTCGTGACCTCGGGCGCGATCACCAAGAAGATCGACCGACTGGCCAGTCTCGGCATGGTGGAACGGCAGGCTGATCCAAGCCACGGCGGCGGGTTCATCGTGCACCTGACCAGGAAAGGCCTCGACCTCGTCGAGAAGGCAATCGTGAAGCTCGCGGACGAATCGTCGATCGCACCGGCGATGGCGCATTTTTCCGAGGAAGAGCGCGCCGCCGGAAATGCCTTTTGCTTGCGCGTACTGGCGTTGATGGAAGAGCTGGTGCTCCCGGGACTCGAAGAGCCCGAGAACGCAACGCCGCAATCACGGACCAAGGATGCGCGGCCCACGCCCCGCAGCCGCGGATAATCGAACCAGCGCGAGCCCGCGCTATCGCTGCGTGGCGTCATACCCGTAAATCCATTCCGCGCGATGCATGGTCGTTTCAGGGTTACGCAGCCCCTCCAGCCTGAAACCCAGGTTGCGCTTCACGCGCGCCCACGGTGAACGCAGATGCAGCGTCGTGCCTCGTGCGCGCGCGCCGAGCTGGACGCGGCTGGTGCGTGGAATGCGATCACGCTCGTACGCTTTCAGCGCATCTTCGATCTCCGAACCGTTCCGCGCGGCGCCAATTTTCGCCGCTTACCCGAGTCTTCCTCGACTGTTACTGATCGCGAACTGCTGCGGCTGCTGTGTATCCGACATCCTCCTTGGAAACAAGGTAATCCTGAGAAAAGTAGATCCAGCTTCTGTCGCCAGACCATTAATAGTAAGGCAGCGTTGGGGGGCGGCAACTAAAACCTCCGAAAGACTGCTCGCGGAGCTGGGTAGGATTTTCGAATCAGGATCGGCGCAAAATCTCCGTCAGGCTGCGCGGCTTCTCGACGTGGACGAAAAGTTTTTGCGCAAGCTGGCGCCGGATATTGCACGAAGGCTAGTGAAAAGAGGAAGGGAGACCATGCGCAGAGAAAAGATTCAACGCGAAGAAGCCCGCTTTGATGCCTTCCGGCAATCGTTCCAAGAACTACGCCTTGAGAGTATCTATCCGACTGCGCAGAAAGTTATAGCACGGATGTATCAGCGTACCGGGAGGGGAGTCGGCTACCTTGAACGTACTAGGTTCCACAGGCGGGCGCTTCATCTAGAGGAGACGGCACTTCGCCCGGGCGCTGAGCTTGATGACCGAGACTCGGCTTCAAAATCAGTCCAAGTTTGGAAAGACGTCCCGTGCAAAACAACCAATTCGTGTCGTTTACGACGTTAATTGATGAACTCTACAAAGATATTGGAATGCCCTGGAAGCCTTGCCGGGCGGAAGGCAGCCGGAGTCGAACCGACCTGAGAGCGGCTGACGCCCTCAACTGGGTTTGAAGCCCAGCCGCACCACCGGATACGGATGCCTTCCTACGATGATCAAATCATTCGTTGCGAATCAGAGCAGATCGAGCCAACGACTATCCGTGCGCATCAGATGCAGGCCACGGTGGAAGCGAGTATAACCAACCCGGTCGAAAAACTCTAAGAGCTGAATCGCACGCTTTCGTCCAAGACCGGTGACATCGCGAAACGGCGCAGCAGCCACTGTACCTGCGTTCTTATGCGCTTCGGCGGCCGCAATCGAGGCCAGTTCGCGAATCGCGTCAGAATGGTAAAAGAGGTCGCGCACGACCTGATAAATCTCTCCCTGCCGCGCAAGCTTGCGCATCAACTGACGCACGCGGTCCTCTGATACGCCATGCGCGCTCGCCAGATCGCGGACCCAGGGAGGATCGAAGCGCCCTTCTTTCACAGCCGGCAGCAGCACCGCCGCGAGCGCGCGATCGGCGTCGTCGAGCGTCACCGCGTGGTCCGGGAGATGCAACCAGGGCCCGCGTCTGACGATCTCGCCGTGCGCCTCGGCATCATCGACCAGCGCGCGCCACACCGCCTCGTCAACGAGAGGTGCCGCAATCCGCCGCAGGCGCGATACATCCGGACCTGATTCGTCAGGCACGCGTTCGTGGTATTGCTTCAGCGCCGCAGTCAATCGCGCAGCCAGCGATTGCCATGCGGCGTTTGCGACGAGCAACGCGTCGTCGCCGGGATGCTCGACCACGCGTGTGTCGAGCGGCAACTTAAGCGCCGCGGCCGGCATGCCCGTCAAACGCTCCAGCAAAGAGCGTGACAGGCCATGAGGCGCGCGAGCGAGCATGGCGTCGAGCGTTCCAGTCTCCAGCATGGTCTGCATCGCATCGAGCCATGCGAGACGTTCAGCGGAACGACGCTTGCGCGCCGGCGCAAACGGATCGAGCACATGACCGCCGCCGATGGTGCGATTAGCCTGCGCATTCCTCACGACGAAGCGGTCGCCGGGAAGCGCGCATACCGGGCGTTCGAACACGAGTTGCACACGCCCGCGCTGACCGGCAGCAAGCGTCGCACTGTCGAGCAGCGCGACATGCGCGACCTGATGCTGCGTGCCCAGATGCACGTGCAACGGCGCCCAATGCTCCAGCGTGAGCGGCGCATCGGCAAGCAGCGTCAACCTCACGTCGATACGTTCCGACGCCTGCGACAGACGCGGATCGACGATCCAGTCGCCGCGATCGATCGCGCTCTTGTCGATGCCCGCAAGATTCAGCGCGCAGCGCTCCCCTGCTCGCCCGGCTGTGGCCTGACGATTCTGCGAATGAATACTGCGTACACGCACAGGCTGATTTTTCGGCGCGAGCAGCATCGTATCGCCGACATTGACGCGCCCCGCCACCACAGTCCCCGTCACAATCGTCCCTTGCCCTGCGAGCGTGAAGACCCGGTCAACGGCGAGACGGAACAGGCCATCGTCGCGTTTCATCCGCCAGTCCACGGCTGCAGCGAGCAGATGCGCCTTCAACGAAGCGACGCCGGGATCATCGGCACGCATCGCGCAGGTGTCGAAGACAGGCGCGTCCTGCAGCACGCTACCGCGCAGAAACGACGCAATTTCCTGACGCACCTCCTGCAACCGCTGCGCGTCCACGCAATCGACCTTTGTCAACGCTATCGCGCCACGCTTGATGCCGAGCAGTTGCACAATGGCCAGATGTTCGCGCGTTTGCGGCATCACGCCGTCGTCGGCGGCGATCACGAGCAGCGCGAAATCGATACCGCTCGCACCGGCGGTCATCGTGTGGACGAGTTTTTCGTGACCCGGAACGTCAATCAGGCCGAGCACGTCGCCGTTCTCTAGCGGCACGTAGGCATAGCCCAGTTCGATCGAAATGCCGCGTGCCTTTTCTTCCTTCAGCCGGTCGGTATCGACGCCGGATAGCGCTTTTACCAGACTTGTCTTGCCGTGATCGATATGCCCCGCCGTACCGACGATCATGCGCGCGCGCCCTTCGGTTGCTCAAGCAGTTGCTCGAGCAGTTGCGCTTCATCGGCGGCTTCGAGACAACGCAGATCGAGGCGCAACGCGTCGTCCGCGATACGGCCGATGATGGGTCGCGCCATGTCGCACAGCACCTTCTCCAGCGCGAGCAACTGACGGCCGCCGCGCTTTCCATCAGCCATCCTGACGACAAGGCCATAGCTCGCCAGCACGTCTACAGGCAACGCGCCGCTGCCGATCTGGCTGAACATCGGCTCCGCCGCGACCGCATAACGCTCGCCAATCGCACGCTGCAACGCGGGCTGCACCCGTTGCGCGGCGAGTCGAATGTCGTCGGCGGGACGCGTGAGCAAGCGCAGCGTCGTCAGCCGCCCGGCGAGATGCTCCGGCGCCCGATAGAGTTGCAGCACCGGCTCCAACGCTGCAAGCGTTAGTTTGCCGACCCGCAGCGCACGTTTGAGAGGATGCTTCTTGATTCGCGCGATCAGGTCGCGTCGGCCGACGATCAAACCGGCTTGCGGGCCGCCGAGCAATTTGTCGCCGCTGAACGTAACGAGGTCGGCGCCGGCTTCGATGGTTTCCCGTACCGTGGTCTCGCGCGGCAAGCCCCATTGCGTCAGATCGACCAGCGTGCCGCTGCCGAGATCCACGGCAACGGCAAGATCTCGCGAATGGGCGAGCGGCGCAATTTCACCGACACCGACCTCTTTGGTGAAGCCGCTGATCGCGTAGTTGCTCGTGTGGACTTTCATCAGCAGCGCGGTGCGCGGGCCGATTGCTTCCTCGTAGTCCTTGAGATGCGTGCGATTCGTCGTACCGACTTCGCGCAGCTTCGCGCCCGCGCGGCTCATGATGTCGGGAATGCGAAACGCGCCGCCGATTTCAACCAGCTCGCCACGCGACACGATCACTTCTTTCTTCGACGCGAGCGCTGACAGCGTGAGCAACACAGCCGCGGCGTTGTTGTTGACCACGGTCGCCGCTTCCGCGCCGGTCAGTTCGCAGATGAGTTCGTCGATCAGATCGTCGCGATCGCCGCGCTTGCCTGTCGCAAGATCGAACTCGAGGTTGGCGGGTTGCGTAAGCGCCTTCACGACGGCGCGCACCGCTTCGTCAGGCAGCAACGCGCGGCCGAGATTGGTATGCAACACCGTGCCGGTCAGATTGAAGACGCTGCGCAAGCGGGCCTGGTTGTGCTTGCGCAGCGCCGCCTCGACCGATGCCGCGAGTTGCGCCGCATCGAGCGCACGTACGTTCGCCCTGGACGCTTCGCCCGACTGCACGCTAGCGCGCCAGCCGTCGAGCGCGTGACGCAACGCGTTCAAAACCTGCGTGCGGCCGAACTCAACCACGAGCGGCGCAAACTCAGCCGACGCCATCACCTTCTCCACCGATGGCACACGTCCCATTAGCGCCTGCAATTCAGCGCTCGTCACATCGCTCACGAGACAATCCTCTTTTAATCGGACTCGCTGGAAGGGTCAGTAGCGGTGTCGGTCTGTTCCGGCCAGAGCCACGGGTGCGGCGACGCCCGCCTGTAACCTTCCTCTCCCATCAGCAAGTCCAGCGTGAGGCTGGCGAGATCGTCCGCGAACGGATCGAAATCGTAGTCCTTCGACTGATAACCAATCTTCCGGTAAGTATGGCATTCGTCACACGATTCCGCCTTCAAAGCCGCTTTGCTGGATTCGGCTTCTTTCGTGGCGGCATCGGCGTCCGGCGATCCGAGCGTGTGATACGCAATGCCCTTGGTCGAGTCGCAATTCGAACATTTCGACCGGACCATATGCCACTCGGTGGCACACAGGCCGCATTGCAGGTAGCGGTAGTTGTCGTGAACGCCGCCTATCCGAACGGTGCTCGCCACCGGATGAGAGCCGCAAACGGGACACAGGCCGAGCGTTTCGAGGTACGGGACGTCGCGTTTGTCGATATCGGCAGCGAGGTCGGTCCAGACCACCTGGAGCGCGGCCATGATGAACGGCGCACTCGCCGGATCGACTTCAGCGAAACGCTGCGCGAAGATCGCGTCGGCCTGGGATTCGAGCGTGGCGGCATCGAGCGTTCTGAGCTTCGCGATGAGCGCTTCGAGCGGCGGCGTGAGCAGGCCGGCGGCTTGCAGCTTGTCGAGCAACTGAATCAGAACCTCGTGCCACGCCGGATCGCGCACGCCGGACAGCGCCGGTATCAGCGGCATCGAATGCTGTTGCGCGCTCGCGATCAATTCAGCGCTGGGCGGCTTTGCCTTGAAGCCTGTCATGACTGCTTGCTGCGCGTCGGCAAGCGCGGCCATCAGCCGCAAGTAGCCGGCGATCGGATTGCTGAGCGCCGCAAGTTGGCGCAGCCGCGCGGCGCGAGCCGAAAATACCGCCAGGCGCTCCGGCGTACGAATGCGAGGAATGGCCGAGTGATCGAGCGACTCGATATCGCCGGCTTCAAGAATGCGTTGAACCAAAGTATCGACCTCTGAAAACTGAAGAGCCGCCGCAGTTCATCGAACAAAGACGGCGGCCCGGGTGCAGCGCGGCAAAAAGAGTCGCGCAGCGCTACTTGCCGATCATCTCCTTGAACCAGTTCGGATGATGCTTTCTCGCCCAGCCATACGTCACGGTACCGCGTGTCATCGCGCCGATCGATCCCTTGACCCACAAGGCCGCGTAAATATGCACAACGATGCCCACAATCAGCACGAACGCAGCTGCCGCGTGCACAACCGCCGCGAGGCGGATGATATCGATCGGAAAATAGATCGAGAAATACCGCCGCCAGGTCACAATGCCGCTTGCCAGCAACAGCAGCAAACAGACCACCATTGTGAAAAATAGCAGCTTTTGACCGGCATTGTACTTTCCGATCGCCGGGCGTTTTTCCTCGCGATTGTTGAGTACGTCGTCGATCTGCTTCATCCACTGGATGTCGGCCTTGTCGAGATAATTGTGATGCCAGAAGCGCAGCGCAAGAATCAGGAACGAGATGAACATCACGCAGCCGACGAACGGATGCAAGATCCGCGTCCATTGCCCGCCACCGAAGATCGCGTAAAGCCAGGACATCGCCGGATGAAACATGGCGAGTCCGGAGAGCGCCAGCAAAATGAACGTGATGGCGGTGATCCAGTGATTCGTACGCTCATTCGGCGTGTAGCGCACGATCAGGCTGTTGCCCTTCACGTCTTTCAGGTCAGTGTGTTTCATCAGACAACTCCCGGGAACGGCGCGCTTCGTCGGCTTCGTGCTGCGCTTCGGCTTCTTCCGCCTCCGTCACCTCGTTCGGACCCACGCGGGTGTAGTGAAAGAAACCCGCCACGGCCGCGAACGCGATGCCTGCCAGCGCCAGCGGTTTCGCGAGCCCCTTCCAGAGCGTAACCATCGGACTGATCTTCGGATTCTGTGGCAAGCCGTGATAGAGGTTAGCTTTATCGGCGTGATGCAGCACGTACATCACATGCGTGCCGCCCACCCCGGCGGGGTCGTACAGGCCCGCGTTCTGGAAACCCCGTTCCTTCAGATCGACAATCCGATCCTCCGCTTGCTGCTTCATGTCTTCCTTGGTGCCGAACATGATCGCGCCGGTCGGGCAGGTCTTCACGCACGCCGGTTCCTGACCGACAGCCACACGGTCCGAACACAGCGTGCACTTGTACGCGCGGTTGTCCTTCTTCGAAATGCGCGGCACGTTGAACGGGCAACCGGTCACGCAATAGCCGCAGCCGATGCAGTTTTCCTCGTGAAAATCCACGATGCCGTTGGTGTACTGCACGATCGCGCCCGGCGAAGGACAGGCCTTCAGACAGCCCGGATCCTCGCAATGCATACAGCCGTCCTTGCGGATCAGCCATTCGAGATCGCCTTCCGTATTCTCGTACTCCGAGAAGCGCATGACGGTCCACGAATGCTCGCTCAGATCGCGCGGGTTGTCGTAAATACCGATCGTGTCGCCGACTTCATCGCGGAGATCGTTCCATTCCATGCAGGCCGTCTGACACGCCTTGCAGCCGATGCACTTCGACACATCGATGAGCTTGGCGACTGTCCCCGTGACCGGCTCGCGGACTTGCGGCTCCGGCAAGGTCGTGGCTGAGAGGCGTTTGATATCCAGTGATTGCAGTGCCATCTCAGCTCCTTAAGCCTTTTCGACCTTGACGAGGAACGACTTGAATTCCGGTGTCTGCGAATTCCCGTCGCCTACGGAAGGCGTCAGCGTATTGACGAGATAGCCCGGCTTCGTGAGTCCCTTGAAGCCCCAATGCAACGGCAACCCGACTGTCTGGACTTTTTTCCCCTCGATCATCAGCGGTTTGATGCGCTTGGTCACCAGCGCGACGGCCACGATGTGCCCGCGATTGGACGACACCTTGATGCGATCCCCCGCGACCACGCCGATGTCCTTCGCCAGATCCTCGCCGATTTCCACGAACTGCTGCGGCTGCACGATCGCGTTCAGGCGCGCGTGCTTGGTCCAGTAGTGGAAATGTTCGGTCAGACGATAGGTGGTCGCCGTATGCGGGAAGTTCTCGTGCGTGCCGAACGCGGCGCGATCGTCCGGAAACACGCGCGCCGCCGGATTGCTGACGACCGCCTTGTTGTCCGGATGCAGCGGGTTGTAGCCGAGCGGCGTTTCAAACGGTTCGTAGTGCTCGGGAAACGGTCCTTCCACCAGACCGTCGCGCGAGAAGAAGCGCGCCACACCCTCCGGATTCATGATGAACGGATTCATGCCATTTTCCGGCGGTTCGTCGGCCTTGAAGTCGGCAATGTCCGCCCCCGTCCACGTCGTGCCGTTCCATGCGATCAGCTTGCGGGTGGGATCGAACGGCTTGCCGCTGACGTCGCACGAAGCGCGGTTGTACAGGATCCGCCGATTCGCGGGCCATGCCCACGCCCAGTTCAGCGTGTTGCCGATGCCGGTCGGATCGGAGTTGTCGCGCCGGCCCATCTGGTTGCCCGCCTGAGTCCACGATCCGCAGAAGATCCAGCAACCGCTCGCCGTGCTGCCGTCGTCTCGTAATTGCGCGAAGCCCGACAACTGCTCGCCCTTCTTGGCGAGCACTTTGGATTTATCGACAGCATCGGTCACGTCGGCGAGCGCCTTGCCGTTGAACTCCATGGCGATTTCTTCAGGCGTCGGGCTTTCCGGGTCCGCGTAAGGCCAGCTCATGTTGAGAATCGGATCGGGATACTTGCCGCCGTTCTCCTTATAAGCCTTGCGGATGCGCAGCCACAGCCCCGACATGATTTCCAGATCGCTCTTCGATTCGCCCGGGCCGTTCGCGCCCTGCCAGTGCCACTGCAGCACCCGGCTCGAACTGACCAGCGAACCGCGCTCTTCCGCGAAACACGTGGTCGGCAGACGGAAGACCTCCGTCTGGATCGACGATGAATCGACGTCGTTGAACTCGCCGAAATTCTTCCAGAACTCGGACGTTTCGGTGGCGAGCGGATCCATGATGACGAGCCACTTCAGCTTGGCCAGACTCGCGCCGATCTTCGCCTTGTTCGGCGCCGCGGCAAGCGGGTTGAAGCCCTGCGCGATGTAGCCGGTCATCTTGCCCTGGTTCATCAGCTCGAAGACCTGCAGCATGTCGTACGATTTGTCGAGCTTCGGCAGATAGTCGAAACCGAAGTTGTTCTCGGCGGTCGCGTTATCGCCCCACCATGACTTCATGAAGCTGACATGGAAAGCGCGGTAGTTGCGCCAGTAGCTGAGCTGGTTCGGCCGCAGCGGCTGGCTCGCGCGCTTCTTGATGAAGGCGTCGAAGTCCTGCTCTGCCTCGAGCGGCAAGGTCATATAGCCCGGCAGCAGGTTCGACATCAAGCCGAGGTCGGTCAAGCCCTGGATGTTCGAGTGACCGCGCAGCGCATTCATGCCGCCGCCCGCAATGCCGATATTGCCGAGCAGCAACTGCACCATCGCGCCGGTGCGGATGATCTGCGAGCCAACCGAGTGGTGCGTCCAGCCGAGCGCGTACAGGATTGTGCCGGCGCGTCCAGGGACGGCCGTCGATGCGAGCATCTCGCAGACCTTCAGGAACTTGTCCTCAGGCGTGCCGCAGATCTTTTCAACCTGCTCGGGCGTATAGCGCGAGTAGTGCTGCTTCATCAACTGATAGACGCAGCGCGGGTGTTCAAGCGTGAGATCGACCTTCGCGAAGCCGTCGTCACCGCGTTCGTAGTCCCACGAGCTCTTGTCATAGCTGCGCTTGTCGGCGTTGTAGCCGGAATACAGACCGTCCGTGAACGAGAAGTCTTCACGAACGATGAACGGCATGTCCGTGTAGTTCTTCACGTACTCGTGCTGGATCTTGTCGTTGGTGAGCAGATAGTTGATCACCCCGCCCAGGAAGACGATGTCCGAGCCGGTCCGGATCTGCGCGTAATAATCCGCAACCGATGCCGTACGCGTAAAGCGCGGATCGACCACGATCAACCTTGCCTTGCGATGCGCCTTCGCTTCCGTGACCCACTTGAAACCGCACGGGTGCGCCTCGGCCGCATTGCCGCCCATCACCAGAATCACGTCCGCGTTCTTGATGTCGACCCAATGGTTCGTCATCGCTCCACGGCCAAACGTCGGGGCAAGACCTGCCACCGTCGGACCATGTCAGACACGCGCCTGATTGTCGAATGCGAGCATGCCAAGACTACGGACAGTCTTGTGCGTCAGATAGCCGACTTCGTTGCTACCGGCCGATGCGGCGAGCATGCCGGTGGTCAGCCAGCGGTTGACCTTCTTGCCGTCTTCCGTCGTCTCGACGAAATTGGCGTCGCGGTCTTCTTTCATCAGTTTGGCGATACGATCGAGCGCGTCGTCCCACGAAATCCGCTTCCATTCGTTCGAGCCGGCCGCGCGATATTCCGGATACTTCAGGCGGCTCGGGCTGTGAATGAAGTCGATGAGGCTTGCGCCTTTTGGGCACAACGTGCCGCGATTCACCGGATGATCGGGATCGCCCTCGATGTGGATTATGCTGGACTTGGCGTTCTTGGCGTTGTCGCCGAGTCCATACATCAGGATGCCGCAACCGACCGAACAGTACGGGCAAGTATTGCGGGTTTCAGTGGTGCGCGACAGTTTGTATTGACGGACTTCTGCCAACGCGGGTGCCGGTGAGAAGCCCATCAGGGCTAAACTCGATCCGGCGAGCGTGGTGGTGGAGACCTTCAGGAACTGTCGCCGGGACATGTGGGGCATTGATGGCCTCGGCTTTTTTAGGGTACTGAGATTGATTATAGAGTCCCATATCAAGTCCTGCAGCGAAGCTCGCGGGCATTTGAAGCCGCATTGCCGCATTACTGTATTGCTGTATTTTTCTGAATTGCTGTTTTGCTGCATTGCTGCGACGCGGCGGCGCAAGGCTGGCGAGGGCGGGCAGCAATAACACCGTAAGGGCTCGACCCGCCGCATGCCGGCCGAACGCTGCGCGAGCGGGAGCCGGGGCTTTGTGAAAGTGATTGCGTCCACAACGACCCAGCGGCGTATGTCCGCCATTCCTGCGCCGGGTCGAAACAACCATCATAATGTGGTCATACCACGCCCGAAATCCGCACCAATGACCGATACCACCGCAAACGCGACCCATTCCCCGCGCCTGACCAGCCTTTCGCATGGCGGAGGGTGCGGCTGCAAGATCGCCCCCGGCCTGCTCGCCGACCTGCTCAAGCGCAGCGCGCCACTGCCCTTCTTCCCCGACTTGCTGGTCGGCAACGATACCGCCGACGACGCCGCCGTCTACAAGCTCAACGACGAGCAGGCGATCGTCGCGACGACCGACTTTTTCATGCCGATCGTCGACGACCCGTTCGATTTCGGCCGTATCGCCGCGACTAATGCCCTGTCCGACGTTTACGCCATGGGCGGCAAGCCCATCATGGCGCTGGCGATCGTCGGCATGCCGATCAACGTCTTGCCCCACGACGTGATCGCGGCCGTGCTGAAAGGCGGTGAATCCGTGTGCGCCGAAGCCGGCATTCCGCTCGCGGGCGGCCATTCCATCGATTCGGTGGAACCCATCTATGGCCTGGTTGCGCTCGGCGTGGTTCATCCCCAGCGCGTCAAACGCAACGCAGCTGCTCAGGCGGGCGATGTGCTGATTCTCGGCAAGCCGCTGGGTGTGGGCGTCCTGTCGGCCGCGTTGAAAAAAGACCGGCTCGATTCAAACGGCTACGCCGCCATGATCGCGGCCACGACCAAACTCAACCGGCCAGGCGCCGAGCTGGCAACGCTAGACGGCGTCCATGCCCTCACCGACATCACCGGTTTTGGCCTGCTGGGCCACACGCTGGAGCTGGCCCGCGGATCGAATCTGACCGCGCGCGTGCGCTATGCAGATTTACCCTGGCTGCCGGACGTGGTCGGGTTTGCAGAGGCCGGGATTTTCACCGGCGCTTCGGGGCGCAACTGGGCCGCGTACGGAGACGATATAGCCTTGACATCGTCATTGCCGCCGACGGCCCGCACCCTGCTCACCGATCCGCAAACCTCCGGCGGCCTGCTGGTTTCGTGCGCGCCTGAAGCGGTCGACGACGTTCTCGCTATTTTCCGCGCCGATGGATTCAGTCAAGCGTGTGTCATCGGCGAGATGGTCGACGGCGCAAACCGCGTCGAAGTGATCTGAGCAAGCGCCTGTGATGGGCGCTGCGCGATGCGGTCCGGCCGTGCTCCTACGCGGTTCGCAGGCGGCAATGACGCCGCGTGCGATAATTTCACTCCGCCCGCCGGCCTGCTTCGACCGTATCCCCCTTGAAAAATCTTCTCGTCAGCCTCGATAAATCAGGTGATTTCGATGAAATCATCGATGTGCGCACGCCGCTTGAATTTGCTGAAGACCACATTCCAGGCGCGCTGAACGCGCCTGTGCTGAGCAACGAAGAGCGTGTGCTGATCGGCACCATGTATAAACAAGTGTCGCCTTTCGAAGCCTCGCGGGTGGGCGCGGCGCTGGTGGCGCGCAACATCGCGCGACATCTGGAGACAACCTTTGCGGACCGACCGCGTCAGTGGCGCCCGCTGATCTATTGCTGGCGCGGCGGCAAACGCTCCGGTTCGGTCACAACGGTGCTCAATATGATCGGCTGGCAGGCGCGGCAGCTCGACGGCGGCTATAAGGCCTATCGTCGGGCGACGCTCGACACGCTCAGCTCATTGCCGAAGACGTTCAAATATATCGCGCTGGTGGGCCCGACCGGCAGTGGCAAGACCCGGCTGCTCGACGCGTTGAGCCGGGCTGGCGCTCAAACGCTGGACCTCGAAGCGCTGGCTTCGCACCGTGGGTCCCTGCTCGGCGCCCTGGCGGGCGTCCCACAGCCTTCGCAAAAGCGCTTCGATACGCTGCTGGTGACTGCGCTGCGCGCGTTCGATCCCGAGCGGCCGGTGTTCGTCGAATCGGAGAGCCGGCGGATCGGTTCAATTACGTTGCCGCTCGCGCTCCTTGAGACGTTTCATCAGGGTGCATGCATCGAAGTGTTGTCGAACCGCGAAGATCGTGCGGCGTTTCTGCTGCACGACTATGCGCATCTGTTCGACAATCCCGAATCGCTGAAAAGACAGCTTCAAAAACTGATTGGGCTGCACAGCCGTGAGCGTGTGACAAGCTGGCAACAGCTCGTCGACGAAAACAGGCGCGCCGAACTCGCTAGCGAGTTGATCGAACGGCATTACGATCCGGCGTACGCGCGCAGCAGCCACGAACATTTCGTGCAACTGCCGCACGCGATGCAAATGAATTTTCGGCCCAATGACGCCGATGTCGTTGAACAGGCAAAGGCACTCCTTGCCCGGCTGGACAGCAGCACACTCGCCTCGATCTGATTCAAATCTATAGTGAACGCCCCTATGCAAACAACACTTCGGCAACCCCGTGTCGCGCTCGGCTGGATCGTGTTCCTGTTGATCGCTGTGATCGGCCTCTTCTATGTGAAGTGGTTCCCTTACTACAACCGCGCTTTCGTCGCCGCGAGCCAGCACTCCATCGGCAAGTCGATCCTGATGGGAACGTCTTCGAGCGCGCCGGCGGCATCATGGCAGGCAGCCATCGATTACGCGCTGGCCTACGGCAAGGCGATCTGGCAGGCGATGGTGCTGGGGCTTCTGCTGGGCTCGGCCGTGCAGGCGCTGATTCCGCCGCAGTGGGTTGCGCGTGCGCTCGGCCGGACCGATTTCAGCAGCGTGGTCAACGGCGGGCTGATGTCCCTGCCCGGCATGATGTGCACGTGCTGCGCGGCACCGGTTGTAGCGGGCTTGCGCGCCCGTCAGGCCGCACCGGGCGCTGCGATCGCATTCTGGCTTGGCAATACGGCGCTCAATCCGGCCACGCTGATCTTCATGGGCTTCGTGCTCGGCTGGCAATGGATGGGCTTGCGGCTGGCGCTGGGCCTCGTGATGGTGTTCGGCCTCGGCTACCTCGTGAACAAAATGGTCACGCCGAAGGAGGCCCAGGCATCGCGCGAAGCCATGGCGCAACTCGTTGCGAACGACGATCCCGGTACCGCTTTCACACGCTGGGTGAGAATCCTCGGAAGAATGACAATCCGGCTGATTCCTGAATACATCGTGCTGGTGTTGATTCTGGGCGCGGCGCGGACGTGGCTCTTTCCGCACATCGGACCGGACATCGATAACAGTCTGCTGTGGATCGTCGGGCTCGCCATCGCAGGGACATTGTTTGTGATTCCGACCGCGGGCGAAGTACCGATCATTCAGGCAATGCTTGCCTTCGGCATGGCGGCCGGCCCGGCTGGCGCATTGCTCATGACGCTGCCTTTGATCAGCGTGCCGTCTATGGCCATGCTCGGGCGTTCGTTTCCCAGGCGCGTGTTGACGGTGGTGGCTTTAGCGGTAGTGGCTTGCGGGATCGTGAGTGGATTATTGGCGATAGCCTTGGGGTTCACCTCATGAAACACATCGCAGGATTCTCTATCGCGACCTGGTCGGCCGCGGCCATTCTTTACTTCGGGCAGCACTCGGTGTCGATGATCGTCGTAAGCGGGGTCGTCGTGCTGGCCGGTTTTGATCTATTCCGCCCCTAATGTAACCGCAGGTAGCGGTTCGCCTGAACGTGACCCCGCCGGTCAAATCAGGTGGGTGCTGATCAGCGACGCCTATGTGAAACGTATCGCCAGCTTGGCGGCGTCAATAGACGCCGCCACCACACTACCCGGTTAGAACCGGTGAATGATACCTACGCCCGCAGCAAACTGACTGCGTGACGACGACGGCGCGCTGTTCTGGCCATCGCCGATATCCGCCGTTGCGTTGATGATGCTCGCACCGTTCGTTCCCAGGGTCTGGCCGCTCGCACGTTGATAGGCCTCCAGCGCATACAGGCCGGTACGCTTGGAGAGACTGTAGTACTGCGAGAGATTGAACTGCTGATACCGAGCCGAGCTCGAGATGCCGTTCGCCTGCGTTGCGCGCGTGTAGCTATAGCCCGCGGCGAGATCCAGCACCGTGAGCGGCTTGAAGTGCAGCACTGCGCCGGCGGTGTTGAAAATCGCCTCGTTATGGAACTTCGAGTTGATGCCCGGGATGTATTGCACGTTCGAATACGAGAACGAGACGTCCCATTGCGAAGAGAATGCATAACCACCCGTCACCGCGACGCGTTGTTGCGCCTGCGCGGTCTGGTAGCCGTTGTTAATCCCCGACACACCCGGCTGCGCGCCCGCATTCGACGCGGTGGAGTCCGCGCCCCACGCGCCGCCGCCCGGCGTCGAGTTATTGATGCGCTGGAAGCCTGCCGCGATACCGAACGGACCGTTCAGGTACTGCACTGCCGCGCTCCACGTCGAACCGGCATTCGTACTGCCCGCCACGCCGCCAAGCGCATACGATCCGCTCACGGTCAGTCCATGCAGGCTCGGGGACGTGTACACCAGCGAGTTGTTCACGCGGTACAGCGTATCGAGCGAATCGATATCGCCCGGGTGTGCGCCGTAGGCGCCGGTCAGCCACGTGGTCGGGCTATACGGCGACAGCAGCGTGTAGTACGACGTGTACTGGCGGCCTGCCGTCAGCGTACCGTACGTGGTATTGGCCACACCGACGTACGCTTGACGGTTGAACGCCAGCCCGGAGACGGCCTGTGCGCCGGTTGCGCTGTTAAAGCCCTCTTCCAACTGGAAAATCGCTTTCGTGCCGCCGCCCAGGTCCTCGCCGCCCTTCAGGCCGAAGCGGCTGCCGGCCCAGATGCCGTTGACCATCTTGACGACCGAGCGGCCGCCCGAGGTCGAACCGAGCGACGTCTGGCTGCTCTGGTAGCCAATGCCCGCGTCAACGATCCCGTACAGCGTCACGCTGCTCTGAGCGTGCGCGCCGAGGGCGACCAACCCTAGGGCGGACGTTGCCAATGCCTTTTTCATTTCTGCTCCTCTTTAAAAAACTTATTGTTGATCTCTGGCGTTGTCTCGACATCGCGGATTCCAGATCCGCGCATCAAAACACCGGATGTCCATTGATCAGGCTAGGCAACCACGTCGAAAACATCGGAACATAGGTCACGATGTTGATCGCGCTGAAGATAGCCAGGTAATAAGGCCAAGCCACCTTGGTAGTTTCCCCAATCGACACATTGCCAATTGCACACCCAATAAACTGCACCGACCCGATGGGCGGATGAACGAGCCCCAACGCACAGTTCAGCAGGATCATGATGCCGAACTGCACGGGGCCTACGCCGCTATGCATCGCCATCGGCAGGAACAATGGCGTGGTGATCAGGATGTGCGCCGCCATGTCGACAAACGTGCCGAGAAAAATCTGAATGATGTTGATGTACAACAGCATCAGCCAGGGGATGGTCGTTGCGCCATCGAGCAGACGTTCGATGGCGTCGGGAATCTCCAGATACGCCATCTGGTAGCGCAGCATATTCGAGACGCCGATCAGCAGCAGCACCACGCCGGTGGTTTTAGCCGCCTTGGAGAGCGCGACGAACAGCTTTTTCAGCGTCATCGTGCGATAAACGATGATGGTCAATACCAGCGAGTAAGCCACGGCAATCGCCGCCGCCTCCGTCGCGGTCGCAATACCTCTGGCCACGCAGACGAGGATGATCGCGATCACCATCAGGCCGGGCAATGCGCCGAGGAACGTGCGGGCCACCGCGAACCAGCCCGGAAACCGTTGCAATTCGGTCGAGCCGTCGGGGCGTCGCGGATAGCCGTAGCGAACCGCTTGCCAGTAAGCGGCAATCAGTACGAAACCCATCACCCACAGCACCGGCAGCAGGCCGGAGAACAGTAGATCGCCGATCGAGACGCCGCTCATCTGGTGCCCATTCAGGGTTCCCGTGATCCCTTGGGCGGCGAACGCATAAATGATCATGTTCGTCGACGTCGGCATCAGCGCGCCGGCCAGCGACGAGTGCGTGGTGACATTGACCGCATAGGCCGCGCTATAGCCTTCGCGTTTCATCAACGGAATCACCACGCCGCCCATCGCCGACGTATCCGCGGTAGGCGAACCGGACACGCCGCCGAACAGCGTGCACGCGACTACATTGGCCATGCCGAGGCCACCGCGGAAGTGCCCCACCGTGGCCTGCGCGAAACGCAGGATGCGATCGGCGATGCCACCATGCAGCATCAACTCGCCGGAGAAAATGAAGAACGGGACGGCGAGGAACGAAAACGCGTTCATGCCCGAAATCATCGACTGCATCGCCGTGGCAGCCGGCAGGCCTTCATACAGATAGGTCAGAACACACGACAGTCCCAACGCGAAAGAAACAGGAACCCCGAAAACGAGGAAAACGAGGAAGCTAACGGAGAGGATGGCAAGTTCCATGATGGTCTATTTTTGTTTCTGTGCGAAAAGCGCCAGCAGGTGCTCGAACGAGAACAGAGCGATACAGCCGCTGGCAATGACCGGAATCAAGTACCGCAGGGCTTCGGGCAAGCCCAGAATCGGGATCCGGTCTTCCATCGTGGTTTCCGCCATCTGCAAACAGCCCAGGAAAATCGCCACGGACAATGCGATCAGGCAAATTTGCTGGAATGCCTCCGCGATTATCTGACCTTTCGGTGGCAATTTCTTGACAAGTGAGTCGAGCCCGATATGGCCACTCTCGCGAACTTTGAGCGCGGCGCCGAACATGGCGATGACGATCACCAACAGCAAGGCAATGGGTTCGACGAAATCCGGTGCATCGCTGAAGACATAGCGCATCACGACGCTGTAGATGACAAGCAGGCATAGCGCGGCCAGGCTTACCGACGCGACGATAACCAGCACGCGGACGAGAAAATCGTTTGGGCGTTTCATGAATCTCATTGACCCCATCCTTGCACACAATGGATTTATCTTTAATCCTCAGGAATCCTGTTCGACGTCACCGATTCATGAAACCGCGCGTGGAAAAGCCGGCGGAATGATCTGCCGGCTTTCCCCCCGTCTGATTTCCGAACCTTATTTGACCGCCTGGATTTCGTCGACAAGCTGCTTCATCTGCGGCGTCTTTTCGTACTTGGCCCATACCGGCTGCATGACCTTGACGAAAGCAGCACGATCTATCTGCGACGACGCGAGGATCGTCGCACCGCCCTTGGTGACCGTCTTGCTCGCGTCACTTTCGCGAGCAGTCCACAGCTTGACGTAGTAAGGCACGGAGTCAGCCGCGGCTTTTTTGATGACGTCCTGCTCCTGAGGCGTCAACGTATCCCAGACCTTTTTGGAGAACACCAGCACTTCCGGCGTCATCGAATGCTGGGTCTCGGAATATACGGGGGCGACTTCGAAGTGCTTGGTCTCTTCGTAAGACGGGAGATTGTTTTCCGCGGCATCGACCAGCCCCGTCTTCAACCCCGTATAAACCTCGGCGAACGGCATCGGCGTCGGCGTGCCGCCCATCGCCTTGATCTCATCGACCATCAGATCAGACGGCTGAACGCGCACCTTGAGACCCTTCATGTCGGCAGGCGAGTGGATGGCTCTTTTGGTGTAGATCGAACGCGCGCCGCTCTCGTAGAACGTCAGCGCGATCATGCCCTTCGCCTTGAAGGCGTCGAGAATCTTCTGCCCTTCCGGGCCGTACATCACCTTGCGGAAATGGTCGATGTCGCGAAACAGGAAGGGGAGCGACGGAATCATCGACTCGGGAACGATCTCGTTGAACGCAGCACCATTGCAGCGGGCCATGTCCAGTGCGCCAATGCGCACCTGATCGATCGTGTCGTTTTCGGAACCCAGCGAGCTGTTGCCGAAGACCTTCACCGAATCTTTACCACCGGTAGCCTTGTTGATCTCTTCGCCCATGTACTTCACGGCCATGTTGGTCGGATACGTGTCGCCGTGCACATCCGCCACGCGAAATCCCGCGCTTGTGCCGCGCCGGTGCTGAATGCCAGCACAGAGGCCGCGATGATCATCGGAACATGGGAAGAGGCAAACTTCTTTTTCATTGTGACATTCCTTGAAAAATAGACCATCCGATCGATTGCGTATGCTGCGGGATGGTTTTTAACGCGTATTTCGGTCTCAGAAAAATCCGCTTTTTGTTTTATCAGCCATACGATCGCCACCCTCTCGGGTGACGAGGTCTTTGCCGTGTTGACGTGTTCGACATCGCAGGCACACGTGCACCACCCCACCTGCCCGGCAGTCCAAATACTTTCGAGATAAGAAGCGCTAAACCGGCTTGTTGTACGACGACGTATGAAGTCTATAAAACCAGGTTGTCGTTGTACAGACGGTATTTACCCGCACGGTAAGCGTTCTGCAAGACGAACTGTGCGGCATGCTTCATGAGGCAACAAGCGCGTTGCGTCAATCGTCGAGCCCGCCAAGATGTGCTGGACACGCTATTTTTCGTAGATCCAATCGAGACCACACGGTGGCGCCGGCTTCCGTTAAGTTGTACGACAAGCGATGAATTATTAGTTATTCGGCGAAACGGAAGGCTTGAACGACCGTCGAGAAAGGCGTCGCGAGATTGCCCGAGCAAACAAATCAACCCTGCCTGCCGGTCGGCAATTCCATTTATTGAGAATGCGACGCTAAAAGCGCTCGGAATAGCGATCTAAAAGAAATTCGAAAATCGCGCCGGGCCAATTTGAGTTTTCTTGATATCCGACCTGGCCTGCCGCGAATACTTTAATGCGGCAACGCCCGACGCGCTGTTCACTCACCGTTTTATAGTTCGCCTGCGTATTCGGGCTCGATCATTCCGGTCACGCCAGGACGAACCGCAAACAGATGCCCGTCGTGCTCGGTCGCGCCCGCAGCGGGACGGATCGACGTCACGAACAGCGTATCCAGATCGCGGCCACCGAATGCGCACATCGACGGTTTCGCGGCCGGCACGACAATCTGCCGGTCCAGCTTGCCTTGCGGCGTGAAGCGCAACAACAGGCCGGCGTCGTTCGCGCAAATCCAGTAGCAACCGTCGGCATCCACCGCTGCGCCGTCGGGACGGCCGGCGTGGTGATTCAGATCAGCAAACACGCGCCGGTTACGCGGCTCGCCCGCTTCGATGTCGTAATCAAAGGCCCAGATCAGCCGGCGCGAAGTGTGCGAGTCGGACAGGTACATCGTCGCGCCCTCGGGAGACCACGCAAGACCGTTCTGCACGATCAGCGCGTCGACGACTGGCGCCGACAGCACCCCGCGCGCATCGAAACGATACAGCGCACCGGCAGGGTTGGCCGCCGCCATGTCCTGCACCATCGTGCCGGACCAGAAGCGCCCTTGGCGATCACAACGGCCGTCGTTAAAGCGCATGCCGGCAAACGGAAAGACCGGTGCGGCAAGCTTGCTTCCCGTCACCGCGACCGGCTCACCGCCGGCTACGCCTTCAATCAACCTGATCGCAAAGAGCCCTGTCTCGCAGCCGGCCAGCACCGTACCGCGATGATCGAACGCGAGACACGCCACCTTCTCCGGCAATACCCATTCGGACCGCTCACCCGTGTCGAGACGCAACCGCACGATCTTCTGCGCCGGGATATCCACCCAGTACAGCGCCTGTTCCGCCGCGCGCCACACCGGGCTCTCGCCGACCAATGCCGGCGACAGCCCTGCTGCCTCGACCCTCTCAACTCGCGCGTTTTCCATCGCGCTCACCGTTTCGGTTCCATCGGGCCAGCAAGCACGAACGGGCCGCCCTGAAAACGCTGCGTCGGGTCATCCAGGTCCGTTGTGGGCGCACTGGCCGGAAAGAGATGCTCGAACTCGACCGAACTGTCCTGCGGACGAAAGCCGAGGAACGCTGCCTTGGTGTTATCGACCCACTTGGTCCGGTTGTCCGACACGCCATAGACGATCGCGTGCCCCACCCGGTTGGTGAACAGCGAGCAGCGCACCAGTTCGATCAGGTCGCGATAGCTCAGATAGGTCACGAGCATGCGGGGATTTTTCGGCTGCTCGAACGACGAGCCGATCCGCAGACATACCGTCTCGAGACCGAAGCGGTCGAAGTAATAGCGCGACAGCGATTCGCCGAAGCACTTGGTCACGCCATACAGGCTGTCGGGGCGCAGCGGCGCGTCGATATCGACCACCGACGTCACCGGATGAAAACCCACCGCGTGGTTCGAACTGGCATACACGATGCGCTTCACGCCCTGCTTCTGCGCGGCCGAATAGAGGTTGTACAGACCACGTATGTTCGCTTCGAGCAGATCTTCGAACGGCGCCTCGACGGATATGCCGCCAAGATGAACGACTGCGTCGACGCCTTCCAGCAGCGCGTGAACGGCCTGTTCGTCTGCGAGGTCGACGATCGATGCTTCTTCATGCGCGGCCACATCGCCAAGCGGCGCGATGTCGGTCACACGCACAATGTCGGCCCACGCGGCGAGCGCGCCGCGCAACTGCTGCCCCAGATTTCCGGCAGCGCCGGTTAGCAGAAGACGCCGGAAGGGCTTTGATGTCACGGGGCGTTCAAGGGTCGAGTCGGTCATGTCTCTGTCTGTTTCGTGATTACTTTTTGCTGGCTGCCTGGCTACCGGCACAGCCTGCATGTTTGATTCCGTACGCGCTTCAAGTGGCCAATGCCAGCTGCGCGTACACCGATACGGCAATCAGGTCACCGGTGCCGGATTGAACAACGTCAACGCGTTGTGAAGCTTGAGTTTCTCCGCGCAGGTTTGCTTGCGGCCGCTCGCCACGTCGAGCATCAGGCGGAACAGCTCCCAACCCACGTCTTCGATGGTTGCATCGCCGGTTGCGATGGTGCCGGCGTTGATATCCATCAGGTCGTGCCAGCGGCGGGCGAGATCCGAGCGCGTCGCCACCTTGATGACGGGTACTTCAGCGAGACTGTAGGGCGTGCCGCGGCCCGTCGTGAACACGTGCAGGTTGATCCCCGCGGCGACTTGCAGTGTGCCGCAAATGAAATCGCTCGCCGGCGTTGCCGCGTAAATCAGGCCCTTTTGCCGGACCTTTTCGCCCGGCGACAGCACGCCCGAAATGGCCGAGTTACCCGACTTGATGATCGAGCCCATCGCTTTTTCAACGATGTTCGACAAGCCGCCCTTCTTGTTGCCCGGCGTCGTGTTGGCGCTGCGATCGGCACCGCCGCGCTTCAGGTAATCGTCGTACCACTGCATCTCGCGGATGATGGCCGCGGCGACATCCGCATTGGCCGCGCGCGCGGTCAGTTGATCGACACCGTCACGCACTTCGGTGACTTCGGAGAACATCACCGTCGCACCGGCGCGCACCAGCAAGTCCGTCGCGAAGCCCACCGCGGGATTCGCGGTCAACCCGGAGAATGCGTCGCTGCCGCCGCACTGCACGCCGATCACGAGGTCGGAGGCCCGGCAGGTCTCGCGACGGTGATTGTTCAGCCGCTTCAGATGCCCTTCGGCCATTCTCATGATCGACTCGATCATCGACTGGAAGCCGACGTGTGCTTCGTCCTGAAGCACGACGACGTCGCCATTCAGGTCGGCCTCAACGTCGCCAATGTCGGCGACATTGGCGGCTGCAGCAATGGGGATCGTGCCAGGCGGCATCAAACGTTCCGGCTGCAATTTCTCGCAGCCAAGGCTGACCATCATCACTTCGCCGCCGAAATTCGGGTTCAGACTGATGTTGCGCACGGTGCGGATCGGCACCATCGCGTCAGGCGCGTCGATTGCGACGCCACAACCATAGGTGTGGCCGAGGCCGACGACATCGTCGACATTGGGGTACTTCGGCAACAACTCAGCCTTGATCCGCGTCACTGCGTGCGCTACCACGTCGGCCACGCATTGCACCGTGGTCGTAATCGCCAGAATGTTGCGCGAGCCGACCGAGCCGTCAGCATTGCGGTAGCCCTCGAACGTGAAACCCTCGAGCGGCGGCATGTCCGGCGCCTTGATGGTCGCGATCGGCAGATCTTCGAGCCCAGGGGGACTCGGCATCCGGATCACATGTTCGTTGATCCAGCTTCCCTTCGGCAAAGACTTGAGCGCGTAGCCGATCACCACGTTATAGCGAATGACTTCGTCGCCTTCCGAGAGATCGGCAAGCGCCACTTTGTGCCCTTGCGGCACACGTTCGCACAGCACCAGCCCATCGGGAAATACTGCGCCCTCACCCAGGCCGCCGTCGTTGACGACGATCGCGACGTTGTCGTTGGGATGAACGCGAATGTAGAGCGGGGAATGTTCCATTGCATCGATCCTTATGGCGATTTCACGCCTGCCATGCCAAATTCATACGTCATCCTACAACATGAAAGCTTGCATGGATGTTCCGTATTTACCCTATATCCCGCATTATGCTGCGAAATCATCGTTGAGTTAGCCGATTTCTTGTTGTACGATGACATATAAGAAATCTCCATTTCTAAGACTTAACGCCCAGGATACTCATCATGACAACACCGCAGGAACTGAAGCAGATCGTTTCGGAAGGCCTTCTCTCTTTCCCCGTTACCGACTTCGACGAACAGGGCGACTTTCGCGCCGACACCTACGCCGAGCGCCTCGAATGGCTCGCCCCTTACGGCGCCTCGGCGCTGTTCGTCGCGGGCGGCACGGGCGAATTCTTTTCGCTGACACACAACGACTATTCGAACGTTGTGCGCACAGCAACCGAAGTCTGCAAGGGCAAGGTGCCGATCCTCGCCGGTGCGGGCGGTCCGACGCGCGTGGCGATTGCCTACGCGCAGGAAGCCGAGCGTCACGGCGCGAACGGCATCCTGCTGATGCCGCACTACCTGACCGAGGCCTGCCAGGAGGGCATCGCCGCGCACGCCGAAGAGGTGTGCAAGTCCGTGCCGAACATGGGCGTGATCATCTACAACCGCGCGAATTCCAAGCTTAACGCCGACATGCTCGAGGGCCTGGCCGAACGCTGTCCCAACCTGATCGGCTTCAAGGACGGCGTAGGCGAGATCGAGAACATGGTGTCGATCCGCCGCCGCCTCGGCGACCGCTTCTCCTATCTCGGCGGCCTGCCGACCGCGGAAGTCTATGCCGCGGCTTACAAGGCGCTGGGCGTGCCGGTGTATTCGTCGGCGGTATTCAACTTCATCCCGAAGACAGCGATGGACTTCTACCGCGCAATCGCCACGGACGATCACGCCACGGTGGGCAAGCTGATCGACGAATTCTTCCTGCCGTATCTGGCGATCCGCAATCGTCGCGCAGGCTACGCGGTCAGCATCGTGAAGGCCGGCGCAAAGCTGGTCGGCCATAGCGCGGGCCCGGTGCGCGCCCCGCTGACCGATCTGACCGACGAAGAAATGAGCCAGCTCGCCGCACTTATCAAAAAACTCGGCGCGCAGTAAGCGCCCTGCTGCCGTGTGAGCCTGGCCGTGTATATGGCACCGCACATAGCGCCCGGGACGGCAACGTCGCCGGGCGTCTTTTAAAGCGCCGGCCGATCAGGTTGAGCGGCAAGAACCGTCGCAGCCGACTGCGCCACAGAGCCTGGGAGCCTTCTCCCTTGCATAAGAATCAGGAGATGATCATGGAAATGAGCCGCACGGCGAGTCCCGCCCGCGCCGCGAAGCGCACCAGAGTCCGCTACACGGTTCTACTGCTGGTCTTTATCATCACGACGTTCAATTACGCGGACCGCGCAACGCTCTCCGTGACCGGCTCCGCGATGCGCGCCGAGTTCGGCTTCGACGCGATCAGGATGGGATACATCTTCTCCGCGTTCAGTTGGGCGTACGTTCTGTCGCAACTGCCGGCCGGCTTGCTGCTCGACCGGTTCGGCGCGCGGCGCGTCTACGCAGCGAGCATTTTCCTGTGGTCGTTGTTTACGCTGCTGCAAAGCTCGATCGGTTTGCTGGGAAGTGCCGCCGCCGCTGTCACGGCGCTGTTCGTGCTGCGCTTCGCCATGGGCGCCGCCGAATCGCCGGCGTTTCCCGCCAATGCCAAGGTCGTCGCCAGCTGGTTCCCGACGACCGAACGCGGAACGGCATCAGCCATTTTCAATTCGGCCCAATACTTCGCAGCGGTTATTTTCACGCCGCTGATGGCCTGGCTCACTCACGCATTCGGCTGGCATCAGGTCTACATCGTGATGGGTGTGGCCGGGTTCATACTTGCCCTCACCTGGCTGAAGGTGATGAAAAATCCCGCCGACCACCCACGCGTCTCGCGCGCCGAACTGGACCACATCGAACAGGGCGGCGGCGTGGTCAATGGACACAAGAGGGCGCAACCCGCCGACGCCGCCAATGCCGGGGGCTGGTTTCTCGTACGTCAGTTGCTGACCAATCGCATGCTGCTCGGTGTCTATCTCGCCCAGTACTGCATCAACGTGCTGACCTACTTCTTCCTGACCTGGTTTCCGATCTACCTCGTGCAGGCTCGCGGCATGACGATTCTGCAGGCAGGCCTTGTGGCATCGCTGCCCGCCATCTGCGGATTCTCCGGCGGCGTACTAGGCGGCATCCTGTCCGACGCGCTGATCCGGCGCGGCCATTCGCTCACGATCGCGCGCAAGGCGCCGATTGTCGGCGGCATGCTGCTGTCGGTGAGCATCATCGGCTGCAACTACGTGACCGCCGACTGGCTCGTCGTCGCGCTCATGTCACTCGCATTCTTCGGCAAAGGGCTCGGAGCGCTCGGCTGGGCTGTCGTCGCCGATACGTCGCCCAAAGAAGCCCTCGGTCTTTCGGGCGCCATCTTCAACATGTTCGGCAACGTTGCCGGCATCGTGACGCCCATCGTGATCGGCTATCTCGTCGCGAAGACCGGATCGTTCAATGGCGCGCTGGTTTTCGTGGGTGTGAATGCATTGCTCACCGTGTTCAGTTACCTCGTGATCGTGAAAGACATCAAACGGGTCGAGTTGCGCCGGCAGTAGCACGCAGCCGGCGCGTGCGATGCCAGGCGCCGGCGTCGAAAATGATCGCGCGCTTGTATAATCAGTCGTCAGACAACGCTATAATGAAACGCAGAGAGTGTCTGCAACTATTTGATTTGAGGGGCGTTTTCGATGGCTACACCAATGGCTTCCGCAGCACCGCCGCGACGCGCTCGTAATCTCGCCGAGTTTGTCGTCAGCTACGTGACCGAACAGATTGCGTCCAACGCCTTGAAGCCAGGCGACAAACTACCGACGGAATCGCAGTTGATGGTCACGCTGAGCGTGAGCCGCACCGTCATCCGCGAGGCCATTTCGCGCTTGCAGGCGGGCAAGATCATCGAGACGCGGCACGGCATCGGCAGTTTCGTGCTGGAACCGCCGCGCGAAAAACTGGGTATCGACATGGTGCCGGCCACCACCTTGCGCGACGTCCTGTCGATACTCGAACTGCGCATCAGCCTCGAAACGGAATGCGCGGGTCTGGCAGCGCAACGCGCCAAACCAGATGACCTCGCACGCATGCGCGCCGCACTCGACGCCATTGAGGCGACCCGCCGCAATGGGCGCGACAGCGTCGATGCCGACCTCCAGTTCCATATCTCCGTGGCTCGCGCAACCGGTAACCGGTATTTCGTCGACATCCTCACGCAGATGGGCAGCGCGCTCATTCCGCGTAACCGGCTCGACTCGGCGGGAATCGCGCATGCGGACCCGGACTCTTACCTGTCGCTCGTGAACCTCGAACACGAAAGCATCCTCGAGGCAATCACACGACACGATGCGGAAGGCGCACGCGCGGCGATGCGCATGCACCTGTCCAATAGCCGCGAGCGGCTGAGGCGCGCCAACGAAGCGGCTGAAGCGAACAGCTGATTCGAACTGTCGCCGCTCAAGAAAAATGGCCGGAATCCCCGGCCATTTTTTTATCCAACTCGCTGCTTAGCTGCGCGTCATCTCGCCATCGCGGCGACGCCACAAGTCCAGCGGATTGCTGTCTGCCAACGGCTCGGGCAACAGGTCGGCCGGGAAATCCTGATAACACACCGGACGCAGGAAGCGTTCGATGGATGTCGTACCGACCGACGTGGCACGGCTATCGGATGTGGCCGGGAACGGACCGCCATGCACCATCGCGTGCGAAACCTCGACACCCGTCGGGAAACCGTTGACCAGAATCCGCCCGGCTTTGCGCTCGAGGATCGGGACCAGCTTTTTCGCCGTCGACAGATCGCCGCTGTCCATCTGCACCGTGGCGGTGAGCTGGCCGGCAAAATGCTCGGCCACCGCCAGCATGTCCTGTTCGTCCTTACAGCGCACGATGGTCGACGCGGGGCCGAAGACTTCGTCTTCCAGCTCGGGCGTCTCGAGGAACGTTTGAGCGTCGGCCACGAACAGTGCGGCGCGCGCTTGCGTCGGGCCCGTAGTGTCAATGCCGCGCGCAACCGCCTCGACGCCCATGGTAGCCGCCAGCTTGCCTTCACCCTCTTCATAGGCGGCATGAATGCCGGCGGTGAGCATGGTTTGCGCAGGCTTGGCATTCAGTGCGTCGGACGCCGTTGCAACGAAGCCTTTAAGCGCATCGCTGTCGACGGCAATCGCGAGGCCCGGGTTGGTACAGAACTGTCCTGCGCCAAGCACGAGCGAATCGACAAAGCCACGCGCGATACTCTCGCCACGCGAGGAAAGTGCGTTCGGCAGAAGGAAAACCGGATTGATGCTGCTCATTTCGGCGTAGACCGGAATCGGCTCGGCACGAGCGGCTGCAACGCGCATCAAGGAGGTGCCACCGGCGCGCGAACCCGTAAAGCCCACCGCCTTGATCGCCGGATGCGCGACCAGCGCTTCGCCGACCGAATTGCCGGCGCCGACGATCATCGAGAAGACGCCCTCCGGCAAGCTCATTTCCAGCGCGACGCGCTGAATCACACGGCCGACCATCTCCGACGTGCCGAGGTGAGCCCGATGCGCCTTCACCACCACCGGGCAACCGGCGGCAAGTGCCGCGGCCGTATCGCCACCCGCCACCGAACACGCGAGCGGAAAATTGCTGGCCCCGAACACTGCGACCGGGCCCAGCGGAATCTTTTGCATACGCAGGTCCGAGCGCGGTAGTGGCTTGCGCTCCGGCAACGGCGAATCGAGCGTTGCAGCGAGCCATTGCCCCGCCCGTACGACTTGCGCAAACAGCTTGAGTTGCCCGGTCGTACGACCACGCTCGCCTTCGAGACGCGCCTTCGGCAAACCGGACTCTTCGTGCGCGCGCTGGATCAATGTGTCACCGAGCGCCGTGATGCCGTCGGCGATGCGCTCGAGAAACTCGGCGCGCACCGTGAGCGGCAGTTGCCGGTAAGGGTCGAACGCTTTCTGCGCGAGGTCGCAGGCGAGATCCACATTCGCTACCGTGCCCGAACCGAAGACCGGCTCGGCGATCTCGGCGCCCGTGGTGGGATTGAACGCACGCAAAGGTTTTTCGTCGCCACGTACCGCCTTGCGGCCAATCAGCATTTCGCCGGTGATAGACATTTCGCTTCCTTGGATGACTGCGCTTGATATCTGTCATCCTATAACATAAGCAACACACGCCGCAACCTGTCTCGCGCGCACTTTGAGTAGATTCGGGTTTACGCGCCTGCCGCGCAAATCCCGCAGAGTGCTAATCTTGATAAAGACGTACGACGACCTATAACATATAATCGCAACAGACGTCGGTGCTTGTCCCCATCAATCGCAGTTTGAGGAACACAGCCATGACAGCCGCAACGCCGTATCAGCCCTTACCCAATACCTTTCGCCGCGCAGTCTGCGGCGGCGAAACCCTGATTGGTTGCTGGGCCTCGCTAGCGAGTCCGATCACCACTGAACTGCTCGGCATCATCGGCTTCGACTGGTTGCTGCTAGATGCCGAGCATGCGCCAAACGACGTGCTGACTTTGATCCCCCAACTGATGGCGCTCAAGGACAGCCCGAGCGCGCCCGTCGTCCGGCCGCCTGCCAATGACAGCGTCTTCATCAAGCGACTGCTCGACAGCGGTTTTTCGAACTTCCTCGTGCCGTTTGTCGACAGCGCCGAGGACGCGGCCCGCGCCGTCTCGGCGACCCGCTACCCACCGCAGGGAATTCGCGGCGTCTCGGTGAGCCAACGGGGCAATCGCTACGCGAGCGTGCCGAACTACTTCGACATCGCTAACGACAACGTCTGCGTCATCGTCCAGATTGAAAGCCGCAAAGCGGTCGAGGCGATCGACGAGATCCTTGCCGTCGACGGAGTCGATGCCGTTTTCGTCGGACCATCCGATCTCGCCGCCGCTTACGGCCACATCGGCAATGCCAGCCATCCCGACGTGCAACAGGCGATCGCGCGCGTGTTCGAACGTGCGCAGGCCGCCGGCAAGGCAAGCGGAATCCTCGCGCCCGTTCAGGCGGATGCGGAGCGCTATATCTCGATGGGCTGCCGCGTAGTCGCGGTCTGCGCGGACATGGGACTGCTGAAAGGCGCGGCGCAGGCGGTTCAAAAACACTTCATGCAGAAATGAGCGGGCCGACTACCAACGCCGCCATGACATCCCCGGAGAACATCATGCAAAAAGCAGGCTTTATCGGACTCGGCATTATGGGCAAGCCCATGGCCGCCAACCTCCTTAAGAACGGCGTCACTCTCGCCGCGTTTACGCGCAGCGGCATACCGGATGATCTCAAGCAGGCAGGCGCAATTGCATGCGATAGCCCGGCAGCGGTTGCAGAGCAAGCCGACGTGATCTTCATCATGGTGCCCGACACGCCGGACGTCGAGCGTGTTCTGTTCGGCGAACAGGGACTCGCCGGCGCGTTGCACGCGGGGCAGACCGTCGTCGACATGAGTTCGATTTCGCCGATGGCCACCCGGGACTTCGCCGCACGTGTGCGCGAACGCGGCGCGGAGTATCTGGACGCGCCGGTTTCAGGCGGCGAGGTCGGTGCAAAAGCCGGTTCGTTGACGATCATGGTCGGCGGCACGACAACTGCCTTCGACAACGTCAAGCCGCTGTTCGACATGATGGGCAAGAACGTCACGCTGATCGGCGATGTCGGCGCCGGACAGGTGTGTAAAGTGGCCAACCAGGTCATCGTCGCGGCGACGATCGAGGCGGTCGGCGAGGCCCTGCTGCTCGCCTCCAAGGCAGGTGTCGATCCGGCGCGCGTGCGCGAAGCGCTGATGGGTGGTTTTGCATCCTCGCGCATCCTCGAAGTGCACGGCGAGCGGATGACGAAACGCACGTTCGACCCGGGGTTCCGGATCGAACTCCACCAGAAGGATCTGAATCTCGCGCTCTCCACGGCGCAAGCGCTCGGCGTTTCCTTGCCCAACACCGCCACCTGCCAGGCGCTCTTTAACGCATGCGTCGCGCACGGCGGCAAGGCATGGGACCACTCCGCGATGGTGCGCGCGCTCGAAATACTCGCCAATCACGAAATCGGTCAGCAGACTGCTTAAGACAGCCGGCTAGTTTTGCGTCGCCGCCCCGCTATGTTGTGGTGCACATAGCGGGGCGGTTCGACTATCACCGCACCGAACTGAACAGGAACACGCATGCCCTACATCATCGAAACGTTCGACAAACCCGGTCACGCCGACGTCCGCACGCGCGAGCGCGACGCGCATCTGGCATTTCTGGAAAAGAACAAGGCACTGCTGCTAGCCTGCGGCGCGAAGCTGAACGAAGACGACAGCGGCGCGGGCGGTGGCGTCTACATCGTCGATCTGGAAACGCGTGAAGAAGCCGAGCGCTTCATTGCCGGCGATCCGTTTTCACTGGTCGATCTCTTCGAACGGGTGACGATCACGCGCTGGCGCAATGCGTATTTCGACGGCGAGTGCTGTTTGTAAGCGCAGGCTCGCCCGTCCCATTCACACAGTCTTCAGCATGCCGCCATCGACAAAATAGGTCGAACCGACGCTGTAACTCGCGCGCTCCGAACATAGAAACACAATGAAGCTCGCGAGTTCGGCCGGCGTGGCGAAGCGGCGGATCGGCGCGTGCTCGTCGGCGACCTGTTGCAGGTGCCCCTCCCAATCGCCGCCCGAGCCTTGCGTCAATTCCTTCGCCGTTTTGATCCAGTCGGGCGTCAGCACAAGGCCCGGGTTGATCGTGTTGACGCGGATGTTGTCCTTGATGAGTTCATTGGCCAGATTCTTCGACAACATCATCAGGGCCGCTTTCGTAACGTTGTAGATCGGCTCGTAACCCAGCGGCTGCGTTGCGCAAATCGACGCGTTGTTCAGAATCGCCCCACCGCCGCGCGCTTTCATCAACGGCACGAGACCGCGCGCGAGACGCACGGCGGCCATCACGTGCAAATCCCAGTAGGCCTGCCATTTGGCGTCGGGCGCGTCCATGATGGTCTCGTTGCTGCCCGTGCCCGCGTTGTTGAAGAGGATGTCCGCGCCACCGAAATGCGTGCGTGCCGCCGCCACGAGCGTGTCGACGCCCTCGACGGTGGCGACATCGCAGGCAACCGGTAGCGCCTGCACGCCGAAGGTCTGGGCAATACCGGCCGCGGCTTTCGCCAGCCGGTCCTCGGTGCGCGCGGCGAGCAGCAGGTTGGCGCCTTCCGCAGCGAATGCCTCCGCGACCGCCAGTCCAATGCCGATGCTCGCTCCCGTCAAGACCGCCACCTTGCCGCGCAGATTCAGGTCCATTGTCTCGTCTCCCGTCGTTAGTCGATAGATGGAAGCTTGACTGTACAGCGCATTGGCATAACGCAACGTAAAGCGACGTGACGACCGTGCTTATGCAAGCGAGACGTGCTGGGACGAAATGACGGCAGAGGGGAAACCAGACAAGACGGCCGCGCGATGAAGACGTGCGCCGGTGCGATGCGAGAACATGACAGTAGACGAAAGCTGGGCTGCTTCCGTCTACGTCACATATGCGTTGGTAGGCTCGATTGGATTCGAACCAACGACCCCCACCATGTCAAGGTGGTGCTCTAACCAACTGAGCTACGAGCCTTTAGAGGCGCGAATTATAGAGACTCTGCACGCGCAGCACAAGCCTTCGTTCTTACTCGCTGACGTGTGTCTTGTTCAACGCGGTTGCGACCATTCGGTCCGCGCATCCAACGGATAGACCGGCCGCTTCACATGCTCGAACGCGAAGAGTCCGAAGTCTGAACTCGTCACGCCGCGGCTATCGCACTCCACCAGCGCCGCGGCGATCGGCACGAAAACCGGCCGGCAATACATACGCGACTTGAGCAAGAGAAAACGCGCGCGGCGCGGATCGATACCGACGCTCTCGAACACACCGAGATCCCACGGTTCGTGCGTACGTTCGGTCATCACGAGTTTCACCGTGCCGGTGTCGAGCACCGCCGCGCGTCCCATGAATGCGCGCTGGCCTGTGTAGGTCGGACCGCTGATCACGTATTCGCCGTCGGTCAGCGCGCGCACTACGCCGGTCACGGCGACCGGCAGCTTTGGCGTCACCGCTTTGCCGGAGACCTTGTTGCCGATCGTCACCGTCACCGTGCTGCCGACACCCGCCGCCATCAGTGCCGCGACCGCTTGCGGGTCGCACAACGGTCCACTTACGACGCCTTCGAGATTCTGCTTCAGCGCTTCCTCGAGCAGGTCCATCGTGTCGCACGTGCCGCCCGACATGCAGTTGTCGCCGTGATCGAGCATCAACACCGGCTTGTCCGCCCCCCGCGCGAGCGCTGCCGCCTGCGCGACCGACTCCGCGAGCGGTGCGCTGCGGTAAACGAAATCTTCGCGTTCGTTCCAGATCTGCCGCGCGATGCGCTCGGCCACCGCTTCCGCCTTCGCGCGATCACCATTTCCCACGACGACGACACTGATGCACGGCGCCTCGATATCGGCGAGCGAGAAACCGGACAGCACCGACACCGCGAGCATGCCATCGGCCTCGGCCGCACGCGCGGCGTCGACGGCGCGTTTCATCGCGCCTTCGGCTGTCGCACTGCGCAGCGTATGCGTGAGCAGCGGCGGCTGACGCCATGCGATCACCGGCTTCGCCTTGCCATGAACCAGATCGAACATCAGACACGCCGCATGCGCGCCGGTTTCATACATATCGACGTGCGGATAGGTCTTGAAGCTGACGATCACATCGGCGTTGTCGATCATTTTCTGCGTGACGTTGCCGTGCAGATCGAGCGCGACTGCGATCGGTGCGTTGGGCAACGCGGCGCGCACGCGCTCGAGAAGATCGCCCTCGCCGTCGTTCGAATTCTCCGCGACCATCGCACCGTGCAGATCGAGCATTACTGCGTCGCAGCCCGTGGCTGCAACAACGATCGCGTTGCAGATCGTGTCGTATGCGGCGGCGGCGACCGGACCGCTCGGATTCGCCGATGCGGAAATCGGCGTCACGATTTCCGCTTTCTCACGCTCGGCTGCGTCGATGAACGCAGCCATTGCCGTCTGCATGCCCTTGTTCTCTTTGAACGCGTCTTCGCCGTATCTCGGGCCGTTGCGTCCGAATGCTGTGAGCGGCGTATCGACCGGCGAGAACGTGTTGGTCTCGTGGTTCATCCTTGCGATCAGGATTTTCATACCTTTGCGCTCCCTGCCGTTTGCGCGGCATTCAGCATTGCTCTCAGCAACACGTTGCAACCGGCTTCCAGATGGTCGGCACGCGCATCCTCGATTTCGTTGTGACTGATCCCGTCTTTGCACGGCACGAAAATCATCGCCGCCGGCGCGACTCGCGCGAGATAAACGGCATCATGACCTGCACCGCTGATGACGTCCATCGACGAAAAACCGAGCGCGTCCGCACTGCGGGCGCGGTGCCGCATCTGACGGAACAGGATTTTAACGCTCTCGAAGCGAGCATTGCGTGTTGCGACCGGCCGGCTTCGGCGCATGGTGAGCAGCACATCATGCGGCAACGTCAGGAGGACGTAAATTTCCACGACATCCTCGCTGCGGCGAATCCGAACCCGTTCCTGCGCTTCAGTTGCGAGTTGATCAACGAGATGATCCGGCAACTGATCGAGTTTCGTAACGATACGCCGCAAGCAGAACACGAGCGTTTCGGTCAGGCCAACGTGAAGATCCACAAGGCAATCACGAAAGCGGCACGAGAACGCGATGTGGAGAAAGTGCGTGAGTTGATGGTCGTTCACATGACTGAAGCGCCACGCTATGTGAAGCGGATGAAGGGAAAACTGCGCGGCCGGCTGATCCTCGATTCGGAGATTCGCCGGCGTGTGCGAGCGCGCAGCGTTGCGCCAGTGGATGAGACGGGTGAGGAGTAACCACGTACGCACACGGATCTGTTGGCGCGGCTCGCGAACGCCGACGTGTTTCCGCTGATAGTCAAATTACCCGATTTGACTATCCAGCAGCTCTGGCAGAGCCCGGTATCACAACGATGCAGGACACCGATGGTTCAGAGGGCTTGCTAACGAAACGCCGCGCCAAGCCGTGCGCAAAGCGAAGGTTGTCGAGCATGTGGATTGACGAAACGCGGGCGTCTGTTTGAGCTGGGGCGGGGCGAGAGGGCAGTTGGGCAGGAGAATCGAGCTATCGCCGGGCGACGTACGCCGAAGGGCTCAACCTTTTACCGCGCGCGCCGTTATTGCATCTGCAAAGGCACAAACAGTGGACCTTCATGGCACAAGCTATTCCGTTTTCCCGTCACACCGGTGCTGCGCGTGCGCGGCATGCAAAGGTGATGCTGTTGCCGATCGCCCGGCAGACCGCCGATGAGCTCGCGCTGCGTGTCCATCTGGCGCTCGACGCGTTGCGGCGCGGCGTCGGCGGCGTGACCGATGCGCAGACGCTCACGCAAGTCATGCTGCTAACCGGTTTTCTGGCTGAATCTGGCTTCGGCTCCGCGACCAGCGAGCAACTCGGGGCGGCCGAGCGTGCGGTGTCGGCGGTTTTCGATATCGGCCGCGAGACTGGCGAGTGGCGACTGGATAGCGCAGCATTCGAACTGTTCGCAGCAATCGCGACGAATTATGACCAGCAACTGCACCGTGCGCCGCTTTGGGCGATCACCGATGCCAGTGAACGGCTCGATCGCTTTACCGCGGGTATGTCGCACCAGATGCCGGTACGGAGACGGGCTTAATTTACGTGAAAGAGATGTAAGGCGACGATGTATGTATGCTTTCCTGCCGCGCTACCGATGCGGGGGTTACCTGGGGCGAGCGGGTTGACCGGTTTGACGGCCACGAGCTGATGGTTTTTTTCGCCGTAAACGCAGAAACCCCACCTTTTCGGGGTGGGGTTTCTGGTGCTGCAGGGGAGCCTGACGATTACCTACTTTCACACGGGAATCCGCACTATCATCGGCGTGGAGTCGTTTCACGGTCCTGTTCGGGATGGGAAGGGGTGGGACCGACTCGCTATGGTCATCAGGCATGACTTGTTGCCGTACTGCCCTGGGGCAATACCGCCAATCTGGAAGAAGTAGCTGAGAGGATGTCTCTCGGTAATGCGTTGGGCTGTGTTGTTTCCGGCACAACACTGATCTCAACCTGTGTGTTCTGGAGACCCTGCGCGTGGCGCAGGGTGGGGCATCCATAAGTGCCAAAGCACTAACGGCTGCCGACACACACCTGTTATAGGATCAAGCCTTACGGGCAATTAGTATCAGTTAGCTTAACGCATTACTGCGCTTCCACACCTGACCTATCAACGTCCTGGTCTTGAACGACCCTTCAAGGGGCTCGAAGCCCCGGGGATATCTCATCTTAAGGCGAGTTTCCCGCTTAGATGCTTTCAGCGGTTATCTCTTCCGAACATAGCTACCCGGCGATGCCACTGGCGTGACAACCGGTACACCAGAGGTTCGTCCACTCCGGTCCTCTCGTACTAGGAGCAGCCCCCTTCAAATATCCAGCGCCCACGGCAGATAGGGACCAAACTGTCTCACGACGTTTTAAACCCAGCTCACGTACCTCTTTAAATGGCGAACAGCCATACCCTTGGGACCGGCTACAGCCCCAGGATGAGATGAGCCGACATCGAGGTGCCAAACACCGCCGTCGATATGAACTCTTGGGCGGTATCAGCCTGTTATCCCCAGAGTACCTTTTATCCGTTGAGCGATGGCCCTTCCATACAGAACCACCGGATCACTATGACCTGCTTTCGCACCTGCTCGACTTGTCGGTCTCGCAGTTAAGCACGCTTATGCCATTGCACTATCAGCACGATTTCCGACCGTACCTAGCGTACCTTCGTACTCCTCCGTTACACTTTGGGAGGAGACCGCCCCAGTCAAACTGCCTACCATGCACTGTCCCCGACCCGGATCACGGGCCAAGGTTAGAACCTCAAACAAACCAGGGTGGTATTTCAAGGACGGCTCCACGCAGACTGGCGTCCACGCTTCACAGCCTCCCACCTATCCTACACAGACCGGTTCAAAGTCCAATGCAAAGCTACAGTAAAGGTTCATGGGGTCTTTCCGTCTAGCCGCGGGGAGATTGCATCATCACAAACACTTCAACTTCGCTGAGTCTCGGGAGGAGACAGTGTGGCCATCGTTACGCCATTCGTGCAGGTCGGAACTTACCCGACAAGGAATTTCGCTACCTTAGGACCGTTATAGTTACGGCCGCCGTTTACCGGGACTTCAATCAAGAGCTTGCACCCCATCATTTAATCTTCCGGCACCGGGCAGGCGTCACACCCTATACGTCCACTTTCGTGTTTGCAGAGTGCTGTGTTTTTATTAAACAGTCGCAGCCACCAGTTTATTGCAACCCCTTCGCCCTTCTGGCGCAGGCCAGTCAAGCTACAGGGGCGTACCTTATCCCGAAGTTACGGTACCAATTTGCCGAGTTCCTTCTCCCGAGTTCTCTCAAGCGCCTTAGAATACTCATCTCGCCCACCTGTGTCGGTTTGCGGTACGGTCTTGTTAAACTGAAGCTTAGAGGCTTTTCTTGGAACCACTTCCAGTTGCTTCGTGACCTGGATCACTCGTCCCATGCCCTTGAATTGCGCGCCCGGATTTGCCAAAGCGCCTTCTCCAACACAGGAACCGGGACTTCCAACACCCGGACAACCTTCCGCGATCCGTCCCCCCATCGCATTTAACAATGGTGCAGGAATATTAACCTGCTTCCCATCAGCTACGCATTTCTGCCTCGCCTTAGGGGCCGACTCACCCTACGCCGATGAACGTTGCGTAGGAAACCTTGGGCTTACGGCGAGGGGGCCTTTCACCCCCTTTATCGCTACTCATGTCAGCATTCGCACTTCCGATACCTCCAGCGCACTTTTCAATGCACCTTCGCAGGCTTACGGAACGCTCTCCTACCATGCACATTACTGTGCATCCGCAGCTTCGGTATATTGCTTAGCCCCGTTACATCTTCCGCGCAGGACGACTCGATCAGTGAGCTATTACGCTTTCTTTAAAGGATGGCTGCTTCTAAGCCAACCTCCTGACTGTTTTAGCCTTCCCACTTCGTTTCCCACTTAGCAATATTTGGGGACCTTAGCTGGCGGTCTGGGTTGTTTCCCTCTTGACACCGGACGTTAGCACCCGATGTCTGTCTCCCGTGATTGCACTCTTCGGTATTCGGAGTTTGCTATGGCGTAGTAATCCGCAATGGACCCCACAACCATGACAGTGCTCTACCCCCGAAGGTGATACACGAGGCACTACCTAAATAGTTTTCGGAGAGAACCAGCTATTTCCAGGTTTGTTTAGCCTTTCACCCCTATCCACAGCTCATCCCCTAACTTTTCAACGTTAGTGGGTTCGGACCTCCAGTACGTGTTACCGCACCTTCATCCTGGCCATGGATAGATCACCTGGTTTCGGGTCTACACCCAGCGACTGAACGCCCTGTTCGGACTCGCTTTCGCTACGCCTGCCCTAATCGGTTAAGCTTGCCACTGAATGTAAGTCGCTGACCCATTATACAAAAGGTACGCCGTCACCCCTTGCGAGGCTCCGACTGTTTGTATGCATGCGGTTTCAGGATCTGTTTCACTCCCCTCCCGGGGTTCTTTTCGCCTTTCCCTCACGGTACTGGTTCACTATCGGTCGATCACGAGTATTTAGCCTTGGAGGATGGTCCCCCCATCTTCAGACAGGATTTCACGTGTCCCGCCCTACTTGTCGTACACCCAGTTCTTCCTCGCTGTTTTCGTCTACAGGGCTATCACCTGCTATGGCGGCACTTTCCAGAGCCTTCGACTAACAATGAAGATAAAGAGTACAGGCTGGTCCCATTTCGCTCGCCACTACTCTGGGAATCTCGGTTGATTTCTTTTCCTGCGGTTACTTAGATGTTTCAGTTCACCGCGTTCGCTTCGCATAGCCTATGTATTCAGCTACGGATACTCCATACGGAGTGGGTTTCCCCATTCGGATATCGGTGGATCAAAGCTCGTTTGCCAGCTCCCCACCGCTTTTCGCAGGCTACCGCGTCCTTCATCGCCTGTGATCGCCAAGGCATCCACCACATGCACTTGTTCGCTTGACCCTATAACGGGTGTGTCTCTGCCACGCTTGCGCATGACTTCATCACATCGTTACAGGTTGAGTATTCGTGTTGCGCCGTATTCCAAAGCAATCTTTCGATTACCTTTTCATACATTGATACAATCACAACCCTGATTCACCTACTCACACACCCATCTCTAAGTATGCTTTCGTGAATCTCTTTACTACTTCTTCCTGATTGTTAAAGAACGACAGCCGATATAAAGCTCTGCTTCATATCACTCTGACTGGCTCAATCGCCAATGCATAAAGCTCGGTTAGCACCGAACGCTAGGCATTGAGGATTGGTGGAGGATGACGGGATCGAACCGACGACCCCCTGCTTGCAAAGCAGGTGCTCTCCCAGCTGAGCTAATCCCCCAGTCATACACAGACATCGCTATCTGTACCTGATACCCCAGGGGTTTTAGCGATTAGCGCAGCCACCGCAGAAACAGTGGTGGGTCTGGATGGATTCGAACCATCGACCCCCGCCTTATCAAGACGGTGCTCTAACCGACTGAGCTACAGACCCCTGAGTCTGTCTTTTTCACAGCCGATAAGCGTGAGCGCTCAACGTTTGACACGTTAGCTCGAGAAAGGAGGTGATCCAGCCGCACCTTCCGATACGGCTACCTTGTTACGACTTCACCCCAGTCATGAATCCTACCGTGGTGACCGTCCTCCTTGCGGTTAGACTAGCCACTTCTGGTAAAACCCACTCCCATGGTGTGACGGGCGGTGTGTACAAGACCCGGGAACGTATTCACCGCGGCATGCTGATCCGCGATTACTAGCGATTCCAGCTTCACGCACTCGAGTTGCAGAGTGCGATCCGGACTACGATCGGTTTTCTGGGATTGGCTCCCCCTCACGGGTTGGCGACCCTCTGTTCCGACCATTGTATGACGTGTGAAGCCCTACCCATAAGGGCCATGAGGACTTGACGTCATCCCCACCTTCCTCCGGTTTGTCACCGGCAGTCTCCCTGGAGTGCTCTTGCGTAGCAACTAGGGACAAGGGTTGCGCTCGTTGCGGGACTTAACCCAACATCTCACGACACGAGCTGACGACAGCCATGCAGCACCTGTGTTATGGCTCCCTTTCGGGCACTCCCACCTCTCGGCAGGATTCCATACATGTCAAGGGTAGGTAAGGTTTTTCGCGTTGCATCGAATTAATCCACATCATCCACCGCTTGTGCGGGTCCCCGTCAATTCCTTTGAGTTTTAATCTTGCGACCGTACTCCCCAGGCGGTCAACTTCACGCGTTAGCTACGTTACCAAGTCAATGAAGACCCGACAACTAGTTGACATCGTTTAGGGCGTGGACTACCAGGGTATCTAATCCTGTTTGCTCCCCACGCTTTCGTGCATGAGCGTCAGTATTGGCCCAGGGGGCTGCCTTCGCCATCGGTATTCCTCCACATCTCTACGCATTTCACTGCTACACGTGGAATTCTACCCCCCTCTGCCATACTCTAGCCCGCCAGTCACAAATGCAGTTCCCAGGTTAAGCCCGGGGATTTCACATCTGTCTTAGCGGACCGCCTGCGCACGCTTTACGCCCAGTAATTCCGATTAACGCTTGCACCCTACGTATTACCGCGGCTGCTGGCACGTAGTTAGCCGGTGCTTATTCTTCCGGTACCGTCATCCCCCCGGGGTATTAACCCAGAGGTTTTCTTTCCGGACAAAAGTGCTTTACAACCCGAAGGCCTTCTTCACACACGCGGCATTGCTGGATCAGGCTTGCGCCCATTGTCCAAAATTCCCCACTGCTGCCTCCCGTAGGAGTCTGGGCCGTGTCTCAGTCCCAGTGTGGCTGGTCGTCCTCTCAGACCAGCTACAGATCGTCGCCTTGGTAGGCCTTTACCCCACCAACTAGCTAATCTGCCATCGGCCGCCCCTGTAGCGGGAGGTCCGAAGATCCCCCCCTTTCCTCCGTAGAGCGTATGCGGTATTAATCCGGCTTTCGCCGGGCTATCCCCCACTACAGGACACGTTCCGATGTATTACTCACCCGTTCGCCACTCGCCACCAGGATTGCTCCCGTGCTGCCGTTCGACTTGCATGTGTAAGGCATGCCGCCAGCGTTCAATCTGAGCCAGGATCAAACTCTTCAGTTCAAACCTGTTACTGTTTTTCGGTTGTTTTACCAACCGGTCGCTCACTCAACGTACTGACGAATGATCCTCCTGCCGGCGTGAATCCACCCCAGCAGGAAAACCTTTCCTTGATACTAGTGTGAGACTTGATACTTTCGCTTGTCGACAGACCCCGAAGAATCCATCAGCGCGTCGCGCATCAAGCGCCCACACTTATCGGCTGTTAATTTTTAAAGATCGAGTGCGCATTCACCACCAAACCGCCACCGCGCGTCGTCAACCTCACAACCACCCGGCACCGCTTCGTTCTGCGTCGCTGCATCAGCAGCAGAGAAACGAGATTATGGAGAATGACCGACATGTCGTCAACCCCCTTTTGTGAATTTTCTTTTGGGTAAGTGCGAATCGACGCTAAAAGTTGCGTCCCCTACATATAGCAGGACTGTCTACAGCGATCGCATCCTGTGAGGACGAACGAGTTCATCTATAGTGAGGGACCAGTCCTTGCACGTGACGTACTGATGATGCGGCCCTCAGACAAGCACCTGCCCGACACTTGCACAGACCGCAAACGAGTCCACCATAGGCGCGTGCACGAATTGATGTGCTCACAATGCGCGCAATGGCGCAAGCTCGTATATAATGCGAGCCGCGCGAATTTCGCGCATTTCTATCGGCCCGCTTCGCGCGGGCTCATCTTTTTTGCTCCCCAGAGCACAGCCAAACAACCGCGTTGAGTCACTCAGGTGATGTTGAGCCATGCTCGAAACGCCTGACGGTCGCGTCTTGCGTCTCATAGCGAAGCCTCTAGAGGAGAATACGTGAACCCTTTTGATCGCGAAGATTCGCAACACGAAACGGGCGGATACGCCGCCAAGGCACCTGCAGGCCGTACCGGCAAAGGCAAGAGCGCGGGCAAGGCGATCCCCGTCGCGGCCGAGTTGCCGCCGCAACAAGCCGAAGAACGCCAGCGGCAGATGCGCGCGCTGATCCAGTTGGGCAAGGAGCAAGGCTACCTGACCCACGCTCAGATCAACGATCACCTGCCCGACAACTTCGCGCAAACCGCGGCGATCGACAGCATCGTCAGCGCCTTCAACGACATGGGCGTGCAGGTCTACGAGCAGGCCCCTGATGCGGAAACCCTGCTGCTGAACTCGAACACCCCCGCCGTGGTGTCGGACGATCAGGCAGACGAGGAAACCGAAGTCGCGTTGTCGACGGTCGACTCCGAATTCGGCCGTACGACCGATCCGGTGCGCATGTACATGCGCGAGATGGGCGCGACCGAGCTGCTGACCCGTGCGGGCGAGATCGCGATTGCAAAGCGCATCGAAGACGGCCTGCACGAAATGGTGCAGGCGATCGCCGCTTGCCCGCTCGCGATCTCCGCAATTCTGGCCAGCGCCCAACAGGTCGTGGACGGCGAGCTTCGCATCGACGAACTGGTCGACGGTTTGAATGAAGATACGGCGGCAGCGGAAGTAGACACGAGCGCGGACGCAGTGGCCGACGTCGACACTGAAACCAGCGATGACGAAGACAGCGATAGCGACGACGACATTGCCCCGGCCGATTCCTCGGCGGCGGACGAAGCGCGTCTGAAGCAACTGACTAGCGATTGCCTCGAGATCTTCACGCGGGTTGGCATCCTGTATGACCAGATGAACGCGTCGCACACGCGTGGCGATGTCACCTCGAAAGCTTATCTGCGTGCCCGCGAGGAGATTCAGCAGAACCTCGCAAAGATTCGCTTCACTGCGCGCACCATCGACCGACTGTGCGGCGACGTGCAGCACCAGGTCGCGCAGGTGCGCGAAATCGAGCGCCGCATTCTGCAAATCGTCGTGACGAAGAGCGGCATGCCGCGCGAGCAGTTCATCGAATCGTTCAAGGGTCACGAAGCCGACCTCGGCTGGACAGAGCGCGCAGCGCGCGGGTCGTCGTCGTTCGGTGCAGCACTCGAGCGCAATCTGCCGGCCATTCAGTCGGAACAGCAAAAACTGATCGACATCGAAGCAACGGTTTCGCTGCCGCTCAAGCATCTGAAAGAGATCAATCGTCAGATGGTCGCGGCTGAATCGAAGATGCGCAAAGCCAAGAGCGAGATGATCGAGGCGAATCTGCGCCTCGTGATCTCGATCGCGAAGAAGTACGTGAATCGCGGCATGCTCTTCCTCGACTTGATCCAGGAAGGCAACATCGGTTTGATGAAGGCGGTCGACAAGTTTGAATATCGGCGCGGCTGGAAGTTTTCGACGTATGCGACGTGGTGGGTTCGCCAGGCCGTGACGCGTTCGCTCGCCGATCAGGCGCGCACGATTCGCGTGCCGGTGCACATGATCGAAACGATCAACAAGCTCAACCGCATTTCGCGCGAGATTTTGCAGCAGACCGGTCAGGAAGCGCATCCTTCCGTGCTGGCTGAACGCATGGAACTGTCGGAAGAGAAAGTGCGCGGCATTCTGAAGATTGCCAAGCAGCCGGTTTCGATGGAGACGCCGGTGGGTGACGACGGTGACGCTACGCTCGGCGACATGATCGAAGATTCGGCGGCATCCTCGCCGGCCGACGCGGCGATGCAGGCCGACTTGCGTGCCGCGATCGACGACGCGCTCGACTCGCTGTCGCCGCGCGAAGCGAAGGTGCTGCGCATGCGCTACGGCATCAACACGAAATCGGACCATACGCTCGAAGAAGTCGGCAAACAGTTCGACGTCACGCGCGAGCGGATTCGCCAGATCGAAAGCAAGGCAATGCGTAAGCTGATGCATCCGAGCCGCGCCGATCGCCTGAAGTCGTTCCTCGACCGCTAAGCAGGCAATTGCGTTTGTCGTGCGCCATGCACGGCAAGCGCAGGCCACGAATCTCATTCGCGAGCCGCATTTCACACCCATATCTCACACCGACCGTGTCGACAGTGATTGTCGACACGGTCCGGCCGCTTGCCAAGGTGTCTGTGTGCCTACGGCACACAGACAACAACCACCGGAAGGGCAAAAAGAATCAACCTCCCTTTCTTCGCGTATTCTCATCAACAAAGCCGTCTAACGGGAACACACGCACCACGGTAAAACCAAAATCCCCAACCAATAGGAGCATCCGAATTGGTAGAGTTTCCGTCTTCGGCGGTTTCAACCTGGGGCGCCGCAGTCGTATTCCTGAACGTCCTGTTGACACGCCTCGGCGTGCCGATCCCCGCGGTCCCAATGCTATTGTTCGCGGGCTCGGCGATCGCCGCCGGCTCGCTGCCTTTCTGGCCAGTCTTCGTCGCCGCCGTCCTCGGTGCGCTCATCGGCGATGGCGCATGGTTCACGGCGGGCCGCATCTACGGCCGCAAATTGATCTTCGCGCTTAGCCGGCTGTCGCCCGCCATCGATTCGAAGCTCGGCAAAGCACGCTCGCTATTCGAGCGCTTCGGCGTTCCGCTCGTGTCGATCTCGAAGTTCGTCCCCGGGCTCGGGCTCATCACCCCGCCGTTGATGGGCACGACAGCAGTCGATGCACGCATCTACGCAGCGTGGGACATCGCCGGAGTGACGGCGTGGGCCACCTTCTGGCTACTCGGCGGCGCCGCGGCAGAACGGCAGTTGCATATGCTGCTGGCGTTCGTCAGAGCACGCGACGGCACGGTCATCGATATCCTGCTGGCAGCAGCGTTGGCGTACCTTGCGTTTCGTCTGCTGCAACGGCGCCGCGAGCGTCGGCGGTTCGTACCCGCCACACCCGATGCAGATTTGGAAGCAACACCCGCCGGATGGCGCCGCATCGCACCGCCCATGGTCCTGGATGCGCGTCCGGAGGCGCCGACGCATGAAGCGCCGTGCCGCATCCCCGGCGCGCTGGCGCTCGATCCGCACTCGCCCGAACAAATCGACGGCGCGCTGCTCGTCTATGACACCGTCATTTACTGCATCTGCCCGGACAGCGCGACCGCCGTCGACGTCACGGAACGGATGCGCCGCAACGGCTACACGCGGATTCGCGCACTAAAAGGCGGCCTGGACGCGTGGCAACGGCGCGGCTTTCCCGTCGAGCCGCTATCGCCCGTTGGCGATCCGACGACCGGCACACGCGTCGCGAAGCTACCCGGCGACACGCGCGGCGCAGTCACGCTGCGCGGACTCGCTCCACGGCGCAACGAAAGCGCCTGAACACGCGACGCAGCAACGCCGGGCCATCGAATCCGGCGCCGCCGCTCACGACGGCGAGTCCTGCGCCATCGATACGGCGACGAGCGTACCGGCCACGCCGGTGAAAAACGGGGAGTTACCCACGTAACGCGACACGCAGCCTCCATAGCCGCGCAATACCTTGCGCAACCTTCGATGCAGCGAAAGCGTTTGACGTGGCACGTGCACATCGCCTCCTTCGCAAATGAATCGCCTGGCGAATCAGGTCCGGGCGCATCGCGAGATATTGTTCTTCCAGCCCTTTTGCTCAAGCGCGCGCGGCGCCAACCCGTTGCCTCACAACTTGCGCAGCAGCCCCGCAGCCGGCCGCAGCCGGCGCTTGCGTTCCCTCTCGAACCAATGAAGCACCGCATCGGTATCGCCCGAGCCAGCCAGCAAGGCTGCGTTGTCACGCAGCAACATCTCGCTCGCGACAACATCGTTCAGCGTACCGAAACGTTTCTGAATCTGCTTAAGCAGTTTAAGAGTACGTTTGTGGCCCCCGTGCAGAACCAGCCCGAAAAATTCGAGCAGATAGCGCAGTTTTTTCCCGGCCTTTCTGACGTCATGAAACGATGTGTAATTGGAGCGCTTTGCGTGAGACACGCGCAGTTGGTGCTGCGCTTCAGGCGACGCTTCCTCGCGCACTGCGGCTGCGTATTCGATGGCGTGAGCGACCAGCGGCGCCGCATACGACGCGAACGCCGCCTCCGCGGAGAGCTGTTCGCCGGCCGGCTGGTTATCCGCGGCGCGTTTGTCGACGCTTTTTTCGACCTTCCGGCTTGCGCGTTTTATCGAACATCCTTCAAAACACCCTCTTGGCAGCGTAGTAAAAAAAGGGGCCGGTGGGTATGCACGCAATACGCAGAACTCAGCGACAAGGCGTCGCCAGGAACGATTTTTGAGGAGTTAGTGGCCGTTCGATAAGAGAAACCTTTCCGGCTGAGCAGCCGGTGTTTTTCGGACCACTAAGCGTTAAAAGCCGCCACGTCTCTGGCCAAGCATCTCCACAGTGCGCGGAAAATCTCCGCCAACTTCCCTCCATGCCCCGTCCCGCATAGGCGTCGCACCTGGTGTCATCATTTCGACACACGGCCCGCTCAGGATCGAACGCTCCGCGACAAACTTTGAGGGCACAGGCCATGCCGGAACTTTCGTACCCGCAACAGGACGCTGCAAGTGGAAAGGGGCGCAATCTCGGCCTCATCATTTTCCTGGTTGTGATCGCTGTGGGTGCCATTTATTGCGCCACGCATTTGCTGGACGACTTGCAGTCGGTTCACGAAGTCTCCGTTCTGCCTTATTTCCTGCTCGCCATCGCACTCCTGATCGCACTCGGTTTCGAGTTCGTCAACGGCTTTCATGACACCGCGAATGCAGTCGCCACTGTGATTTACACACACTCGCTCGCACCCAACATTGCGGTGGTCTGGTCAGGCGCATGGAATTTCCTCGGCGTGCTGACTTCAACCGGTGCGGTGGCGTTCGGCATCCTGCAACTGCTGCCTGTCGAGTTGATCTTGCAAGTGGGCAGCAGCGCCGGCTTTGCGATGGTCTTCGCGCTGCTGATCGCCGCGATCATCTGGAATCTCGGCACCTGGTATTTCGGACTGCCGTCGTCGAGCTCGCATACGCTAATCGGCTCGATTATCGGCGTGGGCCTGATGAATCAACTGGTGCATGGCGCGTCCGGCACCAGCGGCGTCGATTGGAACCAGGCGCTCGGCGTCGGCAAGTCGTTGCTGTTTTCGCCGCTGGTCGGCTTTCTGGCGTCCGGTTTGCTGCTGCTGATCCTGAAGGCTGTGGTGCGCATTCCGGCCTTGTATACCGAGCCGAAGGGCAAGGAACCCCCACCGTTCTGGATTCGCTGCCTGCTGATTCTGACCTGCACGGGCGTTTCATTCGCGCACGGTTCGAACGACGGCCAGAAAGGCATGGGCCTCATCATGCTGATCCTGATCGGCACGGTGCCGACGGCGTACGCGTTGAACAAGGCGGTTACGCCAGCCGAAACGCAGACCTTCCTCGCGGTCTCGCAGCAAGTCTCGGCGACGCTCGGCAAGTACACCAACGGCGCGGCGCCTTCCGCGAATCCGCGCGCCGATGTGGAAGCCTATGTACGCACCCGCCAATTGACGCCCGCGACGTTGCCGGCCTTGCAGCAACTGGTCGGTCTGATTGGCCAGCAAGTCGGCGCATCGGGATCGATGGCGGCCGTGCCGCAAAGCATCGTCGATAACGTGCGCAACAATATGTATGTCGCATCCGAAGCGATCCGTCTGATGGACAAGGCCAAACAACCCGCCTTCTCCGCGGACGACGCCAAGGCCGTCAAGAACTTCAAGGTCCAAACCGATCACGCCACGAAGTTCATCCCGACGTGGGTCAAGGTTGCGGTCGCAATCGCGCTTGGTCTGGGCACGATGGTGGGCTGGAAACGCATCGTCGTAACGGTCGGCGAGAAAATCGGCAAGCAGCATCTGACCTATGGCCAGGGGGCATCGGCTGAACTGGTGGCCATGCTGACGATCGGCGCGGCCGATGTGTACGGCTTGCCGGTTTCGACAACGCACGTGCTGTCGTCGGGCGTGGCCGGAACCATGGCGGCCAACGGCTCCGGCTTGCAGTGGGCCACCGTGCGCAGCCTGATCCTCGCGTGGGTGCTGACGCTGCCGGTTTCTATCGCCCTGGCCGCGGGCTTGTACTGGTTGTTCCGCATGGTGTTCTAAGCCGCCGGTGCCGGTCAGGCGCTCGACCCTCGGACGCGATGGCGAAATCGCCATGCAGCATTACGCGTTCCTGATCAGCGACGGTGCGGGCGAAACTTATCCGTACAACGGTGGCCGCGGCGTGTATTTCGACGATCCCGACGGCCACCTGCTCGAAGTCGTGACGCGCCCCTACAAAATTGGCGCGCAGGAGCTTTTTCCGTTTTCGCCGCTCCGGCAATCAATACACTTCCGGCACGATCATCGATTGCGGCACCGGCTGGCGGCTGTATTCGTCGTTGTACACCCGTGCCGGCAGCTCGATAGTCGGGTGCTCGATCTCGTGATACGGCACCTGGCTCAGCAGATGATGAATGCAGTTCAGCCGTGCACGCTTCTTGTCGACCGCCTGCACGATCCACCACGGCGCTTCGGGAATGTGCGAGCGTTGCAGCATGACTTCCTTGGCCTGCGTATAGGCTTCCCAACGGCGCCGGCTTTCCAGATCCATCGGGCTCAGTTTCCACTGCTTGAGCGGATCGTGGATGCGGTTCTGAAAGCGGATTTCCTGCTCTTCGTCGGTGATCGAAAACCAGTATTTGAGTATCTGCACACCGCTTCTCACGAGCATCTTTTCGAATTCCGGCACCGAGCGGAAAAATTCCTCGTACTCTTCGTCGCTGCAAAAATTCATCACGCGCTCGACGCCTGCGCGGTTGTACCAGCTGCGATCGAACAGCACCATTTCGCCGCCTGCCGGCAGATGCGAGACGTAGCGCTGGAAATACCACTGCGTACGTTCGCGGTTATTCGGCGCTGGCAGTGCTGCAACGCGGCACACGCGCGGGTTGAGCCGCTGTGTGATGCGTTTGATCGCGCCGCCCTTGCCGGCCGCATCGCGTCCTTCGAAAATCACCACGAGCCGATGACCGGTCTGCACGATCCAGTCCTGCAGCTTGACGAGCTCGCCCTGCAGCCGGAACAACTCGCGGAAGTACATCTTGCGCGCCTCGCGATGCTCGGGCGTGAAGCCGTCCGCGCCGTCGAGAATGCGGTCGTCGACCTCCATTTCGAGCTCCTCGTCGTATGCATCGATGAGGTCTTCCTCGAAACGGCGCTGCCGCTCTGCCAACAATTCGGCCTCGGGTCTCGAATCCAGCTCTTTCATCGCGGTTCTCCTGTGTCGACCAGAGTTGGCGCTTTAGCGCTTACTCTGGTCCCATAGCGCTTATGTCAACGGAAATGGGTAGGCGCGCGGCGCGAGCGCAGCGCGCACAAATGCGTCGATTATCGAAGCGCGAGGTGTCAGTCGTGTTACTGGGCGGGCGACCGCGCGCTTGCAGGACGTTTGCATCACGTTCGCATCGGGTTTGCACGATCCGCGCGCACCGGCGGCCTGCACGCCTTGCTGACAACCATGATAGCCAGTTTGTGCGCCCATCCGGCGCTAGCGCAGCGGCCTCGCGAAGCTCAGCTCGTGACCGTCCGGATCGGTAATGTGAAAATATCGCTCGCCCCACGGCGCATCGGACGGTTCGAGCGACGGCTTCAGCCCTGCCGCCAGCGCTTTCCGGTAGAGCGCGTCGACATCCGAGACATAGATGATGACGCGGCCCCACCAGTTGACCGGCGCACGCGCATCGACGATCAGATTCAGATACGACCCGCCGAACGCAAACGACGTAAACGCTTCCTGCGGACCGCCGAATTTCATCGGGAAACCGAGCGCTTCATAAAACCGCACTGCGCGCGGCATATCGCCGGTGGCGAGGGTGATGGCGCTGAGCGATTCGATGTGCGGTTCCGGCTTCACGGTCGCTGCAGTCGCTGCGACCGTGGTGGCGGGCGAGTTCATTATGGCTGTCTCCTTGGCATGGCAAACCCATGACGCACCGGGCGCCGAGATTCCCGCAGGCGCGGCGGCGCAGGCTGGCACGGGAAAGTGTCTCACAGGCAGCGTCTGCGCACCGAGGGTTGCGCCGCTCTTGAAAACCCACGCGACGCCCTGCATCTCCATTCCCGATCATCCGGAGCATCGCCATGGGAAGCCACCCTAGCTTCATCGATGACCTGTCGCGCGCCGCGTCCGACGCCCCCGGGCCACCAACACTCAATCCGTTATCCGACGACGCTCTGCTCGACGCCTATTCCCGCACCGTCATCAGCGCACTGGAACGCGTCCGGCAGGCCGTCGCCTTCATTTCCGTCGAACGCCAACTGCCCGGCGAAGCGGGTCGCCGCAACGCGCGCGGCGGCACCGGCTCCGGCTTCCTGTTCACGCCCGACGGCTACCTGCTCACCAACAGCCACGTCGTGCATGGCGCCACGCACATCGGCGTCACGCTCGCCGACGGCGCGAAATTCGATGCCGATCTGGTCGGCGACGACCCGGACAGCGATCTGGCCGTGCTGCGCATCGGCTCGCCCGAGCCCTTGCCGCACGTCGAACTCGGCGAATCGTCGAGGCTCAAGGTCGGACAGATTGCGATCGCGGTCGGTAATCCGCTCGGGCTCGCGCAAACCGTCACCACCGGCGTGGTGTCGGCGCTCGGCCGCTCGCTGCGGTCGATCTCGGGCCGCATGATCTACGACGTGATCCAGACCGATGCCGCGCTCAATCCGGGCAATTCGGGCGGTCCGCTGATCAATTCGGCGGGCCAGGTCATCGGCGTGAACACCGCGATCATCCCCGGCGCGCAGGCGATCTGCTTCGCCACCGCGATCGACACCGCCAAGTGGGTCATCATGCAGATCTTTGCGCACGGGCGCGTGCGGCGCGCGTACATCGGCGTGGCGGGGACGACGAAGCCACTGTCGCGCCGCACTCAGCGCTACTTCGGCTTGACGTCCGGGAGCGGCGTGCAGGTGATGGAAATCGTCAAAGGCAGCCCGGCCGCGCTCGGCGGCCTGCGCACCGACGATACGATCGTCGCGATCGACGCGCTCGCGGTGCAAGACGTCGATAGCCTGCAACGCACGCTCGATTCCTCGCGTATCGACAAGCCCGTCGACATAACGGTTTTGCGCGGTGCGCAGCGGCTCGAATTGACGTTGACGCCGGTCGAGCAGACCAGCTGATTCACCGCTTCCGCCGCAATAAAAAAGCCTCGCGCGAAATCAGCGCGAGGCTTTTTTGTTAAACGCGGCACGTCGCCACGACGCACCGTCCGGCTTAAATCAGTCGTTTACTGGATCACCCGCGTCACGCCACGGCCACGCGGATCGGCAGCGGCTTCCGGCGTATCGCCGTTGACTTTGATCGCCTGGATATCGCCGCTGAAATCCTGCCCCTTCAGCGTGTAGCCCTTGGCTTCGATCTGCTTGGCGAGTTCACCGTCGATCGGCTTGTACGGCTCCCAGAAGATCGTATTCGGCGGCAACAGCTGATGATGGAAACGCATCGCGCCGACCGCTTCAGCCAACGGCATGTTGAAGTCGTAAATGTTGTTGATCACCTGGAAGATCGACGTGAAGATGCGCGAGCCGCCCGGCGTGCCGATCACGAGCGACACCTTGCCGTCCTTGGTCAGGATGGTCGGGCTCATCGACGACAACGGACGCTTCTTCGGTTCGATCGAATTCGCGTCGCTACCCACCACGCCGAACATATTGGCAACGCCCGGCTTCGCGGAGAAGTCGTCCATCTCGTCGTTCAGCACGATGCCGGTACGGTCCGCCACCACGCCCGAGCCGAAGTAGCCATTGATCGTGTACGTGTTCGACACCGCGTTACCCCATTTGTCGACCACCGAGAAGTGCGTGGTTTCCGCTTTCTCCGGCATCGACGTGCCGAGGCCCGCCTGAATGGTCTTCGTGTCCGAAGGCGCGTTCAGATTGACTTCGCCGGCACGCTTGGCGATGTACGCGTCGTCGGTCAGTTGCGCGATCGGCACCTTGTAGAAGTCAGGATCGCCGAGATACTGCGCGCGATCGGCGAACACGCGCTTTTCGATTTCCGCGATCAGATGCACGTATTGCGGAGAATTGAGCGTGACGTCCTTGAAGTCGGGTGCAATGTCGGCCTTCATCTTCAGCAGTTGCACGAGACCGATACCGCCCGAGCTCGGCGGCGGTGCGGTGTAGACGCGATAACCGTTCCAGTCGGCCTGGATCGGCTGGCGCCACACCGCCTTGTACTGCTGCAGATCGGCCTTCGTAATCAGACCGTGACCGCGCATGGAAGCCGCGATCAGATCAGCCGTCTTGCCGCTGTAGAAGTCTTTCGCGCCTTGATCCGAAATGCGCGTCAGCACCGCGGCGAGATCGGGCTGCTTGAAGTTGACGCCCTGCTTCAGATTGCCGAAGTAGGTGTCGAAATTGGTCTTGCCGGCGAAGTCTTTCGCCGCCTCGTCGCGACGATCCTGCAGTTGCTGGCTGACTTCAAAGCCGTCGCGTGCATAGTGAATCGCCGGCGCGAGCACCTGCTTCCATTTGAGCTTGCCGAAGCGGCGTTGCGCCTGCCACATTCCGTCGACGGTGCCCGGCACGCCGACCGCGCGATAGCCGAACAGGCTCATCCCCTTGATGACTTCGCCCTTGTCGTCGAGGTACATGTTCTTGGTGGCCGCCAGCGGCGCTCGCTCACGATAATCGAGGAAGTACGGCTTACCGTCGACATACAGCGTCATGAAACCGCCGCCGCCGATATTGCCCGCTTCCGGATACGTCACGGCAAGCGTGAAGGCAATCGCGACCGCCGCATCGACGGCATTGCCGCCTTCCTTGAAGATCTGCTCAGCAGCGTCGGCACTGTATTTGTCGGCGACCGCAATGGCGGAAGCTGTGAGAACGGCCGGTTGAGTTTTCGCGGGCGGCTTCGCGACTGCGGGCGTGGCCTCGAGAAAACCGGTGGAAACGGAGACGAGTGCAACCAGCGCGAACCCGCTGGCGGACGACTTGGCGTTGCGGAACAACCTCATTGAATATCCCCCATGACGACTCTTTCATACGACAAATAAAAAGCTGTCTTGGGCTTATAACATGCGAACCGTCCCTTTGCGAAGCCGCAATATCCGTAGTGCGCATGCTGCGGCACACAAAAAGAGACGCACGGAAAGGTCAGGCCGGAGCGCTCAGCAGCGGCATGAGCGGTGCAGCACGCTGAGCGTTCAGGCACGGCCCCGGTTGCCGCGAGCGATTTCATCGCCGGCGCCTTGCGGCAACCGCGCAGTCACCGGAATCGACATGAACGAGAACAGGCCGACCACGAGGAACGCAGGCCAGAAGTCGGAGAAGACGATGGTCGAATGACCCTGTACGTTATGTGAGATTTGCAGCACGAGGCCTGCAATCGTCACGCCGAGCCCCAACGAAATCTGCTGGATCACGCTCGCGACACTCGTCGCGCGGCCGACATCGCGGCTCGGAATATCCGCATACGCCAAGGTGTTCAACGACGTGAACTGCAACGACGGAAAGAAGCCGCCGAACAGCACGACACACCAGATCAGCCAATGCGGCGTACCGGGAAAGAACAGTCCGTAGACCGCAATGGCGAGCCCAGCGCAGCCCGCGTTGAACATCAGCACCGTGCGGAAACCGAAGCGGCCAAGAATGCGCGACGCGGCCGCCTTCATGAAGATCGAGCCGAACGCGGACGCGCAAGTGATCGACCCGGACTTGAACGCAGTCATGCCCAGCCCTTCCTGCAACGCAAGCGGCAACAGAAACGGCACCGCCCCGAGGCCGATACGAAACAGCGAACCGCCCACCACGCTCGCGTGAAAACTTGGAATGCGCAGCAGCCGCAAATCGAGCACCGGCAATTCGACACGGCTCGCATACAACGCGTAAATCAGCAGCAGCACCAGGCCGAGCACGCACATGCAAATCGAAACCGCGTTCGACACCAGCTCGCCGCCCACCAGCGACAAGCCCAGCATGAACAGCGACGCCCCGCTCGCGGACAGCACGAAACCGGTCCAGTCGAGCCGCCCAGGATGCGCTTCGCGCACGTTCGCGATGTGCTTGTTCGCGAGCCAGATGCCGAGCAGGCCAATCGGAATGTTGACGAAGAAGATCAGACGCCAGTGCAGATACGTCGTGATGAAGCCGCCGAGTGGCGGTCCGACCACCGGCCCGAGCAGCGCGGGCACCGTCAGATAGTTGACCGCGCGAATGAAGTCCGACTTCGGCACCGAGCGGAAAATGATGATGCGCCCGACCGGCACCATCATCGCGCCGCCGATGCCCTGCACGAAGCGGGCAACCACGAAGGTGCCGAGCGACGTGGAAGCCGCGCACATCAGCGAGCCAGCCATGAAGATGCCGATTGCCGTGCGAAACACCGTGCGGGAACCGAAGCGGTCCGCGACCCAGCCGCAGATTGGAATGAAGACGCCGAGGCCGATGACATAAGCCGTCACGGCGAGCTTGAGGGTGATGGGATCCTGGCCGAGATCGCGCGCCAGAACCGGCAGCGACGTCACGATGACCGTGCCGTCCACGTTTTCCATGAACATCGCACACGCGACGATCAACGGAACAATGAAAGTGCCTAAAGCGAGAGGCATTGGCATGACGACGGAGGGCAAAGCCGTCGGCGTAAAGCCGCGATTATCGCATCGCATCGACAACAGATGTTGTTGAGCGGCGTGTTCAGGGAGCGAAAAGCAGGAACTTCAGACGCGCTCGTGAGCCGGCATACAGCCGGCATCACGATGCATGACAGCGTGCCTTACAGCGGCAATGATTCAGGAACGAGCCTTAGCGCGACGCGCTGACCAGCGGTTGGAGCTGCGGCAAAATCTCGGTGCCCGCACGTGCGACGTCGTTCGGGAAGTCGATTTCGATCCACGGCGCGCCGGTCACGTCAGCCGTATCGAACACCTGGCTGCGCTCCAGCAACAAGTCGCGCACGGCTTCTTCGTGCGGCATGTTGGCCCGGCCGCTATCGACATAACCGGCAACGATCTGCGCAAAGCGCCGGGCAGTTTCTTCGCGGAAGCGGAAGAACCCCACCGATTCGCCGATCGTGTCGTACTCGAGATTGACCGCGAGCTGCTTGCGCAATTCGACGGGCACGCCGTCCTTCAGGCACAGCTTGACGGGTTCGTCGCCGGCTTCGAAATCACGGTCGATCAACAGACGGTTAACCGTCTCGCCCGCCACCAGTGCGCTGAGAATGCGCTCGTCGTACAGCACGTCGGCGTCCATCAGCAGCACGTCGCCGCCGCGCGTCAACGCCTCGGCCACCGTATGCACGGTCAGCACGCTGCCCAGGTCGAAACGCGGATTCAACACGGTTTCCACCCGATGCGGCCAGTTGATCCGCTGCAGTTCCGCTTGCACCGACTCCGGCTGGAAACCGAGCGCCAGCACGACATCCGTCACGCCGGCCGTTTCAAGCATTTGCAGATGCCGTTCGAGCAGGCTCATGCCGTCGAACTGCAGCAGGCACTTCGGGAACTGCGCTTGCGGCGGTTGCTGGAGACGCAGGCCGAGGCCCGCTGCGAGGATGATGGCACGCATGCGCGGTCCTTTGAAAAAATACGGATTAATCGACAGCCGGCACGCGCGTCGTGGCGCGTCGCCGTTGCCAGCTTCGTTCGTTGAAGTGCAAAACCAGCAGACCCGGCAGGCCTAGCAGGATTTCGCGGGCGCGCTTGGCCAGCGACAAAGCCAGCGCCGCATCCGGCGGCAAACCGACCAGCGGCGCGAGCAGCAGATAACCGCCCTCCTGCACGCCAAGCGAGCCCGGGATCATGAACGCCGCGCCGCGGATCGCCTGCCCGAGGCTTTCCAGCAGCAACGCATCGACCCAGTCGACCGGATGGCCGAGAAAGCGCAGTGCGAGCCACACCTCGACCGTGCCGACGATCCAGCCCAGCAGGCTCAGCGCGAAACTGATCGCGACGCTGCGGCGTTCGCGGTAGATCGCCTGCACGGCGGCGTCGACGGCCTCGGCGCGCGTCATGAGCGCTGACCAGTCGCGCTTGCCGAACATCTTCGAGACGACGCCCAGCAAACGGCCGAACAAGCCGCGCCGCTGCGCGTAGTAGAAGCCCGCGATCAGCGCGGCCAGCACGCCGGTGGCGATCAGCGTCGCGGTTCGCAGATCGTGCAGCGCGCCGTGCGCGGCGTAGGCGCCGAACAGCAGCAGCCCTAGCAGTGCGAAAACGATTTGCGCGAGCGCCTGTGCGGTCGTGCTGACGGTGATCGCGGCCGCCGCATCGCGCATGCGCATGCCGCGCTGCGAGAGTTGCCGCACCATCACGACCGGACCGCCGATCTGGCCGGCCGGCAACAGGCTATTGACCGATTCGCCGATCCAGCGCGCGAACAGCGCGTCGCGCAGCGTCAGATCGTGATGCACGTCGTCGCGATGGCGCTGGAACAGGAACGCGATAGCGCCGGCGTCGAGCACCAGCGGAACGAGATGGAACGCCGCGACAAGCGCGAGACCCCAGCCCGCTGCGAGCAGCGTCGAGGCGACGGAACCGAAACCCTGCCATGCGAGCAAGCCGACAAAAAGCGCCGTCCCGACCGACAGCAGAATCAGGGCCACGCGCGTCATGCGTGGTCCTTGCCGCGTCTGGCCATCTGACGGAAAACCTGACGGAAACCGAAGTACGCGATCGCGTCCTTCATGTTCGAGATGAAACGGCGCCACGGCCGCATGTTCGGGTCGGTGACGTATTCGAAAGTCAGCGACACGCGCATTTCATTTGCGCCGGCCGGCGTGACCCGATGACGCAATTTGTCGCCGTCGAAGAACACCAGACCGCCCGGCGGGATCTGCACTGAGCCCGGCTGATCCGGCACATCCGGATTGCGCGTATGCAATTCGTAGTCGAGCCGGCACGACGATTCGTCGATCACGCCGAGCAGCAGCGTGTAGCGGCGGCCGTCATAGTACGACGTGTCGTAGTGCCAGCCGATGTGATCGCCGGCGCGGGTGTAGTAGTACAGCGCGTATGCGTGCGGATCGTCCGCGGGCGACACTTGCAGCTTATCGCCGTTCAGTTGCTCGAGCCAGCCGATCAACTCTTTCGAACGGTATAGCTCGGCGATGAACGGCGCGAGGCGGTCGATGGTATGACGGCTCACGCTCCCGCCCTGCTTGTGACCCGGCAGATAGTTGCGGTTCACCTCGTCGAGAAGCCTGCGGGCGCTCTGGACGAGCTGGACGGTGACTTCAGGCGCGAGGAAGTCTTCCAGATACAGGAACGCGTCCTGATCGGCGAAATCCTTGCGCAGACGCGGATTGTCGAACGTGCGCGTGCGGCTTGCGACCGCACGGTCGGCATCGGGTGCGGTGATGCTCGGAGACGAGCCTGGCGAACGTTCTAAAGAAATTGGCGAGATCACGTCTTCTTCGGCGTGCGTACTCATTCGCTAGCCCACACTTGACTGGTTTTAGAAGCTTCAGACGCGCCGGTGGCAGTCGCCGCCAGACGAGCGGCCCGGCGCGTGGTGCGCCAGAAGTCGACAACCACCCAGATCGCAAAGAGCGGCGCGCCGATCGACGCTGCCACGATAAATGGCGTCACGGCACTTGTCAGTGTGACAATTGGCAGCAGATACAGCACGTCTTCGGTTTCGAAACCGCCGACCGATGCCTGCCTGGTGCCCGCTTTGCCCGCCATTTCCTCGATGCGCATGCGCAGGAAGAAAATCAACGCGACCGCGACGCCGGCAACGGCGCCCAGCAGACCCGGCGCTACTGCCAGCGCGCCGGAGTGCGCTACCCCGACACCCATGCCCATGCCCATGCCGACGAACAACATTACCGTCACGATGGCATCGCACGCGAGGTCGTAAAAATGACCGATCCGGCTCGACTTGCCGCCGATGCGCGCGAGTTCGCCGTCCGTATGATCGACGAAGTTCGACAGCACGATCAGGAAAGCACCCGCATTGGCCCACGCAAAGCCGCCATGAGCCAGGCACAGCGTACCGGCAACGCCGATCAGCAAGCGTAGCGTGGTGAGGTGATTCGGTGTGACCCACGTGTCCACGAGCGGGGTCACGAGCCGGCGAGCAAGCCGCGCGTCCCATGTTCTGGGCGGCGGAACGCTCATAGGAGTTTTCTGTTGCGAATTCATAATCCGGAAATATATACGGGATTTTGAAAGCTTGCTTTCTCCCTACACGTTTCCCGGAGACCCATTCGTTACCGCAATGTGGCAGCGGCAAAGCAAGATTTGCCGAATCGAGATAAAGTGCGAGTCCAGTTGCGCCTGTAACACCGGATTTTTCGATGCGCAACGTCCTCCGGGTCTCGACCAATAGCCGCCCGTTGCGAACACACCACATCGAATACGGGTCGCCATTCACGCTTATGAAACGCTTCTTTTCTTCTGTACTCCTTGCGCTGTCTGCTGCGGCGCTGCCGCTCACCGGCCATGCCGCCGCACTCGACGCACCATTGACGTGCAATGAGAGCGGCCACCAGTTCATCGCCGACCTCGCCCAGCAGCAGATGATCGATCCGAAGCCGATGCGGGTGGAGAGCAATTCGATCAACGCATTCTCGCCAGCCCAGGGCGCCGAGCTGACCGCGTTCGGCTTTCGCGTGTTCGCGGTGGTCGGCTACGAGAAAGACGACCCGATGTTTCGCGTCGGAGATGGCGAACCGGTAGCCCAATCCGCTTACGGCGTGGTGGTGTTTGGCGGCGAGTCCAAGGTGCAGAGCGCGATTGCCGGGGCCGGCAGCACGGCGATCGTGCATCGCGTGGCGCCGCTCGTGACGGCGATTTTCTGCAAGCGGAGTTGAGGAGCGGCGGTTGGCTGTAAAGCCGGCGAGGATTCACAACACAAGCGCACCCACGAAGTGATGAGGCCCCCACGTGGGGCCTCACCTGTTTCTGGCGAGTGCTCCGCGAACCTATGCCGCACGCACCGCGCCACTATCCTGCTACAACTTGATCCCCACCGGATCCGCCGTCAGGTACCCCACCGATGCGCCGGATTAGCCCGGCCGGCGAAACTCGTTTTCGACCCACGCAGCGGCGCTCGCCTTGCTGAGCTTGAAGTTCGGCGCGACCTGCACTTGCGCGAGCTGTTCGCCGAAGGCGTCGAGCGCGGTCAGCAGCGCGTACGGCTCGTCTTCATCGGGGACGATATCCAGCGTGATGTCGAGTTCGTCTTCGCCGTTGGCGCTGGCCACTCGCACCTCTTTATGTAACTGCGCGCGCAATTGCTGCTCATGGCGGCGCAGCACTTCCGACGCGGTTTTCACGAGCGTGTTGAACGCCGACGTGTCGAGCGGCTTCGGATCCTTCTTGTTGCGGCCCATGGTCCACGGGCCGACGAGCGCCGGTTCCGGCTCGCCGTCCTTGATCATTTCGACGGCCCAGCCGTCGTCGTCCTCGTTCTTGATGACGCGCGCGGTCCAGCCATCGTCGCGCCACAGACGCGCTTCGTGCTGGGTTTCGGGCATTTCAGACGAGCCTTCCGTCGTGGAATCGGCAGCGGTGTCGGACGAAGGAAGGGGTGTATCGGTCATTGCAGGTTCACTCACGGTCGCGGGGCTCAAGCACATCTCAAGCACGCGATTCTACCCGCCCCGCACGCGCCGAACGCGGCGCTATGACGAACGGACAAGTCCAGAAGAGAACACCGTTAATCGAAATAATCTATTTCACCTCTTTGCTGGAAATTATAAATCAATTATAAAAAGACGAAAAAAACGCGGCTCGAAAGCCGCGTATAGAAAGATGAAAAAGACACCCTTGGTCAAAGGGCGAAGTGAATTGTAGAACCGGATGCCGCAGAGAAAGACCACACGAATTGGAAGAGTGCATTGCAGAAAAGCGGAGGAATCGTGCATTGCGAAATATTACACCCCAATCCATGCAGGGCAAAGCACAGCAAGGCCGTCGCGATCGAGCAACACCAGAAAGATTGACAAGCCACTCGCGAAAGTCTGTTAAAACATATTTCTTCTTTATTTACTCGCACTTACACAATTCAAATTCGCTATTCCGCATCCACCAATTCATTGTTGCGCCATATGCGCTTAAAGATATGAATAGCAGGAATACACTTCGCAGCGGATCGCCAGGCTGCCGGGGGATAGGCAGTGAGCACAGAAATGCGATTCTCTAATGCACTGTCTCGGAGTTACCAAACATGAAAAAAACCCTCATCGTCGCGGGCATCATGGGCGCGTTTGCCGTTACCGCTCACGCGCAAAGCAGCGTCACGTTGTACGGCACGCTGGACGCCGGTCTCGTCTACTCGAACAACCAGGGCGGCCACAGCAACTGGCAGCAAGGCAGCGGTTCGGTGTCGAACACCTACTTCGGCCTGCGCGGCAGTGAAGACCTCGGTGGCGGTCTGCATGCGATCTTCACGTTGGAAAATGGTTTCAATCTGAACAACGGCCAGTACTCGGAAAGCAGCACGATGTTCAATCGTCAGGCTTTCGTCGGTTTGAAGAGCGACCAGTACGGCGCGCTGACGCTCGGCCGTCAGTATGACTCCGTGGTCGACTTCCTCGCGCCGCTGTCGGAAGCGGGCGCGGGCTACGGCAACAATCTGGCCGCTCACCCGTTCGATAACGACAATCTCGACAACTCGTTCTCGATCAAGAACGCCGTGAAGTACACGAGCGCGAATTACGCCGGCCTCAAGTTCGGCGGCCTGTACGGCTTCAGCAACTCGGCCGGCCAGTTCTCGAACAACCGCGCATGGAGCGCCGGTGCTTCGTATGACAACGGCCCGTTGAGCGTTGCTGCTGCTTACCTGCAACTGAACAAGTCTGGCAGCTCCAACCTGAGCGGCGCCGTGTCGCAAGGCGACGGCACCGCGGCTGTCGCGGCCAACCTGCAACGCACGTTCGGCGCTGGCGTCAACTACTCGTATGGCCCGGCAACCGCTGGCTTCGTGTACACGCATACACAGCTGGACGGCATCACCGGCGTGGACGTCGGCGGCACGACGCTGCCTGGCGTGGCGGGCACGAACCTGCACCTGGACAACTACGAGCTGAACGGCCGCTATGCATTGACACCGGCCCTGAGCCTCGCAGCTTCGTACACGTTCACCGACGGCAAGATGTCGGGTTCGAACGGCTCGGGTGATCCGAAGTGGCACACGGTGTCGCTGCAGGGCGACTACTCGCTGAGCAAGCGTACCGACGTATACCTGGAAGGCGTGTACCAGCACGCATCGGGCCAACTCGGCAACTTCGGCTCGAACGTCGCGGCGATCAACACGCTCGCGCCGTCATCGACCGGCAACCAGGTTGCTGCGGCTGTCGGCCTGCGTCACCGTTTCTAAGTTCTTCAGGTGGTACGTGCAGGCCGGATGTACCGATCCGGTTTGCAGCCCAACCCGCGCGTGACACGATCACGTGCGGGTTTTTTCATGGAGCCTACGTGTCGACACGTTACGTTTCGACACGTAGTGGTAGCTGCAGCGCAAGCGCGTGGTGGGTATACTGGGCGCGGCTGCCTTCCTCGCTGCGACGTCGTTGTGGCTGAACGGCGGCTTCGTCGCGAAGCATGGCGTTACAGTGAATCTCGTCGCGCTTCGCCCGCGCCCCAAGTTCCCGTGCACGACCGGGGACGCCGACGATCGGACCATGAAAAAACGCCTCCTGCTTGCTCCCGTTGTTCTACTCGCCGCCTGCGGTTCTTCCGGCGGCCCCGCCCGCGATGCATCCCAGCCGATGATGTATGTGTCTTCGCAGCGCGCTCCCGCCGATATCGCCGGTTGCCTCCAGGACCGCCTGTCGCGCGTGCGCATGTCGCGTGCCGGCGGCGCGACTGAAATCGCGGTCGGCTCGGATTCGAACAACTCATATTTCGTCACGCTGACGCCGTTGAACGCCGGCTCGGTCATCAAGGTGATGCGCCCGGCGAATGCACCGGACGATCCACCGGAAGCGGAAATGCGCTTCGATATTGCGCGTTGCGCGACCTGAGTTTTTTGCCGCGCTGTTTTGTAGCGCTGTTCGTCGTGCACCGCTCGCGCCGGCGCGTGTTTTTTTGAAGTCGCGCTTCGGCTATTTTTTTACGCGTGCATCTGCGAACATAGCCGCCCTTTGTCTTTCATGCGGCGCGTTGCGTCGCGAGCTTCGATGGCATCCAATAAAGCACATCACGCGACTGGTTTTGCGGCCGGCGTTATCGCGGCGGCTATCGTTGCGCGCGCGGGCGGCGGCGGGTCGTTTCATATCGGCGTGCTGTTGAGTTTCGTTGCCGGTGTGGCGGGGAGCACGGCGCCGGACTGGCTCGAAGTGGCCTGGTGGTCGCGGGCACGGCGGCTGTGGATTACGCATCGCACGCTGACGCATTGGGGGGTTGGCTGGCTGGCGCTGCTGGCTTTTTCTTATCACTGGCTCGGGCATTCGGTTTATGCTGCGCCGGCTTTTGGGTTTGCCTGCGGTGGGTTGATGCATTTGCTCGCTGATTGGCCGAATCCGCTCGGCGTGCCGTGGGTTGCCGGGCGTCATTCGTTGAATTTGTGGAATAGCGGGCACTGCGATTTGATTGTTGTCGCTGCTTCGTGGGTTGCCGCCTGGTTTGTCGGCGAGCATTTCTGGCTGCATGGGTTTTCGCTGCTGCGGTATTTGAAAATTGGATGAGTGGTTGGTTTTTTTTGCCTACGGCGTTCGGGTGTCTACGGCGTTGGACTTTGCCTGGTTTTTTTGCCTTCGCGGCGCTTTATGTCTGTGCGCCTGCGGTGGTGGCCTTTCCTTGATTTCTTAGTGGTCTATTAGCTTCGCCCCTGTGCGGGGCAGGCACTTACTTTCTTTGCCGCCGCAAAGAAAGTAAGCAAAGAAAGCGGCTTCACACCGCTAACCCTTAAGCGGGTCCCCTGGCTTGGAGGAGGTAGTGGAGCATCTGGAATCAGTGTTCTCGCACATTCCGCGCTGGTGACAAGGCAGTCATACTTCCGGCGGCGCTGCGCGCGCCGTGGCGGTACTTCTCAACACCGATGGGGCGTGTGCGCCTCCGGCGTCATTTTTCCCGCCTTGCACTGCGTGCTCGATGGAACGGGCTGCCAAGGAAACCAGAGGCTTCGCTCTGGTTCAGTGGGGGCCGTCGGCTGCGCCTCGGCGAGGCGTCCGAGTGTGCGAGTACGAGGGCGATCCCCACTCCGGGTGAGGAGCTAGCGCCTCGGCGAGGCATCAGGGGCGTGAGTGCAAGCCGCCGCGGGCACCGAAAAAGTGCCGAACGAAACGCAGCCGCTAGTGCCGCTAGCGCAGCAAAGGCAAGCCACTACGCCTGAACAACCGCAGGCGCCGGAAGCGTCCAACAAGCCCGTCGGTTTTGTGAAGTACCGCCACGGCGCGCGCAGCGCCGCCGGAAGTATGACTGCCTTGTCACCGGCGCGGAGTGTGCGAGAGCACCGATTCCAGATGCTCCACTGCCTCCTCCAAGCCCTCAGGATTACCCACATCTCGTGATGTGAATCACCCGTCCTGGCTAAAGATCCGGTACATCTCGGTGATTTCGTGAAGGACCAGGAACCCTCGCCACATGACGGTGGGCCCGGGCGGGTGATCATGCTTACGGTTCAGATAACCGCCGAGTTTGGCGATCCACAGTACGACTTCGCCTAGCGAAGGCGTTGCCACCCCGCTCGGCCACGAACACTTCATAGACGTCGCTTTCGCGGTCGCCCACGCCCACCATGCGCGTATCGGGACATCGGGTCTTAAGGGCTGCCAGATGGTTCAGACCCTCAACCCATTTAACGCTTTCCTTGTCATTGAAGTCGCGCTTTGAGCGTTGACGCCTGCGGCCCAGATCTGCGTCATCGCGCACCCACGTCTTCATGCCCAGCACGCCGAGCGGCAGGCCTTCCGGTGTCACGGCCAGCAGGCTGTGCAGCATGAAGCCGCGCGACTGGTTGCCCGTGCCGTAGCCCAGGCCTTCGGTCGCGCCCAGATGCGTCAGGTTGAATTCGGTTGTGTCCTGCACCGCGAGCACGACTGGCACCTGGGTCATGCGCTTGAGCGTCTGGTCTACGTGAGGTGCAAGCACACCGTCCGTATCGACCTGGTCGTTATCGAAGAAGCGATAGGCCGCCTTGAGTTCGGCGGCATCCATGGAGCGTGGAAACGAGCAGTCCGGTGTGCTGGCAAGCCGGCGTGCCAGTGCAACGAGCCGATTCGTCAAACGGGCATCGCCCAGATTTGCCGCACCGAATTCGATGTCGGCCCAGTCGTCCTGGTCATCCTGATTCTCGGTCGAAGGCAATTGCGTCTGGTTCCTGTGGCGGTGCCTCAAGTTAACACCACCTCAAGCTGTTTACAAGCGCTATCCCGGCACAGATGTGGGTAATCCTGAGCTCCAAGCCAGGGGACCCGCTTAGGAGCTAGCGGTGTGAAGCCGCTTTCTTTGCTTACTTTCTTTGCGGCGGCAAAGAAAGTAAGTGCCTGCCCCGCACAGGGGCGACGCTAATAGACCACTAACAAATCAAGGAAAGGCCAACGCCGTAGGCGCACAGAAAAATGCCGCCGCCAAAGGCAAAAAAACCAAAATCTCCATTGTGGATTTGTCCACAGAAACTGTTCGCAAGCCTGTGGATATCCTGCGCACGAGTCACGCAAGTGATTGACCGCATTCAGATTCCGCCCTCTGCTCGCAGCGAGTCTGCAGGTCGAAATCGCGGTGAGTCTGTCGATCAAATCCAGCGGAGCGACAACACCTTATGGAATGACAAACGTCTTCACGAGCGTCAGCTCGCCAGGCTTCCTCATTGGCGCCCGAATCGTCTCGCTCTTTTCATTCGGCGTATTTTCATTCGTGATGATAGTGACCTGCGCGACGGTGATATCGGCGCCGCTATTCCCGTTACCGTAGTAGTTCACATAAACCAGATAAGTGCCATGCAACGGCGCAGCCGACGAATAAATCTCCGGCCCGTACCCGGTGGTCACATCCACATCGAGCGCGCCGCCATTCGGCGCGACCCGATCTCCGTACCACGTGTGCACGCCATCGGGCGATACAACGTGCAAATCGAGGTCGGTGCCGTCGGTGTCCCAAGCGAGCACAATCCGCAATTTCGGCTGGGTCTTGCCGCTATAAGCATCATAGAACTGCACGCGCTTCCGAGTGCCGTCCGGCGCCCGCAATTCAACGCCGTTACTGCCCGCAGGAAACGCGTACGGGCGCGAAAACTTGCCGTCCTCCTCCACACGCTGCGGCAGCGGCGTACCGTCGACCACCAGCGTGCCCACCGTGGTGCCCTTTTTCTTCGGCGCGTGGCGGATCTGTCCTTCGATCAGCGCGAATTTCGACTGGCCTTCCGGCGTCGATACGGACACCGCCGGGTAATGCACGTCCTGCGTATAACGCTCGCTGTCGCCGCTGGTGTTGCGCCAGCCGTTCAACGGCGCGGCGAAGTCGATATCGCTCGCCTGCGCCGACTGTACGTGCAGCGCGGCCTGCAAACAGGCGACGGCGAGCAACATCCAGCCAGCCTTCACCCGCCGCGTCGTCTTGACCTTCATCGTCACTGCTCCCATCCCGCCTTCAGAGTCGCTCGCTCTTCACGAGCATCAGGTCGCCGATCTTGCGCAGCGGCACGACCATCGTTTCGCGCCGTTCGTTCGGCGTATTTTCATTGAACACCAGCGTCAGCGTCGCGGTAATCACGTCGCGCTCGTGCGCGGCGGCGTCGAAGTTGTAGCCGGTCGAATCGAAGTTGCCCCAGTAATTCAGAAAGAACAGCCACGTGCCGTGCTCAGGCGCCGCCGACGAAAAAATCCCCGGCCCGGCGCCATCCACTGAATCGACGTCGAACCCGCTGCCGTCTTCCAGCGTCGGATTGGCGAAGAAAGCGTGCAAACCACCCGGCGTTATCACGTGCAGATCGACTTGCGCCTTCGGATCATCCCACGTGACGATCGCGCGCAGCTTCGCCTGCGGCTTGCTTCGGTCAGCCTCGTAGAACTGCATGCGCTGGCGCTGTTTGCCGTCGGCGGTGATCAGCTCGATGCTGTTCGAGCCCGCGCCGAAAGCCCATGGGCGTGCGAACGCGCCTTCATCGTCGGTATAGAGCGGCGTTGGATTGCCGTTGACGACGAGCGTCGGTGGCTTGCGCGCATGTTTGTCGACGTGTTTCAGGCGGCCTTCGATCAACGTGCGATAGCGCTGCGCGCCGCGATCGACCGGCGGCCGCGGATACGCCGCGACGAAGTGCTCGCCTTCGTTGGTCAACCCGCTATGGCGCCAGCCGCCGAAGGCGCCGGTCAGATCGGCTACCGCGCCATCCGCACCGGCGGCCCGCACGTTCGTCGCCGTGCACGCCATCAACGCAGCCGCGGCCAGAGGCAACGCACTCCCAAGCGCCGCACGAGCGCGAACGGCACGCACAGGAAGCGGCATACAGAACAAAGATGAAGGCGAACCCGAGGCGTGTTTCATTGGATCGAATTGTCAGTGCGGATCAGCGTGCGCGCGGTGCGTTCTACAAACGCCTCATCGAGGCCGCGCGGATGATGCTGAAACGCGAGGTGAATGTACTCATGCGCGAGCGCGATGCGGTCCTCTTCGGTTTGCAGCCGGTACACGTACACGCGATTGCGCTGCGCATCCGCATACGGCCGCCCTTCGCGCACCGCGCACACGGCCGGCAGATCCGGCGTCTCGTAGCCCGCGGCGCCGTTCATGCGCCGCGCCCACAACGGCGCGTTGCGTTGCAGCCATTCCTGCGCGCCGGCCACTGCGATGCAATCGCCGGCCAAAGGGCTCTCGAACGAAGTCAGTGTCGCTTGCGGCCAGGTGCGCGCGAGGATTGCGTCGAAGGCGAGGCCGGTTTGCGCGGAAGCCTTCGCGGCCAGCCAGCTCATCTGGCCCGGCGCGGCCTTGTCGTGGTGATACTGAACCGGCACACCGGTCAGCACCAGCGCGTCGGTCAGATCGGCCGCACGGCGCGCCGCGGCGGTCGGCGCGCGCGGCAGAACGCGCTGCGTGTTGCTGCTGTCGTCGATCCGGAAGCACCCGTGATCGTGCTCGCCGTGCTGCACGACATACGTGCGCGCCGCCACGGCCAAAGCCTTGGCTGCTTCCGGCTGGCTCGTGTCGCCTTCGCGCTCGACCACCCGCGCGACATAGTCGTTCAGTCCGAAGCGGCCGATCACTTGCAGCGCACCTGCGCCGTCGCGATCGAGCATGAGTTCGCCATGGCTTTCCACACGTGCCCAGTTGCCATTGGCGAAGCCGATCCGGAAGTTGCCGCGCAGCGGGCCATCCGGCACCGCTGCCGGGCCCTTGTCGCCAAGCACCTGGCGAATCGGATAGCGGCGGAAGAAATCGACCAGTACGCAGGCGGTGTCGTCCGGCACGGCGACTTGCGTGAGCAGCGGCGCGATACGCGGCGCGGCAGCTGCCAGCACGCGCGCGCTGCCGCCGGGACCGCCGAGCCATACCGGCGTGCCGTCGGCAAGCCAGCCTGCCGCGCCGCCGATCGATGCGCCGGGCCGCGCCGGGTCCGGCATCGTCCACGTCTTCGCTCGCAGCACGCTGCCGTAGAGCGACACGGTGCCCTCGCCGCGCCCGCTAGTCAGAACGGACACTAACGTGCTCGCCGCCGCTTCGCGTGGCCGTGCGGGCATCGCCTGCAAGGCGGCGAGCAGGTCGGTGACAGGCACGCGGCGCGTGGGTGTCACCGCGTGAAGGTCGCGCAGCCAGACGGGCGCATGCGCGGCCGTCCAATATCTGCGCCAGTCGGCGGAATCGAGTTGCAGACGCGCGGGCTCAAAGAAACGGCCACACGATTGCACCAACGCATGCTCGCGGTCGACGTGGCCGCCCGTCATACAGCAGTACACCTCTTCAGGATCGCCGCCGCTGCAGGTGTAATCCGGCGTGGCGATGTTGCGGTCCACGAGATAACCGTAGACAAACAGCTTCCACACGCTGCCGAGCGGCGTCTCCAATGATGCGGGCAACGGCTGCGCGGACCGCGGCGAACTGCCGTCGAGCGCGCCATCGGCATTGACCTGCCAGAGTTGTGCCTGACCGTCGCGCAGCCACGCAAAGCTCACTGTCTGCGCAGATGATGCAGCCGGCGCCTGGGCGCCCTGCGCCGCCGCGCCGATCGACACACAGCCTACGCTCGCGGCGAGCGCAATCCGCAGCGTGGCTGCCAGACGATCGCGCGTGCGCCGGAGAACAGGGAACATGGCGGTCTCGCTTACTGGATCCGCATGGTCGTCACGCGATCGCTCTTGCCGCCTTCGAACGCCTTCGCGTCCGGCTGATACATGCGGAAGTAGCGCGCGGGCGGCAACGCAAACGTGCCCGGCAACGCGAAGCGCACCAGTTGCCGCAGCGTCACCGGCCGATCGAGCAAAGGCACCGGCTGGTGATAAGCCAGTTCACCCATCTCATACGATGCCGCGCGCTGGAACGGTTGCGGACCGCTGGCGCCCTCCTTCTCACCTGGCAAACCGTCGATCGAGACGCCCCAGCTGGTCGCCTCGACATTGCCGCCCGGCGGCAGCGGCACATCGAGCAGACCGTAATGGTAGGCGTTGCCCGAGCGCGGCGTGAGCGTGACTTCGTCGACGTACAGCGCATTGCTGTCGATCGCATCGCCCTGCTTCACGCGACGCGCGGTGAACGCCGAGCGGCCCAGTTGGCTTTCGGCGCCGCCCTTCTTCGGATCGGCTTTCACTTCGAGCGGCTCCAGCTTGTAGAAACGGCGCTCCACCGTGATGTTCAGCCGGCTGTCCTCGCTGGTATGACTGCGGAACGAGACCAGCGCGTTCACGTCGGTGCGGGCAACACCGGCATCGAGCGAAGCCGGCAATCCCCCAAGGGGACTTCCTCCGGGGCGCGCGGCGCCGGTCCACTTCCAGAGCGGCGCGCCGGTCGGCGTCGCGGCGCGCGTCCAGCCCGCGCCTTGCAGCGACGGCAGCGATGCCGGCGCCGTGTCGCCGCCGAGCGCCTTGCGCACCCACAGCAGGGTCAATGCGCGATCGAGCGTCGGATAGTCGGCGCTGCTTTTCGCGAACAATGCCGACGCATCGACCGCCGCGCCGCCGTCGCCACCCGCCATATACAGCAGGCTTTGCACGAGCGGCGCGGGGTCGTTGACCAACGCGGTACGCGCAGCGCCGGCTGCCGCATCGAAACCATCCGGCAATTGAGCGCTCGCGCTGCGCGCCATATTGGCGACCAGCAGCGTCGCCATCTGCTTGCCGCGCGGCGAATCGGCTTGCGCGAACACGATGCTGTCCGACGCGCCGTACGTGCCCGTACGCGCCGTTGCATTGGCCGATGCCACCGCATCGCTCAGCAAGTCGCCTGCGACACCCGACACCGGCGTCGCGACCGGCAGGCCCATCTGCTGCATAAACCACAGCGCCAGCGCGCGATGCAGCAGCGGCTCTTTCGCGCCCGCATCGCGATAGACGTCCATCGCATGCTGCCAGTTGTCAGCCGGCAGCGAAATCCCGAGGCTGCGGCTCGCAAGCCAATCCGCGTAATACGCGTAGGCGGTGATCAACGCACTGCCGCCGGTCGTATCGCCCCACCAGCCGAACGTGCCGCCGACGCCCGCAAGCATCGCCAGACGTTGCCGCTGATTGCGCAGCAGCGCTTCGAGCCCTTGCGTCGAACTGACGTTGTCGCCGCGGCCGATTGCATCGTGTGCGAGCGCGAGCGGAATCAGGCGGCTCGACGTCTGCTCGGCGCAACCGTACGGATAATTGATCAGATCGTCGGCAACGCGCGCGAATTCGCTCGCCGCACTGCCGATGAAACGCACGCTGACGTCCTGCGCATCTTGCGGCAGATTGAGCGGCTTGTTCGAACCGTCGAGTGCGACGGTATTCTGATGCAGATCGAGCCAGCCGCTCGCATCGAGATGGATCGTGGTCTGCAAACGATCGACGTCCTTACCCGCACGACGCAACGTCGCGTTGACCACGCCGGCCTTCAGCGCGCCGGTCGGCAGACGCAGATAGTTCGCGCCGCGCTTGAGCGCGACCTTCTGATTCAACGACAAACCGCCGCCGTCGACCACCCACTCGGCGTCCATGTCCGCGTCGGTCTGATTGAAGGCGATCATGTCGATGGCCGGCTGATCGTTGACTCGGAAATGCGACGGCCCGCTCCACTTCAGATACAGCGCCTTGTCCGAACGCACATACGCAGTGCGCTGACCGACCATGCCATCGGGCGCCGCCGCGCGCACGGTGACTCGCCAGCGCGCCAGCGAGTCCGGCATCCTGAAGGTCATTGTCGCGTGACCGTTCGCGTCGGTCTTCAGATTGCCTTCCCACGCGGCTGTGTCCTGATCGTCGCGGCGTGGCCGTTCCAGCACCTTCACGCCGCGTTCGTTGTAATTGGCGCGTTGCGGGCCGCCCGGCGCGCCCTTCAACGGCGAGCGCGCGAGGTCGTACGTGATGAACGACAGGCTCGACGAAGTCCGCACGTTGTTACGCCGCGGGTGATAGAAAAAGTCGACGATGTTCGGTGCGATTTCCGGCTGCAACACGTAGACCATTTCATCGACCACGCTGACCGTCAGATTCGCTGCTTCCGGCTTGCCGTTCAACGTGCTGTCGAAGTTCAGCGTGACAGTATCGCCCGGACCGTACACCGGCTTGTCGCTCTTCACATTCAGTTCGATCTGCGGCTGCGCGACCACGATGCCCGCATTCTGGAACACGTATTCGCCGGCATGCACGTACAGCACCGAGAACGTCATGTTCGGCGCGAATGCTTCGCCCACCTTGATACGCGCTTTCCATTGCGACGGCGCGACGCGTTGCAGTTGCAGCCAGTCGCCGCCTGCCGTCAGCAAGGCACGGCGTTCGACGTTGTCGCGCTCCAGGGTCAGCAATGCATCGTCGACCGGCATCGGGAAGGTGATCAGCGCTTCGGCGGTGTCGCCGATCTTGTACCTGTCGCGATCGAACACGATCTCGACGCTGCCCGGAATCGCCTTCACGCCGTCGCCCGCGACCCAATGGCTCGCGGCGGCAAGCAGATTGCCCGTGTCGTCCTTGACCGACAGCATGTACGAACCCGGTTCGTCGAACTGCACCGGGAACGACAGCTTGCCGCCGGCTGTTGCGCCCTTCAAAGCACCTTCGCGATGCGTTTGCGATTCGAGTCGCGTCCACTCCCACTTGGCCGGCGCGCGTGACGCAGGGTCGAGCGTACCGAGCGCTTGCAGATCGAAGTTGACCGTTTCCTTCGGTTGCGAGAACGACTTCGCCGCCGACAAACGATAAGGCGTAGCGCCACGCGCGATCAGTACTTCACGCGTTACGCGCACCTTGTAGGCCGCACCGTCCTGCGCGAACAGCGTCAACGCATAACGGCTCGGCTCTTTGGCGGCCGGCAGCGTGAGGCTCGCGTTGCCATCGCTATCCGTCGTCAGTTCCTGCTGTTCGAGCTTGACCGGGAACAGCCCCGCATAACGCAGTTCGCCATCGACGATCGTGACTTTCTGCGCGCGCAGCGTGACGGAGACTTTGCTGTCGCGCACCGGCTTGCCATCCGGATAGCGCAACTGGATCTTGCCCTTCAGTTGCTCGCCCGTCGCATAGTCGGCTTTGTCCATCGACAGGTTGACGTCGAAATGCGGCTTCACATATTCGGCGACGCGAAATGCGCTGCCGTATACATCGCCGTTGTAGTCGAAGCGCAGCGTATAGCCGCCGGCGGTGGCATCGGCAGGGAGCGTAAACGAAGTGTCCGCGCCGGTGTCGGACGCGAAATGCACCTTGCTGTTAGCAACTGGCGCGCCGTTCGGATCGAGCACGTCGAGCTTGATATCGGCGTCGGCCGGTGAGGACGATTGCGTCGCGTTCTGGAACGTGCGGCCGATGAACTTCACATGCACCGCATCGCCCGGACGATACATCGGACGGTCGGTCACCGCGTAGATCTTCGTGTTGTAGATCTCGCTGTCGTAATAGAAATTCTCCGACACGAACACGCCGCCTTGCGGATCGGTGCCGAGCACGTAGCTGCGCTCGGGGCTCACGTGTTGCAACATCAGCGCGCCGTCGCTGCCGGTGATGCCGCTTTGCAACACGCCGACGCCGTCGGTCCAGTTGACTTCGGTGTTCGCCACCGGCTTGCCGTTATCGCGCCTCGTGGTCCACACGAGCATCCCGCTCGACGCCGCCTTCACGACCGCGACCGTGTCCGACACGAACAGCAGCGTGTGCGCACGATAGTTGCCGATCACCGCCTCGACGATATACAGCCCCGGCGGCAGCTTGCCGACCGGAATCATCACGTTGCCCGAACTCGCTTCGATAAAGTTACTGCTGCTGCCTTCGAGATTCACGCCCTTCGGCGGCTGGATCACCTTCGCATCCCAGATCGGATAGCGAAAGCGCGCGACCAGGTCGTAGCCCTTGAGCGGCGCGAACTGCGAGTTTTGCTGGAATTGCGTCTGCTTGCCGGTTTGTTCGCCGAGCTTGAATTGCGGCGCGGCTTCGGTCGCCTTGCTGCGCGTCGCGAACGACAGCACGCGCTGCCAGGCACGGCGTGCTTCGGTGAACCAGCGGTCCCACAGGTAAGCCAGCGTGTTCGCGAGTCCTTCGCCCTGATAATTCGGCGCAACGTTCAACCGATGCAGATTCTTCTGCGCCTTCAGGAAGTCCAGCGGCTTCGGCACGCGATACACGACGATGTCCGCACCGCCGTACGCCTGCAACGCGTCCTTGAATTCGCGGCCGGGCGCCTCCAACCGCACCTGCGCCAGCTGATCGCTGCCGAAGCTCGCGTCCGAGAGCAGGAAGAACGGCTGGCCATCGACCTTCTGCGAAGCGAAATTGCTCGACGGCGCCGCTTGCAGCGTGGGGTTCGCGGCGATGTTGCTATCGGCCGAGGTGCCCGAGGCATCGCCGTCCTTCGCCGCGGCGTCGTCGGCATAAGCCGGCGCGATAGCCAGCGTCATGGCCGCGAGCAGCGCCGCCACAGTGAAGGCCGCGCGACGGCGCGCGTTGCCGAGCCAACCGCTCGAAGTGGTGACGGAAATCATTCGGGTCATGGTGTCAAAAAGTCCAAACGAAACACGCCAACGAAATTCGGATTGCCGTCGAGCGGCTGCCAGCGGGAATCTTTCCATTGCATCAGGTCGGAGACGGCCACGGCGCGCAGTCCGGTATCGGTCGGCGTAACGGTGCCTGTGTGATAAGCGATGTAGCGATCCAGCCAGATCATCAGATGCTGGTCGTCGCCCTGGTCGAAGAACAGCAGGTCGCCGGGCAGTGCCAGGTTGACGTCCTTCGAAACAAAACGGCTATTGCGTTGAATCAGCGCGATTGCCGACGCGTACGCGCCGGTGGAACCGTCGAGTTGAGTCCAGCGATTCGAGAGCGTGCGCTGCGATGCGGATAGCTGCAGTTCGGGCGGCATGCTGCTGGTGTCCGCAAGACTGGTCATACCGTTGGCACGCAGCCATTTGCTGTCGTGCGGCTTGAGGGTCTCGCCGACGGCGAAGCGCACGAGGCCCGCGCAATCGCGTTGCGTCCAGCGCGGCGTCGGGCCGCGCCGCATCTGCTGATCGACGATGCGCACGAACCACGCGCGAAATGCTGCCGATTGCTGCGGTGAAAGCGCGTCGGGATCGGGCGATGCGGTGGTGCTGGTCAGCGCGTTTGCGTACGGCGCGAGGCTGGCCATGACGAGCGCCGAGGCTGCGCGTGCGAGCCACGTGCGTCGCGCGACGGCACGCGTGTCGTACGTGTGGGCGATTGCATGCGCTGCGGGTCCGCGCTCAGGCGCGTGCGCCGCTACGCGCGCATCCGTCGCGAACGCCACGTCGGGGACGTGAAGGTGGCGCACTTAGTCGCCCTCGGTGCCGGGCTGATCTGCTGGCGAATCTATCGCACCCGCCGCCGCACCGGCATCCGGACCGGCGCCCGCCTTCGCACGATCGAACCACCACTCGACCGGCACCCAGCCCGTCGAACCCGGCAACTCTTGCGGCAGCGTCAACGAAACCGGCGGATAGTGCGCGAGCGCATGCAGTTTCGGCACGAGGTGAGTACGCGACGCGTTGCGGAACACCGACTCCTGATCGGCCGGCAACGCCGCGCCCGCTTCGCGCTCGATCAGCGCAGCGGCGGACGAAGGCGTCAGCGTCAGAATCGTGCGCGGCAGCCGTTGCGGCGCGAGCGTATCGGCGAGCGCTGGATAGCGCTTGCCGAGCACGGCGAGCGTATCGTCGACCAGACGCGCATCAGGAGAGAAGATCAGATAACCGTGCGCCAGCGCGAGCGTCACCGGGAAATACCGTTCCGCCGACAGTTGCGATGCGAACGCCGCCTTGCTCGACAACGCCGTGCCCGCACGCGCGCTAACCGGACGTTGCCACACGGTGACATCGGCGCCCTGCTCGTGCGTCGCGACCGGCAAGCGGCGATAGTCTTCGTCAGCGTGGCCGGATTTGGCGGCCCTCGCCTCATACGCGCCGATCACATTGCCGAAGGTCTTGCCGAGCGCGATCTTCAGCGCGGCGATGCCCGCCGCGTCCTGCGTCTTCACGCGAGCAACGAACACCGGCGCGACCAGCGTGGACTTCGCATACCAGCAGACGGCTGCCGGGCCGGAGAGCTGATCGCCGATCGCAGCGGCGCCTGCCGCGCCCGCGTCGGCCACCTTGGCCAACAGACCCGACGCTTCCTTCCAGTCCGCCGGCAAGCTCGCGCATGCCGCCGGATTGGCCGGCAACGCGCGCCACAAGTCAGCACTATTCCACTGCTGCGGCAACTTGCCCGGCTCGATCAGCGCGGCGGTTTGCCAGCTCGCCGCCGCTTTGCCGTTCGGCGAAAAGTCGAATCGCAACGCGTCGATACCGGAGAAAAACGCCTGATAACCAAACGAAAGGTAATTGGCCGACACCACCAACCGATGCCCCTTCGGTGCATCGCCCGGCGCGTCCAGCTGATAGGCGCGCGCCGCATCGTCGCGGCCTGAGGACAGCATGTCCGACACCGCGTCGGCCCGCTCGCTCAGCAGGCCGCCCTTCGCGTCGAGCAGCACACCGGGGGCGGACAGCACGACGAGGCGATCGTCTTTCGTTGCGAACAATATCGTGCGGCCGACCGCCAGCTTCAATGCGTAGACCGGCACGTCGCCGGACAGCCTGGCGACCTGACTCAACTGCGCATCGCTCGCGGCAACGTTGCCGAAGCCTTGCAGCAGCTTGGCCAGCCCGTTACGGCGCATCGACATCGCCCAGTAGCCGAGGCGCCCATCCGGCGAGCGCCACAGCAGCACATGCGCGGGCTCGTCGAACACGCGGCGGATCAGTTCGTCGCGCCAGTCGAGTTGATGTTCGAATGCAAGACGCCGCAGCGCGCCCTCGGCGGAGAGCCGCGTGTTGTTCGACTCGTAATAGTCGACGAAGTCTTGCGTCAGTACGTCGTGCAGCAGCGGCACGCTCAGTATGTCGCGCGGCAAACGCGAGAGCGCTTCGCTGTCGATCACCGCATCCGGGTGATGAATATCGAGCACGACTTCGCCGGTTTCGGCGGCCTTGCGATGAGCAAACGGACGCCAGACCGCCTGAATGATCACGCCGGCCACGACCAGAAGACCGACTACCAGGATTGCAATCTTTTTACGCGACATCTTCATCTGATTTTTTCTGGTTCGATGCGACGGTATTAACGATGATGGCCGCGGGGATTAACTCGCAGAGATCATTCGCCGAAGGCAGCGATGATACCTGAGATTTTTTGTTAAAAACCAGCGGCGATCTGCATTTAACAGTCGGCAATATTTCAGGAGTTTGATGGCGGAATTGTGTACGCATCGGATTAACCAATTAGCCACCACGTATTAACCGATTAGCGCGCTTATGCTAAATCGGTGCAATTAACCACACACATAAAAAAAGCCCGGCTGCACGATATCGTGCGCCGGGCTATTTCCAGTATTTCCGTTACTGCTTTACAGTGGTTACGTGTTAGCCGCCGTCAAAAGAGTTCGAGCGCCTGCTTCATTCGTTGCGCGCCGGTTTCAATATCAGCCACGCCAGGCGCCGCGAATGACAGCCGCAGCGCCGCTGCATCGATATTGTCTTTATAGAAAGCGACACCCGGCACGAACATGACGTCGCGCTCGATACAGGCGCGCAGATAATCGGACGCATCCTGCCCGCCCGCCAGTCGCGCCCACACGAACATGCCGCCATCCGGACGATGAAACGCGATGCCGCCCGGCAGGTGCGTGTCGAGCGCGTCGCACAGCGTGCGGCATTTCACGGCGTATGCGTCGATGATCCGTGGCAGATGACGCTCCAGCGCGCCGCTCGCGAGGTATTCAGCGGCGATCGCCTGGGTCCACGGCGAACTGCACAGATCGACGGTCTGCTTCGCGACCACGCAGCGGCGCAGGATTTCCGCATGCGCGACCATCCAGCCGACCCGCAAACCGGGCGCGACGATCTTCGACAAACTCGAAAAATGCACCACCCAGTCGCGCGAGCCCGGCACCTGTTCGGAGAGCGCGAGCAGCGACGGCAACGCCGTGCCGCTGAAACGCAGGTCGCCATAGGGATCGTCTTCAACGATCAGGAAGCGGTAGCGTGCCGCCAGCTTCAGTAACGCCGAACGCCGTTCCAGCGACAAGGTCGCGCCGGTCGGATTGGCAAAGGTGGGCACGGTGTACAGCAGCTTTGGCGGCCGGGCCAGGGTGCCCGCTTCGAGCAACGCAGCGAGGGCGGCGACGTCGAGTCCGTCCTGATCGACCGGCACGGTTACCACGTCGGCCTGCTGCAGCTTGAGCGCCTGCAAGGTCGCCGGATAAGCCGGTTGTTCGACCAGCACGACATCGCCCGGCGCGACCATCACGCGCAGCAACAGATCGAAGCCTTGTTGCGAACCAGTCGTCACGAGCAATTCCTGCGGCGTGCAGGCCGTGCCGCGACGTGTCATCAATTGCGCGAGCTGGTCCTTGAGGATGGCGAGCCCATCGGTCGGGCCGTATTGCAGGCAAAGCGTGGTCTGCTGCGACGCACGCGCCGCGGCGGCGTCGAGCCCTTCGCGGTCGAACAGATCGCTTGCCGGATAGCCGCCCGCAAACGAGATCATGCCGGGTTGCGCCAGGTACCTGAACAGCTTGCGGATCGGCGAACCGGTTGGCGCTTCGAATGCGGGGTTGAACGTGAACATGGTGACGGGCCGTTTCTCTGTCGATGAAGGATCGGCGTCGATTGTGGCCATCGTCCAAGTGCGCGGCAAACGATATCTATGCACTACGTATTGCGTTTTCTGCATCATCTGCAGAGTGCGCCTAGACCACGTTCTTCTCCACAATCGGCCGGTTTTCGAGCACGCGAGCAAAGCTGAGCGTGCCGAGATCGAGCGTCGTATAGCGCCCATGCAGAATCAATTCGCTGACGCCGCGGCCGGTCGCCGGGCCTTGCTGCAAACCATGGCCACTAAAGCCGTTGGCGAAAATGCAGTTATCGACGTCCGGGTGATAACCGATGATCGCGTTCTGGTCGAGCACGTTGTACTCGTAATAGCCGGACCAGCAGTTCTGCACGCGCAGCGCTTCGAATTGCGGCACCCGATGCGCGAGCGTCGGCCAGATCACTTCGTCGAATAGCGCGTGATCAACTTCGTCGAGCGGCAAGTCGTCGGGGTCGTTATCCGCTGAAGGCGAGGTGCCGCAGATAAACGATTGGCCTTCAGGACGGAAATACACGCCAGCCGGGTCGATCAGCAACGGACAACGTTCGAGCCGCGCGGGCGAACTGACGTTAAAAATACTGCGGCGGCGCGCGAACACCGGAAGGTCGATGCCGACCATCTGCGCGACTTTGCGTGACCAGGCGCCCGCGGCGTTCACCACTACGTCGCATGGGTAGGTTTCGCCGCTCGCGGTACGCACTTGCGTGACGCGCTTGCCGTCGCGCTGCAGCGCGGTGACGTCTGCCGCGACATAGCGCGCGCCGAGCGCCTGCGCTTTCTTGCGCAGCGCCTGCACGAGACCATAACCGTCGAACCAGCCTTCGCCACTTTCGCCATATGCGCCGGCCACGAGGTCTTCTGTATTGAGCCAGGGAAAGCGCGCTTGCAATGCGGCTTTGTCGAGCAGACTGATATCGGCGCCCAGACTTCTTTGCAGCGCGTGATTCTCGCGCAGCGTTGCCTCACCGGCGGGCGTCGCGAGAAAGAGATAGCCGCCTTCGTGCAGATCGATCGACGGTTTCGCGCCGTCGATCTCGAGCCGCTCGCCGATCGAGCGCAGAAACTCGATGCCGAACAGCGACATCTGAATGGAAAGCGGCGTGGAAAATTGCTGACGGATCGACGCCGCCGATAACGCCGACGACGAGCGTGCGTAAGTCGGATCGCGTTCGATCACGGTGACGCTGACCGTCGGGTCCGACGCCCGCAGAAAATACGCAATCGAGCTGCCGATCACCCCACCGCCGACGATCACGACTTTGGAACTCACGTCCTACCCCACGAGTAACGTGGCCGCTCTTAAACGGCGGGCGGCGCAAACGGATTGCTGAAGCGATGTTGTACGCAGCGGCACGTGAACGCGCCGCTGCTTTCTGCTGAAGCTGCTGAATGCTCTACCGCTGTCAGCCGATATTGAAGTCGATGCCCTGCGCGAGCGGCAATGCCGACGAGTAGTTGACCGTGTTGGTCGCGCGGCGCATGTACGCCTTCCACGCATCCGAGCCCGACTCGCGACCGCCGCCGGTTTCCTTCTCGCCGCCGAACGCGCCGCCGATTTCCGCGCCACTCGGTCCGATGTTCACGTTAGCGATACCGCAATCGCTGCCCGAGTCGGACAGGAAGCGTTCCGCTTCGCGCAGATCGGTCGTGAACACGCACGACGACAGACCATGCACCGCCGCATTGTTCGACTCGACTGCGTCCGCGAAATCCGAATAGCGCAACACGTAGAGAATCGGTGCGAACGTTTCCTTCAACACCACCGGCGTTTGCGACGGCATTTCAACGAGTGCCGGACGCACGTAGTGACCGCCTTCATAACCCTTCACTTCGACACGCTCGCCGCCGAACACCTTGCCGCCTTCGGCCGTGGCCTGCTGCAGCGCTTCCTGCATGCGCGCATACGATTGCTTGTCGATCAGCGGCCCCATCAGCGTGCCCTTTTCGAGCGGATTGCCGATCGGCACCTTGCTGTACAACTGTTTCAGACGCTCGATGGTCTTGTCATAGACGCTCTCGTGCACAAACAAACGCCGCAGCGATGTGCAGCGCTGCCCTGCCGTGCCCACCGCCGAGAACAGGATGCCGCGCATCGCGAGTTCGTGATCCGCGGTTTGCGTGACGATGCCGGCATTGTTGCCGCCGAGTTCGAGCAGCGAGCGGCCAAAGCGCTTCGCTACTTCCACGCCGACCGTGCGGCCCATTTCCGTGCTGCCCGTCGCGCTGACGATCGACGCGCGCGGATCGGCCACCAGCTTCGCGCCGACATCGCGGCCGCCGTTGATCAGCGCGGTCAGGCCGGCCGGTGCGTCGCCGAATTCCCTCAGCGCCTCATTGAGAATCTGATTGACGGCGAGCGCGGTCAGCGGCGTCTTTTCCGACGGCTTCCAGATCACCGCATTGCCGCACACCAGCGCAAGCGCCGCATTCCACGACCACACGGCCGCCGGGAAGTTGAACGCGGAGATCACGACGCAGGTACCCATCGGGTGCCAGGTTTCGGCCATCCGGTGGCCCGGACGCTCCGAGGCGATCGTCAGACCGTACAGCTGACGCGACAGACCGACAGCGAAGTCGCAGATGTCGATCATTTCCTGCACTTCGCCCATGCCTTCCTGCAGGATCTTGCCGGTTTCAAGCGTGATGATGCTGCCGAGCGCCTGCTTCTTTTCGCGCAGACGGTTGCCGAGCAGGCGCACCAGCTCGCCGCGGCGCGGCGCCGGGACGTTGCGCCACGCGGCGTAGGCCTCTTTCGCATTGGCGAGGGCCGCGTCGACTTCCGCCACCGTGTTGCTGGCCACACGGCCAATGAGTTCGCCCGTAATCGGCGAATGAACCGCGATGTCGCCGGCTTGCGCCGCGTGGGCGATGCCGAGGTCGGCGAGGATGGTGGAAGCGTCCATGAGAATCCCTTTAATTTCCAATGCGAAACAAGAGTAAGTTCGGAAACTATACACGTGGGTTTTTGTGGCGGCAAGGGTATTTGCCCGAGGCTGACGGCTGAAGCACGCTTCCAGGCAGTGTCAGCCTTTGTCGGCCATGCGGATCACGAACGCGGAACGGCTGCCGGGCGCACCGGTGCAGACGCTTCGGCGACGCCTCGCTGCGAGCCCATTCGTTTCTTATTGGAAATAACAGCCTTTCACAACCCGCATCCGAACGAGCGCCTGTGTCGCCTTCTGCCGGTTCGTTCTTGACCAATCAATAACCGTATGATTATGATTAAGACATGCAAACCGATCCCGACAATCTCTTCAAAGCGCTCGCCGATCCGACCCGCCGGGCGATCTTCGAGCGCCTCGCGCGTGACGGTGAGCAAAGCGTACGCGCGCTGACCGATGTGGCCGGCGTATCGCAACCCATGGTCTCCAAGCACCTCGGCATTCTCAAACTCGCGGGACTGGTGCGCGATCGTCCGCAAGGGCGCTCGGTCTACTACAGCGCCGACCCGCAAAGCCTGGCCCCGTTGATCGACTGGATGAGTCTATATGCCGCTTTCTGGCGCGACCGGTTCGATCGCCTCGAAACACTATTGAACCGGATGGACCAATGACCACGAACCCTGCCGCCACGCGCTCCGTTATCGTCGAACGGGACATGCCTCATTCGCCGGAGAAGGTCTGGCGCGCCCTCACCCAAGGGCCGCTGATCGAAGAATGGCTGATGGCGAATGATTTTCTGCCGGTCGTCGGCCACAAGTTCACGTTCCGCGCCGCGCCGATGGCGCATTGGAACGGCGTGACGGACTGTGAAGTGCTGGTCGTCGAACCGAACGAAACGCTTGCCTATAGCTGGAACGCGTCGGGCGAAGAAGCGGCCAACGGACTGAAAACCGTCGTCACGTGGACGCTCACACCGACCCAGTGCGGCGTGCTCGTGCGCATGGAGCAAAGCGGCTTCGGGCCTGAAGACGAACAAAACTATCAGGGCGCGAACTACGGCTGGCAACGGTTCCTCGGCGGTTTGGAAAGTGTGGTGGCGGGCCTGGACTGACACGGCACGCGATAAATCACAAGGAGACAAACATGAAGACACGCGTATCCCGCTATCACCCATTGCTGGTGACGCTGCACTGGCTGCTCGCGCTATTGATCACCGGCGCGCTGGTTGTCGGTTTCTTCGGCCTTGCCGCAACGCCGAACATCGATCCCCAGAAGATCGGCGTTTTACGCTTGCACATGGCTGGCGGCATGCTGATTCTCGGCTTGATGGTGATTCGCTTCGTCGTGCGAATGCTGACCGCGAGGCCGGCGCGCGCGACGAGTGGGCATCCATCGCTCGATCGAATCGTGCCGCTCTTTCACTACGGATTTTATGTACTGATCGTGGCGACGGTGGCGACCGGCTTCGCGACGGGCATTCTCGCCGGGCTGCCGGCGATCGTGTTCGCCGGTTCGGGGGCTCCGTTGCCGCCGAGCTTTACGATCTATCCGACCCGGGTGGCGCATGGCTACTTAGCCGTTGTGCTGGTCGGCTTTATCGCGTTGCATGTGGTGGCCGCGTTTTATCACCAGTTCAGCAAAAAAGATCGTCTGCTTGGCCGGATGTGGTTCGGGCGCCGGGCGATCTCGCCGTCTGCGGGGCAATAAGGGCGGAGAAGCAGCGGCAGTATGTGCACCAGGCCGGGGAGCCACACAGCGGAGACCGCAATCCCCCGTGCTCCCCTCGCCTTTGCCGCGCCCTCAAACGCCCGCCATCAGCCTGTCGACCAGCACTCGGGCAAACGGCGGCAAATCCTTCACGCTGCGCACGCATATCTTGAGCTTGCGTTCGGCCCACACTTGAATACGCAGCTTCAGACGAGCGCCGAGTGCGTCGCCTGCGCTGCTCGCCAGACGCAGAGAATTGGAGAGCAAGAGTCGGAGTGCGTGGAATTGAACGCGTGCTTACACTCCGTCATCGCTCGATGATCGCCTGACGGAGAATGCTCATGAATACTGTTGCGAAGCGCGCGCGTTCGCTGGATCTGGACTTGGAACCGGAACCTCCCGCTGAGCAGGATGCCGGCATCGGCTCTCCGACGCAGCGCGTGGACGCGATCGACTGGTTCGATGTCGAAGAAGAGCTGAACGGCTACGGCTGCGCGATCCTGCGCAATCTGCTCACGCGCGACGAATGCGACGCGCTGACCGCGCGCTATCCGCAAGACGACCTGTACCGCAGCCGCATCGTGATGGCGCGGCATGGTTTCGGCCGCGGCGAATACAAGTACTACGCGTATCCGCTGCCACTGCTGGTGGGCGGTTTGCGCAGCGCGCTCTATCCGCGTCTGGCGCCCGTCGCGAATCGCTGGAATGCGGTCATGGATATCGACGTCCGCTATCCGGCCACGCACGCTGAATATATCGAGCGCTGTCACGCCGCCGGCCAGCTGCGCCCGACGCCGTTGATCCTTCAATACGCCAAGGACGATTACAACTGTCTGCATCAGGATCTGTACGGCGAACACGTGTTCCCGCTTCAGGTCGCGATTCTGCTGTCCGAGCCAGGCAAGGACTTCACCGGCGGCGAGTTCGTGATAACGGAACAGCGTCCGCGGATGCAGTCGCGCGCGGAAGTCGTGCCGCTCGGCAAGGGCGATGCGGTGGTGTTTGCGGTTCATCATCGGCCGGTGCAAGGCACGCGGGGGGCGTATCGGGTGAATCTGCGGCATGGCGTGAGCCGGCTGCGGTCGGGCCATCGGCATACGCTGGGGGTCATTTTCCACGACGCGACCTGATCCTGCCTGACCCGTCGAGCCGACGAACCGCCAGCCGTGGCGGCCGCCACGCTGGTGCCGCCGCCTGACTCCGACCTCCGTCCTCCGACCTCCGCCCTCCGTCCTTGCCGGCCGCAGCGCTGCTGCGCCGCCGCGAAAATTCAACAACGGTAATTTTGAACCGGTATCATCCGGGAAAACCCGAACCCGCCGACGCGTTGCGCCACCCTTTGCAGCGCGTCGGCATGCCTGTTCGCGAGTTCATTGCCCGTCGTCGGACGGGGCTTTCAGCCGGTGATCCCGGCATGGCAGCCTCATTCGGCGATATGAAGGTGGCGGGCCGCATGCCCGCTCTGTCGCAATCGGTCAAAAGCCGGTCGCGGTCATTTAGCCTGGATATCATCGATCATGATTGCTGCCGCGTTTTCGCGCGTCGCCGACCGCCTGCTGGTTGCGGACCCGGGGCTCGTGCGTCTCCACACCGCGCTGCGCGCCGCGCTCGCCTGCCTGCTGACCGGCATTGCCAGCATCGCGTGGACTGTCTCTCATCACCAGCCGATCACCCTCGCCGCACCCGGCGTCCTGTTTGGGATGGTTGCGCCACTGTTCGTACGCGACGCGCGGCGGCCTGCGTGGTTTAGCACCCTCTTCTGTCTTTATCTGAGCGCCTGCGTGTGCTTCGCTGTGGCGGCCGTGCTGAGCCGCTATCCGCTAGCTGGGGATGCGGGCTTTCTCGTCGTGATGTTCGCCGGCATGCTGTGCCAGGCTTGCGGGCCGCGCGCGCTGGGTTGCGCGATGCTGGGGGTGGTGTGTTTCTACCTCGGCTTGTATCTGCATCCTTCGTCTGTACATCTTGTGCAGTCTCTTTGGCTGTCGGCGTTCGGGCCGCTGATGGTGGCGCTGGTCGGCCGCGTAATCGTGCCGATGCGGGCGGTTGCCAGTTTCCGGCTTGCCGTTCATACGGTGACGCTGCGCGCATCGCGTGTGCTCGCAACTCCGGGCGCGGTGCATCTTTCGGCGTTGAACGAAGCGGCGCTCTCACTCGAAGAACAATTGGCGTTGCTGAATCCGCCCGATGCCGAGACGATTCGCGAGCGGATTGTCGAAGTGGAAGTTGCGGCTGGACAGCATGCGTTTGCTTTGGCGCCTGCGCGCGACAGCGCGCAAGCAAGTGCCGATGTGCTGCGTCACGCGATTGCCCGGCTCAAGGAGATCGCGCATCGAGGTCATACGCGTCGCGCTTCGCCTTTGTCAGCGCACGGCACTGCTGCTCCGTCCGTGGCGCAACGATTCGCCGACCTACGCGCCAAGCTCTGCTGGCTGCCCGCCACGCGCGCCACGACAGCCGCGTTTCTCGCGATGCTGATCGGGCACTCGCTTTCGCCAGAGCGCTGGTTCTGGGCGGTCATCACGACGTTCGTGGTGTTTCTCGGCACGCGATCCCGCGCTGACACGGTTTATCGCGGCGCGCAGCGCCTAGTTGGGACGTTGGCCGGCGCGCTCGTCAGCGTGTTGCTGGTTGCGCCGCTGCACGACTCGCCGGTGCTGCTGGTTGCGGTGATGACGTTAGGCGTATTCGGCTGGGCTTACTACATCCTGAGCGCTTATGCGCCGGGGGTGTTTTTTATTACCGTGCTGGTAGGGCTTGTGTACGGCGAGTTGGGTTTCGCGATGGGGCCGCTGGTCGAATTGCGGATCGAAGAAGTTTTGGTGGGTTGTCTCGTGTCGTTTGCGGTCGCGATTTTGATGATGCCGCTTGCGGCGACCCGGCATGTCGAGATGAGGCTTGGGGCTGTGCTTGGCGCGCTGAGGGACGTGGTGCGGATTACCGCCGGTTCCGTCACCGACGATCAACCGCGTGCAGCGGTGGTGGCAATGCGCAAGCTCGATCGCGGTTGGCATGATCTGCGCATCGCGCTGAAGCCGTTGCAGACGCAGCGTGTGGTGGTGTGGAATCCCGATGTGGAGCTCGCTACCGGTTCACTGCTTTGTTGTTTGCATTGGGCGCGGATGTTGAGTGATCCTTTGCGCCGCGGCGCGTCAGGCGATGTGGCGCTCAATGCTGCAGTTGTGGGTGCTGCCCATGCGGAATCGATCATTGCACGGCTTGACGTGTTGATTGCGCGGTATAGCGGCGGTTTGGGTGATGCCTCGCGCAGCGAGTTGAATGAAGGCGCAGCGGTACCAAACGGTTTCGATATTGACCCGGCTATGGCGCCGGCGCTTGCTCAGCTTGATGGCTCAGTCGCGCAGTTGTTTGATCGGCTGACGCAGCCAGTTGCCGAAACGCGGCGGGTGTTCAACTGGGCACTGAGAGGTAGAAGCGCGTAGGCGACGATTGGGGTTTCGGTTTTTTGCCTGCTGCGTTGGGCGATTGTTGCTCCTGTGGACTTGTCCACAGAAAATGTTCGCAAGCCTGTGGATAACATCCACACAACCGTGCCAAGTGCTTGATGTAATTAAACTCTTGCGCGCTGCACGTAAGCGCAACCACCTCAGCGATTGCGCCCCTCACATCAGAGATAAACAGATTTCGCCGCCGCGCGGCCCCCCGCGTCCAACAACCGGCTCCGCTCCACCATCGCGCCGAACAGCAGCCCAATCGTCGTCCACATGATCACCTGCATCCCAATCGCCGCGACGCGAAACTTCCACAACAGCACAGCAGGGAAACCACCCGGCACTTCGTTGATCGTAGGCATCGACAACTGCACCGCGCCGATAATCACGATAAACACCACGCCAGCCACAATCGACCCATTCCACGCGCCCAACTTCATCACCTCGCGACGCCGTACCTTCAGCGAAAAGACCATCGCGGTCAGCGAAACAGCAATCATCAGGAAGAACAAGCCCGTTCGCGCCCCGATCGTCTCAGGATCGCCCACCGACGGTGGATTCGCCGGGTACTTGATGTTCGGGACGATCACCACTGCAATGAACGCGCCAAGTGCAAGCCATGCAGACAACGCGCGCGCGCTCAACGTACCAGCCCGGCCATACGCATACGCGAACACCAGCGAAAACAGTCCGCCGAACGCCGCGCCATACGTCACCACGCCTGTCAGCAACCCCAAGCCCGCTTGCGTGCCGCGGCTCACCAGTTCGTCGTGTTCGTGCGCGTCGCCGCTCGCTACTGCGGCCTTTTCCTCGAACGAAATCGCCTGCTCGACCTGCGGTTCGCCAACGACTCTGGCGAAGCCGAACGTGAGCAGTCCCGCGGCGATGCCTGCAAGCATGCCGCGTACCAACAATTTACCAACCATGTTCGACTCCGTTAGTGGCAGGGAAAGCCGAGCAAATGACGGCCATCGTGCACGAACTCATGCACATACATGCCAGGAATCAGCGACGTGGCGCCCTGTTCGGCACCCACGAAATAAAGCGCGAGCAACAGCAGCAAGCCGCCGAACACTACCCAAGGCAGCAGCTCACGCAGAGGTATCGGCGTGGGTTGAGTGGCAGGCTGAGCAGCCGGATCGAAAACAGCATCGGTCATGATGGACATCTCCTGGGGGTAACGCGCCCCGATAGTCGATTGAAGAGGAATGATGCGAAGCTCAGGTCTGGCTTTCGGCGTGTGAATCACCGATTACAGTGGCGCGACCGCGCCGGGCTCTCACCGGCTTCCGCGCTTCGCAGTCCCGCTATTCTACGCGCTAAACTTTGCCCCTCGGTAGCGCAAAGCATGCACGCAGCGTCCAGCTTTTGCCCGGCCTCTATGGAAAGGAATTGAATGGACATCAGGCTGTTACTGGTCAGCCACGCGTCGACTGCCGCCATGCGCGCAGGCCGCTTCCCCGCCGACGATCCGCTCGACGAACGCGGCCTCGCCGAAGCCACCGCCGCGCGTGAGCGTCTGTCGATCGCTCGCGACGCAACAGCCTTCGTCAGCCCGGCCCTTTGCGCACGCGAGACGGCATCGGCATTAGGGCTCGCGGCGACGGTTGCATCCGAACTGGCCGATATCGACTACGGACAATGGCATGGCCGGCGCCTCGCGGACCTCGCCGTCGAGGCACCGCAGGACCTCGCCGCATGGACGCGCGATCCGGATGCGGCCGCGCATGGCGGCGAGTCGTTTAGTCAGCTCGTGAAACGGATAGGCCAATGGCTCGACGCGCCAGGCGATGCACCAAACGATGCACACAGCGTCGTCGGTGTCACGCATGCGCCGGTGATCCGGGCCGCGATTGTTCACGCGCTGGGTGCGTCGTCCGCAGTGTTTCCACGCATCGAAATCGCGCCGCTCTCGGTAGTCGAGTTGCGACGCTCGCAGCGCGGTTGGACGTGGTGGCCGGCGCGGTAGAGATGGCGGCCGCGTGGGCAGCCAGATCAAGACTCACTTGCCCGAGACGACCAGCCGCAGTTTGTTCGATCCCACCGGCGTCGCGGTAATCTCGGTCCACCTGGCGAGTGCGCCTGCATACTGAAGGTCACCTCGCTCATTGTTCACATCCTTTGGTGCCGAACATCGCCGCTAGCGCACAGACCGACGTAAGCATGCGCGCGCCGTCGTGAGAGATTAAAAATCATGCAGCTTGCTCCTGATAACCGTGCACTGTCGAGAACGCGGCGCATCGACATGAAGTGCCACCGATGAAGCACCGCTGCGGCGCGCGCAGCGCCGCCGGAAGTATGACTGCCTTGTCACCAGCGCGGAGTGTGCGAGAACACTGATTCCAGATGCTCCACTACCTCCTCCAGGCCAGGGGACCCGATTAAGTATTAGCGGTGTGAAGCTTTCTTTGCTTACTTTCTTTGCGGCGGCGCCCCGAAGGAAGTCCACTTGGTGGGCAAAGAAAGTAAGTGCCTGCCCCGCACAGGGGCGAAGCTAATAGACCACTAAGAAATCAAGGAAAGGCCAACGCCGCAGGCGCACAGCTAAAAAGCGCCCCGCAAGGCAAAAACCCCAAATTCAATAGTTTGCTAACGAATATTTTAGAAATACAATACCGCCCATGCCGACCCTCGACACCTTACGCCGCACAGTCAGCAGCACCTTGATCGTAGCCGCCAGAAAATGGCGGCGCACAAGCCATGGCGTGCTCACGACCTTCAACGTCTCCGAAGCATGCGCCACGCCGCTGCTAACGGCGAGCCGCCTGGGCGAAGCAGTCCGTCAGGTAACACTGGCCGATCTGATCGGCATCGAAGGCCCATCACTAGTCCGATTGCTAGATCAACTATGCGCAGCGGGCCTCATGCGCCGCGACGAAGACCCAGACGACCGGCGCGCGAAAACGGTCACCCTGACCGACGAAGGCCGCGCCGTCACCGCAAAGATAGAAGAAGAACTGGTCACCCTACGCACGCAGGCTTTGAGAAACGTCACGCGCAGCGATCTCGAAGCGACCTTGCGGGTACTGGCCGCCTTCGTGGCCGACGCCCCCACCGATCGCGACGATTCCCCAGACAACACGAGTACCGCAGGTAAGCCAACCAAACCGACCAAAACAAAAAAATTAAACAAAGACAAAGCAAACTCAGCAACGCCACACAACACCAGGAACACGGCGTAACCGCTTATGGTCTACCCCACCATCCGCGACTTGCTGTTCTCGGTCAAAACTTTTGCCGCAGCCATGCTGGCGCTCTACCTTGGTCTCGCGCTCGAACTACCGCGACCGTACTGGGCGATGGCCACGGTCTACATCGTGTCGAATCCGTTTGTCGGCGCGACCCGTTCAAAGGCGCTCTATCGTGCGCTCGGCACCGCGATCGGCGCGGCAGGCGCGATCCTGGTGGTGCCGCCATTCGTCGAATCGCCGTACCTGTTCAGCGTAGTCGTCGCGTTATGGACCGGCACGCTGCTATATCTGGCGATCTCCGACCGCACCGCGCGCAGCTACGTGTTCCTGCTGGCGGGCTATACGCTGCCGATGATCGCCTTGCCTTCGGTGACCAATCCGGGCGGCGTGTTCGACCTCGCGATCACCCGCACCGAGGAGATCACGCTCGGCATCGTGTGCGCGAGCATTGTCGGCGGGGCGGTGTTTCCGAGCCGGCTCGCGCCCACCATCATCGAGCGGACCGACGCATGGTTTCGCGACGCCGCGTTCTATGCGACCGAAACGCTCTCGGGACGCATTGCCGGCTCGGCGATCTCGGCGGCCCGCCAGCGGCTCGCGGCCACCATCAACGGGCTGGAACTGCTGCTGAGCCAGCTCGCCTACGACCACACCCGGCCGGACATTCTGGCGCGCACTCACGAGTTGCGCGGACGCATGCAATTGCTGCTGCCCCTCATGTCGGCGCTGGCCGATCCGCTGATCGCGCTCTACAACAGCGGCCGGCATTCATGGCCCGAGGGCCTTGAAGCATTGCTTGCCGATGTCACCAAGTGGTTCAATGCGCCGGTTCCCGTCGCCAGCAAGGGCAACCACCCCGACCCCGTAGCCGACGCGCTGCGCGCGCGGATCGCGGCGATGCAGCCGCCGCCGGCAGCGATGGCGAGCTGGGATGGCGCGCTGCTGTCGAGCGCGCTGTGGCGCCTGAAGCAGGTCATCAATGTCTGGCAGGACTGCCGCACGCTGCGCATCATCATCACGCGCGAAGAAGGTTCGTGGCGGCCGCGTTTCCGCCATTGGCGCCTGGGCGGCACCGAGCGCTACTTCGACCGCGGCATCATGCTGTTTTCGACCGGCTCCGCAGTCGGCGCGATCATCCTCGCGTGCAGTTTGTGGATCAGTTCAGGCTGGGCGGACGGCGCCGGCGCGGTGACGCTCGCGGCGGTCGCATGCTGCTTCTTCGCCGCGCTCGACGAACCCGCGCCGATGGTCTTCAAGTTCTTTACGTCGACCGCGGCCAGCGTCGTGTTCGCGGGCCTCTATCTGTTCGTCGTGCTGCCGCACGTGCATGACTTTCCGATGCTGGTGGTCATGTTCGCCGCGCCATTCATTTTCGTCGGCACGCTGATCCCGCGCCCGCAATTCAATCTCGCCACGATGCTGGTCGCCGTCAACACGGCCACCTTCATCAGCATTCAGGATGCCTACGATGCCGACTTCCTGGTGTTCCTGAACAGCAATCTCGCGGGCCTCGCCGGGCTGCTGTACGCGTTTCTGTGGACCCGCGTGACGCGCCCGTTCGGCGCCGAACTCGCGGCGGCGCGGCTGTTGCGTTCGAGCTGGGCCGACGTGGCGCTGACCGCCTCGACGCGCACGATCGACGATCCGCGCAATCTCGCCGCGCGCATGCTCGACCGCCTGATGCAATTGATCCCGCGCCTCGCCGCCACCGACGATCATCGCCATCCGTCGATCGAAAGTTTCCGCGATCTGCGCATCGCCTTCAACGCGCTCGACCTGCGCCGCCTGACCCACAAACTCGGCGGCGAAGCGCCGGCCGCAATCGACCACGTGCTCGAAGGTGTGCGCGAACACTTCGAAACCTGCGTCGACCGGCGCGTACGCCAACCGGTGCCCGACAGCCTGATGTCGTCGATCGATGCAGCCGTGGCGCGCGTCATCGCACAGGGACTCGCCAATGCCGGCGCGCCGAGCGCGACCTCGCAGACTTCGGCACGGCAATTACGCGACGCACTGCACGCGCTGGTCGGCTTGCGTCTGTCGCTGTTTCCGGCCACGCTAACCACACCCACGCCGCCCGAACCGGAGCCCGCCGCCTGATGCGCCCGTCCCGCAACCTGTTCTTCCTCCTGACTCACTCCCCGCGATGATCGGTGAAATCGATATCTTCGGCGTGTTCGTGCCGGCCGTGCTCGTGCTGATGTTGATCGCTTATCTGATCAACCTGGTCATACGCACGGCGCTCGCACGCGTCGGCTTTTACCGCTTCGTGTGGCACCGTTCCATCTTCGATCTCGGCATCTATGTGCTGGTGCTGGGCCTTGTCGTCGTCGTTTCGCACAGACTAATAACGTGAAAAAAACCTGGTTCTCCGTCGGTCAAATTCTGCTGACCCTGATCGTCGTCGTGATCGCGGCCCTCGTGCTGTGGAAACTGGTCAGCTATTACATGTTCGCGCCGTGGACCCGCGACGGGCATGTGCGCGCCGACGTGATCCAGGTCGCGCCGGATATCTCGGGGCTGATTTCATCTGTCGATGTAGTGGACAACCAGCAGGTCAAGCAAGGCCAGGTGTTGTTCGTCATCGACCAGGCGCGTTACGCGCTCGCACTGCGCCAGGCACAAGCCACCGCGCAGCAACGCCGCGCGACGCTCGAACAGGCGCGCCGCGAAGACGCACGCAATCGCAAGCTCGGCAATCTGGTCGCGGCGGAAGTCGGCGAAGAAAGCCGCTCGCGTGTCGAACAAGCCGAAGCCGCGTTCGCCGATGCGAACGTCGCGATCGATACCGCCAAGCTGAATCTGCAACGCACCACCATCGTGAGTCCGGTCGACGGTTATCTGAACGACCGCGCGCCGCGTACCGGCGAGTTCGTCGCGGCGGGCCGGCCGGTGCTGGCGGTGGTCGATATGCATTCGTTCCGTATCGACGGCTACTTCGAGGAAACCAAGCTGCGCGGCATCGACATCGGCCAGCCGGTCGATATCACGGTGATGGGCGAGCCGAGCGTGCTGCGCGGTCACGTGCAAAGCATCGTCGCCGCGATTGAAGACCGCGACCGCACGCAAGGCTCGAATCTGCTGCCGAACGTGAACCCGGCGTTTAGCTGGGTGCGGCTCGCGCAGCGGATTCCGGTGCGCGTCGCGCTCGATGAAATCCCCGCCGACTTCCGCATGATCGCGGGACGCACCGCGACGGTGTCGGTGCGCGACCTGTCGCCGGCCGGCAAGCCACGGCGCCTTTCCGACACGACGGGCACGTCGGGTGCAGTGGAAGCCCCGGCGGCTTCGTCTGCGTCCGCTGTTCCGGCTGTCTCTGCTGCACAGGCGACGTCCACGGCTGTCATCTCGGGCGCCTCGAAATGAAACGCTCGCGTGCCTTGCCCTTATTGCCGCTGTTGCCTCTATTGCCGCTCGCCCTCGCGCTCAACGGCTGCGTCAACGTCGGCCCCGATTACTCGCTGCCGAAGCAGGCGCTGGTCAACGCGCCGCTCGCCAATGCACCGCTCGAAGGCGCCGACACCACGTTGACGTCACGGCAGAACGTGCCGGCCGTGTGGTGGAAGCTGTACGACGATCCGGTACTGAACAGCCTCGTCGACGAAGCGCTGCAATCGAACACCGACTTGCGCGTCGCAGCGGCGAATCTGGCGCGCGCGCGTGAAGCGTTGGGCGTCGCGCAAGCGCAGGGCGGTTTCTCCGGCAAGACTTCGGCAGCGATCGAGCGTGCGCAGGAATCGGCCGAGCAATTTCTGCTCACGAAGAAACTGCCGGTCGTCAATGAAGGCGACATCGGCATCAGCATCTCGTACGAAATCGATCTGTTCGGCAAATTGCGGCGCGGTGTCGAAGCGGCGCAAGCGGACACCGAGTCCGTGCAGGCCGCCGGCGATCTCGCGCGGATCACGGTGGTTGCGGACGTGGTGCGCTCTTATGTCGAACAATGCTCGGCGGCCGAGGAACTCAGGATCGCGCAGCAATCGCTGACGTTGCAGAAGCAGCGCGTGGACGTGTCGCGCCGTTTGCGCGATGCGGGCCGCGGCAATCAGACCGAAGTGACGCGTGGCCAGACGCAGGTCGATACCCTGGCGGCGGATATTCCGCGCTATACGGCGCGCCGCAAGATCGCGCAATACCGGCTGGCTGCCCTGCTCGCTCGCGCACCGTCCGATCTGCCGCCGGCGGTGCTGGCTTGCAATACGTTGCCGCAAATCCGTCAGCCGATTCCAGTCGGCGACGGCGCCGCGCTGCTCAAACGCCGCCCAGACGTGCGCGAGGCCGAGCGTGAACTGGCGGCTTCGACGGCGCGAATCGGTGTCGCCACCGGCGCGTTGTATCCGACGGTGAGCATCGGTGCATCGGCCGGTTTGACCGGGGTCCTCGAAGACCTCGGCACCTCGCCGACCGCGCGCTGGGGCTTCGGTCCGCTGATCAGCTGGACCTTCCCGACAAACGGTGCGCGCGGACGTGTGCGCGAATCGGAAGCGTCGAGCAATGTGGCGTTGGCGAAATTCGACGGCGTGGTGCTGACCGCGTTGCGAGAGACCGAAACCAGCCTCGCCACCTACGCCGCCGACTACGCCCGCGCCGACGCATTGCGTGCCGCGCTGAAGTCGGCTACGGAGTCGGCGGATGAAACGCATCGGCTGTATCTCGCCGGACGCGAGTCGTTCATTTCGGATCTGGATGCGACGCGCACGCTGACGTCGACGAAATCTCAGGTGGCGGCGGCGCAAGGTCAGGTGGCGATCGATCAGGTCAACCTGTTCCTCGCGCTCGGCGGCGGCTGGGAAACCAATCCGCAGACGGCGCCTGCCACTGCAACGCCTGCCAAGGCCGTGCCGACCGCGGCAGCCAAAGCGCCTTGACCAGCCTCAATCGCTTCTGACGATGAGCCGTGCTAGCGCGGCGGCGGCACCGCGCCGCGCGCGCTGACCCAAGCCGGTCCAGAAGTTATTTTTGAAAAGCTTTCTTTTACCTTTCAATTCGGTTTAAATACGGGCCTTCATCTACACGTTTCGGGGGCACGGATGTCGAACTTCATGCAAGGCGCAGCCACGTTGGGCGGCTGCATCGGCGTATTCACGGTGGTTGTCGCGATGGTGGAGATGCTGGCGAACTGAGCGGCATGCGTATGCGGCGGCGGCTTCAGGCAGCCCGCCGCTTCGCCGCCGCCTGGTGAATCGCGGCCCGCACCCGCGGATAAGTGCCGCAACGGCACACGATGTTCGACATTGCCGCGTCGATGTCGGCGTCGGTGGGATCGGGCTTCTGCTTGAGGAGCGCACAGGCCGCCATCAGCTGCGCGCTTTGGCAATAACCGCATTGCACCACGTCGAGATCGAGCCACGCCGCCTTCAGCGCCTGCGCCTCGGCGCCCTGCACGCCTTCAATGGTCGTCACCTTCTGCGTGTGCAAGCTCGACATCGGCGTCTGGCAGGCGAGGCACGCCTTGCCGTCCAGATGGATCATGCACGCGCCGCAAATCCCCACGCCGCAGCCGAACTTTGTGCCCGTCATGCCGAGCTCGCAGCGCAGCACCCACAGCAGCGGCATATCCGGCTCGGCTTGTACGGCCACTGCCCGGCCGTTGATGTTCAGCGATCCCATGCTTTTCTCCGTGAGTGCGGCAGGCTTCACCATGAGCTTCACGCGAGCTTCAAAGGCAACGCGCGCAGCCGCTGGCCGGTCAGCGCGAACAGCGCATTGGCGACTGCCGGCGCGATCGGCGGCGTGCCCGGTTCACCGACGCCTTGTGGGTGCATCTGGCTCGGCATGATGTCGGTTTCGATCACCGGACAATCGTTCATACGCACCACCGGGAAGTCGAGGAAGTTCTTCTGCTGCACCTGGCCGTCGACGATCGTGACTTCATCCTGCAACGCGGCCGAGAGACCGAACACGATCGCGCTCTCCATCTGCTGACGGATCAGGTTCGGATTCACCGGCATTCCGCAATCGATCACACAGACCACGCGATGCACGCGAATCCGCTTGTCCGGCCCGAGCGACACCTCCGCCACTTGCGCAACGACGCTGCCGAACGCCTCGTGCAGCGCGACGCCGCGCGCTTGCGGGGCGCCATCTGCGGTGTGCTTCAGTGGATGTCCCCAACCGGATAGTGCCGCCACACGCCGCAGCACGGCCAGATGGCGCGGATGCTGTGCGAGCAGCGCCGCGCGAAACGCGATCGGATCCTGGCCGGTGGACGCGGCGAGTTCGTCGGTGAAACTCTCGGTGAAAAACGCCTGGTGCGAATGGCCGACCGACCGCCAGAATCCGACCGGCACCGGCAATTCGACGATCTCGTGGGCCACACGTGCGGTCGGCCATTCATAGGGCTGATCGAAGGCGCCTTCGCAGGTGGTCTTGTCGATCGGAATGCGCGGCAGTCCGTAGTAACGCGCGAGCGAATCCGGCACGATCGCCTGACTCGCCGAGGTGCTGTGCCACGCGACCAGCTTGCCCGCGCCGTCCAGCCCCGCCTTGAAGCGCGACAGGCACGCCGGGCGATAAAAGTCGTGCGTGAAGTCCTGCGCGCGCGACCAGATCGTTTGCACCGGACGGCCGCCGCCCTCGCGCGCAATCGCCGCCGCCTGCGAAATGAAATCGAGTTCGAGACGGCGCCCGAAGCCGCCGCCGAGCAGTTGCGTGTGCATGTCGACTTTGTCGGCGTCGATGTCCAGCACTTTCGCGACGTGGTGGCGCGCGAGGGCGGGCATTTGCGTCGAGACCCAGACGGTGGCCGCACCGTCCGCGAATTGCACCGTGCAATTGATCGGTTCGACCGCCCCGTGTGCGAGATACGGCGCATAGTACTCGGCCGTGATGGTTCGCGCCGCGCCGTGCAACGCCGCATCGACGTCGCCGCGGTGGTAGTAGGCGAAGCCGTCGCCATCATCCAGCGCTTGTGCGAGGCGGCGCTTCACATCGGCGGTGGACAACTTGGCTGCGGCGCCGTGATGCCACTCCACTGTGACTGCATCGACCGCGTTCATCGCGCGGAACGGATTATCGGCAATCACGGCGACGCCGCCACTGCCGCCGTTGTGTGGCTTCAACGAGAACGCCTTGATGAAGCCCGGCATTTTCATCGCAGCCGACGCATCGAAATGCGACACGGTGCCGCCTAGCGTTGGGCACATGACCACACTGGCGTACAGGAGGCCATCGGGCAACGCGTCGATGCCAAAGCGCGCCGTGCCGTTGATTTTCGACGCGGCCTCGATGCGCCGCACCGGTTTGCCGATCAGCTTGAAGTCAGTTGGATCTTTCAGCGCGACTTTGCGCGGCAGCGGTTGCTGCGCAGCCGATGCCGCCAATTCGCCGAAGCTCGCCTTGCGGCCTGATGCGTGCAGCACGTGGCCCGCTTCCGCGCGGCATTCGCCGGCCGGCACATGCCATTGTGCGGCCGCCGCGCCGATCAGCATCGCGCGCGCCGAGGCGCCGGCTTCGCGCATCGGCGTCCACAGGTCGTTGATGCTCGACGAACCGCCCGTCATCATCGTGCCGGCGTCGCGCGCTACTTTGCTCGTCAACCAGGCCGTGGTGCGCTTGATGGCGCTGTCGTCGTCCGGGCGAAACGGCAGATCGTCGACGATGCCCTGCACGCTGTTATAGATCTTGTCGATCGGCGAGCTCTCCACCCGCACCTGCAACCAGTCGGCGTCCAGTTCTTCGGCGAGCAGCATCGCGAGGCCCGTGTGAATACCCTGCCCCATTTCCGCTTTGCTCATCATGATCGTCACGCTGTTGTCGGCGGCGATCTTGACCCAGCCGTTCAGCGCCACCTGCGTGCCTTCGGCCGGCAGCGGCGTGGACGTGGTCAGCCGCTGGCCCGGCGGCAGAACCGACCAGCCGACCAGCAGCACGCCGACGGCGCCGGCGCCGCCGAGCAGGAAGGTTCTGCGCTTTAACATGACATGGTTCGCTGAGCGTGCACGATGACAGAAAAGCTGTAAGGGCGCAGATAGGCGCCGACCACTTCTTCGGAACAGTAATAAGACGTGCGAGGGCCTGCTCGAATGAAACTCCCGCGTTCAGGCCATTTCCGCGCGGCACCGGCGGATGACATCGGATGGTGTCGGATGTCAGGCAAGCCGTGTGTCGTTTCATTAAATGACATTCGTGACACTACGGCACGCTGCATTGCAACTGGCTTGAACGGCAAGACGTGGCGCATTTTCGCTAGCGCCCGGCATTGCACATCGCATGGAATAAACGCACGACCCGCACGTTCAGTATTCCAATGACGGCTCACACTACCTGGACGAACCTCACGGGCATTTCATGCCCGGCACGTTCGGCGGAAAGTTGCGCGCATTCAGAACAGCGCTTGCCTTCCGACTGCGGCGCGATACGTCGCATGGTCATGCAAGCCGCTCATCAATCGATCAGGAGACTTGCATGCGCGATCTTGCAATCGCGCTATCGCTCGCCGCAACGACAGCGTTAGGCGTGGCCGCGTGTGGCGGCCATTCGGATTCGGGCATGGCCAGCATGTCCAATATGAGTGTGCCGACGGCCGGTAAGTACAAGACGACGGGGGTGTATGGGAGGATCGATGCGTTGTAGTGAGGGGTTGGGCGGTGCCGTTCGGGATACGTCGGGTTTTGAACGGCACCACACCAGATCACCCCCGCTCCCGAATCATCTCGATCAACGCCCGCAGCCCCGCCGGCACATGGCGTCGTCCGGGATAGTAAAGACACAACCCTTCGAACGACGGCGTCCAATCTTTAAGCACGCGCAGCAATGTCCCCGCCTCAAGATCAGCAGCCACATTCCACTCGGTCATATAAGCCAGCCCGAATCCCTCCCGCGCCGCCTCCATCACCAGCGTCGGTTCATCGAGCGTCAGCATGCCTTGCACATCCACGCTAATCGTCTCGCCGCGGCGCTCGAACTCCCAGTGATAGATACGTCCACTCGGCATGCGCAGCCGAATGCAACGGTGCGCACGCAAATCATCCGGCGTGCGCGGCTTTGGATGCTCGGCAAAATAAGCCGGACTGCCAACTACCGCAAAACGCTGCGGTTGATTGAACGGCACCGCGATCATGTCCTGCGGAACGCTCTCCGCCAGTCGAACACCGGCGTCGAATCCTTCGACCACGATGTCGATCATGCGCCCTTCGGTGACGAGGTCGAGTTTCATCTCCGGATAGCGGCGCAGATATTCCAGCAGCAAAGGCATGATCTGCCGCGCCGCACCTGCGGATGTGTTGAGGCGCAGCGTTCCCGCCGGCGTATCGCGATAGCTGCCGGCCTGCTCGATAGCCACGCGAATGGTCGACAACGCAGGCGCGACGCTGTCGACGAACTGCGCACCCGCCTCGGATAACGACACGCTGCGCGTGGTGCGGTTGAAGAGCCGTACGCCGATGCGCGCCTCCAAAGCTGCAACCGCATGACTGAGCGCCGACGTCGACACGCCGAGTTCCGTCGCCGCCGCGCGAAAGCTGCGACGGCGCGCCACCGCGAGCACGCCTTCCAGTTCACTCAAACCGGGCGTTTTCATTATCCCATCCTGCTCAACGAATCATCTTTGATTATATGGCTAGTCAGCGCAATCCTCGAGGGCTATCGTGAAGGCAATTCGTATTCGCCACGGCAGGAGTTTTCATGCGACAAATCGACAAGATTTATATCGACGGCGCGTTCGTCACGCCGCACGGCGAGGAATGGTTCGAACTGTTCAACCCGGCAACCGAAGCGGTAATCGGCCAGGTCCGGCTGGCTGACGAAGAAGACGCGCGCCGCGCGATCGCAGCCGCCAGGCGCGCCTTCCCGCAGTTTTCCCGCACCCGCACAGCAGAGCGGATCGCGCTGCTCGAACGCATGCACGACGCGGTGCAAGCCAGAGAAGACGACCTGTTCGAAGCGATCGTCGAAGAATACGGCGCACCGGTTTCGCGCGCGCGCTGGATGGCGAAATATGCGGCCGACGTGCTGGCGGAAGTCGTCAAGGTGCTGCGAACTTATGACTTCACGCGCCGCGCCGGCAGCGCCGATGTCGTCATGCAACCGCTCGGCGTAGCCGGCCTGATTACGCCGTGGAACAGCAATGCCGGCTTCATCTGCGGCAAACTGGCGGCGGCGCTCGCGGCTGGTTGCACGGCCGTCGTCAAGCCGAGCGAGATGAGCGCAATCCAGACGCAGATCGTCACCGAGGCACTGCACGATGCCGGCTTGCCCGCGGGCGTCTTCAATATCATCACGGGCAGGGGCGAAACCGTCGGCGCGGAAATCAGCGCGCATCCGGACGTCGCGAAGATTTCCTTCACAGGGTCCACGGCTGTCGGCAAGACCATTCTGCGCACCGGCGCCGAGACGTTGAAGCGCGTCACGCTGGAGTTAGGCGGCAAATCGCCGATGCTGGTACTGGACGACGCGGATTTCGCCGAAGCGGTGCCATTGGCGCTCCAGGCGGGTTACATGAATAGCGGTCAGGCGTGTATCGCCGGCACGCGAATTCTGGTGCCGCAAAGCCGCCTCGCGGAGTTCGAGGAACGGGTGCGCGACGAGGCCGCACGCGTGCAAGCCGGCGATCCGCGCGACCCGGCCACGCAGATCGGTCCGATGGTCAGCCGCAAGCAATGGGAGCGTGTGCAGCGCTATATCCGTATCGGCGTCGACGAAGGCGCGCGCTTACTTGCTGGCGGCGAAGGCCGACCGGAAGGCCTCAAGAGCGGCTGGTTCGTGCGGCCGACGGTGTTCAGCGGCGTTAGCAACGACATGACGATCGCCCGCGAGGAAATCTTCGGCCCCGTGCTGTCGATCATCGCGTATCGCGACACCGAAGAAGCGATTGCGATTGCCAACGACACGAGCTACGGCTTGCAAGCCTACGTGGTCTCCAGCGACGCGGCGCGGGCTCGCGCAGTCGCCGCGCGTATCGATGCAGGACGCGTGCTGGTCAATACGCTGGCGCACGAACCCGCCGCGCCGTTCGGCGGGTTCAAACAATCGGGCATTGGGCGAGAATACGGGACATTCGGGCTGGAAGCGTTCATGGAACCGAAGTCGATTCTCGGCGTGAACCGAGAATCCTCAGCATCGGCCTAATGCACCGTCGGCACCGTTGAAGGGTCAGCGCCGGTTCGAACCCGACACTACGTCGATCCACACCGCGAGCACGAGAATGCTGCCCTTCACGATCATCTGCCAGTACGCATCGACGTCGAGCATCGACATGCCGTTGTCGAGGCTCGCCATCACCAGCGCGCCGATCAATGCCCCGTAGACCGTGCCGGAGCCGCCGCGCATCGACGTCCCGCCGATAAAGCATGCCGCGATCGCATCCAGCTCGCCCATCGAACCCGCCGACGGCGAGCCGGCTGCGAGCCGCGCCGTGTTGACGATACCGCCGAACGCGCACATCAACCCCATCAGCGCGAAGATCGCCAGCTTCACACGGTTGGTGTTCACACCGGATAGCCGCGTCGCTTCGAGATTCGAACCCACGGCATAGATGCGGCGGCCGAATACGGTCTGCGTCGCGATCCAAGTGAAGACGCCGAGCAGTGCGAGCAGCAGCAAAACCGGCACCGGTATGCCGCCATAGCGATCCAGCGTGGCGACGAACGCGGCCAGAATCACGCCCGCGCCGACAACCTTCGCGACGTCCTGCCAGACAGGCACGACCGTCAACTGATAGCGCTCGCGGTTGCGCCGTTGCCGCACGGTGAGAAAGGTCAGCAGCAGAAACAGCACGACGGCGAGCGTATCGCCCGCAAGTCGCGGTAAATACCCTTGACCGACGAAGACGAAATTGTCGGAGACCGGTGCGATGGTCGAACCGCCAGTCACGCCGAGCAGAATGCCGCGATACGCCAGCATGCCGCCCAGGCCGACGATGAACGACGGCACGCGCCGGTAGGTCGACCACCATCCGTTGAACATGCCCATGAGTACGCCGAGCAGCATCACAACCGGCAGTGTTACGCCGATCGGCCAATGGCGGTTGACGTCGAGAATCGCCGCGACGCCGCCGAGCAGACCCAGCAACGAGCCCACCGACAAATCGATCTCGCCGGCGATGATCACGAACACCATGCCGCACGCGAGCATGCCGGTAATCGACATTTGCCGCAGCAGATTCGACAGATTGCGTGGCGTGACGAACGCACCGTGTGTGAGAAACGAAAAGAACATCCAGATCGCGGCCACCGCGATCAGCAACGCAAGAATCTTGTAGCGCGCGAACAGTTGCTGAATGCGCTGCGGGCCGCCGAATGCGCCTTGCGGCGCGGCATTGTCGGCGCGTTGGGAAGTGACGTCGGGAGTCATGCGGCACTCGCTGCGGTTAGTGCGGTTGGGTTTAGGGATCGTTGCACGGGACGGATCGCGGCGCTGAGAATGTCCTCCTGCGTGAGGCCGTCGTTGATGAAATCGCCGCGCAATTCGCCTTCGCCGATTACCAGCACGCGATCGCTGATACCGAGCACTTCCGGCAATTCGGACGACACCATCACGATCGACACGCCGCGCTGTGCAAGCTGAAAAATCAGTTTGTAGATTTCGTATTTCGCGCCCACGTCGACGCCGCGGGTCGGTTCGTCGAGGATCAGCACTTTGGGGTCGGTCAGCAGCATGCGCGTCAGCACGGCCTTTTGCTGATTGCCTCCTGACAGGCTTGCAATCGACAGCATCGGATGCGCGGCACGCACCGACAGCCGCTTCATCTCCGTGTGAATCGTATCGAGCTCGGCGGCGGAATCGATACGGCCACCCGTCGCAAAGCGCTGCAACACTGCGAGCGTGATGTTGTGACCGACGCTCAGATTCGGCACGATGCCATGCCGCTTGCGGTCCTCAGGCACCATGCCGATGCCCGCACGAATCGCATCTATCGGCGCGCGAATTTTCAACGGCTTGCCTTCCATTACAACCGTCGCTTCGCTCACCCCCGGATACGCGCCGAAGATCGCCTGCATCAACTCCGTGCGCCCCGCGCCCACCAAACCGGCGACGCCGAGAATTTCACCGCGCCGCAGCGCAAACGACACGTCGTTCACACGCTTGCGACGCGGATTGGTGACATCGAAACAGGTGACGTGGCGCGCTTCGAAGATCACGTCGCCGATCGGATGCGGTTCGCGTGGAAACAGGTTCTTGATTTCCCGGCCGACCATCATCGCGATGATGCGCTCGGTAGTCAGCGCACGCATCGGCTCGGTTGCGACGTGCCGGCCGTCGCGAATCACGCTGATGGTGTCGCACACGGCTTCGACTTCGTCGAGCTTGTGCGAGATGTATACGCAGGCTACGCCGCGCCGCTTCAGATCGCGCACGATGTCGAGCAGGATGCGCGTTTCCGAGGCCGTCAGCGACGACGACGGTTCATCGAGAATCAGCAGCTTCGCGCGCTTGTTCAGCGCCTTTGCGATCTCGATCAGTTGCTGGTGCCCGCCGCCGTAATTCATCACCGGCTGCGCGACGTTGATGCCGCCGATATCGAGTTCACGCAGCAACTCGTCGGCGCGCTGATACATCGCGGCGTAATTCATCCGGCCGCCTGGCAGCGTGATTTCATTGCCGAGGAAGATGTTCTCCGCTACCGACAATTCCGGCACCAGCATCAATTCCTGGTGAATGATGATGATGCCGGCCCGCTCGGTGTCGCGTACGCTTGCGGCCTTTAGCGGCTCGCCTTCCCAGATGATTTCGCCATCCCAGGTACCGTACGGGTAAACGCCGGACAACACTTTCATCAGCGTCGATTTTCCCGCGCCGTTTTCGCCGCACAAGCCGATGCACTCGCCCCGCGCGACCGTCAGGTCGATGCCGTCGAGCGCCTTCACGCCGGAGAACGCTTTGACAATGCCGCGCATCGTCAGTAAGGGTTGCGTCATTCGCTATGCCTCGCTGCAAGGCGCGCGGCGGCACCGGTACGCGTAATACACACCGATGCCCACCGCGCATGCGTTACGCTCATTGGCTCGCGAGCTGGGCCTGGGTATAGAAGCCGTCCTTGACGACGATATCGACGTTGCTCTTCGTCAGCAATGTTGGTTGCAGCAGTACCGTGTCGACCTTCTTCTTGCCGTTGTCGTACTGCGCGTTATAGGCCGGCTTTTGGCCCTTCGCAAGCGCGACCGAGAGTTTCGCGGCTTCGCCTGCGATCAGCTTCAGCGGCTTGTACACGGTCATCGTTTGCGTGCCGGCGATCACGCGCTTCACCGCCGCGAGGTCCGCGTCCTGCCCCGAGATCGGCACCTTGCCCGCCATATGCTGTGCGGCAAGCGCCTGAATCGCGCCGCCCGCAGTGCCGTCGTTCGACGCGACGATCGCATCGATCTTGTTGTTGTTCGCCGTCAGCGCATCCTCGACGATGCGCAACGCCGTCGACGCACTCCACTCAGGCACCCACTGCTGGCCGACCACCTTGATGTCGCCTTTATCGATGGCGGGCTTCAACACTTTGAGCTGCCCCTCGCGCAGCATCTTCGCGTTGTTGTCGGTCGGCGCGCCGCCGAGCAGGAAGTAATTGCCCTTCGGTTGTGCATTGAAGACACCCTGTGCCTGCATTTCTCCCACTTTCTCGTTATCGAACGAGATATAGGCATCGACATCGGCATCGAGAATCAACCGGTCATACGAGACGACCTTGATGCCCGCTTTCTTCGCTTCGGCGATCACGTTGCCGAGCGTCTTCGAATTGAACGGCACGATGACGATCACGTCGACGCCGCGCGAAATCAGGTTTTCGATCTGCGAGATCTGTCGCTCCTCGCTTGCGTCGGCCGACTGCACCGACACTTTCGCGCCGAGCTTTTCCGCAGCCGCGACGAAGTAATCTCGATCGCGCGACCAGCGCTCGACGCGCAGATCGTCGATACAGAAGCCAATTTCCGGATGATCCTTGCTTGCATGCGCGAGCGGCGCAACAAGCGACAGGCTGGCGAGTATCGCTCCACATACGAGCGAACTCAGAACGGTACGGCGCGTTGCGATTTTCATGTCTGTCTCCTTCTTCTGATAGCCGGAATACCGGATTGGACGGCCTGCGCTGCGAGCCACACAGCCGACGAACGACAACCCAAAACTCCTGTCTCCGCGCGGTCAACGTGGCCACGCGATTCTTTTAATTTTTTGCCGGCCGCGTCTCGCGGCCTTCACTACCAGCGTGCTTCAGCGCACGCCATAAATCGCCTGATTCACCACGTTTTCCAGCCGTTCCTGCTGGCCGCTCGCATGCTGAGGATTCAGGCCACGGGACAGCGCGTCCGTAGCAAGCGTCGACAGCGAATAGCCGCCGGACAGGATCTTGCGGCCGAACTCCGTGTCCCAGCCCGCATAACGCTGACGCTTGAACTGTTCGAGACGGTCGTTCTCAATCAACGCTGCCGCGCGCTCGACCGCGAGCGCCAGATTGTCGATCGCACCGATGTGGCCGTAAAACAGATCCTCGGCATCAACGCTTTGCCGCCGAACTTTGGCATCGAAGTTCATGCCGCCGGTCGTGAAGCCGCCGTGTTTGAGGATCTCGTGGAAGGCCAGCGTCAGTTCCTCGACGCTGTTCGGAAACTGGTCGGTGTCCCAGCCGTTTTGCGGATCGCCGCGATTCGCATCGACGCTGCCGAAAATGCCGAGCGCAAACGCGGTCGCGATCTCGTGATGAAACGAGTGGCCGGCAAGCGTCGCGTGATTGGCCTCGATATTCACGCGGATTTCATCCTGCAGCCCGTATTGCAGCAGGAAGCCATGCACGGTCGCCACGTCGTGATCGTATTGATGTTTGGTCGGCTCCTGCGGCTTCGGTTCGATCAGCAAAGTGCCTTTGAAGCCGATCTTATGCGCATGCTCGACCACCATGTGGAGAAAGCGGGCGAACTGATCGCGTTCGCGCACGAGGTCGGTATTGAGCAGCGTGTCATAACCTTCGCGGCCGCCCCACAATACATAGTTCTCGCCGCCGAGCCGTTGCGTCGCGTCAAGCGCGTGGCGCACCTGAGTCGCCGCAAATGCAAAAATTTCCGGATCCGGACTGGTTGCCGCCCCTGCCGCGTAACGCGGATGCGAGAACAGATTGGCCGTGCCCCACAGCAATTTGATGCCGGTGTCCTGCTGCTTGCGCGCCAGATAGTCGGTAATGCGCCCGAAGTTCTCGCTGTATTCCTTCAGAGTCTCGCCTTCGGGCGAGACATCGGTATCGTGAAAGGTGTAGTAAGGCGTGCCGAGCTTCGTGAAGAATTCAAAGGCGGAATCGGCCTTTTGCTGTGCACGCTCCATCGCGTCGCCGGCTTGCTGCCATGGACGCCGAAACGTTCCCTCCCCGAAGATATCGACACCGGGCCAGACGAACGTGTGCCAATAGCAGACGGCGATACGCAAATGTTCTTCGAGTGTCTTGCCAAGCACAGGCTTGTTCTTGTCGTAATGGTGATACGCAAGCGGGTTATCCGATTGCGGACCTTCGTAGCGAATTTCGGGAATGTGTTCGAAGTAGGACATCAGCGTCTCCTGTTTATGTTGCACTGCAACCTGCGCAACATCATGTGCGGGTCGACAAGGTGACGCCATGCTGACGCTTGCGACAGGCACCGGCAATTGCGAAATTGCACAGCGTGCTTGATGTTTCTTACCGCTTATGCGTTTGGTCCACACCGGCGCGATCTTCAGGGCCTAGAATAACCAGACGCTTAAAAAACCCGTGCGGCATTCGATGCCCACCCAACAGGAGACGATGGCTCAGCGGTTCCTGACGATCCGCCCGCCGCCACTGCCATGACCCGCCCTCAAACGCCACAGACGACCCATCGGATCGCGCTGCTGTTCAACGCGAACAAGGTGTACGACCGCGAGATCATCACGGGCATCGGCAATTACCTGCTGTCGACGCGCGTGGCCTGGGACCTGTTCCTCGAAGAAGATTTTCGTTGCCGGCTGGCGGGCATCGAGCGCTTCGACGGCGACGGCATCATCGCGGATTTCGACGATCCCGCGGTGGGCGAAGCGCTGCGCGACAGTCCGTTGCCGGTCGTCGCGGTCGGCTCTTCGTTTGAAGATCCGGCTCACTATCCTCCGGACTTACCCTATATCGCGACCGACAACGCGAAGCTCGTCTCGCTCGCTTATACGCATCTGATCGGCGTGGGTCTGGAGCACTTCGCTTTGTATAGCCTTCCGCAGGCGCAGCAGAACCGCTGGGCTCAGCAGCGCGAATTGGCGTTCGCTCATCTGCGCAGTGCGGACGGCCACAGCGCAAAGCAGATCGACACCGAGATCTATCGCGGCCTGTCGACCAGCGCGCCATCATGGAATCAGGCAACCGAGCAACTCACGGCATGGTTGCGCCAGTTGCCGAAACCGGTCGGCATCGTCGCGGTGACCGACGCGCGTGCGCGGCATCTGCTGCAAGCGTGTCTGATCGCCGGTATCCCTGTGCCTGAAGAAGTGGCGATCATCGGCATCGACAACGATCCGCTCACGCGTACGTTGACCCGCATTCCGCTTTCTTCGGTGATTCAAGGCACCGAAGAAATGGGCCGCACCGCCGCGCACCTGCTGCACCAGATGCTGCGCGGCGCGCGCTTCCCGGGGCGCCGCATTCTCGTGCCGCCGGTCGGCATCAACGTGCTCGAATCGACGAAACACCAGCCGCTCGCGAGCCCGTATGTGATGCGTGCGCGGCACTTCATCCGGCAGTACGCATGCCAGGGGATTCGCACCGAACAGGTTGCCGATTACGTGGGCGTATCGCGCTCGTCGCTCGAAGAATATTTCCGGCGCGAATTGCAGTGCACCGTGCATCAGGAAATCCTGCGTCATAAACTCGATGTCGCGAAGGCGCTGCTTGCGAAGCGCGATGCGTCGAGCGCGGAGGTGGCGATCCGTTGCGGCTTCTCGTCGCTGCAGTACATGTACGCGGTATTTCGCCGGGAACTGGGCTGTACGCCGCGCGAGTATCAGGATCGCGCGAATTCGGCGGCAGCACCCGGCTGAAACTGCTTTCTTCTTCTATCTCGACCGACGACATGATCAGCATCGCAACAATTTCTTCCGAGCCGTGGGGCGTATTGCCCGGTGGCGATTCTGTCCGGCTCTTCACGCTGCGCAACACGCACGGCATGAAAATCGCCATCAGCGACCTGGGCGCGACGCTGGTCTCGTGGCATGCACCGGATCGCGCCGGACGGCTCGGCGATATCCTGCTCGGGCACGACACGCCCGCCGAATATGTCACGGCGATCACCTACATGGGCGGTCTGGTCGGCCGGTGGGCGAACCGCATTGCCGATGCGCGCTTCACGCTCGACGGCATCGAATACACGCTGGATCGCAACGAAGGGAGCAACCTGTTGCATGGCGGCACACAGGGCTTTCATCGCGCGCTATGGGACGTCAGCGAGGACAACGGCTCGCTGGTGATGCGGCTCGAATCGCCGGAAGGCGACGCCGGATTTCCGGGCAACGTGACGGTGCAGGTGCGCTACACGCTCGACGACGACGGCACGTTGACGATCGCCTACGAAGCCGTCACCGATGCGCCGACACCGCTCAATCTGACAAGCCATCCTTACTTCAACCTGTCAGGTCGGCCGGGCAGCGACATCCGCGGACATGTGTTGTCTATCGACGCCGATACGTTCTTTGAAGTCGATGCGGCACTGATTCCTTGCAAGCGTGCCGACGTAGCAGGCAATGCGTTCGACTTTCGGCAAAGCGCGCCGATCGGCGCGCGGCTGGACTGGCCGCATGCGCAGCTTGCGCGGGCGGGTGGCTTCGATCATTGCTACGTGCTGCGTGACATCGCCGACGGCGAATCGGAGGTACGCCGGGTGGCCTGCGCATACGATCCTGGCAGCGGACGCGAGCTGACCGTGTCGACCGATCAGCGCGGCTTGCAGTTTTACACTGGTAATGCGCTGAATGGCGATACGGGACGCGGCGGCATCGCATACCAGCCTCACGCCGGGCTTTGCCTCGAAGCGGGCGGCTTTCCGAATCAGGTCAACATGGCTGAGCAGGAGCAGATCATCGTGCGGGCCGGCAATGCGTATCGTCAGGTGACCCAGTATCGGATCGGCGTACGCAGCGGCGTTTAAGCCGACTCCTCATGCTTTAACGCAGGCTTCCTTACAATTCCGACTTGCTATTTCCTGCAAGACTGAATTACGAGATCAGGGGTTTCCCCTGGGACACCCGCTTCCTAGAATCTGTTCATCGGTCGCCGAACACGTGTTGCGGCGCCGGACAAAACAATTCTCGGAGAGAAGCATCATGAAATCGCTGATCAAAGCAGTGGCACTGGCGGTCGTTTTCGCCGCCCCGGTCGCTTCGTTCGCGCAATCGGAGCAACCGCTCACGCGTGCGGAGGTCAAGGCTCAATTGCGTCAACTCGAGCAAGCAGGCTACAACCCTGCCGCCACAAACGACTCAAGCTACCCCGCGGACATTCAGGCTGCAGAAGCACGCGTTGCGGCACAAAATGCCACCGCGCAAGCCGACACTACCGGCTATGGTCCTTCCGCGAGCGGTGCGTCGCAGGCCGGTCACAACGGCGACGCTGTGAACGCGAATCCGCAAGAGCCAGTCATGGGCGGCCAGTAAGGCGCTGCCGTCGCGCAGTTCGATGCGAGCCGTGCTTCACGCATGCGCTCGCATGAGTGCATTTTCATGCGTGCATGACCATGACAGCACAGTGTCAGAAAATCCTTTGACGAAAATAATGGCTCATATATCCTAAGGCGGAAGTTCGGTGGTCCTTGCAGTGTGGTCGATCTGCATCAGCGAGGACTTCTACTCAACGTCGCTTCGGGTTCCATCGTGAAAGTCCGTGGTCCATTGGTGAGATACCAGCCTGGTCGGGAAAGAACGTTCCTGTCCGGCTGCTCGATCGCTCATCAGGGGAGCAACTGCGCTTCGCCATCCCGCCCCCTGTCCATCGATACCGTGTTGTCGCGTCGCTCCGTCCGGCGGCACAACGTCATTGCAGCACCTGCAGCCATTGCGGTGCGAACTGACGAAATCGCGTCGCTTCTGCCTTAGTCCCCCTTCTGTTTTCGCGAGTCAGTGTTGCATGCGATGGACCGTTCGTTAAGCGGTCAAGCGCCTGCAATGCGTTTGCATGTCCGCGCATCGCAAGTTGTTTTGCTAACGCTCGACAGCTGATAGCGCTCGCCCATCCGTATTCCTTTTAGCTCTGCTGTGCGCTTGCGCTGCGGCAGGCGGCGTCACGTTCCTTTTCGTCCGCATCCTTGCGGGATGCGCGGAACGTGTGGGCCGTCGCGCATCTGCGCTGCGTCGAAAACTGAAGATTGAAATCCAGGAGATCGTGAAATGAAGATTCGTCATGCCAAGCTTCTTTCGCTCACCGGCACGATACTGTGCTCGCTGACCGCTTTGACCGCGATGGACACTGCGCGCGCCGCGGACACGACGCTCAATGTCTACAACTGGTCGGACTACATCGCCAAAGACACGATTGCCAACTTCGAAAAGCAATCCGGCATCACGGTGAAATACGACAACTACGACAGCGACGATACGCTGCAGGCCAAACTGCTGGCAGGCAGTTCCGGCTACGACATTGTGGTGCCGACATCGAGTTATATGGCGCGTCAGATCGAGGCCGGCGTGTATCAGAAGATCGACAAATCGAAGATGCCGAACCTCGCGAACCTCGACCCCGGCATGATGAAACTGATCGCCGACGCGGACCCTGGCAATCAATATGGCGTGCCTTGGGCGTGGGGCACCGGCGGTGTCGGCTATAACGTTCAGTCAGTGAAGAAAGCGCTCGGCGCGGATGCGCCTGTGGATAGCTGGGCGCTGCTATTCGACCCGGCCTATCTGTCGAAGGTCAAAAGCTGCGGCGTGTCGTTCCTCGACTCGGCCGCCGATGTTTTCCCCGCCGTGCTCCAGTACATGCATAAGGACCCGAACAGCGCAAACCCCGGCGATTACCAGGCCGCGTATGAAGTGCTGAAGAAGGTGCGGCCGTATATCACGCAGTTCAATTCGTCCGGGTACATCAACGATCTGGCGAACAACGACATTTGTGTGGCGTTCGGGTATTCGGGCGATGTTGGGATTGCGCGGAGGCGTGCGTCGGAAGCGAAGCGTTCGTATGAGGTGAAGTTCTCGAATATCAAGGACGCGGGCTTGCTGTGGATGGATGTGATGGTGATTCCGAAAGACGCGCCGCATCCGGAAGCGGCGATGAAGTGGATGAACTATATCGAGGATCCGAAGGTTAGTGCTGCGATCACGAATGAGGTGTTCTATCCGACTGCCAACCGTGCGGCGCGGCAATTTGTGACGCCGGCCATTGAGCAGGACACGAATGTGTATCCGCCTGAGGCGGTGCTGAACAAGATGACGTTGATGCGCCCGCAGACTGCACCGATCATGCGGCTTGAGAATCGGCTGTGGGCGCAGTTGAAGTCGGGAGGTTGAGGGGTTTAATTGTTGTGCTTTGCTGCTGTTAGGTGACGCCTTTTGAGCGTGGCGCATGCAGTGGGTGTGTGCGCTGCGCCCTTTTTGAAGCTTTGTTTTTTTAACTCTGGTTGTATTAGAGCCATTATGAGCATTTTGAACATTGTTGATTTCGCGCAGCCTGCTAAGGAAAGTGTTGAGTACATGCCGAAACCTGAGGCGGTTCTTTCGGGCGATCCCGTGCAAGCGGTTCATACGCACTTTGCTAGTCCGTGTGGGCAGCTCGCGGCGGGTGTTTGGGAAGGTGCGTGCGGTAAATGGACTGTGAACTTCACCGAGAGCGAGTACTGCGAGATTCTTGAAGGCGTGTCGGTGATTCGGGATGCGGATGGCACGGCGAAGACCGTGCGCGCTGGGGATCGGTTTTTGATTCCGGCGGGGTTTAGGGGGACTTGGGAAGTTGTTGAACCGTGCCGGAAGATTTTTGTTTCGGTGGAGTTTAAGGCTTAGGTGGCTGTTTTTTTGCCGTGGTGGTGGCGGTGACCTGGATGAAGAAAGAGGCGCTAGCTGTTGCGCCTCTTCTTGTTGGTGCGGTGCCCGCTATTTTGGTGGGTTAGTGCTGTGCTGCAACCGGCTGCTGCGCGTCTGCTCTTACGCTTGTCGTCGCGCTTTTAGCAGGAGTTCGTTTGCGCTGTATTGTGTTCGCGTTGGGTGGCGCTTCCTTCGCCGACTGTGCGGCCTCTTCAAGAAGACGCGCCGCGCGGTTCGCCGTGATTCGGCTTTGAGGAATTCCCTTAGCATCGAGCGCGATCACCTGGAACAGTTCACGGTCGCATACAAGCTCCTGCTGATATTGCTCTGCCGTGTCGACGAGCAATTCAAGGAGGGTCTGTTGACGCCGCCGTTCTTCGAGCGTCACAGCAGGATTCCTACATATCGACGCCGCAAGTGTGACCAAAGTGTCTAGTTGGCTCAGTTGCCGGTCGCAGAGACCAAAAGCCGACAGCGCAAGCTTCTCGTACTGGAGTGCGTCGACAGGCGGGCGTGAAGCGCGTCGTGATTGTTTTGCGGATTTGCTCATGGTGCGATCTCCCTGTTACTTCCTCGGATCGCCCGACACTCGCTTGCAAAGTGGGTGAGCGGGCACGTAGCGGGGTTAGCAGACCGGGTCAGAAACCAACCGGCGAGCCTTGCGGCTCCCCCACCACGACCCGCCCATTGAAATATAGACGTGCAGGAGTGGACGCACGACCCGCCTGGGCGGGTGTGCGGTTTCTGACTACAGGCTGCTAAACCTGGCCGCCGGGTGTTTCCCGATGGCTTGATGATTATAAATCAGAGCGAGGGGGTAGGTTTCAACCAGGTGGGCTAAACGGTCAAGTTTGGCCGATTGGATAAGGCTTCGACGGACTCATTCCGCGCGGTAATTCAAGTTTGGCAGGGGGCCAAGACGGCCGCTCGGATGCTCAGGGCGTCGGTGGTCGGCCCGCCGTTTTGGCCTAAAGATGGCTACGCTCTCTGTGGAGCCGAACGCAAGCAAATGGATGAAAAGCAAACTTGCGGCACGTTAGCCCACACAATCCAGTATGGCTGGTAGCAGCCCTCCGCATCCGGCGGAGGCAGGCGGTCAACACGCTACATTAGCTAACTAGGAGATGCTTTAGCCGACGTTCCGCTTATTCTGTACTGCCACCGGCGGGTCATCGGCCATTACCGTCATTCGAATATCGGCGTTGGTCAGGCGGCTACGGGTCGCCTTCCTGACATTCGCAAGTCGGCTGGCACGAATGACCGGTCTCACGGAAGCCGAATTCGTACTTTCGACCCACTCCGGCCACTGGACCAAGCATGACTCCAACGGCAGCTTTCTTGGGAGTATCGGTCGCACGTGCATTTTGTCAGTGCCGTGGTTCGCGATGGCCCTCCCTAGGAAAAGAACTTCGAACTAAGAGTAGGCAAACAGGGGCGTAACGCTCTTTTTGACCATTTTCATCCAATAAACGAGCAACAGCGTACAGGATGAGCGTGAGGGCCACGCCCGCGCATGGTGGTGCGCTCCAGTTGGCCGCCCGAGCTCAATAGCCCGCCGTGAAGCGGCGCTGGACGTGGCGGGGCTCTTCGATCTCGTCGAGAATGGCGAACGCGAAGTCCTCGTAGGAGATGTGGCTCCGGCCAGCGTCATCGATGAGGAGCTGGTCACCGCCAATGCGGAAGCGGCCCGTGCGATCGCCGGCGTAGACCTCGGCGGAGGGGCTGGCGCATGTCCAGCGCCGGTTCGACACGCGCAGGACGTTTAGCGCATCGCGGTGCCCCTTGGCCGCCTCGGCATAGGCCTCCGGAACCCCGATGCTTCGGAACACTTGGCGCAGCCGGTCGTCGTCGTCGTCGGTGGTCACGCCCGGCGCGATCTCAAGGTTCGCTGCGCCGCCGACCACTATCGCGCGCGTGGCGATCCGGCGCTCCAGCGCTCTGACTAAGTTCTGAGCGACCCGCGCATATGCGGTCGGATCGGCGATCGCCCGCTGGAGGGCGTCGCCGACGTCCCGGGCCGAATTGCCCGGATGATAGGCGCTGACCACGACGTCGACCGATGCCACGACCGCGCCCAGCGCCTCGAGGTCGAAGACATCGAGGTCGCGCCACATCGCGCCTTTCGCCACCGCGCCGCTCCGCGTGAAGGCTGTGACGTCATGCCGGCGGGTGGTCGCCTCGGCGTGTATCCGCGACCCAATATTCCCGCTCGCTCCGATGATCCCGATCTTCATGTGACCCTCCTTTGTTCAATGACGCGATCAGTTGGATTAGAGGCCGCGTCACTCGTGTAGACAGGCGGACCGGGACATACTCATCGGCAACGGGCGAGAATATTTTCGTCAGGCCAAGATGAGCTAATTCGCGTCCGTCTGGGGGATTGTGGCCCCTCGGCCAGGACAGTGGCGTGCAAGCCCTCAGGAGGCCGGCGCGGTCTCGACGAAACTCCGCCGTTGGGAATGCAGCGCAAAGTACCGGCGGACCGCGGGCGCTTCGGCGACGATCTCGGCCGCTTCCGGTCGGCGGAGTGCTGGATTCAGTGTGGCGAGCAGCAACGCGTCGGCGAAGGTGAAGCGGTTCGCCGCCAGATAGTCGCGGCCGTTCAGCCGCGCCTCCAGCACCGTGAGGCTCAATGCGGCTTTATGGCCTCAGCGAGGGTGTTGTGGACTTGCACCAACCCACGACACTCACCAGTTGGATCAGCGAGTCCGGCGTCCAGCGGACTGCCCAATCTGACAGATCTCGAACAGAATTTTTATCGCTTCTCCTGCAGTGGGACTCTGTATGAGATCCCCCATTAGTTGTCCTGCGACTGAGGCACACGACGTAAGTGTGACGCCAGATTGGGTAAGACGAAGAAACGCAGCCTCTTCGGTCCGGGGAGAAAGACCGCCGCAGGCATCGACAACCACCTGCACGTCATAGCCCCGTTCGGCACCCGACAGTGCAGAGTGCTGGACCGCCACTTCTGTGAGCACGCCAGCGACGAGCAACGTTTTGCGTCCGAGGCTGGCGATTTTGTCGGTTGTCGGAATGTGCGTGAACGCGTTTGAGGTTGTTCGCGCGGGCGCCGAAAGACCTAAGTTACCTAGCGCATTTTCAATTTCCGGAGTTACGAGCGTCGGTCCCTCCAACATCGCGGTGCTGACAATAGTCGGCACACCGAACACACGCGCAAGCTTCGCCAACGATATGGCCGCAGCTCGCAGACTGGCTTGCTCCACCGTTCTTGACAGCTCGGTGATGCCTTCTTGAAAATCAATTAAGAGGAAGGCGATTTCGTTCGGATTGATTGGTAGGGCGGACATACAGGTCTCCTCGGTAACTTCTAAAGAACAATGCCAACGGTATATCTTTCAATACTCATCGATGGTCGGTGTTCGGTCAGATCGTTTTCGACTACTCGAGATTCCAGGTGCGGTAACTCACCTTGCCGGCATCGTCGATTTCCATTTCGAATACGGCAAGCACACTATTCAGTTCGCTTAGCGCCCCACCGGCGTTTTCGAACGTGAGGGCACCTCGATAGATGCGCGAGTGCTTGGATTTTTCGATATACGTGCCGCCGGTAATTCCACGGTAGACGGCCGTATCATTTGCATCAGTCCGCAACCCGCCTTTCCACTCTCCGTACAGCGTACCGTCGGGGCGGATAACAGATATGAGGCTTCCAAGATCGGTATAGTGAACGTCGCGAAATGACCCAGCAGTTTCGTACGTCGTCTCAACTTTCGCCGATCCAGTTTCGACCGACAGAACGCGCCGGACTGTAAGCTTTCCCGTCTCTTCGGTTAGCAGGGCTCCAATTGTCAGCATTTAACTTGTCCTTTTTAAGTTTCCTCAGCGAAACAGTGCAGAACGACTTCGTCCGTGACTCCCTGGGACCAATCCACAGGGCGAGACCGTCTCCCAGCTAAGACGGATGAGGCCGGACCGGGTAATAGTCGCAGGGAAGGCCCTTCTCCGCGATGGCCGTGCGCACAGCGCGCACGAAGTTGCTGAACGGGGTGCCGAAGATTTCGACAGGGGTCTGCGCCGGCATCGCGGTTGTTCTCCCTGGGTTAGAGCCCATGGCGGACTGGCGCTCGGGGAGGATCCCGTCGACCTGATGGACGCCTTCGGTGATCTTCGGCATGTCGTTTCTCCTTGGGGCGACGGGCGCATCAGGCCTCCAGGACCATCGGCAGCTGGAACGCCGGAAGGAGCCTCTGGGCGAGCGGCTGCATGAACATCGTCAGCGCCGCGATCCCGTCCTTGTCCAACGACAGGAGCTGGATCGAGTGCGCGTTCCAGCGCCCCTCGGCGCCGAGGGTGTAGAGGGCGAAGGCCGGCTGCAGGTTTGCGCCGACCGGCACAAGCCGAAAACCCCGGTACGCCGGCCAGACGGCCCCAAAGAAGTCGCCGATAGAGCCGCGACCCTGATACCATTCTCGCCAGGGAGGCATCGCATAAACGGCGTCTTCCTTCAGAAGCGCCACGAATCGTTCCAAATCCTCGCTCTCCCAGGCCTGCACGTAGCGCTCGAGCAAGCTCCGCTGATGTTCATCTGTCATCGGGGCCTGTCGAACGTCGCGGTCGAGCGTGGCCAGCTTGGCCCGCGCGCGCTGCAGGGCGCTGTTCACGGACGCCACCGAAGCATCGAGCATGGAGGCGACGTCGATCGCAGACCAGCCCATGACGTCGGCCATCAACAGCACGGCCCGCTGGCGCGGGGGCAGTTGCTGGATCGCCGCGACGAACGCGAGCCGGACAGACTCACGTAGCTCGTAGCGGGCGTCCGGCCCTGCGGCAGTATCGGGGAGTGTTTCCAGCTCGGCGTCGGGATAGGGCTCGATCCACAGGGTCCCGGTATCCGGGCGCCCTTGCGGCCTCTGGGTCGCCGGCCCATCCAGCTGATCGGGCATCAACCGGCCGCGCCTCGAACGGCTCGCAATCATGTTCAGGGACACGTTGGTTGCAATCCGGTACAGCCAGTTCTTAATCGACGCGCGCGCCTCGAAGTCGTCGAAACCCCGCCAGGCCCGTAGCATGGTTTCCTGGACCGCGTCCTCAGCCTCGTGCAGAGACCCAAGCATGCGATAGCAGTGCAGCTTGAGCGCGCGGCGATGCAACTCGGCCGCCCTAGCGAAGTCGGCGCGACTGGGTAGAGTGTCGCCCACAGAGCTCACGAGTTCCTTGTCTTTCATGGCGACACCCTCGACTCTCCGACTGCGCAGCTCGTCCATCTTGGCATTTTCAGCTCGCCGCCGCGACGCCATCGGCCGAAATGGTGAAAATCGATCCCGGCTCCGCCGGTGGCTTCATTGCGATGTCGAGGACCGCCTTAGCGACATCCGCGGGCGACTGTCGCGGGCCCATGTTCTCGATGAACTTTTCCGCCGTAACACTGAGGTATTTGGCATAGCCGTTCACTGCGGCCTGCCCGAGGTCCGTCTCCGGCATCACGCGGGACGGCACAAGCGCGACGAAACGGATGCCGAGCTCGAGGCGGCCGGATTCGGCCTGGCAGTACTTGGCGATGAACATCTGCATGCGCTTGGCGCCGGCGTAGCCGCCGGAAATCGGCGACCCGCCGAGGCCGGCACCGCTCGAAATAATCACCACGACCGAGCCCGGCGCGAGCGGCGCCCGTAATGCCTCGCGGCAGAACAGGAAGGCCATCTTGGCGTCGACCTCCCAGTTCACGCCGAACTCGGCCCAGGTGAGCTCGGGTATCGGCCGGACCGGAGGAGTGGCGCCGCCGCAGATCACCAGCAGGTCGGGCCTCGCCTTGCGGAAGACCTTCCGCGGCGCGTCTTCAGAGGCAGCGTCCAGCGCCATCGTGTCGACGCCCGAAGTGGTCTTCGCGACCTCGGCCAGGCCGCGCGCCTGCCTGGCGACGGCCAGGACCTTCGCGCCTTCAGCCGACGCGCGCTGCACGATCTCGCGGCCGACGCCGCGGCTCGCGCCCAATACGACCACCCGCTTGCCTCGCAGCAAACCGTTCTCCTGCGACATGTTCAGATCTCCTTTGATATCTCTGTTGGTGTGGAGACCGCCTGCGGCGGGAAACTCATCGGTCCGGCAGAGACTTTTTGGTTTTGGGCTGCCACGCCGAAGCAAGCGGCAGCCCGCGGCTTAGTGCAGATAGACCTCGACGTGGATCTTGTTGGTGGCCAGGTCCGCATATCCCGAGCCCCAGGCTGACTTTGCATTGACCCACGAATAGGCGGTCGCGGCCGTTAGGAGATCGATCTTCACGGCGAGGTCGACCATCGGCTCACCTTCGCGCGGGGACCCGACGCCTACTGCCGAGAACGCGATCCGGCTGCCGTCATCGGTTTCGATGGCGCCCCGGAGCTCGAGCTCGCGGCGGCCGTCCGGACGCATACGCAGGTAGTCGATGCCGCGCATATTGCCCGTCACGCGGCCATTGACCGGGCCCGCGAGGGTGACGTCGAATTGCGCGCCTTGCAGCGGCACGCTCTGTCGTCCCGTAAACAACGCCTCCATGTCGGCGCCGTAGTCCGTCACACCGGTGATATCGAGATCGTATTCGAAGATTTTTTCGTAGCTCATGGCTTCTCTCCTGAGTGCCGGCGCAACCATTGCCGCCGTGGATGTTGTGGAGACCGGGGACTGCGAGAAAGTCATCGGTCGATCGCGATTTCTAGGCTCGGAATGCCGCGCGGCTGACGCCTGAAGTCCCTCGCATGGCCCGCCCCTTAGTCGACGATCAGCCCGCCCGTCAGGTTGGCCACGGTCCCGGTGAAACCGCTGCCGCGGTTCGAGGCCAAGAAGGCGGCTGTCTCCGCCACTTCGGCGACGGTGGTCGAACGCCGGCGGTGCGTCATGCCTTCGACGAAGCCTTGGAACTGTTCCCGGGTGATGCCCATGGCATCGGCATGCAGCGCGATCACCACGTCAATCGTCTCCGTCTCCGGCATACCGGTCGAGCGGATGCGACGAATCGGCATCCGTAGATGGTCAACTCCCGTCTGTAGCGACGGATCGAGTTGGCCGATGACCGGTTCAACACGGTTTACGCACTGAGGGTCCGCTGTTTGAACCAAAGTAGCCGTTCCGTTGATCGTGTGACGGTCATGGCGAACGGCGGCAATTGGCCGACTGTACGCGCTCAGCCCCTTCGCCGTAAGCCGCCGGTCGAGAGCATTCGCCCTGCGCTAGCGGCAGCTATTCGGCTCATATTTCAGCGGGTGCAACCGGCCATGAACTGCCGCTCGCAGTTACATTTCCATCGAATTCCTTTGGCGATGAGCTAAGCTGACTTGATGGCGATCGGACCAACGCCATCGTCGTTTGAGGGACGGTTTCGGGGCCGCCGTCGCTGGTCGTCGTACGTTGGCGTCCGGTTCTGAACACGTAAAACGACCCTCATTGGCCGCTTTGAAGCGGTTCATAAGAAGGGCCAAAAGCAATGGGCATTCGTCGCCGCTGCTCCCAGTTGTAGCTTGCTGATTCGCTAGCCCGTCCAAACGGCAAGCGTTCCGGCGACATCAATGTTTAAAAGGAGGATGGCAATGAAGTACATGATTAGCTGGTTCGAACGCACACAAGGTTCGCCTGTAGAGTACGAGAATGCGCAGAAGCGAATCCTTGATGTGTTTAGTCAGTGGAAGGCGCCAGACAACTTCAAGATCGAGTTTTTCGTGGTGCGTGTGGGAGAGTGGGGTGGGCACATGTTGGTTGACTGCGACGATCCGTTGGCGGTTCACAAAGTTTGCTCGACATTCCCTGCATTTGAATTTCGGGCGCACCCCGTAGTTGCCGTCGAGGACGCAGTCCGGGTCGAACTCGAAGCGATCGCCTGGCGAGACGGACTGAAAAGTAAGTGACATCCGAGAGGATCATGTCGCCTATACTGCGATTGAACCCGAGACACGGTCCTCCTTTTTGAGGTGGCCAGCGTCTTGGCACTGCCGCCGAGCCGCGGGCTGATCCCCGCTCAGTCGGACGGCCAACGGCCTGCACCCGCCGGCCGTCGTTGACCGTAAGCGTCCGCTTCAGGGAAGGATGAACGGCTGGAGCGGGTCGAAAGTACGAATTCGGCTTCCGTGAGACCGGTCATTCGCGCCCGCCGACCTGCGAATGTCCGGAAAGCGACCCGTAGCCGCCTGACCAACGCCGATACTCGAATGTCGGCAATGGTCGATGAGGCGCCGGACAAAATCAAAGTGCAGATCAGCGCATGCCGTCACGCGACGGTCCTAGCATGTCGTGGATGCCAAACGTCATCGTCGCAAGAAACGCCAGAAGCGCCAGATAGTAGAACGCATAGGTGAACTTCACCGACGGCGCAATACCATAGTACCGAGCGTTCTCCGGACTGGTCGGATCGTAGTGCCATGCGCGCTTGAGTTGCGGCATCGCCAGGATAGCCATGACGATGAGGAGTGGACTAGGATGCCACGCGAACAATCCGACGAGTACAGGAACGCCCGCGAACCAGATTCGCGGCGAGAGCACTGCGGTGATACGGCCACCGTCGAATGGCGATAGTGGGATCATATTGAACAGGTTCAGAAAGAAGCCCGCGTAAGACAGCGCCAGTAGCCAGGCGCTATCGAAGTGGCGTGCAAGAAAGTAGCAGCCAAGCGCGCCCAGCGTCCCCGTGAATGGTCCTGCGAGACCGACATACGCCTCTGTTTCCGCATCGTGCGGCATGGCTTTCATCTGAATCCACGCGCCCACAAACGGAACAAAAGTCGGCGCCCCCACATCGAGCCCCCGTCGCCGCGCGGCCACGTAGTGGCCGCCCTCATGCACGAATAGCAACAGCACGAATCCCGCAGCGAACCGCCAGCCGTAAAAGATCGCATAGACGGCAATCGACAGCAGCATCGTGCCTGTCGTGGTCAGTATCTTGCCGAGCTTTAGTCCGCCCAGCAGCAAAATCAGCAGTTTCGTCACGATGGATCTATCACCGGCGCTCGTCCGTTCCTGCCGACGACGAAGTTACGTCGTCAGCCCGTGTGGAGGCAACGGGCGCCGGTTTGCTGGCAGGTTCGGGGACCGGCGAGCTGACGGCAACCGGCGGGATAATTTTGGGCTTGCGTTTGAAAAACCGCCTGATCGACGCGCCGAACGCGACGAACGCTATCAGCCCAACTTTGAAGAACTTCGCCACGAACGCGGCGATGATCGCGAACAAGCCGAGTTTCTTCACGGCGACGCCGGCGATCAACGCGGCAAGCCCGTATTCCGCGACATGGTCGGTGGTGGCGTTGAAATCCGCATAACGCTTGCCGTCCAGATAGTCGGTGTCGGCAAGCAGTGCGTTCGCTGTTGGCTTGGTAGTTGCCAGCAACGAAAGTTGCGTCACCATCGTCAGCGAAAGATAGCCATTGCGCCCGAGGGCAAGTGTCCGATAGTTGACCCCGGTTGGCGAACTTGCATTCTGTCCTTTGCCCCGTACGATAGCCGACCAAACGAGGCGATGTGTCTTTGCATCGTATGCCGGCGGCTCGGCCCAGCCTGTCACTTCCAACTCCGGCAGCCCACGGTTCTTGCGTGCTGTATTGGATTGCTCGGTTCCGTCGCGAAGGTTCTTCAAAATATCGTCGGCATTCCAGTCCCGTGCGTCGTCGTCACGAACGTAGCCAGCTTTCTCAAAGCTAAGAACAGCAAGCCAGTCGGCTTTGTCAGTCAGCGGTACGATCAAACCAACGAGCGACTTCTCATCTACGGTGTTTCCAAGCGAGCGCAAGTAACGGATGGCCGCGGCGGCTGGTACGAATCCGCTGTTTGCGGGCAGCGCAAAGCTAGCCTCGTCGAGAACCGCGATCTTTTTGGGGCCGTGAATCAACGCCGCATTGGCTTCCTTCACAGCAGCGTTCAATTCGGTCTGAGTCGCTTCAGTTTGAGCGAACCCAGTCGTGGCCATTGCAATGCAACAAAGACAAAGGAGGAATTTGGTCAGCGCTTTCATAGTTATTGTCTGTTCCGTGTCGAGAGACTTTCGTGCCAAACCACGCATTTTCGGGCTATCTTTGTGTAACGGCAACCCGAAACAACTCTTGAGGAATCTACTTATATGTCGATTCATGGTGTCCGAGTCGAGATTCCGAAATACGTCTATTTAGGACAATTTTCCTGACCGATATGGGGCAGCAAAGAGAGAAATGGTTGCGGTTTTCGTGGGGTGTCTGTCAGAGTCCGATCGCCCGCAAAGGCCGATCAAGAGCCCCTCGCGTACCAATAACGATACTCAATGCTCGCCGATTATGCGAAACGAATAATCGACAGTAGTCGACCAGCTGTGATCGTAGGTCTGTACTTTCACACAGATACTCGACGCCCTCCTCCCCCGTAGCCACAAACATTCGAGCACCTGACGCGCCATCAGCGTCATGCCCATTCGCCGCAATTACCTCAGTCCCCTACCCAAAACATTTCTAAAGTTCACCGCACCTATGCCGTTATCGATATGAGGGCGCCTGTTTCGATAGCCGGGATAGCGCTTCTTTTGCCGACGCTCGCGTTGGAGCAACTAAAAATAAATCGACCGAGGGGTTTCTCAGTGAGAGGAATAGGAAAAGCGCGGCCGCTTTGGCTCGCTACGATCACCGTTTTCGCATTGTCTGGGTGTGCCAATCCTGGTGGGTTCCAGCAGACGAGCGGGACAAGCGGCGATCCGGAGAAAAACGGGGACTTAAATGTGTTCGAAAGCACATTTGCAAACCCCGATCCATGCGCGAACAGCAACCGGAACATTGGCATCGCAGTCGGAGTGGGGCTTGGTGCTGTTCTAGGCGCAGTGATCGCCAACAAGAACAAGGTTGCGGCCGCGGCGATCGGTGGCGCCGCAGGCGGCCTGGCTGGCGGCCTCATTGGACATGCGGTCGATAGTCGGCGCTGCGCATTGTCCAAAATCGCCGCAAAGCACAACCTCACGTACACAGCGACCGCGCTCGAGGCGCGTGCTCCGGATACTGGCAAGACTGAGCAGGTCGGCAGCTCTTTTGCGATCGTCGACACCGCGCGACACACGCAATTTGAAACGGGCTCGGCCCAATTGACACCAGATGCGGTGATCTACTTCGGTGAGATTGCCGAGCAATATCGCACGTCCAATCGCGTGGCGGAAGCGTCGAGCGCCGCCGACAAAGCAGCTGCGGCCCAAACGAAAATCCTGCTCATCGGCCACACAGACGACACCGGCAGCTCAGAACTTAACGCAGACCTGTCAGAGCGCCGCGCTCGAACCGTAGCGCGCCTGTTCGCGGATCACGGCATTGCGCCGGAAAATGTGTTCTATCAGGGCGCCGGGGAGACGTTGCCGATTGCCGACAATCATACGGTGGAGGGACGCTCGGCTAACCGCCGGGTCGAGATTGTCGATCTCAGCGGTGCCAAGCCTGACATTCTGCAGAGCTACGCAAGCAGCCGCGTACCCAAATATCAGTACTACCGTGCGGTGACGGTTCAGCCCGATCAATCTCCGGCGAGTGTGGTGCCTGCGACATCGAGCGGGACGAGCGCCAAAGCGCCGCGTCGAACGGTCGCCGCCAGAAACCGCACGGCGACAGAGAGCCCGGTGGCGGGAACGCCGCCCGCGCGTTCGACGTCAGCCGCAGGTTCGGCGAACACGGCCGCTACATCGAGCCCCGCGCCTGCCACTCCGGTTGCGTCCGCTCATTCCGGGCCATCCGACGGCATCGATTTCGGATGGCGTGAGACACCGTCCGCGACACTCGGCCTCCAATTCGCTGCCACGCCTGCACCGTCCTCGACATTCTCGTTCCTGTCTTCGGCGGTTGCCGATGAGGTGCCGGTATCGAAGAGCTGCGTGAACGACCGCCCGCGCGTTTCGCGGGCGATGAAGTCCGTCGCCGATGACCGGGCGGTTCCTGTGCGCGATCACCTGCCGAATCTGTATGGAAGCAGTTGGGGCGCAACGCTGAACGGACAGTATCTTGCGCTCAAGGATGTCTCCGTCCTTCGAAACGGCGCCACGGCGGGCGCAAAGCCAACGCTGCTAGTGTGGAAAGACATCGACCGCAACGCCGGCCTGAACGGTTCGCCGCAGGTGACGTTATCTCCTGACGTGAATGCCTATGCAGTGAAGGGAGGCGTCTTGTATCGGGTCTTCGTCAACAACAGCGGCGTGTTCGACTGCGCCGACATCATTTTCTCCAACGGCAAGGCGACATCCGGTGAGCTCGTTCGCCGCAAGAGCAGTCAGTATTTCACGGTGAATTACGTGCCTGTCATCGCACGCACCTAACAAGAGGGTAATAAACGATCATGATGGACTTTATTCAGGCCAATCTGGGCCCCGCTATCTGGTGCGTCGTCGTGGTGCTGCTCGCAGTGGGCGCATTTTCGTTCCGCTCGACGCTCGAGTTCTGGCTGAATCACTGGAAGTACACGTTTCCCGTTCTAGGGAAGACTGCGCGCCTGTCGCGCCACGGAATTCACGGAAAAGACGGCTGGACTGATTCCGAGCGCACGCTGTGCGGCGACTACAACAAGTTCATCTCATACCTGTCAAAAGCCGAATTCAGCAAGCGCAATGAATACCTCGCGAAGGCAGACGACAGCGGACGCTCGCCTACGCCGTTGTGGCTCCTGACACTGCTGTCCGTGCTCGTGATCGCAGAGGGTCTCGGGTTTTCGTATCTGCTCGGCAGTTGGATGGCTCGCGATGGCAGCGCGAATACTCATACTTTGCTGATGGTGGCCATCGTGTTCGTGCTGTGCGTGATTATGGTGTTTTTGACGCACGTCGCTGGACATCAGCTCTATCGTTCGAATCTCGTTGCACGATGCCGGAAGCAATGGAAGCAGGACAAAGCGCAGGAGCGCTTTTCGAGCCGCAAGGTCAAACTCGATGACAATCAATCCGTCGACGATGGCGAACCCGACTACACGCAGGTTGCGAATCGGGTCGGCACGAGTCACAGCTATTTCATGGTGGGATTGACGGTAGCCGTCATTATCGTGATCGCGGGAACGTCGACGTGGATGCGTTGGAGCAACCTCAACGCGGAGCAGACACGTGAAGCGATGGGCGTGAGCCAGAGTGCTGACGCCGGCAATCCATTCGCAACAACAGGTTCGATGCCGGCCGAACTCGTTGCAAGCCAGAAAGCGGCCGACGACCGCGCGAAAGCAGAAGAGTCGTCGTCGACCCGAAGCGAAGGCGCTGCGGCCTTCATCACGCTGGCTGTGATTTTTGTCGTCACGCAGATCGTGGGCATTTTCGGTGGCTTCGCGTGGGGTTTCGGCGGCCGCGAAAGTCTCGCCGCATGGAAGACGACAAAAGGCTTCAAGACGTTTGAGGACTACAACAACTACTACGCGCCGTTCCGGGCAATCGCGCAGTCGCAGCTCGAAAACCTCCAGAAGCGGATGGCTGAGAACGCTGACATCTCGGGTAAGACGTTCTCGAAGACGTTCAGGGATTACGTGCTCGAGCATCGCAATTTCACGGATCTGGAAAGCGGCCTGGTTCGCCCGGCAGCCGGCGCGACGACTCTCGATGCACTCCAGCCTCAGGTGACGGCACCGCACACCGAAGCTGGACGCGTTGTGACCGACGCGCCTGCGAAGGTAGTCGCGGCATCGGCAACGCCGTCCGATGAAGTATCGACGAACGCAGCAATCGACACGCTGGTCGCGAAAATCGAGGCTGAGTGCGACGTAGCACGCAAGAAGGAACTGATATACAGCCTCGATGAGTCCGTGCGAGTCGAAGTCGTCAACGAGATCAAGCTCCGTAAAGAGCGTGCTGAGAAAGCAAAGCTTGCGCTTGAGTCCGAACTCGATGATCTTTTCAAGGCCTGATCTCACGCTCATGTTCAAACATCTCACTTACGCAGCCGCGGCAACATGTCTGACTGCGGTAGCAGTGCCCGCATATGCTGGCGTCACGAACGATATCCCGAGCTGTTACGCCGCCAACCACATCAAGCCGGCTGCCGGCGGCGCCGATCACGAACTTTTCATCGCCATCGACCAGACGACGGTTTTCGACGAGAAGTTGCAGGCACAGATCGCGGAAATGGCAGGGAAATCCGTCAAACCAGGGGGCGCTTATACGCTGTTCGATTTCTCGGCTTTCTCGCAAGGGCACTACACGGAAGTTGTGACGCGCGGTGTCATCGAGTCACCGATACTGGAGAAGTTGCGAGACGACATCAGCGAACGTGCGTTGCGTAGCTTCGACGCGTGTATGACGGGGCAGTCTGCCTACGCGAAGAAGGCATTGCTTGCCGCGATCGTGCGTGTCGAGTCGGTGGCGACCAATGATCTCGCGAAGTCGGACATTCTGGCGGCGTTGAAGGATATCAGCGACAAGGTTCGGGCTTCACCTGCTTCCGATAAGGTCGTGCTTATTGCCTCGGATATGCTTGAGAACAGCTCGGTGTCGAGCTTCTACTCACACAACGCCGTTCGCCGTATCGATCCTCAGGCGGAGATGAAGAAAGCGACGGCAGCCGGTCTAATCGGCGATTTCGGCGGCGCTCGAATCTACGTGATCGGCGCTGGTCTCCTGGCCGGGGATGCGAAGATAAAGAATGTCTACCGCGATCCGCAGACGATGAGCGCGTTGAAGCAGTTCTGGACACTTTACTTCCAGCGATCGAATGCAACCGTTGGTGAGTTTGGGGCGCCGGCACTGCTTGGAGCGGTTAGTTATTAATGCGGTTGGATTGGGGCGTGGATCATGCATTATGGGGGGCGTCGACGACATCGCTGTTTTTCGACGTATGTGTTCTGCGGGTAGTCGTCAATCGACGTGTGCGCATACTGCAAGAGGTATCAGCGATGGCACTCGACACTGGCTGCCGCAAAAGCCCCGGCCGGTGCGCAGATTTGGAACGTCAGTTGTGCGCACCGGCTACCTTCGATATTTGGATCAGTGGCTAGCCCACCACTCAGTCGCTTTTTTCTTATCCCAAGCGGGAAGCACGTTGCGATCGATGGACGCATTGCTCAGCGCCGGAAAGTCCTTTTTGAACGCCGTAATGTCGTCGTCGTACTGGTCTGACACACTGATGTCCCAAGTCCCGCCGCTAAACCCTGTTGCCGCCTGATCAATTAGCGGAATGACCGGCCCTGCGCGCAACTCGCCGTCTTTGCGTTCGACAACCGTGGCGTCGATGTGACCAAGGTACACGATGGAATTCGGCTTAATTTCGACGACCTCGTGAAGCGGTGTGAAGAACATGCCGTGGAACGGGAATATCCCACTTTGACCCGTGATTCCGCGCATCACATACTTTCCTGGAGCCAGCGGAAGTCGAATGAAATAGTGGTTACCGGCGTCGCCTGTAGTTGTTGCCTGGTCGTCAAACTTGAAATTCAACCGGTCTTCGCGACTATCTGCCGCTCCGCGTTCCAAGTTCACCACGATAGGGCTCGGCTGATAGCTGGTGTGATACGCGTTCTTTAGTGTCACCGTCATCAACGCGTACGAGTTCTTCGCCGTATCAACGGAACTCGTTGTCGTCGTCGGTGACATTGTAGAAACGGTCGCACAGCCGGAAGTCAACAGCGTGCCTACGATGGCGCAAATTGCGATGTACTTTCTCATTGCAGATTGGATTTATTGGAGTGGTTAAGATTTTGGCCAGACTTTGGATTTGCCGAGCTGAGGAATCGCCGGCCTCGATTATGCGGCGCAAATGATTCGACACGCGACACATGCCATGTAAACGACAGGAAGGGAAATAACTTGAGCGTTTTGTCGATTTATTGTTCTGAAAGTTAACCGAATGGAGGCTATTGAGAAAGATGAATGTCTCTTGTGGGGCGAACTCGGTCTTTCATCGAACCTTCGGCTTCGGCCACTTGCGGTCACTCGACTTCACTTCCTAGATTGTCAGCAATCCATGTGCAAGGAAGGAAGCGGCAAAGATCGTTACCACGCTGTGAGCTGATCTGCATTGCTTTACTTACTGCGTATCAACGGTTTTTTTTCGCTGCGCGCGAGGCCGCCACTAAAAGAACGATCGCTCCCGCCCCCATAGCGCAGGCTAAAAACAATTCAAGATCCAATGCTCGCTGAAAGCGATCTGCATTGTCAGAGCGGCATATTCTTCCATACCTCTCCTTTATGCACCCTTCCTGGTCGTTACTGGATCGTGATACCAGCATGAACGCGCTCCAACAAAGCAACATTATCGCCAGGTAAAGATAAATTCTTGAATGCTTCATTTAATTTTCTAGGCCAAGCGCGTCATGCTTTATCTCACAACGCAAAACACCGGGTAGGCGACCCGCACCCCAAAACGCGATGCCGAGTGCCTGTTGGATAGAGTTAAATTCTCTCTTGATCATTCATTTCTATTCCTCGGATATCGGCCAGATCGAGCGTTTTCTTGAGCTGTTGCACGAGAATGGCCGCTTTACGGAAGAACGACGGACCGCTCGGGGTCGACCTGACCCAGTCGTCGTCGGCCTCAGTCCGGCCACAACCGGCCGGTCAGTTCGGACGTGCGAATCGTTGACAATCGGGCATCAATTCGAATTCGAAGAACTCGATTGTTGAGAGCCGTTAGCAAGGCGGATATGGGTTGGCTGCGGACGTAGCGCTGATTGGCCCTGGTATGACCTCAGGATTGCTGCACTCCATTCGCCCCTTGCGGCCCGATTCCCTCTCCTCCGCTGTCTCCCCTTTGATGCAGCCGGCCAATAAACCCGCAGATTCATATCATGCTCAACGGTGGTAAATCGAAGGATGGCTCGCTCGCCGGCAGGACATCTATACACATCGCTTTTTGCCACGTAGACAAAGTCGGCCTTGGTGAACAGACCTTTCTTCCGCGATGCGGAGGTGAGCGGCTTGGGAACGTATGCACTGATGTCGTTCAGATCGCATGCCCGTAGGTCGTGAAGCGCCGGTCGTGCCTACCCATAAGCGCCGACTCGTCCTCGCCGGCTGGCGATGTCGCCTTCACGAGACGCGCCGGCGCCAGCCAGCGGAACGTGGTCAGATCCGTTGCATCGTAGGTGCATTAATTTGCTCTCAGACGGCGTCGGAAGCGGCCGCCGCGAAGCCTCCCAATACGAACATCCTCGAAGCCGGGTTGCTCGCGCCCATCACGGCCGCTATCTCCAAGGCCAAGCCGCAGAAGACCGTCGTGCCCGAGGCCGCCGAATGCGACCGAATGATTCAGGCGGTGCCGTGCCGACGGCACCTGTTGCGCGGTCCGGCGTCGTCCTGGAAGCCGCTGAAGGTGACCCCCGCATGCTGCAATGCACCCACCGCATCGAACCCGTCATGCTAGGATTTCTGCGTTCAACGCAGGCGTCAGGAGGGCAGCATGGACGGCTTCGTCAGACATCAGATAGAAGGCGCATCCGTCGATATCGACGTGGTCCCGGTCAAGCCGCGCGGCTATTGCGCGCGCTTCCGCATTTTCCGCGACGCTTCCGACAAACCCGAATGGCATCAGGTCCACGTGTCGGGAAGCGTGTTCGACACCCCTGAAGAGGCCGAAGAAGCGGCACGCTCGATGGCCGTCGAGCAGGTTCTGGCCGGCGGCGGACGTAGACCGTATTAAATCTGTCACCGTTGCGACAATAAAATTGTCACTTCGCGCGGTCGCCGCTTACCGGCAGCCAGCAAGCCTTACGGGACAAGGGTCCGCAGGACGCGAAAAAAGTGTCACTCCAACGGATCCGGGCGTGCCCGGATAAGACGGCTGTCGGCCAGTTACAGACGTTGGGCGGGAGGTAACCCAAGACATTTGAGTGTCTGCTTCAGTCTCGCAAGGAGGCAGTGGCTGCGCGAGGCCGCCTAATCGGCGTCGCCACTGATGAGTAGAAGTCGGCGTGGCCCGTTGTCTTCGGCCTCGCCGTACTCCGTGCTTGACTACGGCAGTTTACATGCCGCCAAACGGTTTCTTCACCGTCAGCTTGTTGGTCACCGACGTCACTCCGGGAACGCCCCTGGCGATCGCCTCGGTTTTGCCGACCTGGGCAGCTTCCGTGACCGTGCCATTCAGTGTCACCGCGCCGTCTTTCGCGATGACACTGATGTCTCCGGCGCTGATTTCCTTGTCCTTCCCGATGGCGGCATAGACCCTGCGGCGCAGGGCACGGTCTGCTTTCCTGCCCGCGGGTGCCACAGCGCCCGATGCTGCCGTCACGGACGCACCTTGCGCACTGACCGGTGCACTGGCTGCTTCACCGGTCTGGGACCACACCGTCGTGGACGCTGCAACAAACCATGCGACGACCGCCAGCTTGAGTGCCTTGATTGTTTTCATGGATTACTCCGGTTCATGAGGGTGACGGAATCAGAAGCTATGGCGAATGCCGACCATGGCCGCAGTGGTGGAGACACCCGGCGCAACCGGAGCCCCATAGATGATCGTCTGGTTCATCGTCCCCTTGTTGTCGACATACCCGACCTGCGCGTACACCCTGGTCCTCAGTGACAGGTTGTATTCCGCACCTACTGCGAATTCGCTCGAATGATTCGCTGAATTATTCCGATCCTTCAGGTAGTAGTAACCGGACGTGATCTTGAAGCGCGGATTGAACTGGTAGCCGAGGCCACCCGACGCCATTTCGAAGTCAACGCTGTTGTTCTTCGCCGGGTTCTTGCCGATCCCGTACGAGGCGGATATAGAAAACCCGCTGATCGTATACATCGCACCGAAATAGTAGAAGCGGTTATTGCTCTGGCCTGTCGCTGGCGCAGCCGGAGCCGCCGGATAGGTCAGTGGGAACGGATTGGTGTCATGTCCGTTGTAGTACACAGCGGACAGGTTCAGGCCGTAATTCGAATACTTGAGCACAGCCGACTCACGCGTGCCGCCCTGGAACTGCCCCGCGACGCCACCCGGCGCATACTCTAGCGCAAGCGACGCGCCATAGAATTTTGGCGAACTGTAGACCAGCGCGTTGCTGTCATAGAGGGCGCCGATTGGAGCATTTGTGCTGGTGCCGGGCCAGCCGGCCGCCTGATTGATGCCGAGCCACGCAGTCAGGATACTGCCGAAATACTGTGCGCCGCGTACGTCGGTTTCCGCCATCGCGTAGATCATCGGGATGATCTGCCGGCCGGCGTCGAACGTGCCAAACGGCCCGATTGCCCCGACCGTTGCATACTGGTTGAAGAGCGCGGTCGTGCCCGGCGCGTCGGACAGCCCAAACTTGCCGTTTGTGGTGTTGAACGAGCCTTGCAGCTTGAACGTGATCTTGTAGCCGCCGCCGATGTCTTCGCTTCCCTTCAGGCCCCAGTAGCTGGCATAGATGCCGCCGTCCTTGAGTTGATAGACATGCCCCAGGTTATGCGCGGTCGGCAGGAACGTTGCGGCCGAGGTGCTCTGATACAGGAATCCATTGTCGAGTACGCCATAGAGCGTAACCGACGACTGGGCATGGGCTGACGCTGAAAAAACTATCAGCACTGCCAGGCTGCTTGACTTCAATTTCATTGTGTCTCCTCCTGGTTTGGGGCGCGCCGGGTGGACCCGGCGGCTTATGGCTTGTTGTTCGAATGAAACTGTGTTGCCGCTACGTCGGTGTCTCAGGCCGACAGGTAGTAATCACCGAACTGATTCCGTAACTGGTTCTTGAGCACCTTGCCCGTTGCACCGAGCGGAACCGAGTCGACGAACACCACGGCGTCCGGCTTCCACCACTTCGCAACCCGGGCGTCAAAGAACGTGAGCAGTTCGTCCGCGGCGAGCGCGCTACCAGGCTTCTTCACGATCAGGAGCAGCGGCCGCTCGTCCCACTTCGGATGCCGCGCGGCGATGCATACCGCCGTCGTGACTTCGGGGTGCAGGTACGCGACGTTTTCGATGTCGGTCGAACTGATCCATTCGCCGCCGGACTTGATGACGTCCTTGCTGCGATCCGTAATCTGCATGAAGCCGTCGGGATCGATCCTGGCCACATCGCCGGTCGGGAACCAGCCGTCGCGCAGCGGCGGTGTGTCGTCACTGCCGAAATACTCCCGCGCGACCCAATGACCGCGCACGAGAAGGTCGCCAGTTGCGGTACTGTCCCACGGCAACGCCTTGCCTTCCAGGTCGACGATTTTCATGTCGATGCCGAACACCGGGCGCCCCTGCTTCGCCAGAAGCGCGTAGCGCTCTTCCACGTGCAGAGACACCTGATGTGCCTTGAAACTGCAGACGGTGCCAACCGGGCTCAACTCCGTCATGCCCCATGCATGCACGACGTCGACGCGATGGCGCTCCTGGAACGCCGTCGTCATCGCTGTCGGGCAGGGAGCGCCGCCGATAATCGTGCGCTTCATCGACGAAAACGAACCCGTGATCGCGTCGACATGCGCAAGCAGTCCCTGCCAGACTGTCGGCACGCCGGCCGACAGCGTGACCTGTTCGCCCTCGATCAGTTCATGGAGCGACTTGCCGTCCAGCGCCGGCCCCGGAAACACCAGCTTCGCACCCACCATGCAGGCGATATACGGCAGTCCCCACGCGTTCACATGGAACATCGGCACGACGGGGAGGATCACATCGCGCGCCGAACAGTTCAGCGAATCCGGCAGCGCCGCCGCGTAGGTGTGCAACAGGGTCGAGCGGTGGCTGTATAGCACCCCCTTCGGATTGCCGGTCGTCCCGGACGTGTAGCACAGCGATGACGCGCTGTTTTCATCCAGCAGCGGCCAGTCGAAAGCGTCGCTTTGGCCGTCGACGAGATCCTCGTAGCACAGCAGCATCGCCGACAGGCCATGATCTCGCGGCATGTGCGCGCGATCGGTCATTGCAACGAAGACCTTCGGGCTCTTGACCCGCGGCGCGACGCTCTCGATCAGCGGTAGAAACGTGAGGTCAAAGAACACGACGCGATCTTCCGCATGTTCGATGATGTACGCGAGCTGGTCGATGTGAAGCCGGGGGTTGATCGTATGCAATACGGACCCTGACCCCGACACTGCGAAGTACAGCTCCATGTGCCGGTAGCCATTCCACGCCAGCGTGCCTAGTCGCTCACCGGGCTGGATGCCGAGGCTTGCGAGGGCGTTTGCCATGCGGCGCGCGCGTTGCGCAAAATCCCGGTACCGATACCGGTGAATGTCGCCTTCGACCCGTCGTGACACGATTTCCTGGCCGCCGTGATGGCGTTCCGCGTGCATGAGCAGCGAAGCAACCAGCAGCGGTTGCTGCATCATCAAACCTTGCATCCCTGTTCCCCTGAATGGCTGTATGTTCCCGCGCGGCCCGGATCACGGTGCCGAATTGCACGCCGGTGCCTGCGCGGGACGGGCGGCCGGATCCTCGAGACTCACGACCAGCTTCCCGTCGATGACCCGAACCGGGAAAGTCGTCAGGCTCAACCCGCCTACGCCCGGCATGCAGCCGGTGCGCAGGTCGAAACGCAGACCGTGCGCCGGGCAGCGCAGCACGCACCCCTCCAGCTGACCGCTTGCGACCGAGGCCCCGTTGTGGGGACACGCGTTGTCGATTGCGTGGATCGTCCCATCAATGTTGAACAGGACAATGCTGCGGCCATCGATGAAGGCCAGTTTTCGCTGACCGGGCGCGAGTTCGTCGACCGCGCCAACCGGTATCTGATCAGACGAGTTCATGGATCAGTGTCTCTGCCATAGGCCATTCACCAAACCCTGCGGCCGGATTCAGGTGACCGACTTCGCCAAGGTCGACGAGCCGACTGCCCCAGTCTTTCGCCATCGTCGCAGTACGCTCGAACTGCGCGAGCGGATCGTTGCGGCTCGCACCGACGATGCTCGGAAACGGCAGCGGCTCTCGTGGAACCGGCTGCCAACCGTTCTGAGCGAGCGCATCGAAGGCCGGATAGCCTGCCGGCAGCGGCGTGTCGAGGTCGGCCGGAGCGGCGAGCAGTGCACCGTGAATCTTGCGGCTGTGCTGCTGGGCCCAATGCACCGTGATCATCACCCCCGCGCTATGCGCGACCAGGATCACCGGGCCGTCGATTTTCGCGAGAGCAGCATCGAGCGCCGCGACGCGTGCGGCGCAACTGAGTTTGTCGTGCTCGAGCGGTGCTACCGAGGCCGCCTTGGGCAACTTCCGCTCCAGCAGAGTTTGCCAGTGCTCCGCGACGTGGTCGCGCAAGCCGGGCACCATCAGAATGGTTGGCGTCGTATTGAGAGTCATGAAGCGGTCTCCAGTCCGATCAGTACGGCTTGTCGCCGATAATTCCGGCGCGCTCCATCCTGCGGTGACACGGCGGGTAGTCCATCACTGCATAGTGCTGCGTGCTGCGGTTGTCCCAGATCGCGATGCTGTTGGGTTTCCAGCGCCAGCGGACCTGGTACTCGGGGATGTAGGCCTGGCTGATGAGATAGCGCAGCAGGTCACCCGCGCCCGGATTGGCGTCCTGCCCGAAGCGCACGCGCGCCGGCGTGTGGTAATTGGTGAAATGGGTGGTGAAGGCGCTCACGAATAACACCTTCTCACCGGTCTCCGGGTGCATGCGCACGACCGGATGCTCAGCGTCCGGGAATTGCGCTTTAAGAGCGAGACGTTTTTCGATCGGCATCGCGGCTCCGAAGCTCGCCTCGATGCTGTGGCGGGCGCGCAGGTCCGCGATCTGGGTCTTGATGTGGTCCGGCAGGTTCTCGTAGGCGAGGACCATGTTCGCCCACATCGTGTCGCCGCCGACTGGCGGGCACTCCACGCAGCGCAGGACAGCGCCGAACTGCGGCGCCTCGCGCCAGGTGGCATCCGCGTGCCACGCGTTTTCATACCGGTCGTTGGGCTGATCCGGGTTCTTGTAGATGCGCACGAGGCCCGGATATTCGGGATCGCTGCCGGCGACGGGATGGTCTTCCAGTGCGCCGAAACGGCGAGCGAATGCGACGTGCTCGCCGCGCGAAATGTCCTGGTCGCGCAGGAACAGCACCCTGTGCTCAAGCAGCGCCGCCCGGATTCCGGCAAACAGGCTGTCATCGTGGATGGCATCGGCGAGATTTACCCCGACCAGTTCGGCACCGATGGCACACGTCAATTGTTCGACTCGCATGACCTACTCCTCAGATAACGAAGACCGACGAGCCGGTCGTCTTGCGCGTTTCGAGGTCGCGGTGGGCCTGCGCCGCGTCCTCCAGCGCGTAACGCTGGTTGAGTTCGATCTTGATGCGGCCTGTGGCGACATGCCCGAAGAGTTCGCCCGCAAGTTCGTTCTTCTCGACGGGGTCGGCTATGTAGTCCGCCAGCGCGGGCCGTGTCAGGTAGAGCGAGCCCTTCATCGCGAGCATCTGCGGATTGAACGGCGGGATTGGTCCGGACGCCGTGCCGACGCAGACCATCAGGCCACGGCGCCTGAGCGAATCGAGTGACGCCTCGAAGGTATCCTTGCCGACGCTGTCGAACACGACGTCCACGCCCATGCCATTGGTCAGTTCGCGCACACGCTTCGCAACATCCTCCCGGCTGTAGTAAATGATGTGATCGCAGCCATGCGCGCTGGCCACCTCGCCCTTGGCCTCGTTCGATACCGTGCCGATCACGGTGAGACCCAACAACTTTGCCCATTGCGACACGATCAGACCCACTCCGCCGGCGGCGGCATGCAGCAGGATGGTGTCGCCCGCCTTGAAGTCATGAATGCGGCGCATCAGGTACGACGAGGTCAGGCCTCGCATCGTCATGCCGGCAGCTGTTTCGCAGGGGATCGCATCAGGCAGCTTGATGAGCGGCGCGGCCGGGATCAGGCGTTCTGTACTGTAAGCGCCGAGCGTGTTGAGAAAGCCGGTGTAGGTCACGCGATCGCCGACCGCAACGTTGGTCACGTCGGGGCCGATGGCTTCGACCACACCTGCAGCCTCGACACCCATGCCCGCAGGCAGTGGCACGGGGTACAGGCCGGTGCGGAAGTAGGTGTCGGCGAAATTCAGGCCCACTGCCTCATGGCGCAAGCGAACCTGTGCGGGGCCGGGGTCGCCCACTTCAACATTTTCATAGCGCAACACTTCGGGACCGCCGGTTTCATGGAAGCGCACTGCTTTCGCCATATCAAATCTCCTATTCATTACTCGAACTACAAATTTATTTCGCCTGTGATGGGCTGCCCAATTTGCTCTCAGGCGCACTTGCCAGGTCTAAAGCTCGCGGGCGACCATCGGGTCAGCTCCCGGCCTGCTCACGCAGGGCACTCAAGCGATCGAGGTCGACGCCATAGTTCCGCTTGCCGATGAAGAAGGCGATTGCCGCGACCAGGGGTGCAAACGGCACGAGTTGCAACGCGCCGAGCAGCCCGATCCGATCGGCCACGATGCCCGTCAGGACGGCAGCGGGTGCCAACCCCAGCAGGTTGTTCGCCAACGTCAGGGTGGCAAACGCCGATGCATGGATTGACGGTGGGGTGAGGTTTGCCACCATCGCACCCGAGGGGCCGGTCGCGCCGGCGCAGAAGAACATGCCGGCGCCGATCACGACGAGCTGTGCCGGACCCGCCGGCATGCGGAAGCCGATTGTGAGCAGCACGAAGCAGATCAGACAGAAGGCGACGGCGGTGCTCCACTTCCTTTCCCGCGCATGCTTGCTGAGCCGGTCGGCCAGATTTCCGCACACCACCATGCCGAAAGCGGTGGCCAGCACGAACACGGCCGCGCCCATGGCCGCCTTGCCTGCAGACATGCCGTAGTAGCGGTTCAGGAAGCTGGGCATCCACGCCCACACAGCGGCCGGAACCAGCAGATGGATGCCGCTGCCGACGTAGGCACACACGACCGACTTTGTTGAAAAGAGTCCTTGGACCAACGTGCGCAAGCTCATGCACACACCGGCCCCCTGCGTCTGACGGCCCACGTTTGCCGGTTGCAGCGGCGCGAGTCGTTTTTCGGTGATGGCAAACCGGTAGAAAACGACCAGGATGATTCCAAGGGCCGCCATTGCGCCGAACGCCGCGCGCCAGCCGAAGCGAGCCGCGACGGCACCGCCTAGCGCCATGCCCAGCACTGAACCAAACGCCCCGCCAGCCATGAACGCGGCGGTGAGCGTGGAGCGCAGCCGCGCCGGAAAGATGCTGAGGACGACCGCGATGCCGACGCTGCCATAGGCGGCTTCACCGATACCGACGAAGGCGCGCGCGAGTAGCATCTCGCCATAGTTCGTCGCGAGCGCGCAGCCGAGCGTCGCGAGACTCCACATCGCCGCCATCAGGACAATGCTCTTCACGCGGCCCCAGCGGTCGGCGAGTACCGACAGCGGAAAGGTGAGCACGCCGACCATCAGCGCGACCACGCTGCTCAGCGAACCGAGCCGGGTGTCGGAAAGGTTCCATGCCGCCTTGAGCATCGGAAACACCGCATTCAACACCTGCCGCGACATGTAGTCGGATAGCAGCAACCCCACCGTCAGGACAAATACCACCCACGCATACGCGTGCACGCCTTTTTGCGTCGTCGAAACATCGCCCGTCAAGGGCTCGGCATGCGTGAACATGAGTTGTCTCCTTCGTGTCCAGCTCGTTGGCGACCGCCTTTGCCCTACAGGACAAAGGCAGCCTTTATGGATACTGCAAAACTCTCCCCGGCTTGCCGGCGAGCCCTGCCTTTGAAGCCCGACGTCCGCGAAACGTCAGCCGCGCTTCAAACCCTTACGCCGCGCGCAGCGGCAGGTTCTTCACACCGGCCTTGCGATTCGGCGCCATGCCGTTGGCCGCGAGTGTCTCGTCGACCGTCTTGTACTGCACACCAATCTTGTAGATCTCGCGCGCTTCCTTGCCGCTCGCGATTTCACGGCCCAATTCGCGCGCCACGCGCACACACTGCTCGATCTGCTGCACCGAGCTCATGCGATTGCCGTGCTGGTCAATGATCGTGTCCTCGATGCCGCAGCGCGGATGCAGGCCCATGGCCATCGCCATCATGTTGAACGGCAGCACGTTCTTCAGCAACGACTCGGCCGTGACCGTGCCACCGTCCGGTGCACGGTGGACGAAGTTGAAGAAGTTGTGCGGGTTCGGACCGTCGAAGCCGCCGCCGATGCCGATCCACGTCAGGTTCAGCGGCCCCTTGTAGACGCCCCTGCGCACCAGGCGGTCGAGCGTTTCGAGCGCATGGATACCGGTAAGCTGGAAGTGCGGCTGGATGCCCGAGGCCTGCAGGCGACGCAGATGCTCCTCAACCCAGGCCGGACCCGCGGGTACCGTCATTTCGCTGTAGGCGGCCATAAGCGCAGGATTGGACAGCGACGTGCCTTCCAGGTACTCCGGATAGAGCAACTCCATGATGTTCATCTGCGTGGTGTTGATCGCGACCGTCACCTGATCGGGCTTCGGGTCGAGATCGGCTAGCATGTGACGCGTGTCGTCGGACAACCACTTCGCGGCCTGACCATCGTCTTCCGGTGCAAACGAGATCGAGCCACCCACCTGGATGATCATGTCCGGCACGGCCGCACGCACCCCGGCGATCAGTTCGTTGAATTTCGACAGGCGCTTGGAGCCTTTGCCATCCAGTTCGCGCACATGCAGGTGCAGCACGGTCGCGCCGGCCTCGTAGCAGTCGACGGCCTTTTGGATCTGCTCCTCCATCGTTACCGGAATGTCTTCCGGAAAGTCTTCGGGCATCCATTCCGGGCCGTACGGAGCGGTCGTGATGACAACCTTGTCCTGGTTCTCAGGGTGCAGCGAATCGTCGAGGAATTGCATCGTGTTCTCCAATATGAGTACGGTGTTCCGACGCTCGCGACACGGCTGGCCGCATGAAGACTGGTCGGAACATGATGAACCGTTGAGATCCCACCATACGGCAATCCTGCGTTACACTTTTATGATATGGCGCCATTCTTTTAGCATTTCATGCCACTACGCGTTAACACCGGTGCGTGCGGTAGACATTCCAATACCAGACGCAGGGAGGCCGCCTGCGACGCATATACGGAGACAAAGCGATGGAAACGATGTTGCGCTCGGTAGCCATGAGCGGCTATTTCGATGTGACGCGGCGGGTCGGACTGAACCCCGTCGAGCTTGCACAGCAGGTCGGGATCGATACCGCGGCGCTTGCAAATCCGGACGATCGCATTCCGGCGGCCGCCGCGTGCCGGTTGCTGGAACTTACGGCCGAAAAGGCGTCATGCCCGACTTTCGCGCTGCAGATGGCCGAGACCCGGCAGAAGTTCGGTACCGGTGTGGTCAATGTCCTGCTCGCGCACAAGCGCACGCTGCGCGAGGTATTGCTGGCCACGGCCGAATACCGGCATCTGTTGAACGAAGCCCTGGCTGTGTATGTCGAGGACGTGGGCGAAACGGTTACCATCCGCGAAGAACTGGTCGTCGAACCGGGTACCCCAACGAATCAGGCGATCGAACTCGCGGTCGGTGTCCTCTGGCGCCACTCCAGCGCTCTGCTTGGCGATCACTGGAAACCACGCTCGGTCCATTTTGTTCATCAGGGATCGAAGGACCTGACGTTTCATCGACGATTTTTCGGCTGTCCGTTGGAGTTCGGCAGCGATTTCAACGGCTTCGTGTGTTCGGCCGCCGATCTCGACTACCCAAATCCCTCCGCTGACCCGGAACTGGTGCGATATGCCGAGAGCCTCGCGGATTCACTCAACGTGACCGGTGTCGATTCGACCGCGCTGGAAGTGCGCAAGGCGATCTACTTGTTGCTGCCCGTCGAGCAGGCCACCGTCGAACTGGTTGCCCGCCATTTACGTCTGAGCGTTCGCACCATGCAGCGCCAACTTGAACTTGCGCATACCAGCTTCTCGCGTCTGGTCGAGGAAGTCAGGGGTGAACTTGCCCTGCGCTATATGAGCAACCCACGCTATCCCATCGGGCGGGTTTCCGCACTGCTTGGCTATTCGCAGCAGGGTTCCTTCACAAACTGGTTTAATTCACGCTTTGGTGTGACGCCTCGTGACTGGCGCAACAGCCATTTGAAATGAGCGCGCTGTGCCTTGGCGCCTTCGAAGGTTTCGGTCGCAAGCAGGTCGTCAATTCACCGAAAGCTCGGAACCACAAATCACCTGGCCCCCCCGGCGCAGACATCCGCCGCTCAATAGTCGACTCGTCCTGCTCGGACAGTGCTGCGAAGCCTGGTCGAATAAGCCAATAAGCCGCTCAAGCATAAGCTGTTCTTCGCACCGGACTTCCTTGGGGCGCGCCAATCATTTTGGCCCACCGGTCGCGCAAGTGACCGCGAACGGCCAATAACTCGTCTTGAGATTCGACCGCTTCTATGGCCGCAGTAGGTTTTGAAGCAGCCGTTGCGACTGCGACGTACCGAACGGCGGCAGTGGGTCGAACTCGGTCCTTCATCGAACTCCCGGGTTCGCCCATTTTCGGACATCCGACAATGCCACATGAATCGGCGACAATCTCGCTGAGCGCGCGATTTTTCCGTTTTGAGAGTTTCCCGCCGGCTCGTTGCTATTACCACACCACTCTCAACCATCCTTTGAAAGCTTCCAGCGTGACGCCATCCCGAATCGCGACAAAACTCCTCGTCCTCATCGGTACCACTGCTCTTTTGGCCGCCGTCGCTCTGGCCGGGATCATTGCGTTTGGAACCTCGTCTTTGCCACAGCCGTTGCCTGACGCTGACGCGCCGTTCAAGAAGGTCGATTTCCACGATCTGCCACCGCTCCAATCGTTTCGGGCACGTGATGGGGTCGCGCTTGCTTATCGCGTTTATCCAGGTCACGGCAACAAAGCTGTGGTGATGCTGCACGGGGCGGCCGCCAGCAGCTTCATGCTTCATGTGCTGGCCAAGGCGGTTCAGGCTTCGGGATTCACGGTCTATGTTCAAGACCTGCGCGGCCACGGCGCCTCAGGGGGCAATGGCGACATCGCCTACAACGGCCAGCTTCAAGACGATGTGGCGGACTTCGCGCGCTTCGTGCACCGGGCCCAGCCCAGCGCCAGCCTGTCGCTGCTGGGGCATTCGGCCGGCGGCGGGCTGGCATTGCGCTTTGCAGGTGGGCCGGATGGCGCGCTATTCGGACGATACGTGCTGTTATCACCGATGTTGGCACGTGATGCGACAACAGTGCGGCCTGACGTTGGAGGCTTTGCTAAACCGTTCAAGGCGCGCTACGTGGGGCTGACCACCCTGGATCGGCTTGGTGTTCATGGTTTCGAGGCGCTGCCGGTCCTCGCCTTCGCTGTGCCTGCTGCGCCAGGGAACATGATGACGCCACTCTATTCCTACCGGTTGAGCGAAAATTTCACGCAGGATACGCATTATCTTGACGATCTGCGCCACATCGCCAGACCCACGGAATTGCTCGTAGGGGCCGATGATGAGTTCTTCTATGCGGATAAATTTGCGCCCCTGGTTCACGGGGTTCGGCCTGACATCCCGGTGAGCATCGTGCCAAAAGTCGGTCATACGGGCATCATTCTCGACCCCGCAGCGATCCAGCAAGTCATTGCGGTGTTGGGCCGGGATCACGGTTGAATCTGCAGTTAGGCCTGGCCGAGTAGTTTCAGGAGGTGCCATCTGACGCGTTGGTGCCGATTGGTTACCATGCGAACGGCCGCCTTAGGCAAATCTGAGGGTCCGGAACGGGTCGCGTGCCGCCGATCGCTACCTTGCGGGATTCGGGCGGTGCATGCCGTCTGCGTATGGCAGTGACCGGTCACAAGCGGTCAGTCGGCTGGGCCGCTTCGAAGCGGCCATTCGGTTGTGCTTCTTCTCATGAGCTGCCTCAGCGAATCTCCACCTCGATAAATACCACCTCGTGGTCGGTCGCGTTGACGACGTTGTGTTCCACCCCCTTCAAGCCAGCGTAACTGTGCCCGGCGCGCAGTTGCGACTCCCGGTTGCCTTCCGCTGTCTCAAGGAGAAGTTGGCCGTCCGTTTGCGGCACCACGACATAGTCATGCCCATGAACATGCCAGCCGGTCTCAGCACCGGGTGCAAATCGCCACTCGGTGACGATCACGCGTTCATTCAATACCTGCTGCTTTGGCACTGCCTGCGGACGATTCATGAGAGTTTCCTCAGCGGAGTGGGCGACGAGGTTCGTCAGATAGCCGTCAGGCCGCATCGATAGGCGCGCTATCGCCTGTTAGTGGCGACTCCGCCGTGCGTCAACATGCTTCCAGGCTCAATACATCTATTAATCATTCTGAAGGTGAAGCCCTTCGTTTGACATGTACAGTGCCTTTGCTCTTACCAACACAGTTGCATTCACCTATGCGATACAAGAGGGCCGGCATTGAAGACGGAACACGACCCACGCGTCGGAAACATAGCCAGTAGCGAACTGGTACACCCCTCGCCGAGTGTTGAACGGCTGCTTCGCCGGACTGCGACCGGCCGCTCAGGATCGACTCATGCCCTTCACATAATCGCCGCGATCGGCGATTGATCGAGATCTGTGTCGGACCGGGTCGGCCAAGAACGGTCCTTGGCCGCTTGCGTACCTCGGATAGCGGAGTGTCCGCTTCGCCCGGCGGATTCAACCGCTGGACGCAAGACTTCGCCTGAAGATGCTGTATCGTGAACGCCTCCGCCTTTGCATAGAGCCCACGATATCCATAGAGATGCCTTAGATGACCCCACTCCACCGCAATCCAGCTTTCTACCAGCTTCTTACCGATAGTTACACCCGGCTGCTTGGTCTCCCCCTAGTGCCGCAGGCCATGCCCGTGGTCGAAGCTACCGAATGGCTCTATGAGAGTGCACCGTTCGCAGTACTTGCGCACAACACCGATCCCGACCCGCTCTTTATTTATGGCAATAAGGCCGCGCAACGCCGCTTTGAATATAGCTGGGATGAAATCACCCGACTGCCGTCCCGGCTCTCAGCTGAAGCCCCGAATCGCGAGGAGCGACAGCAGTTCCTCGCACGTGTACAGCGGCTCGGCTATGAGGCGGGCTACAAGGGCGTGCGTGTCACCAAGTCAGGCCAGCGCTTCATAATCGAGGAAGCAACACTGTGGCAACTTCTCGACGCGGAAGGCAAATTGCACGGCCAAGCAGTTGTCATTCCGCGCACGCGCGACATTTGATCGCGCATAATCGCAGAGTCACTTCGGCGGCGTTGGCCACGAACCTCGCTTAAGTATTTTCCAGTAGAGCCATCCGATCAAAACCAGCGCGCCGGCCCCAAAGAGCGTCGGCAACAGCAAGAAAGACCAGCTTGGCTGAGCCACGAAGATGATGACCGGATTGCTGCCGGCCGGCGGATGGACGGTGCGCGTAATCATCATCAGCATCGTTGCACATGCAGCGGCGGCGGCCATTGGCAGACATCCCGGGCCGAATAGATGAAGAAACAGCAAACCGACCAGTGATGTCAGAACGTGACCTCCGACGATGTTGCGCGGTTGTGAAAACGGGCTGACCGGAAATCCGAATAGCAGCACGCAGGTTGCCCCAAACGAGCCGAGGATCCACGGTTGCGAGGTTTTCTGTGCCAGCATGCCGACGAGAGCCAGGGCCGCGAACGCGCCCAAGCCGGCGAGCATGATGCTGCCGGTCCGGACGCGCCGCGTCGAGGCCCCGTTGACGCCCGAGGTAGCGGCGGACGGAGATGCCATATGCAGGGTCAGCTCGTCTTGAAGCGCGCGGCTTCTTCCGAGCCCTTCGTTGCGTTGCCCGCGCTATACGAGTGCGCGCCGACACCGGCAAGTTTGCCGCCTTGCACGATCAGGTATTCATTGCGGATTGGCCTGCCTTCGAAGAAGCACTCGAGGATTTCGCGGGTGCCGGCAGCATAGCGAGCCTGCGCCGACAGGCTGGTACCGGAGATGTGGGGCGTCATGCCATGGTGTGGCATGCTGCGCCACGGATGGTCGGCCGGCGCAGGCTGAGGGAACCACACGTCGCCGCCATAGCCAGCCAACTGACCACTTTTCAGCGCTGCGGCGATTGCATCGCGGTCGCACAGTTTGCCACGTGCCGTATTGATCAGATAAGCGCCACGCTTGAAATTTGCAAGCGTCTGCGTGTTGATCATGTGCTCCGTCTCGGGATGCAGCGGACAGTTCAGTGTCACGACGTCGCACACTTTGGTCAGGCTCTCCAGACTGGTGTGATGGGTAAGGTTGAGCTCCTTCTCGACCGACTCCGGCAGGCGATGACGATCCAGGTAGTGCAGCTTCACGTCGAAAGGCCTGAGCAGTCGCAATACGCGCAGACCGATACGGCCGGCAGCGACGGTGCCGACGTTCATCCCTTCGAGGTCGTAAGAACGCTCAACGCAATCGGCAATGTTCCAGCCGCTTTTAATGACCCAGTCGTACGACGGGAGATAGTTGCGCACCAAGGCAAGCGTCGTCATCACGACGTGTTCGGCCACGCTATTGCTGTTGCAATAGGTGACTTCGGCCACCGTGATGCCCCGATCCATCGCCGCCTGCAGATCGGTGTGATCCGAACCGATCCCGGCGGTGACGATCATTTTGAGCTTGGGTGCCTTCGCGATGCGTTCGGCGGTCATATAGGCCGGCCAGAACGGTTGCGAAATGACGATTTCAGCGTCGTGCAGTTCCCGGTCGAGCACGCTGTCGGCACCGACTTTACTCGAAGTCACGACCAACTGGTGATCGTTCGATTCGAGATAATTGCGCAGCCCCGAGTGCGTGTGTCCCGACGGGATCTACGCAAATCATTTCGCACGGCATTGTCGTCTCTCCGATGCACATACAACCGGAGCAGGACGTGGACACTGGAGCGTTCTATCGTTATATTCGAACGGATATACCCGGAGGGAATAGATGGAAGCAGCGGCGAAGCAGGCGGTCGGAAGCAAATACGTGCTCGAGTCGATGAAATATGCCCAGGGCAAAACCTGGGAAGTGGTGGACCGACTGGCGCAGCGGGTCCAGCCCGGCATGCTCGAGTCGGAGGTGACCGCTTTATGCAAGGACGTGCTGAACGAAATGGGCATGGATCGGATCTGGCATCCCGTACTGGTGCGCTTCGGCGAGAACACGCTGAAGACCTTCAAGGAGCGATCGGAGGGCGACCCGCGGCTCAAGCAGAACGATATTTTCTTCGTCGACCTTGGGGTAGTGTGGGATCAGCACGAGGGCGATGCTGGCGCGACCTTCGTGGTCGGCAACGATGCGGAGATGAAAGCCTGCGCGGATGCCGCGAAGACTGTGTTCGACGAAGTGGAGCAGCACTGGCGGTCGACCCGCGCCGGCGGCAAAGCGCTCTATGACTTCGCAGCGCAGCGTGCGAAGGCGCTCGGTTGGCGTCTGAATCTGGACATCAAAGGGCACCGCGTCAGCGATTTCCCGCACGCCATCTACAAAGCGGGCAATCTGGGCGATTTTGCGGAGTGTCCCGACGCCGGCCTCTGGATCCTTGAGATTCAGCTCGCGCACCCGACCCGGCCGTTCGGTTCGTTCTACGAGGACCTGCTGGTCTGATGACGCACTTGCGCTTGCTCCATTGCGTTATATTTCACTGTATACAATGAAGCTATGCAATCAATGAAGGCGTGAAAAATCTGAATTGTAGTAATGCGATTACCTGGAATGCGGCCGGTTGCGACGACGGTTGACTGACCTTTGTCCCCTCGGAACCGGCCGTTCAGCGCAGATTAGGTGTGCCGCCACCCCTTCGCCGCCGCCCTTGCCAGATTTGAGCGCACGACGAGCCGGTGAAACGGTGCGATCAGAAACAAGTAAAGATGGCCAAAGGAATTGTGACAGCGCACGACCGTAGTTGCGACGACTTCGTGTTTCCCGTCCACCGCCGCGCCGCGCAGTAGCACCGATGTCCTGAAGTCGAGATGGCGGTCATCCTCGCCGATCACCAATTCGTGGCCTTCGCGAGAGATGATGGGGAAAAAATCGATGTGTGGTGCGGACCTGGCGCGCAGCTCACTGCGTAGTCGCGCCGATGTCTTGACGCCAAATGGTGTCACCAAGGCATCGCGGCATGCCAGCAGCGCGCGAAACCACGGCGAAGGATCACCGAGAAAGGCGCGCGCCAGCAAATCAATGTCGAGCGGTGCGCCCGCGGACAGAGTGATTGCAAATGCGTCCGCGAGATGCGCGCCGTTAAAGAGGCCGGCGAGTTCGCTTTCCCGGGGGAGTGGGACGGCTCGTACTGCGCAGCTTGTCATGGCCGATTGCTCCGTTGTGTAGACGGATACCGCATGCGGGGGCTTTTCCGTAAGCAGCCTCAAGATACCGCAACCAAAGCAACCTTGGCATCGGAGAAGACGGAGACCTCATGAACCGCCGCCTATCTGGCCAAGGCTCATACGATTTTCAACCTATACGACACTCGAGGCCGCTAGAGCCGCAAGGCTACCCGCACCAATGCGAGCGCCTGCGGCCGAGCGGCGGTCATTGGTCGCAGGATGCGTTCGCCCGCGCTCCGCGCCGCGGGGCCGCGCGCGACGGCCATCAGCTCTATCCGGCGTTCCCGTACATCCATTTCACGCGAATGTCCGATCACAACATCGCCGGCCACGCGCGATCTCGCGACGGTGCCGGTCGATGTTGTCGTCGATAACCTATCGGTTATGCGCGGCACTGAAAGAGTGATTTGCGGCGACCCTGCGCACTCGGCTACTCTCCCACTTCACACCGGCCGACGCTTCTCTCGTTGCGTACCGTTTCATTTACTTTATGAGGGTTCACATGATGATCAAGACGTTCGCTCGCCAGCTCGGGGCAAGCACTGGGTTACTGATTGCTCTTATGGCGACACCGCCGGTTTGGGCTCAAGGAGGATCAATCAATGATGCTGCCGTAGTGACAACAGAGGCGCGAAACCGAGCTCTAATACTGCGGTTTTACTATGAATTCTTCAATCAACATAACATCAATTACGCTGACGAGGTCGTGCGAGAGGACTACATTCAACATAATCCGAATTTAGCGACGGGCCGAGAAGCCCTTAAAAAATTTTTCCAAACATACTTTTCTCAGTCGCCGCAATCCGTTTCGGAAATCGACCATTTGGCCGCTGAAGGAGACCTTGTTTGGGTGCATACTCACCAGATCCCGGCTCCAGGTCAGCTTGGCCAAGCAACAATGGACATTTACCGTATTCGAGATGGGAAGATTGCTGAACATTGGGATGTAGTCGAGCCCGTCCCCTCTACGTCAGCTAATGGCAACACGATGTTTTAGATGATCCTTGCTTCACACTTCGTTGCAGTGCTCGAGTTTCGTGCGCGCCGGGGTACAGCGCGGGCAGCGGCGATTGACAGTGACCGAGTCAGCGTGGCCCCGCGTCGATCTTCACGCGAAAGAGTGCGTATGGCTTCACGCGACCGTCGTGGCCTTCGTGGAACAGCGGTAGCCGGTCGATCTGGTTCGCGGTGAAGTACAAATAGCCGGGTGCGATCGACATCGAATCGGGCCACAGCATCCGCGCGTCGTGTGCGATCGTGGTCCAGCGGCCGTTGTCGAGCCTTCTGATTGCGTTGTGTTCATAATCGGTCGCATAGATACGCCCGCGATCGTCGGTCTCAAGTCCGTCCGACGCGCCTTTGTCACCGAGATCGACGACGGCTGCTGCAACCTTCTCGTCGGACACTGACCTGTCGCTCAATAGGTTAGTCGGTACTGCATATAGATTCCGGCTCGTCAGCGGCCCATAATACAAAGTCGTGCCATCGGCGGACAATGTGATTCCGTCGGATGCAACGCGGAACGGCACGGGAGGCTTGCCGGACGCGCGAATCATCAGTTGCTCGCCCTCTACGATCGGTACGAACGACGGATCGGGTTGCACCGACGGATGACCAGACAGTCTCCGCCATGCGTCGCCGCTCGCGAGATCGATGACGATGATGCTGCCCGGCTCGCTGCCCGCCGCCGAATCCGTGATGTACGCAAATCCGCTCTTGCCTGCTCGGAAGTCGAAGCGCACGTCGTTCAGATATGTCGTCGGCAGAACGGCGTCGGAAGGCAGCACGTAGGTCCGCGCGACCTGATTGGTCTTCAGGTCGATCGCGACGAGCTTCGCTCCACCCGGAACCGGCGCCGCGGAACTCGGCGTGGTCGGATCGAGGACTGCGGGATCGAGTACCCATAGCCTGCCGCGTCCATCCGCAACAACGCTCTGCACGCTGATGAAATGGGCTGCCGGCACATCCGTCGTCGCGCGATTCATTTGCGCGTCCGGGTACGGAACAACCTTGTCACCGACAATTTCGCCGACTGTATAGGGCACGTTCTTGTCGCCCCAACGCGGAAAGTTGACGAAGATTCGGTGCGTGTGCGGGTCGATCGCGACACCGGTTGGCATCGCACCGGTAAATGAGAACACCTGTTCGAGGTGGCCGATGCTGCGATCGACAGCCTGACGATCAGCCGCGTGTCGGGATGCAGACGCAGCTGACGCGTCGTTCTTCGCTGGCTGCGCAACGGCCGCGCCAAACAGCGGCGCGACCAGCGCGGCCGCGAGCACGATGCGCCGCGTGAGGTGCGGCGCGTGGATCGAGTCAAATATCATGAGGATCGATTCTCCTTGTTTCCTGGTACGCCTCGCGGCGGCAGCATGCGCGCGGACTCTCTTCACGTCGAAGTTCTACAGGTGGCCGCCCTGGGCAGCGCGTATCTAGCCTGCAGCGCCAATGTTCCCGCTCACCCTTTTCAGAAAGAACGTCCCGACAAAGGTCAGGGCCGCGCACGCGATCATGAAGTAAGCCGGGGCTGCGGACGAGCCAGTCTTGCCAATGAGCCACGTCCCGATCAACGGGGCGGTGCCGCTGAAAATCGTAAAGCTTAGGTTGAACGTAATCGCGATGCCGCTAAAGCGTACGCGCGTGGGAAACATGTCGGCGATGATGCACGCGAACGTGCCGTTGATGAGCGCAGCGCCGAGACCACCCAGCAGCATCAGCACGATCAGGTCCATGCCGTGCGCGACGAGGGTCGCGTAGAACGGCATTGAGAGCACGACGAGAACCAGCGCGCCTGCACGCATCAGATATCGCCGCGGCATACTGTCGCCGATATAGCCGACGATAAGTATGCCCAGCGAGGCCGTCGCGAGCGCGACGTTCTGCGCGACCGCGACCGTGTGCGGATCGTAGCGCAACACCTTGTCGAGATACGCGGGCATGTGCGCGAACAGCAAGCCGTTATAGCCCGCGGTCGCCGCCGTCGTGGCAATGCCGAGCACCACGGCACGCCAATGTTCGCGCCAGAGTTCTGCGAACGGATGCTTCGACGCGAGGTGCTTCATTTCGGCAAATTCAGGCGTCTCTTCGAGCTTGCGACGCAGCCAGAAACCAAGCAGGCCGACCAGTCCGCCGAACACGAACGCGATGCGCCACCCGTATATGGGCACTTGCGAGGGCGCGAGCGCCGAATGCACGAATAGGTTCATGCTCGCCGCGAGCAGCACGCCGGAGTTGACGCAGAAGAACACGATGCCGCAGACGTAGCCCGCGCGGCGCGGCACCGTTTCGACGACATAGGTGATCGAGCCCGGCAGTTCGCCGCCGAGGCAGAAGCCCTGAATCAGGCGCAAGCCGATCATCGTGAACGTGGCCGCGAGACCCCAGCTCGAATAGGTGGGCACGAGACCCATGCCGATAGTAGAAAGTGAAACGACGATCACAGAGACGATGAAAACGCGCCGCCTACCGTAGCGGTCGCCGAACCAGCTCAGCACCGCGCCGCCCACAGGCCGCGAGAGGTAGCCAATCGCAAACACAGCGAAGGACATCACGAGCGACATCATCGGGTCGAGCATCGAAAAGAACGCCGCGCCGATGAATTGAGCGAACACGCCGTAGACAACGAAATCGTAGAACTCGAGCGCGCCACCGAGGCTCGCGAGAATAATCAGCCGCATTTGACTCACGGTGAGGCGCTCTTTGGCCGCGCCGAGTACGGGGCTCGATTCGAGAGTGGGCATGGTTGTCTTCATGTTAAACGTTGATCTCCTACGTCACGTTCACCGGTCAGGCCGGTTTAACGCTCGCGTAGTCCTATTCGTACGGCCAATCTTCAAGGAGTCTTAATTAAAAAGTAACCACCAAGCTTTAAATTGCGAACTTCTCACTCGGGACACGAGCTGCGAGCTCTACCGTCACGATCTGCGAAATGTCCGCGTCGGCAAGGCCTTCTTCGACGGCGCGCGCAAGCCATCGGCGCACGAGCGATATGACAGGCAACGCGATGTCGTGTTCGCGCGCGAAAGCTTCGACGGCGTCCAGATCCTTCAGCATGGTGCGGATCGTGCCGCTCGGTTGCGCGGGCGCCTCGACCATGCGCGGCTGGAGCGTCTGCAGCAGAACGGAGTCCGCCCAGCCGCCCGCCAGCGCCGAAGGCATGCGCCTGGTGTCGATACCCGTGCGTTGCGCGAGCCGCGTGGCCTCCGCGATCGCGGCAATGGTCGTCACCACGACGATCTGGTTCGCAAGCTTGGTCGCTTGGCCCGCGCCGCTCTCGCCCATACGCGTCACGCGTGCGGCGTAGGCGTACATCGGTGCGGTTGCTGCTGCGATGCTGCATGCGTCGCCGCCTGCCATCACCGCGAGCGTGCCGGCGGTCGCGCCGGCGGTGCCGCCGGAAACCGGCGCGTCGATCCATGCGCCGCCGGTCTCTTCGTGCCAGCGTTGCGCAAGCGTTCTCGTCTGCGCGGGAGCCATGGTCGAATGATCGACGACGCTGACACCACGCTTCGCACCGCGCGCCAGCCCTTGCGGGCCGAACGCCACCGCTTCGACCGCCGCGTGATCGGCGAGGCAAAGCATCAGGATGTCGCTTCGCATGGCCACGTCGGCGGGCGTTTCGCCGATGGTGGACGTTCCCTGCGCCGTCGCGCTCAACCTCAGCGCTTTTTCCACCGAGCGGTTCCAGAGCGCGACGCGATATCCTGTTTCGACGAGCCGCTTCGCCATTGGCAGCCCCATCTTGCCGAGTCCGCAGAAGCCGACGTGCGGTGTTTCATTTGCCGTCGTGATCGCGTTCATTCGGTGTCTCCGTGCGTCGGCGCGTCGTACGGCCAGTCGAGGTTGCCCGAGTGCGTCACCGCGCCGAGATGCGCCGGCCGCACCAGCGCCGCGTATTTCTCGAGCACACCCGCAAGCAGCTTCGGCTCGCGGGGCGGCGTCTGCGCGCGGCGCTGCGCGAGCTCATCGTCGGAAAGCTGGACGTGGAGGACGCCCTCGCGCGCATCGATGCGAATGCGGTCGCCATCGCGCAGAAGCGCGATCGGCCCCCCTTCGGCTGCCTCGGGGCCGACGTAGCCGACGCACATGCCGCGCGTTGCGCCGGAGAAGCGTCCGTCGGTAAGTAGTGCGACTTTTTCGCCCATGCCCTGACCATAGATCGCTGCCGTCACGCTGAGCATTTCGCGCATGCCGGGGCCGCCGCGCGGCCCTTCGTAGCGGATCACGAGTACGTCGCCTTCGCGATAGTTGCGCGCCGCGACAACCGCCATGCAGTCCTCCTCGCATTCGAAGATGCGCGCGGTGCCCGCGAACGTCAGCGATTTGAGGCCCGCGATCTTCAGACATGCGCCGTCCGGCGCGAGATTGCCGCGCAGGATCACAAGGCCACCGTTTCGTGAGAGCGGGGCGTCGCAGGTGCGCACCACTTCGCCGTCGGGGCCGCCGAAGTGCGCGAGCGCCTCGGCGAGTTTCGTGCCTTCGAGCGTGAGCGCGTCGCCGTGCAGATAACCGCCTGCTAGCAGCGCGTTGAGCACGGCGGGCACGCCGCCCGCGTGATGCAGGTCTTGCGCCAGATAACGTCCACCCGGCTGCAGGTCGCCGATCAGCGGAATGCGCGCAAACACGCGCTCGATATCGTCGAGCGTGAAGCGGATGCCCGCTTCATGGGCGATTGCCGGAATATGCAGACACGCGTTGGTGGAGCCGCCTGTCGCCGCGACGGCCGCGCACGCGTTTTCGAGGCTCTTCACAGTGACGAGATCGCGCGGCAGCGGGCCGCCGGAACGCAAGGCGTACATCACGGTTTCGCCGGCGCGCCGCGCGATGGCGATGCGCTCGCTGTAGACGGCCGGCACCATCGCCGAACCGAGCGGCGCGAGGCCGAGCGTTTCGGCGACCATTGCCATTGTGTTCGCGGTGAACTGGCCGGGGCACGAGCCGGCCGTCGGTGTGCAGCGCTTTTCGATGGCATCGAGTTCGCTGCGTGTGATCTCGCCGCGCTGCGCCGCGCCCACAGCCTCGATCGCGTTGAGGACGGTCGCCTGGCGCTGCAGGTTGTGGCCCGTGCCGCCCGGAATCGTGCCAGGTGCAGCACCCGGCAGCATCGCGCCGCCGAACAGGAACACGCCCGGCACGTTCACGCGCACCATGCCCATCAGCACACCGGGCAGCGTCTTGTCGCAGCCGGCGACCCCAACGATCGCGTCATAGCCGTGTGCGCGCACGAAGAGCTCGACGCTGTCCGCGATCACTTCGCGCGAGACAAGGCTCATCCGCATGCCGGCGTGATTCATCGAAGTGCCGTCGGAAACCGAGATCGCCGTGCCGCGAATCGGCACGCCGCCGCCGGCGGCGACACCGAGCCGCACGTTGTCGGAGATCTGGTTGAGCGACATCGAGCACGGTGTGTTCTCGCCGAACGTATCAACAATGGCGACGAAGGGCCTTTGCATCGACGTGTCGTCGAGTCCGGTCGCGCGAAGGAAGGCGCGATGCGGCGTGCGCGTAACGCCGACAGTCACCATGCGGGAGCGGTGCTTGTGGAGATCGGTCATGTTCGTATCGTGGTGTGTGATGTTTCGTTGTCTGCTCGGCGCAATGCGGCCGAGCGGTTCGCCGCCTGCGGCAAGATCAGGCGGCCGTGAGCAATAAGCCGTTTTCCGCCGCGATGACCTGGCCAGTGATGGCAGGCGCCCGATCGGTCAGGAAGAACGCAAGGTCTGCGATCTCGACGGGTTGCGAGACACGCTTGAGCGGCGAGTTCCCGGTCATGCGCGCCAGCACGTCGCGATACTGCGAGGTGTCGAGCGAGCGCAGCAGCAGGCCGTCGTCGACCATGCCGGGCGCGATCGCATTCACTCGCACGTGCGGGGCGAGTGAACGGGCGAGCGAGAGCGTCATCGTATTGACCGCGCCTTTCGAGGCCGCGTATGCAAGCGACGAACCGGTGCCGTTCAGCGCTGCCAGCGACGACACATTGACGACGCTCGCGCTACGCGCCGCGCTCGCCGACTCGCGCAGCAAGGGCGCTGCCGCCCGCGTCATCTGGAACAGTCCGATCGTGTTCACACGATAGACGCGCTCGAACTCGGCGGCGTCGATTTCGTCGAGCGCGTGATGCGGAATCACGCATGTCGTGCCCGCGCAGTTAATCAGCGCGTCGATGCGGCGCCAGCGCGTCGCGACCGCGCCGGCTGCGCGGCGGCAGGCTGAGTCGTCGCGGACATCGGCGTCGAAGATCAGCGTGTCCACGCCGAGCGCGCGGCACTCGGCTTCGACGTCGAGCGCTCCGGACCGCGTAGCGTCGTCGAAGTTGCCGATCGCGACATGCCAGCCCGCGCGCGCGAAGCGCACTGCCGTGGCGGCACCTATGCCGCTCGCCGCACCCGTGATCACGCAGACTGGCGTTGAAGGATACGTCATGGTGAAAGTCCTCGAACGATGCCGTAAGTCAGCTGCGGTCTGCCGGTACCTGTTGTGGCACGCGCAGTGCGAGCGCGGCGCCGGTCAGCAGCGCAATGGCGATGGCGAGCATGCCCGGCAGCAGCGTCCTGCCGCCCAGATCGGAAAGCCAGCCGACGATGAACGGGCTCACGAAGCCTGCGAGATTTCCCGTGCAATTGATGAGCGCGATGGCCGCGGCGGCGCCCGCGCCGCCCATCAGTGCGGTCGGGATGCCCCAGAACACCGGCGCGATCGAATTGATCCCGATGGCGGCGACGATCAGCGCGGCGACGGCCGCCGCCGGCGTGGACGCGAACAGCACAGAAGCGAGCAACCCGCACGCGCCGACTACGCAGCACGCCGCAACGGTGCGGCGGCGCTCGCCGCGGCGATCGGCATAACGCGCGATCACCACCATCGCCACGACGCTGAATAGCGAAGGCACCGCCGAGAGCCAGCCGATGTTGCTCACGCTCGCGACGCCGCTCGCCTTGATGATCGTCGGCACCCAGAACGCGAGGCCGTAGTTGCCCATCGCGATGCAGAAATACAGCAAGCCGAGCAGCCAGACGCGCGGATTCGCGAACGCACCGCGCACCGACTGCTCGACGCGCGTGTGCGCCTCGCGCGCCAGATCGGAAACAAGGAGCGTTTTTTCGGCAGCGCTGAGCCAGCGCACGGAATCGATACGGTCGTGCAGCATGAAGAACGCGGCGAAGCCCACGAGCAGCGAGGCGAGTCCTTCGATGAGGAATAGCCACTTCCAGCCCGGGAGACCGTACGCGCCGCCCATATGCGCCATCACCCAGCCCGAGAGCGGTCCGCCGACGGCACCCGAAACGGGAATCGCCGCCATAAAGAGCGCCATGATCTGCGAGCGCCGCGCGGACGGAATCCAGTTCGACAGATACAGCACGACGCCTGGAAAGAAGCCTGCCTCGGCGATACCCAGCAGCAAGCGCAGCAAATAGAACGACGCGGGGCCGCTCGCGAACACCATGAGGCTCGAGACGATCGACCACGTGATCACGATGCGCGAGATCCAGAGCCGAGCGCCGACGCGGTTCAAGATCAGGTTGCTAGGCACCTCGAAGAGGAAATAGCCGACGAAGAAAATGCCCGCGCCGATCCCATAGACCGTCTCGCTGAGGTTCAGGTCGGTGAGCATCTGCAACTTCGCGAAGCTGACGTTGACGCGATCGATATAGGCGACGACGAACGCCAGAAACAGAATCGGCACGATGTGGCGGGTCAGCTTGCTGTACAGCGCGAGGCGCGCCGGGGCGACATGGACGTGCGCCCTAAGGTCCACGTCGGCCGGTTCGTCCGACGCTACGTCCCGCCCGAATGAATTGGCACTCATGTCGTCTCCAATGTGTCGCTGTCTCCGCTGTCTGCCGACGAGCGGCGTGCAGCGCGACCGATGTCTTTTATGAGAGGCCTTGTTATGCTTTGCCCAAGCAAAAAATCGGCGGCCCAGATGAAACGCAAGCGTAGTCGAGTGCGCCGGGTTGTCGCAAATCACTCTTTCGGTGTTGCGCATAACCGGAGGGTTATAGAATATTCGGGAAACCTCTCATCTCTTATGCAAAACGACGTCTCCATTGACCGCTTCTTCCGCAGTGGACTGAAGCTCCCGCATCTGCGCATCCTCGTCGCGCTGGCCGACCTCGGGCAGGTGACGCGCGTGGCAGCGGCCTTCCACGTCACGCAGCCTGCCGTTTCGAAACAGATCGCGGAAATCGAGCAGGCGATGGGCGTAAACGTCGTGAATCGCGTTGGCAACGCGCTGGAGTTCACGAGCATCGGCGAGGTGATCGTCGCGTGCGGGCGCGAGATATTGCGCCATCTCGAACTCGCGCGCCGCGACGTGAACGCGCTTGCAGTGGGCGCGGGCGGACATGTTCGCCTTGGCGCCGTCGTGACGATCCCCGAACTGTTGACCACCAATGCCGTGCAGCTTTTTCTGCGCCGCGCGCCGACGGCTTCGCTGTCGTTCGTCGAAGGCACGCTTGACCGGCTCATCAAGGCGCTCGATGAGGGTGAGCTCGATATCGCCATCGGACGCAACCGCATCGCGACCGCGCAGACGCTATTGCGCCAGGAGACGTTGCACAGCGAACCGTTCGTGTTCGTGGCGAGCGCGCAGCATCCGCTGTGGCAGCTCGACAAGCCCACTGAATGGGCGGACCTGCGCAACTGCCGCTGGATCACGCCGCTGCACGGTTCGCCCGCCTATGCGACTCTAATCGAAACACTCGCGTCCCACGGCATCGTGCCGGGTGCGAGCAACATCGAATCCAGCTCGTTGTCGCTCAACGTCACGCTGCTGACGCACGGCGAATTCGTCGGGATCCTGCCGATTTCAACGGCGCGTCAGCACGCTATGCGGGGCCATATGCGCATTCTGCCGCTGGCGCCGCTCGAACCATTGAGCGAAGTCGTCGTGTACTGGCGCGCCGACGCGTTGCAAGAAGCAGGGCAATTGTTCATCGACTGCCTCACGGAAGCCGCAAACGAAATTCGCACGGAATAAGTGGCAGGCGTGGCTTCTTCGTGGCCGCCGGCGCTATAGTTCTTATCTGCTAACAATGGCCGTCAGCGCATTCTGGAGAATTGATGCAAATCGATGTGCACGTCGTAAATGCCTTTGTGGATGGAGCAGCCGGTGGGAACCCGGCTGGCGTAGTGACGGACGCGAACACATTGACCTCGGCGCAGAAGCTGGCGGTCGCCCGGCAGGTTGGACTCTCCGAGACGGCCTTCGTCTCCGGATCGGAACAGGCCACGATCAAACTGGAGTTCTTTACGACCGCCAGGCAGATTGAGCTTGCCCCCGTCGCCGAGCATTATTGAAGTCCGCCTGGAAGTTGAAGACACCGAAATCGCTCGCCTTATGGCCGGAGGTACGGCGAAGGTCGGATCCTCGGTGAAGGTGGATATATAACTTTTGTGCACCGGGAGGACGACGGCCTGCCCCGTTTTGAAGCAGTGTAGTGCTGGGGGCCGCCGTTGAAATCGGTTAGGTAAACTATCTCACCGATATGACTCTCTGGTCCGTGTCCGACGGAAAGAGCACGCAGATCTTTCGCTTAATCCAGGTCTGTGTGACACGAACCCGTTGGCATCGCAGTTGTAAAAGCAAATCGCTGCCATTCCCAAGTTTAACTACAGTGTAGCCTTCGACTTTGAACGGCCGTTTTCGGCAAATCTGAAGGGCCGTTCAGGGTCGACATATGCCGATCGCATGAGGCAGTGCCCGGCCATCAAGGAACAATCACTCGCTGCGCGAATGGCCGGTCCCTCGGCCATTTCGGACGGTGGCAGCCTACATCAGTGGCAGCCCGGCAGCCACTGATATTGCACTGAAGCACCAGCCCCCGACAGACTCCGGCAGTTCAGCGGAACAGATCATCGTGCTGTGCCCGCACTTTTCATAGGGATGCCGCTCGGGTGCGGATTTGCGTCGCTCGTGTCTTCGGGCAGCAAGTTACCGTCAGTAAGACTTTCGTCGGCCTGCGCGGTGGCCGGGTAACGCTCCGGATAGAAATGACGCTCGGCAACCTGCGCATCGAACGTATGCGACCATTTTGCAATCACGACCGTAGCAAGGCTGTTACCGATCGTGTTGCAGGTGGCGATCGCCATTGACATGAAGCGGTACACACCGAAGATCACCGCAACCCCTTCAACAGGCAGGATGCCGGTCGACGTGACCGTCGCGGCAAACACCACAAACGATCCACCCGACACCGTGGCCGCGCCCTTTGAGGTCAACAGCATCAGCAGGAGCAGGCCCACCTGATGCTGCAGCGTAAGTGGCACGCCATACGCGTGAGCAATGAACAGCACCCCCATCGACATGAACAGGGACGTCCCGTCAAGGTTGAACGCGTAGCCCGTCGGCAACACGAGCCCGACCGTCTGCTTCGCGCAGCCAAGCCGCTCGAGTTTGATCAGAAGACGCGGCAGCGCGCTCTCGGACGACGCCGTACCGAGCACGATGAAGATCTCATCCTTGATATAGCGCAGGAAGCGCCACAGACTAAAACCCGCCAGCTTCGCGATGATTCCCATGACCACGACGATGAACAGGATCACGACCGCGTAGAAACTGAACACGAGCTGGGCAAGCGCAAACAGCACAGCAGTACCGTTGCTGCCCACCGCGTAAGCGACGGCGCCGAAGGTGCCGAGCGGCGCCAGCTTCATCACCAGATTGATGAATGAGAACAGGACTTCGGAAACAAGATCGAGTCCCTCGTTGATCCTGACGCGGCGGCGTTCAGGAATCGCGAGTATCCCGATACCGACCATCACAGCCAGCACCACCACCTGCAGCAGTTCACCCTTCACGAAGGCGCCGATGAAGTTGTCGGGCACGATGTGCATGACAAACGCGACGAAGCCTTGTGACTCCATCTTTGCAACCACCGGCGGTGCCGCTCCGACGGCGACGGCCGTCATGCCTTTTCCGGTTTGCAGCAGGTTGCCCGCCAGCAGGCCGACCATCAAGGCAATGGTCGACACCACTTCGAAATAGACAATCGAGCGCCATCCTACGCGGCCCGCGCTCTTGACGTCACCGGCCGACGCGATGCCATGCACGATGGTGAGAAACACCAGCGGCGCAACACCGGCTTTAATAAGCGACAGGAAGATGTCGCCCAGTATCTTAAGCTGTCCACCCACCTTCGGGAAAATCAGACCGAAGGCAATCCCGAGAATCAGCCCGACCAGAACCTGCATGCCCAGCTTGCGGTACCACGGCAGCCTTCTGGGCGGCGGGACGTCCGGCGTTTCGTTTGATGCGATATCGTTGTTCATGATGTGTACTCCTCCACGCCTTTCACTCAGATGCCGCTCGACAATTCGACGGCGCGATCGACCATTTGCGGCGCGAGGCCGAGATAGTTGGCTGGATCGGTCATTCGATCGATCGCCGCGCGGTCGAAGTGCGTGGTGACTTCTGGCAGCGCCGCAAGCGCGTCGGCGAGCGTGCCGCCTTTCTCGTTCACGGTCCGGCAGGCGTCGTAGACAACGTCGTGCGCCTGCTGGCGGCCGGTAAAAGGTGCCATTCCCATCATGACCGCCTCCGCGACGATCAACCCCCTGGTGATGCCCAGGTTGTGTTTCATGCGCTCGGTGTCGACGATCAATCCCCCGAGCGCGAACTTCGCCTGATGCAGCGCGCCAGCCGAAAGGATGAAGCTCTCCGGAATCGCGATCCATTCCGCGTGCCATGGGCCCGTGGCGCGCTCGAAATCCTGGATCATCGCGTCGACCATTAGACCCGCCTGCTGACGCACCGCTTTCGCCGCAGCAAGCATCAGTTCGCTGGAAATCGGATTGCGCTTCTGCGGCATGGTGCTGCTCGCTCCGCGCCCCTTGACGAACGGCTCGTATACTTCAGCAAACTCCGTCGACGCCATGATCATGATGTCGAGCGCGATCTTGCCAAGTGAGCCAGTCACGAGCGCGAGCAGGTTGACCGCTTCGGCGAAACCATCGCGCGCCACGTGCCACGTGGTTGTGGGTACACCGAGCTTCAGTTCGTCGGCGAGCGCCTTCTGAACCTCGAAACCCTTATCGCCGAGCGAGGCCAACGTGCCCGCGGCCCCCGCGAATTCGACTACGGCCACCCTGGGGCGCAGCTCTGCGAGGCGTTGCTGATGCCGGTCGAACATCGCCAGCCAGATCGCGACCTTGTAGCCAAACGTGACGGGCAGCGCCTGCTGCAAGTGTGTGCGGCCCGCCATCGGCGTATCGCGGTGTTTCTTTGCAAGGTCGACCAGAATCGTGCGCAGTTCGCGTATGTCGCTGTCGATCACATCGAGCGCATCGCGCACCTGCAGCGAGACCGCCGTATCCATGATGTCTTGTGTCGTCGCGCCCCAATGGACGTAGCGGCCCGCTTCGCCGCACATGCCGACGAGCTGGTGAACGAGCGGCAGAATCGGATAGCCGACGATGTCTGTCTCCTCGCGCATGTGATCGAAATCGATCCGGTCGATCGTCGATTCACGGGCGATCACTTCCGCCGCGTCGGCCGGAATCACGCCGACGCGCGCTTCAGCCCTGGCTAGCGCCACTTCCACGTCGATGTAGCGCTGCACGAGCGCGTAGTCGGAGAACAGCGCACGCATCTTCGCCGTGCCGAAGGCGTCGCGGAACAGGATGGAATCGACCACAGTGCTGGCCATAGGGATAGTGCGGCTCGTCATGACGACCTCTTGAAGTGCAGAAAACCGGATTAAAAAGGTCCGGACTGATTCGCGAAATCAACGATATGTCCGGACATAATGAAAATTAATATGTTCGGACATGTTGAGCAAGCTATGATTTACCCTAGCGCTGATAAATTGACTGCTCGCCACCCAAAAAATGAACAGACCGCACTTCGCCGACATCGCTCGCGACTTGACTGAGGGCATTGCATCCGGCCGCTTTCCGGTCGGCTCGTATCTGCCTACCGAACTTGAACTGCGTGACAACTATCAGACGAGCCGGCATACGGTTCGCGCCGCGCTGCATGAATTGCAGCAGTTGGGGCTCGTGTCGCGGCGCAAGAATGCGGGAACGCGCGTCGAATCGGCGCAGCCGAAGAACGAGTTTCGGCCGTCGCTCGCATCGGTGGACGATCTCGTGCAATTCGGCTCCGAGCACTTGCGCCTAGTGCAATCAACCGAGGAGATCTCCGCAAGCGGCAAGCTCGCAAGGACGCTGAAATGTGCAGAAGGTGCGCGATGGCTGCGCGTTTCGAGCCTGCGCATCGACGGCGACAAAGAGAGTCCGCCGGTCGGCTGGACCGACGTGTATATCGATCCGGCTTATACGGAAGTCGCAGAGGCTGCGCGAGCTCAACCGGATACGCTGATCAGTTCGTTAATCGAAGCGCGCTATGGTCGCTGCATCGCGGAGATCCAGCAGGACGTGCACGCGGCGCTGATTTCGCAGGAGATGGCGGAAAGGCTGAAAGTCGAGAAGGGGACTGCAGCACTTGAGATTGTGCGGCGCTATCTCGACTCTACGGGGGAAACCTTTGAGGTGTCGATCAGCGTCCATCCGGCTGAACGCTTCTCGGTTTCGATGCGACTGAAGCGCTCCGACGCTTAGGCGTCGCAGGCGTTGTAGGGGCGGTGTAGGTGGGCCAATCGACCGCATTTTGCGGCCAATTGGCTGCTCCGTTCCAAACCCGACCCACAGCAACGCTTAAGGCAATCGACGCTCAGTGTCCGCTATGAATGTCATTACTGACGACGGAAATGTCTCCATGAAGGGCAGGTGCGGGTCGGCTGCTGCCGATCGCAGACTTGCGCGTCCCACATTGCGTATGCCCTTCGCATGAGGCAGTACGCGGCCAGAGCCAGTCGCTCGCTTATACGTTCGGTTGCTCACTCCAATGGCTCATACGGTTCCGTCAGCAGCCGTTAGCTCTTGCCGTCAAATGCAGGGGATCAGAAGCGTTCAAGCGCGTCACCGGTCGTGCACCCAAATGGGCGCGCCAGAATGCAACAACGACTGAAGTCACGTCGACCTGACCGAGCACTATGTGTGATGCGAGAAGCAAATCGGATCGCATCTTCCAGGCAAGAGTGACTCTGACGATGCTCTTGTTGTGTGCAACTAGCTCATTTGAAGGCGCGAATCTTCTCTCGACCGAGTCCGGTCATGACAGTCTCTTTGTCTGTCGTGGTTGAAACGTCAATCACCTGCCTCTCTTTTCTTGCGCAGCACGCGCAATTCCGGCTCATGCTTTTCGGCCCATTGCCAAACGCCGCAAAACGCAGCGCACAGGCTCGTTCCCAGTTCGGTCAACGAATACTCGACGCGCGGTGGAACCTCCGGATACACAGTTCGCAGCACGAGCCCGTCCGCCTCCATTTCCCGCAATGTCTTTGTCAGCATGCGCTGGCTGATCGAACCCACCAACTCGCCGACGCGCGTAAAGCGCAACACGCCGTTCTGAGCCAGTACCTCAAGCACGCACATCGTCCACTTGTCCGCCACGCGACCGAGCACGTCGAGCACGAGCGCATCCAACTCCGCAGTGGACGAGCGTCCCTGTGCAGATTTGAACACCACCCGACGACGCGGTTGTTTGTCTTTCGCCATTGCCCGATCCATTAGTTACATATGTGTTCGTACTGCACAAAGCAGTGCCTACTTCCCTGTTGAGAGTATTTGCCATACGCTAGCACAGCCTCATACAGGAGAACAGTCATGCAGACTAGCGGAAACACCATTCTGATCACCGGTGGCGGCTCAGGCATCGGGCGCGCGCTGGCGGAAGCATTTCATCGTCGCGGCAACCGGGTCATCGTTGCAGGGCGTCGCGCGTCGGCACTGGACGACGTCGCACGCGCGAATCCGGGCATCGAGACTGTCGTGCTGGACGTCACAGACCCGCAGGACATCGCCCGCGTCGCGGCGAAGATCGCTGGCGAGTATCCGACGTTGAACGCGCTCGTCAACAACGCCGGCATCATGCAGCCCGAAGACTGGCGCGCGATGGACGTCAACGCCGGCATCGCCGAGACGACGATCGCCACGAACCTGCTCGCTCCCATTCGCCTCACGGCCGCGCTGTTGCCGTTGCTGCGCAAACAGGCAAAATCGACTGTGCTGAACGTTTCGTCGGGACTGGCATTCCTGCCGCTCGCATTCACACCTACCTACAGCGCCACCAAGGCGGCCATTCATTCGTTCAGTGAGTCTTTGCGCTATCAGCTCGCCAGCACGGGCGTGGACGTCGTCGAGATCGTCCCGCCGTACGTTCAGACCGAACTGATGGGCGAGCAGCAGGCAAACGATCCCGATGCGATGCCGCTCGCGGAGTTCATCGACGAAGTTATGTCGATTCTGGATGCGCAGCCGGGCGTTCGCGAAGTGCTCGTCAAACGCGTGCTTCCGCTGCGCTTTGCGGCCGAGCAGGGCTACGACGGTTACGCAAAGCAGTTCGCGGGCCTGAACGACCATTTCGCTGCCAAGTAGAACCGCCGCGCGGCAGGTGCCTAAGCGGCGGCACTCACGTGCCTGGGCGAAGCAAACAGGTCCTGCGACCACGACGCGAACGCCGTTACCTTCGAGGAGAACAGCCGGGCGATGACAGCGTTCGAACGCAGTGAAATCTGCAAAACCCGAACACGACCACGCCAGTGGCCAGCGCCGGTACTCGAGTAACGGCAATGGCCGAAGCATCAATGTGGCCTCTCGAGCGGGCTGGCGCGTCGCTCATCGCGCGCCGGCGACGGCGTTTGTCGATGAAACGGCACGGCCAAGCGACAGGTAGCTCCGGTGCAGTAGCGATTCGATGGTTGCCCAATCGGCGTCGGTGACGCTGCCCGCTTCTTCACGGGCGTCGCGAAGCAGCATCGCTTGCGCGCGCAACTGGCCGTGTTCGAGTGTCGAACCCGCGGGCACCCTATACAGCGATGCGGCAGCTTCAGCGCACGCGCTGCCCAACGCGCCGGGCGGATAACGTTCACGCTGCCGGTGCACGATCCACCATTCCAGTTCGAGTGCGGTGGTGCGCGAGACATCGAAGTCGCGGTTCCCCGTATTGCGGATCAGGCTGAAATAGGTTTGCAGCGCCGGCAACGCTTTTTCGTAATCGCTGCGTTCCCTGCCCTCCTTGAAGGTGAATGCGGCTGATGCGCCGTAGTAAGCGCCGACGTACGACCTTAGCCACGGAAAGCGGTATTGCGTGCGCAGGGTTTGCGCCAGTTCGAGAAAGAGCGCCACGTGCTGGCGGTCATAGTAGGAGCGCCATATTTTCGTTTCGAGTGTCCCCGTCGCGATGGGATCGAAGCGGCTCAGGTCACGGTGCAACGGCCAGAAGAGATCGGCAGCGGCATAGCCGATCAGAACGACAAGCAGGACCAGGATCGTCCGTCGCCAGCGTCCGGGTCCGGCTGCAAGGATCACGCGGTGCCGCAGGCCGTGGCTGCGGGCGCGCCCGGTTGTGTTCATGTCGAATAGCGTCGATATCGAACGTGCGTTGAACCCTCTATTTCACTACGCGCCCCAGCACCTCGCCCAGCTCGGCGTCGTCAAGCACCGGGACAATGTCCAGCTCCATCAGATCGCTCCACTGATAGGCGAACTCGGTGAGTTTCTTCATATCATCTGTTTCGAGCAGATCGAATCCTGCGCCCAGATCGGCTCGCGTCCACCGGCCCACCAACCGGACGCCGTCAGGCGGGAGCCCGCCGGTTCGCTGAAAGCGCGCGATGGCTTCGGCACGCTGCTGGGTATCCGGTGCCCAGTGGAAGGTCATCATGAATTTCATGGTTGTGTCTCCTGACGGTGGCTCGTCCACCTGTTTCAATATATACGCTCGTTGGCGGCATACGGATGCAATTGGGCGTGTGCACTGCAACGCCAGTCGCCACAGGAAGCAGGTCGGGACGAACACTTACATCGGCAGGGAAACCGGCAGTCATTCTGATTGCAGGCGTCGCCTAAGAAGGTCGCCTTTCAATCATGCTGCCCCAATGGGAAACGAAAATAGCCCGCCGTCCTGCTCGTGCGGTCCCGCCGTTGCATGCCTGCGGCCCCCGTGGCAGCGGGTTGACCTCATCTCAGCTCACCACACAAGGCGACCTTCGCCCTACGTCCAACGGCCGCTTATCACAACAGTTGCGGTCGTTCGTGGAGCGCCTTTCGTTGTTTAATAAAGCCTCCGCACCACGCTCCTCGCGCTTGAAGATTTTGTAGTGTAAATACTGATTAATTGCCCCAAGGCGGGTACCGCAAATCTCGTCGAGCGGAGGCTGCAGCGCTAACGGACAAGCGTTAGCTTTCGCAGCCCCTTCGGAAACGGATGTGTCACAAAGTGATAGCCACTTCCGAAAGTGTTTCAACAAGGATTTCTACATCTCCAGGTTGGAGCTCAATGCGCCCTCCCTGCAATCGCTTACCTGACAGGGCACTTACGCACTCGCGGTCATCGAGCGTGATCTGCTTCGATTCCTTTGAGAGGTTCATTACGAACAGAAGCCTTGTCGCATCAGAGGTTCTCACGGCGAGTTCTACGCCTTCGGGGAGATCCAGCTCACAATCGAGGCCCACATCCACCGCAATCCGACCGAGCAAAACCCTATAAGCTTCATCATCGAGCACTGTTCCGATGTAATACACAGTGCCGTTGCTGGCAACATTCCTCGTGACGGCGGCGCGGCCAGCAAAGTATTCGCTCGAATATGTTGCTATTGTCTCTGCAGTGACCGGTGAAAGGATGTCACACCATTGACTACACTTGAATAGCTCACCACCTTCGAATTCAATTTTCTGCACGTCCTTGCCAATTGGGTCGTACTCGTCTACGAACACACCAGCGAGCTCCGTCAACAAGTTCGGCAAGCGGTCTGGCAAACATACATTGTTCATGTTCTTGACACCGGAGCGCGTTGTCAAGATGAGCGTACCGCCATTGTCCACATACTGGCGCAGCTTAGCCGCCATGGCGTCGTCAATAAGGTAGAGCATCGGGGCGATGACAAGTTTGTATTGTTCGAAGTCATCCCTCCAGTTAAGCACGTCCGTGCCGATGCCCATTCGCAAGAGTGCCGAGTGCACACGCTTGAAGTTGTCGAGGTAATCGAACCCATCCGACTGCGGTTGAATCTGGAAGGCGTTGAGTTGCTCGTGCGAAAAGAGCATCGCTACATCGTGATGTAATGTCGTGCCCTCCAGCAGTGGAGCGAGTTTTCTTGCTTCCTGGCTGAACCGGACGAACTCGTCGAAACGGCGGCCGGGCACGCCGTGGTGGTCCAGCAGACCATGCCAGAATTGCTCTGCGCCGATGCGAGCCGAACGCCATCGGAATTGGACCACCGTATCGGCACCACGAGATACACTTTGCCATGCGTACGCTCGAATCATTCCGGGAAACGGTGTACGTGACATCGGGTACCAACATCCCGGCGTCCCGCTCAATTGCTCCATCACCCAGAAGTTTTGTCGCTTCAAGCCACGCGTCAGGTCAAGTGTCAGAGCTCCGTGATACATCCGGGACTTCGAGCTATCGGCGAGGTCGGTGGCCGGATAGTAGTCGACAGACGCGAAGTCCATGCTGTCGAACATGTCGTAGTAGTCGGCCGTGACGGGGTAGCCCCACAGATTGTGGGTCACGAACTTGCCGGGACTGTTCTTGCGTATAAGGGCCGCCTGGAACCGATTGAAGTCAGCAACCGAGTCGGAGGAGAACCGCCGGAAGTCCAGCAGGAACGACGGGTTAAGATGTGGCGATCCACCAAGCGGTGTATTGACCTGCGTCCAGTCGCTATATTCACCGCTCCAAACGACGGTACCCCACTCGCGGTTCAAATTCTCCAGCGTTCCATATTTGCTTTGGAGCCAAGTACGAAAGAGTCGCGTGCAATTCTCGCAATGGCAATCGTTTGCTGCGAGCTCGTTATCCGTCTGCCAGCCAATGACAGCCGGATGCCGGCTGCAATGCTGCGTCAGCCGGTCGATAATTCGTTCGCCATACTTGCGCAAAGAAGGACTGTTGTAACAACGATGAAGGCGCACGCCCGCGTAATGGGTGTGACCTTTGTTGTCGACCGGAAGAACGTCTCGATAATTGTGCGTGAGCCAAACTGGCGGCGTAGCCGTGGGCGTGCCGAGCACAACGCCCATGCCGTGACGTGCAAGGACTGCAATGGCCTGGTCAAGCCAGTCGAAATCGAAAGCGCCTTCTGTAGGCTCAAGCCTTGACCACGCAAACTCCGCGAGGCGAACGATAGTAATGCCAGCATCGTGCATCTGCTGCGCATCCTGTTCCCACAGCGCGACGTCCCAATGCTCGGGGTAGTAGTCGACTCCCACCTTCATGGAATTGTTCCTTTATGGATGTTATGGACGCAGCGCGCCCTACGAGCCCATCGCTCGCATTGAATATGGAATGAACGGCTTGCTTAGCCCTTCGTGGCGCCGAAGGTCAGACCGGCAACGAAGTGCTTCTGCATGGCAAAGAACAAAACGACTGACGGGAGGGCGGCAAGTAGCGAGCCAGCGGAAACGAGGTTCCAGGCGGTGGTCCACTGCCCTTTGAGCGCGGCGACGCCCACTGTGATAGGCGCCGCATCATCACCTTGCGTCAGGCATAACGCCCAGAAGTAGTCGTTCCACACGAATGTGAAGACAAGAATCGCTAGCGCTGCGAGCGCAGGCGCAATAAGGGGTAGGATAATTTTGTAGAATAGTTGCCATTCATTTGCCCCTTCGATACGTGCAGCCTCGACAAGCTCATAGGGCAGTTCCTTGATGAAATTTCGCAGGAACAGCGTGCAGAAGCCTGTCTGAAACGACACGTGAAAGAGAATCAGCCCCTCAAGGGTGTTGAACAATCCCAGTTGCAGCGTCAGTTGGCGCACGGGAATCATCAAGACCTGAATGGGAACAAAGTTACCTGCCACAAATGCGCCAAGGATCGCGTTGTTCCCCTTGAACGGGTATGTTGCAAGAGCAAAGCCCGCCATGGCAGCCAAAGCGATGGAGCCCAGCACCGATGGCACGGTAATGAGGCAACTATTCAGAAAGTAGTGAAGCATTGGGGAGTCGACGAGGACTGTCCTGAAGTTCTCGAAGAAGGCGAATCCCTCTGGCCAACCCCAATAATTTCCCTTCATGAGCTCGCTTGACGAGCGAACGGAAGTCACCAGAACTGCGAACAACGGAAGTAGCCAGATGACGAGTGCAACCGGTAAAGAAGCCTTGTAGACAGTCCGTCCAACTGGGCTCCATCTGCTAACGGGAGTTGGATACATAGATAATCTTCCTTCGTTACCGTTCCACGTGGAGGAGGCGGCGCAGCTGATACACGATGAAAACCAGCATGATGAGAAACAACACAACCGCAATGGCCGCCGAATAACCGAATCGGAAGTACTTGATGGCCTGGTCATACATGAAATACGCAAGCACAGTCGAGCTATCGAATGGACCACCGCCGGTCATAACAGCGATGAGGTCGAAACTACGCAACGCACCAATGATGGTCAATACGACGGACAGGAAGGTAGCGGGCCTCAACTGAGGCAGTACGACGTGCCACAAGAGAGACCAACCTGTTGCCCCCTCCATGCGACCTGCCTCAACGATTTCGGGATTGATGCTTGTTAGGTTGGTTAGATAAAGCAGCATGCAGAACGGAATCTGTGGCCATAATGCTGCCGCGATGATTCCGAACGTTGCGTAGTGTTCGTCACCGAGAATGGGTATTCCGTGCCCAACGAACACCTTCAAAAGACCAAAGGCCGGGTCATAGAACCAGCTGAAGACAAGGCCAACCACCACTCCGGACAGCACGAAAGGCGAGAAGAATAGCGACTTGACCAGCCGCATGCCTCTAACGCTTTGGTTCAGATATAGCGCGAAGACCAGTCCCAGAGGTGGCGCAAGCAGAAAGAGCACAAGCCACAACAAGTTGTTTTCCAGTGCGATGTAGAACGTGTCGGTATGAAAGAGCTCCCTGTAGTTCGCGAATCCCACAAAGACCTTGTCGCTCATGCCATCCCAGTTATAAAAACTGAGCACGATGCTGCTGATGATCGGGTAAATCACATACATGCAAAACATCGCGCAAGCGGGCAGCAGGAACAGGAAGGCTGCTCGCTTGCGCCTGCTCGCCAGAGGTGTAGCCTGCCGTCCCGCCAACGCGCGTTTGGTGCGAGAAGGCTGGTCTGTGGGCGAACTCTCTCGCACTGACGTTCTCGTCTCGGCTGTAGCCATGGCAAGCCTCGCACTGTTAAGACTTGTTGTAAATGCGCTTGCGCGTCTTTTCGAGTTGTCCAAGAATCTCGTCGAGCTTGGACGGATCGCTGATGAACCGCTGCATACCCTTCATGCCCTCATCGGCCATTTCCTTGGTCATGTCACGGTCATAGAATTGTGCGACACCGCCGGTGGTCTTCGAGAGAATCTGGAAGCCGATTTTTGCAATCGGGTCTTCAGGCATTGCAGACTGATTGTTGGCCGGCAGCGTACCTACGCCCTTTGCGAGTTCCCCGTCGATATTCGGTCGGCCTATGAACGCAAGGAATTTTCGAGCGTCAGTCTTGTTCGCAGCCCTCTTTGGAATATTGAGGCATTCGGCAGAGCCGTCCTCTGCAGCGGCAATTTTGGGGTCGACCGTCGGAAACCGGAAAAAGCCTGTCTGTGTCTTCGTCGCAGGGGGCAAACCGGGCGAGAGGAATGTGCCCATCAACATCATCGCTGCCTGGCCTTGAATATAGAGCGGCTGCACGGAGTCGAGACTGTAGGAGAGCGGGTTGTCGATGAAGTATTTACTATCAATGAGCGTTTTCCACGCCAGATAGACCTTCTTCACGCGGGCGTCGGTGTACTGAATGTCACCGTTCATGAGTTGCATGTGGAAGTCGTAACCATTCATGCGGAGGTCGAGGTAATCAAACCACGCTGCCAGCGTCCATGAGTCGCGCCCACCCACTGCAATCGGCGCAATACCCGCCGCTTTGAGCTTACGACACGCCTCAAGAAACTCGTCCCACGTGGCCGGTTCACCTTTGATACCAGCTTTCTCGAACAGATCCTTCCTGTAGAACAGCCCCCACGCAAAATACTGCGTAGGCATCGCATATTGCTTGCCATCGTACGAGGACGCAGTCTTGAGTGACGCGAACTGCGTGTTCCAGTCGTTCTTTTGCCAATCCGCAGACTGGTCTTCGAGCAAACCACGGCGTGCGTAGTAGGCCATGCGCTCGCCTTCATGCCAATTAATCACGTCGGGTGCGACCGATGTCAACCAACCGGGAAGCTGCACCTTGTACGTCTCTTCCTCGACGAATGCGACTTTCGCCGTCACATCCGGGTTGGCCTTTTCGAATCCCTGAATCAGCCGCTCCCATACCGCGCGCTGGTCGGCGCCTTTGAAAGCGATATTCAACTGGAGAGTCCCCGCATCGACCACACTCGCGAAAGAGAGGGTCGCACCCAAGGCTGAGAGCACAAGCAGTCGTTTCATCGATGTCTCCGGATGTCGTTCTATTGAAGTTTCGGCACTGCGCGGCCGTCGGCGGTGAACATGTGGCAAGAATGGGACCTGAAGGCCAGTGCGACGCGAGCGCCGGTCAGGTGGTTCGCGTCGCCTGGCTGCTTTGCAATGATTGTCGTTCCGCCGGGGTCATCGGCGTGCAGATAGCTGTGCTCACCGAGTCGTTCGACCAGAGCGACATCGCGCCACAAAACTTGCATCTCCCCGTGAGGTTCAGGGGCCGTTGAGGTGTCGCGAAGCGAGGCATTCTCGATGTGTTCAGGTCGGATTCCGACCGTAACCGATTGCCCGACCTCCAGGGGCGAACCATCGACCTTCGCCACCACTACGTCGTTGGACTTCGTCAATTTCACGGTGACATCTTGGGACCCCAAGGATATGACCGACGCAGATAGAAAGTTCATCTTCGGGCTGCCGATGAACTCGGCGACGAATCGGCTGTCTGGACGGTGATAAAGTTCCAACGGTGAACCGACCTGCGCGATGCTGCCGAAGCGCTCAGCGTCTTGCCCGGCACGCAACAGGACAATCTTGTCCCCGAGTGTCATGGCTTCTACCTGATCGTGAGTAACGTAGACTGTACTGGCTTGCGCGAATTGACGATGGAGCCTCGCGATCTCGACGCGTGTCTGGCCCCGAAGCATTGCGTCGAGGTTCGAGAGCGGTTCATCAAACAGGAACACGCCCGGCTCGCGCACGATCGCTCTGCCGATGGCGACGCGTTGGCGTTGGCCACCGGAGAGCGCCGCTGGTTTTCTATTGAGCAGAACATCCAATTGCAGTATCTTCGCCGCCTGGTTGACCTTTTGCGTGATTTCGCCCGCGGGCAGACCGGCCAACTTCAAGCCGAACCCCATGTTCTGTTCGACGGTCATGTGGGGAAACAAGGCGTAGCTTTGAAAGACCATCGCTACCCCTCGTTTGGCAGGGGGTACGGCGCTCACGAGCTTCCCACCAATGTGCACGTCACCAGACGTCGCGTCTTCGAGTCCAGCAATGATGCGCAGCAGCGTCGACTTCCCGCAGCCAGATGGCCCCAGGAAAACACAGAACTCGTTTTCCCCGATATCAAGGTCGATTCCGCGTAGTACAGGCGCGTGCTCTCCATACGCCTTAGTCACGCTTCTCAGTGTGATGGCTGCCATGTCTCCGTCCAGCTTGATTTAACGTTACACCAACGGGGTTTAAAAAAAGGCCGCGAGGCCTGACCGGGAGCAACTGTCCTTGTATTTGCGATGGACTCTACGCCCGTTTCCCGACAGGCGCAAGAGCTTTTTCATGGGCAATATGATTGACAACGCCGTGTCGCGTCGATTGAATGATGCTAAAAATCCTGTTGCAGCTTCGCCGAAGAGTGTTTTTACTATGAGCAGCAAACAATTCACCCCTGCCGCGACGATCAAGGACGTAGCTGAACACGCTGGCGTCTCGGTCATGACCGTCTCGAATGTGTTGCGCGGTCGGGGACGCGTGAGTGAAGAGACGCGGCAGCGAGTTCTCGAGGTGGTAGAGCGCCAAGGCTACCGGCCGAACCTTACGGCACGCGCACTCGTGGAACGCAAGGCGCCGACTCTTGCGTTGATGCTCAGTTGCATCACCAACCCGTTCTATCCGGAATTTACGCTCGCGGCGAATCTGTCAGCGTTAAAGCACCAGCGCCATCTGCTCGTCTGCAACACAGACCATGAGCCGGACCGCGGTACGCGTTTCCTGGAGCAAGTCGCCGGCTCTCTTTCCGATGGGGTTCTCGTTGCGAACTATGCGGACCTACCGATTGACGAGCTACGCAGGCTCCAGCGTCGAGGCGTTCCGGTGGTCATATCCGTGTGGGAACTGCCAGACGAACCGCCTGGCATTCCGTGCGTCACGTTCGATTCAAAGGGTGCGGGCAAACTCGCCGCACAGCACCTGGTTGAATATGGGCACCGGCGCATCGGCGCTATTATTGGTAGCTCGAGAAACGGAATCCACCGAGCACGATATGATGGGTTTCGGGAGGTCATGCGAGAAGCCAGAATTCGGCATTTAGCAGCGGACGAGCGATTCACACAGGATTCCTTCGAAGACGGCTACGAAGCTGCAAAGCATTTGCTTTCGGCCCGTCCCGACCTGACGGCGCTCTTTGTCTCCAACGACCTTCCGGCGCTTGGTGTGTTGAACGCTGCATCGGACCTTGGATACTCGGTGCCCGACGATTTATCCATTGTGAGCATCACCGATATTATCCCCGCACGCCAATCGCGCCCGGGCCTGACTACTGTCGCGATACCAACGGCCGAACTGGCCGAGCAGGGGATAGGCCTTCTCATCGAGCTCATGGCCGGGCGGGCGAACGAGTCAACGGTCATCCACACATCGCCTCCGAAGCTTATCGTTCGAGGGTCCACAGCTCGAGCGACGGTATCTCCTTGAAGTTCTGGGCGTTCCGACGCCGCTTAAACGATGAAATGGCACGTCCGCTTTGTACCGAAGAGCGGACCTTGCGAGATCGACTATCACTGCCTGCGCAGGCAGTGATAGACGCCGATACGGCTGGCTACCGCTGTTCAGCATGAAGATATCGGTAGTCGTTCAGGCGCATTTCTTGAGGTGTTATCTCGTAGGCGCGCCGAAAGGCACGCGTAAAGTCGGATGCGCTTTTAAAGCCGACTGAATAGCCAACGTCCTTGATCGGAACGTTCGGAAATCGAACGAGCTCGTCTGCGGCGGCGCGCAAGCGAAGATGACGGATATAAGCACCAAGCCCGCCTTCATGTTCGAATAGCCGATAAATCGTGCTGCGTGGGAGCCCCAACGATTCAATTACGCTATCGGGCGATAGTTCGTATTCCTGTATGTTTTCGCGAACGTAGCGTCGCGTATATTCGAACATGAGCGCACGGCCGACGGCTCGTTTGCTGCCACTCAAACCAGCCTCTTCCCCGAATGCGGCTGCGATCAGTTCAATGAGGCCGGTGAGCTTGCGATGACCATCCTCGAACGGCATGTATCGGAAGTTCTCGACTAGCGTCGTAGCGCACTCGACGATAAGCCGCGTGGCAGGCCTGCTCGGGTCGAGCACGCGTCCGTGTAGTGCTCCCGGGTCAGAGAACACGTGTCGCAGCAGGTTGGAGGGCACAACGAGCGTGATGTACCGGCACGCCTGCCGCCGCAAACGTATGGGTTGTTCAAAGTCGGTGGCAAGTACGCTGCCCCCACACAAGAGGTACTCGCGCTTCTTGGCGAGCGTCGTTGCCGAATGAGCTTCACCGTCCAGGAAGATGGTAAAACCGATGCCGCGCGCGCTATCGCGCGAAATGCGGGCGACGGTGCGTTCGATCATGACGTGATCGGTATAGGTGTCGCTGATACGGAATTCGCCGATGTCGTAACGGTCGTTGATGCAGATAAAGGGCTGTAGAACCTGCTCACGCAACGGCACGATCTCGATAATCTGGCCAAGCTGCTCCCAATAAGCCAGCAATTGCTGTTGCGGCGGCAGCCCGGAAACATCGAATCGGTTGTAAGCGATGCCATTCGCGAGCATATCGTGATCCCGTGGCAAAGTAGGACGATGAGGATGCGATCCGGCAACGAGAAACCGGTCGCAACGATCTCGCAGCTGAGTTTCGGGCGAGTGCCGAGGTGGCGCCCCGCCGCCTCCGCGCAACCAGTTAGCGCTTTTAGCCACACAAGCTTATCTTAATATCGCCAATTTACGCCTGCACCGATTGACGCGAGGGCCGGACACGACAAAACCTCCGGTCGCGGTACCTCGTGGCGTTATACGCTTAACGGCGTCCGAAAAGCCAATCTTTAGCCAGATTTTCCAGGCACCTTGAGAGGAGAGCCGTTAGATGAACGGGAGAATGACTCTTCCTGAGTCGGCGGGGTTTTTGAAATCACGAATTCGGGAAGTCAACATAACGCGCTGAGATCCCGGGAAGTGGTTGCGTACCGCTCTTCGAGTTCGACAGGTCCAACGCGGCCGATGTTGTTCCGGATGGCTCCAGGTAATATTGCGGGGGATGAAAGGAATCACAGAAATTTGGAAGCGGAGCTCGCTAACTTCCGTAGTTCGTCGAACTGGGTGACCAGTTCGAGGCAAAGGACGAACGCCAGCATCGAAAACTGTCCTGGGTAGCGTTCAATCCATCGCAACGATTGAGGCGCATAACGCGCTCTAACGGAGTCCCGCGTCATGACGTAGGTAATGGCGATCCCAATCGCGGCCCCCGCGAGTAAATCGGTCGGGTGGTGATAGCCGAGATAGGCGCGCGGGATGCAAATGAAGATAACGGTGTACAGAAGCGCCAGCACACCAACTCGGCGCCAGACAATGAAAATGCCTGTCGCGACCGACATCCACAGCATTGCGTGATCGCTCGGAAACGAACTCCATGTTGTCAGCACGGCATCCCGTTGCGGGTCAAATGCAAAGTGCAGATTGAGGTTGGGGTCGTAGACAGGACGTACCCGGAATGGCAATAAATCAGCGAGTAGTCTTCCCGTAGCGAGTGCCAACAGACCACTCACGATCGTTGCGATGACAATTTCGCGCTGCCATTCGCGACGCTCGCCAGGTTGGAACCATATCCACCACAAAACGGGGATGAGCACGAGACCCTTGAACGTATACAGATCTGTGACGGCTCTTATTGCATGGTTAAGTAGAAAGCCAAAGCTCAGGTTTGTAAGAAGTGTCTCGATGACCGTATCTAAGCTGTTCATATTTGTAGGCAATATGGGAGCAGTGCGAGCAGAATGGGGCCGCCCTCTCTCCTGGAGGAGGTCCGGACAGTAAGTCACCGCAAACGTAAAAGCCAGAGACCACGCATAAACTATTCCCGAGATCCGATAACTAGCGCTGGGCTTTGGTCGAGTGACCACTACGAGCCCCCCTTCGGACATTCACACATCAATTCCGAGTGGCGGTTGCGGGTCGGCCACGGAAGTTCAGCGTCGACGCGGGCTCGGTCGGCCTGAGGCGGGCGGACTCATCAATATTCGAAAAGACAAAGCATGGATTCGTGACGGGTGCACAACGGCCCTCCATCTTGTCAGCCATGGTAGCGCCGGCCGGATTCAACCGATAAGCAGTTTTGTAAGAAATTTTCGAATTTGTAAATTCACAAACGCGACCTGCGCGCGCTGACGCCAGCGGAGCATCGTGGCCAGTTGCTCAACCAGAATCATCAGATTTAATGATGCAAAAAATACTTTGGACGCTGTTACAAACGAAGATTTTTCATCTTGAGGCGAGGAAGGACGGACGATATCTTCAAGTCACTCGTGCGGTCTACCCAGTCCCGCGGGTGTGTGTTTCAACGGCGTCCCAATTCCCGGTTGGTGACGCCGCCTTTTATACCCCCGGCGCTCCGATTGCCGCGTTGCGCAGTGCGAGCCGTCGACAGTCCCGGCCGTTGCAAAGAGGCGTTCATCCGCTGTCCGAACGCTGAGGAGGAAACATGAGCGACCACAACTGCCAACCTTACCGAGGCCTCGGAGTGCACGTGCGCGTCGCCGAGAACGCCGCGCTTTCGTTCAACGGTGTCGAGCCACGCTATACCGTCACCTGGTATGTTCATGAGGAAAATCGCTTCTTTCCGGAAAACGTGATTGCGAGTTATGCAGAGCCGCTTGAATTTGCATGGCCGGAGGAGGCTGTTGCCTACGGTCAGCGTCGTGCTCATACTTTCGTCGATTGCGCGTTCGTCGTCTCGAGGGCGTGACGGCCAGGCGATCTACGAACTTGTTCCCCGGTTGCCTATCGTCGCGCGACCGCGGTATAGCCCATACTCAGGGAAGCGTGTTGGAGGATGTAAGCAATCCAGCTCTGTCCAGACCCTTCGCGATACGGGCCAGATCCTCCGGATTCCTGAATGGCATACGAGCGATGCGGTCGGCGAACGAGTAGGCCGGGTTGATGGCGATGAGCTCGTCCCAGATGCCACGCGCTTCGTCGAGGTAACCAAGGTTCCCGAGTGCCGAAGCGAGATAAGCCCGGCTCATGTCTGTCTGAGGGACAAGAAGAATGCGCTCCCGCAGGATCGCTACGGCTGTTTCATAGTCGCCGGCAACGATATGGGCCACGCCGAGATGGTGCAGATAGCCCTGGGTGAAATAGGGATCGAGCCGCATGGCCCGCTCCAGATCGCGAATCGCCACCCGAGGGTGCCCCGAATAGATGTTCAGCGTTGCCCGGAGAGACAGCGCTGGGGCGAAGTTGGGGTTGAGCGAAAGCGCTTCGTCGACTTCGAGAGCCCAGCGCCTGAAGTCTTTCCGGTACATCGCGACCAATGCGGCCACGCCGTGCGCGAACGGCTCGCCCGGATCGCGCTCGATCGCGTTGTCGATCAGCTCTCGGCTTCGGTGAGCGAGCGTTCGGGGTCGTCGGTCCAGCGGTTGTAATAGGCATAGGCGAGGGCCATGCCTAGCGCCGCATAGGGGGCCGGATAGTCCGGATCGAGAGCGATCGCCTGCCGGAACAGGTCGCTCGTTCGCTCGAAGACGGCAACATTCTGCGTCGCGCCCCGCTGCATCGCGCGGCCTCGCAGGAAGCACTGGTAGGCTTCCATATGCGTCGTTCCGCCGGATGCAACGCCGGGGTATAGGGCGACCTCAACTGGGCTCAACGCGGCGTTTAGCTCAGCAACGATCTTTCGAGCGACCTCGTCCTGTACCGCGAACATGTCATGAAGTTCCCGGTCGTATCGTTCGGCCCACAGATGGCTACCGCTTACCCCATCACTCAATTGTGCGACCACGCGAATGCGGTCGCCGCTTTTCCGAATACTCCCGTCGACAATGTAGCGGGCGCCGAGCTCGCTTGCGATGCGTCGCACGTCTATGGACATGCCCTTGTAGGCAAAGCTGGAGCTTCGGGCGATCACGACCAGGCCCGGGATCTTCGATAACGTTGTGATGATCTCGTCCGCCAGCCCGTCGGCGAAGAAGTCCTGATCGGTATCGTTGCTGAGATTGGCGAACGGGAGGATTGCCAGTGACGGCTTTTTTGAAGGCTGGTCGACAGCTTCTTCAGAAGTCGCAACAGAGCCCTTCAAACAATATCCAATGCGCGGAATGGTGGTGATCCACCCCTCGCCATCGGACGCGAGGCCAACCGCCTTTCGCAGCAGAGCGATCTGGACCGAAAGATTGCTCTCCTCGACAGCGGTCCCAGGCCAAGCCGCGTCCATGAGCTCCGCTTTGGTGACAATCTCTCCCGGCCGCTTGAGCAGAGCGGCCAAAAGCAGGATGCCCCGGCGCCCAACCGCCACGCGCTCCCCTTGCCGCTGCAGCGTTCCGTTGTCGAGATTAAGTAAGAACGGACCGAAGGTGAAACGCTGTCCCTGCATATGACTCCGTGCCGCAACAGATTCGGGAATTATTCGGACATTATTCGGCAGCCCTTCAATACGTCAGCGCTTGCTGTCGCGATACTGCTCCACGCTGCGGCCCTTTGATCAATTCTGGTCGCCGCACAAATACAACCGCCATACAAAAAGGAGGGGCAGACGAATTGACAATCCTACCATCGCCCGCGCCGTCAGTCGCGAGCCGGACGGCCATCGTGCTCGTATATGGCGTGGTCGTGTGGCCGAACTGATCGAGGCGGCCGCCGAAGCGGTTACGGTTTCCAGGATCTGAATTCCGCCGTGCGATTGACCTCGGACGGCAGTCACGCCTGACGAGCGCACACTTCCATCAAACTCTATCAATGAGGTATCCGATGCGACCCAATTCTTTCCCCTCCTGGCGCACCATTCTTGGCATGCTCGGTTTCACGTCGATGGCCATCGGCGTCATGGCGCCAAGCCCTGCCGCCGCCGAGCGTGTCAACAACGTGGTGCTGGTCCACGGCGGCTTCGTCGACGGTGGTGGCCCCCATCCTGCCGCCGGTCAATGGCTTCCTGATGCTGGACAAGACGAAGTTCGCTGCGGCCTTCGCTGGCGACGTGAAAGCTGAACGTGCCGCCTTCCTGGCGAACGCCCAAGTGCCATGGGGAGTGGACGCTCTGGCTGGTGAAGTCGCCTCGGCTGCCTGGCGCGCGAAGCCGAGCTGGTACCTGGTCACCAAGGACGACAAGATGATTCCACCGGACGCTCAGCGCGAGATGTCCAGGCGCGCCGGCGCCACGGTAGTTGAAACGCCGGGCAGCCATGCCGTATACGAGTCGAAGCCTGCTGCTGTCGCGGCCCTCATCGAGCAAGCCGCTACTTCGAGAAACTAGGCACAGCGCATGACGCCCTTCGAGCTGAGCCTTGAAGGGCGTTTTGCCAAGCGGGCCTTACAAGTCACGTCTATTCTCAGACCAGGAATTGTTTCGCGCAGCCGCCTATGTCGGGCCTAAAGCAGCAACAGTAGCCTCGTCATCATTTGAAAGGAGAAACCAGTGTTTTCGTGGCGAGCACGGTGGTTGATTTCGGGGTCCAACGATAAACAACGATGCCGGAGCCGTTGTAGTTGTCCTTCGTCACCACGTACTCTCCGGTCGAGCGAAGGTACGATCTAAGGCCGTACATCGAATCTACGTCATTGCCGGGGTACACGGTATTGGGACTGCTGTTGACCAACGTGTTGTCCAGCTTGCCTGTGGTGAGATTGAAGGCGTCGATGTTGGGCACGGTGTGCACGTACCCAACAAAGAGGTAGTTGCCGGCTGCCGTGATCGACTTGGGATTCGCGCTGGTAATGTTGATCACCGGATTGGGAACGGTGGTGTTGCCTGCGAGCCAGCCGTGATACACCTCAACCCTCGACCCGATCGCCGTCCAGTCTATGCTGCCGACAATGCCTTGCGCCAGAATCATGGTGTCGGTCTCGGGCAAGTAAATGATTCGCGTCAGCGGTGCGATGGTGCCCGGAATGGGCTTTGAAATCGCTGCTCCCCAATTCGGCTTACCGCTCGCGTCAAAGCCGGTCAGCGGATAGTGCGAGATGGTATTCGTCTTGTCCAAGCCCGCCCAGACGTCCCCTTTGTTATCAAGGCAGAACCCATTGCGGATCCTTGCACTCGTATTGAATGCAGTACCCGGAATCGTCGCGTCTGGAATGGCGATGTAGCCATTCGCAGCGTTGAAGTGGAAGAAGTAGAAGATATCGGGATTCTGGCCGGCCGCCACAAGGATCCGCTTTGCGCCGACGGTGGCGAGTTGAGCAAAGTGCTCACCGCGTCCGTGATCGTGAATGTCGATTCGTGGGTCGCCTGGATAATCGATTGGATCGACGGTGTTCGCTACGAAGGTTCCTCCATTGGTACCAGCGTAGATGTTGGTGCCTCCATAGAAGTAAGCGCCGTCTGTGGCCGGATCAGGCGCGGCGTTCCCTTCGAAGTTGAGCGACTGAAGCGTCCATCGAAGGTGTCCTGCGCCGTCGTAGGCGTGGATGTCGGTGCCGCCGTCGCGACCGAGGTCCCAGGTTCCGCCCCATGGATTGTTCAGCACATACAGGTTGCCGGCGGAGTCTTTGCCGATGCCGGTGACGCGGGTAAACCGCTTGTCACCCACCTGGCCTTTGATGCCAGCCGTAGTGTCGAGATAACCGCCCCGAATGCCGAACGTGCCGGCCCGAAATGGTGTACTCGCTACGTTGTAGATCTTGATGTTCATGTCGGGCCCCTCGTCGCCGACCATGAGCTGCGTGTTCACCGCATCGAAAAATAGCGCGGACGGTCGAGAGGCAGCCGACATCTGGATGGTGTTCAGCGACGCGCCGGCCGGATTGAATTCGACGATGGTGCCCAAGTTCTTCTGCGCAACCCAGATATTTCCTGCGCCGTCCACGGCGAGCGCGCCCGGACCTGAGACGCTAATATCCCGCTGCCAGACGCCGGCGGTGGTGAAGACCCGGACCCGATTGCCTGGAAAGTCGCTCGCATAGAGGAGTGAGCCTGAGGTCGCGAGTCCGGTGATGACATCCGCCCGCCGCTCGGTGGTCGTCGCGCTGACGGCGATGAGAAGATCGGAAGTGCGACTGGTTCGGTCGTATCGGCCCACCTTGCCGCTGCCGTGAGTCTTGTTAAATTGCAAAGCAGCGAAGATCGAAGTTGCATTGCCCGTAATGGCGCCGCCCTGAAATTCGCCGTGCGCGCCCAGGGAACCGATGTTCTGGCCATTCTGATACATCGCAACGCCGCCCTCGTTCTCGTCCCACATGGACGCCGTATAGATAACGCCCTCAGACGCTACCCACATGGAACGGGCGGCATTACCCACGCGGTTGGCGTTGGTCCCGAATGTGTTCGCCATCCAGGCGGTGGTGTACTGCGCCTGACATTCCGGTGCAATCGTTGCGACCAGGATTGCCGCAAGCAACGCGGTATAGATTCGTTTCACAATCATGAGTGGTGCTCTCTTAAGCACCTGCCGTACTGTGCAGGTGTCTAACGTGCAGTCCTGCCAATCCCGGCAAGCTTCCAGTCTGGGGTCCGAACAATCCGAGCCAGTACAGCCCGTTCACGGCAGCCGATGCCTTGATTTTGTGCGGGATATCGACCGGGTTAACGGCTATTCGCCGCCGGAGTTGAGGGCCGGCCTTTGCCGCTACGCCGGGGCGCCAGCTCGCGCCGGCACCGGTCAATGCCCCGCGGCAGATGGTCGATCCGTGCGCAACGGAGTCAAATCCTGGGTTCGGATTCGGCGCAGTAAATAACCCGTTAATGGCGAAGATGGCGCGCTCTTTTGAGCGCCATAGGGATTCGCGTTTCGAACCGCAAGTCTTACGTAAGTTTGATGTCACTGCTGGCCCAACGTCTCGCTTACAATAAGATTCATACAAGCATGCATGCTTGCGGTGGTCCCGATGAACCCGCGACACCCATGGCGGTCTGGTGTCGGCACCGCATCCAACACCAGGGACCTCTCGGAGGAGCCAACATGACACGACTCATTGTTTTGCTTCTAGTCGCTGGTACTGCTGTCCTTGCGGGCTGCAACACGATAGCTGGAGCCGGCGAGGACATATCGAAAGGTGGCCAGACCATCCGTAACTCGGCCGAGCAAGCCAAATAAGCGACGCTAGCGCCACGCGCCAACTGTCCGACATCGTGCCGCACCTTCGCGCGCCTGCCCTTCTCTGCCCGTTTGGTTTATGGAAGTGGGCAACTGCCCGACCAACGGCGGGACGTGGCTGTTTATTAGTGAAGTCCGCGAAGGCCGGCTTCGTCAGGCGGCGCCATCCCGTCCAATTTTCATATTGCCCGTCTCGCCGCGCCATCGCCGCGCCATCGCCGAGCAAAGCAAAGCAAAGCAAAGCAAAGCAGCGACATGGTGAAGTACATCGTAGAACCAGAACCGTCCGTTCCGGCAGTCCATCGAAGTCAGCGAGAGGCCGCTTTCTCGTCGCTCGACCGGCCGCAACGGCTTGACCACGGAAGTTCGACGTCGGACGAAGTTCGGCCAACAAAAGCGCTCATATCGCGGTCACAATCCTCATTTGCATGCGGCAACCTGTTCTGGGCGACTACGGCCTGGTGAGTACGCTTTAATACGTGTAAGCGCCGATCACGTCTTTAACCTTTTTCAACGCCTGTCGGAGCGTGGCCAAATCTACGGATCCGAGTGCGAGGCGAATCGCATGCGGCGCATGTTCCGATGTCGCGAAGGGTTCAGCGGTCGACACGGAGATGTGCTCGCGAACGAGCGCCATCGCAACCAGGTCGGCACGAACCTCCTCGGCCAAAGGGAGCCAGAGAAAGTATGACGCCGGATGAGAGACGCGTCGCAGTCCGAAGAGAACTTCGGCAGCCATCGATTGACGGACCATCGCATCATGACGCTTTTCGATCTCGAGCCGGGTGACCGTGCCATCGTCGAGCCAGCCACAGGCAATAGCAGTCATCACGCCGGCCGTGTTCCAGGTAGTGGCCCTGATCGCCCGCTCGATCAGAGGCACCCACTGACGCGGGGCTGCGACAAATCCGACCCGGAGTCCGGTGGCTACACTTTTTGACAGTCCCGAGACGTATACCGTTGTCTCAGGCGCGAGCGCTGCCAGTGGAGCAGGCGGGTCTTCGGCCAGGAAGGCATAGGCCGCGTCCTCGATGATGAGCAGCCCATGTCGACGGGCAATCGACACCAATTCGTGTCGCTGTTGGGCATTCATCACCCATCCCAGCGGGTTGTGCAGCGTAGGCATCGCATAAACGGCACGCACTTGCCGATTCTTGCATAGCCGCTCCAGGGCCTTCAGGTCAGGGCCGACCTTATCCAGTTTTCCGCCGGCGCCAAGGTGAATTTCTCGTCGAAATCCAGTGGACTGGCATTCTACGTGGCCCAGCGCTGACAGGACGATCATCAAACTTTGGTCGGCTGCAATCCCGAGGCTCAGCTGAGCGGATCGCTCCGATGGGCACTGCGGCCTTAAGAAGCCATGTGTGCGTGCTTTGCACGGGTAATTTACGACGAGCAGGCGGGGTCGAGCTGAGACGGTCGCCATCCGCCTCAGTGCGGCCAGGAGCGGCCGTTGGCTCGCGCTTTCATTCGGACGGTTGAACGTCGGCTGCGCCCGGACACCGGATCTTCGCGCGCGGACTATGTCAGTTGCAACTATTCTGAGCCGAAAACCGCGCTGATTGCGAGCATGGCCGCCGTCGATTGCAAGCTGCTACAGCTATGGAGAGTAAACCGCTATCCGGCCACCACGCGGTTACGGCCATCGTGCTTGGCTCGATAGAGTCGCTCATCGGCGACTCGTAAGAGGGTGTCGATCGTGTCTCCGTCGCGGCCGAACTCCGAGATGCCAACACTGACGGTAACGGCGACGGCCCGCCCGGTTCCGGTATAGAAGTCCTCGGTGGCCACGGCGCCCCGCACGCGCTCCGCGATCGAACGGGCCGCGTCTAGCGCGGCTTTGGGCAGCAGCACCATAAACTCTTCGCCACCAACCCGCGCCACGCCGTCATAGGGACGAATGGCACCGAGGCATTTCTGCACGAATCGTTGCAACACCTCGTCACCCACCTGATGGCCATAGTTGTCGTTGATCAATTTGAAGTGGTCGAGATCCAGCGCCAGCAGCGAGAACGGCGCACCGCCTCGCCTGGCTCGTGCGATTTCCGTTTCCACTTGTTGAATAAACTCGCGCCGATTCGCGGCACCCGTCAGCGGATCGGTTGCGGCGAGGTGCTCGAGCTTGTGATTGGTGCGTTGGAGCTCCTGCAGCGCGCTTTCTGTGCGTGCCATCGCCTCCGCGAGGCGAGCCATCAATTCTTCCTGCCCGTAGATCGTCGAAAAGGACCGCGTCGTGCGAAACGCTTGAACGACGCCATAACTTAGCAGGAAAAAGCCGGCGGCAAAGATCGCGTGCGCCAGCCACCACATGTGATTCCAGGGCTTGCCGAGAATGAACGCGAGAGACGCAAGCGCGAAGGAGGTGATCGAGATGCCGTAGATCACCATCAGCGGCGAGCGAATGCGACGCAGCAGCAGCGCCATGACGTTCAGCGTCGAGAAGATGAGCGCCCCGCCCTCCATCGACAGTCGCACCGAAAGGCTGCCCGCAATTGACGAGTTCGCGATGAGTCCAACGACCAGGTCGATCAGGACGAACCCGGCGATCGCGGTCAGCCACGGGCGCGGCTTCGAGCGCCGCTCGACCGCGTCCGGCGCGTGGTGATACGAGAGAAGCCCGACCAGCAGCAGCACCGACATCACCAGACGCGATGCTGGTCCGTAGAGCAGGAACAGCCAGATATTGTGGTGAGCCATGCCGGTGAATACGCCGTGTAGCGCATAGACCAGCACAAAGCCTAGAAAGCCCAAAGTCAGCCACCGCAGTTGCGGTTCACCCGACGACAGATAACAACGCCAGGTTACATAGGTGACAAACAGCCCCTCGAGCGTCGCGGCCGCGATCGCGATTTCGTGGAACGCGTGGTTTTCGAACTTCAGGCTCGGGTCTTGAAAGAAAGCCAGATAAGCAATCAGGTAGGCGGGAATGAGCGCAAAACCAATGATCAGCAAGCCCGAGTAGACCTTGGTCACGATCCCGATAATGCGGGGCGGCTCTTCGATTGAGATGGTCGTGCTCATGTGCCGGTCTCCGACAATATTGTTGTGGTTTTTCGCATCGCCGAGCGATTGACGCGTGAATCGGCCGACTCGGACACGGGACCACGCCGTCGTGCAGAGCCAAACATACCGCGCAGCGGACTATCTTCAGGCAATTGGAAGTATAAGCGTCAGGTTTCATCTGACAAGGCGTTCAATGATGCACCCAATAATCCGAACCTTGACGGCATCCCCGGTAGCGCAACGTCAAGGAGGATGGCGGCAATAAGCACCCTCTATGCGCAGTGCATAGTTGTTTCGGCTGTAGCGACGGGGGAGGACGGCGGCGACGTCAGATAACGCAGGGGCTGTCGATCAGCTCCGCGCATTGACAGTTGAGCGAGCCGATTCGATGGAACGCTTCGGGCAACGCCTCCGCTACGCGACGAGCGCAGCGTCCACCGCAGGCAGATAGCTGTTGAAGCCGGCTTCCACGAGGGCTGCGCGTGCACGCTTGAGTTCGCGCTGCGCTTCTTCCCCAGGATGGTCTTGCTGCGCGCGAGCGAGGGCGCGGCCGCGCGCCACAAACAGCTCCGCCCACGGCAGCGGCTCAGCGCGCGTATAGTCTTCGAGCGCGGTGACATAGCGCAGTGCGCCGGCTGCGTCGCCGGCGGACAGCATCGCTTCGATCGCATCGCGATAGAACCACAGGTGATTGTGACCAACCGCGCCGCGATGCAACATATCGGCACCTTCGGCGAGCAGACGCACCCGTTCGCCGTCGTCCTCGACAGCGCGGCTCAGTGCACCCACGGCCTTGGGCGCGCTGAACTGCGTTCCCACCTCGCGGCAAATCGCCAGCGCTTCACGCAACAATTCGGCGGCCTCTCGCCGACGCCCGCTATCGAGCAGCACTCGCGCCCGCATTTCCAGATTCTGGGCCTCGAAGCGGCGAGCTCCCAGTTGACGGATGATCTGCGTCTCGCGTTCGAGATGGGTGAGGGCCGCCGCCATGTCGCCCATTTCGTAGCAGGCAAAGGCGCCCAACGTTTCGCACAGCATCTGCGCACGCGGCTGACCGACCAGCGCGGCGGCCGGTGCGGCGGCGCTTACGTCCTCGCGCGCCGCGCGTGCCTGGTTGAGGTAGATCCTGCTGAAGCCGGCCATCGAACGATTAGCGACCTCGATGCGGCCGAAGCCGTGTTCGCGGCTTAACGCAACGCACCGGCTAAAGTGCCCGAAAGCGGTGCGCATGCGCCCTTGCGCGTAGGCAGCATCCGCGAGGCCGCCGAGCGCGCGCGCCTCGGCTTCCGGCAAGCCGAGGCGCTGTGCATAGGCAAGCCCGCGCTCATGCTCGGTGCGGCAATCTTCGATCCTGCCAAGCGGAAAGAGGATGTTGCCGCGCAGGTGATGCAGGCGCGCGAGTTCAGGCACCTTATCCAGACGTTGCGCCACTTGCTGGGCGGCGTCGAGCAGCGAGAGGGCTTCGGCGAGGCCTTCGCTCACCCGCAGACCCTCGGCGAGCCCAAGTTGGGACTGACAGAGACTCGCTTCGTCAGGAGCGGCGGCCACGGCCGCACGGTACGTCGCGATAGATGCGGCGATGTCGCCGAGATCTCGTTGGAGTTCGCCCCTGAAACAGATCAGCGCGTGGCGATCCGTATCCGATTGTGCGATTTGCAGACCTCGCTCGACTAGCCGCAATGCCGCCTCGGTGAAATAGGCGGCGCGTTGTGCGATCGCGGCGTCGAGATAGGCCTGCGGTGCGCGCTTGTCCTCGGCGCGATCGAGATGCTGGGCGCGCAGCACCGGGTCGGTCGCCACAAACCAGTCGGCCGCCAGGCGGTGCAAGTCGCGCCGGCGCGCCCGCAAAAGCGTCGAGTAGGCGCTCTCCTGGATGAGCGCGTGCGAAAATAGGAAATCTTCGCCTTCGGGCAGGACGAGCGCGTTGGCGACGAGACCGTCACAGACATACTCCGGTGCATCGATCAACCGCCGGAGCAAGGCGAGGCCAAAGCGCTGTCCGATTACCGAGGCAGCCTGGAACGCCTCGCGGTCGCGCGGAGTCAGCCGGTCCATGCGCGCCAGCACGAGGCTCTGGATCGTCGCGGGGACCGCTTCCTCGCTGCCTTCCTCGGCGTTATGCAGGAGTTGCTCGAGGAACAGCGGATTGCCGCCGGCTCGCTCGATGCAGGCACGCGCGACACGCTCGGTCGCATCGATAAAGCTGCCGGCAAGGTTCAGCGCCTCGTCGCTGCGCAGCGGGCCGAGGTCTATCGTGGTGAAGGGCGTGCCGCGGCAACTTGCACGCCAGGCCGCGTCGAGCGGATCGCCGTCCACGCGCGACGTCATCGCAAGCAGGCCTGGACCGTTCGCGATGGCACCGGCAAGGGCGGCGAGATAACCGAGCACCTGCGGGTCGGCCCAATGCAGGTCTTCCACGACAATCATGGTTGGCTGGTGCCGGCAGACATTCTCCGTGATCGCTGCGGTGACCGCGCGCTTGCCGCGCGTGCGTGCAGCATTGTCCATCGCGTCGTAAAGCGTGCGCCATTCGCCGGTTTGCGTGAGGTCGAGGATGTCGTGGAGAAACATCAGCTGATCGGGGCCGACGGCCCCGGATGCGGCAACCCGTCCGGCGGCGGCGCGCTGTTCATCGGACCCGGCCGCGGGCCGCAGGTCCAGCAGGCTGCCGACGATGGTGCGGATGGGGTCCTGGCCTTTGCCCACGCCGAAATCCAGTACGAGGCCGCGGTGACTGACAAAGCCCAGCGTTTCGACGAAGCGGCGCATCTCGTCGACGAGCCGCGTCTTGCCAATGCCCGCCTCACCGCGGACATAGACGACTTGGCCGGCCCGCTGTTCGAGGCACGCGCGGGCGAGGCCCTTGAACTGCTCGAGTTCAGCCTTGCGGCCGACAAACACACTGCGGCTTGGCGTGACGGGTTCAAAGGCGAGACCGCGCAGACGCCATACTCGTACCGGCGAGTCGATCCCCTTGAAGCGCATCGCACCGACGGCGTCGCTCATCACGCAGTTGCCGAGCGCGCGATGCACGCTATCGGAGAGCAGCGTTTCCCCGGGACCGGCGGCGGCAACCAACCGGGCGGCGAGGTTCACGGAGTCGCCGAGGACCGTATAGTCCTGAACGTCTGCGCGGTCGAGCGGACCCGCTACCACTTCGCCGCTGGCAATGCCCACATGCGCCCTCAGCGGAGGCGACACTTGCTTGCCCAGTCCGTTGAGGGCCTCATGAATCTCCAACGCGGCACGCGCCGCGCGCAGCGGATCGGTATCGTGCGCGCGCGGTGCACCGAAGATTGCCATGACGGCATCGCCGATGTGCTTGTCGATCGTGCCGCCGTAACTGAGGACGATCCCATCGACGAGCGCTGTGTAACGACCGGTTAACTCGCGCAACTCTTCAGGATCGAGCGTTTGCGACAGCGCGGTAAAACCGCACAGATCGGCGAAGAGAATGGTGACTTGTCGGCGCTCGCTTGCCGGCGCATTCACAGCAGGCGACGCTGCGCACAATACGGCGTCGCGCTGATCGGCAATCGCCGCCAGCAGGCGCTTACGGTGGCCGAGCGAGACGACGCCGAGTTCCTTCAGGTCCGCGTCGTCGAGCTGTGCCAGCATCGCGAGATCGATGTCGTTCTCGGCAAATGCAGGTGCGTATTGTTCAAGCCCCAATGCATATAGCCACTGATCGATATCCATCGCCGCCGCCCAATCCGGTGCGTTCGAACACGCATACTCCGTCGCAGTTCGTGGCCGCGCAGGCTGCGAACCGTATACCCCAACCAGGCCGCGTTGCACCAACAGATCATACGAATCGACGCACCGCCGGTTGCCTGGCCGTGACGGTGCAACGTACTCCATGCTCAAGGCCTTCCTGCCGAAAATACAGTGTACGTCCAGCGCGAAGGAAACGGATACCCGGCATGAGCGACGAGGTGGATGCAGATTCGGCCAGGAGCGCGACGGCGCGCCGCAGTGCGTTTGACACTGGCTGCGGCCACGACGGATACTGCTTAGCGAATCGGCCACAGTGTCGGGCGAGCAGGCAAGCGCAACGTGCAGTCGTTCGTCGTTCGAGACGATGGGTGACGTCCGGGTAAAGCCCAACCGCCGCGCGCCACGCGAACCGCACGGCCCAGGCCAGATTCCGTCCGCCCTCACCGGGAAGCACTGTGAAGCCAGCTGCGACAGGTTCCTCACCCGATGCCCGCTCCGGGCCACGCATCACGGGCCTGGTCGGAGACCTGTCGGCCGGCATGGTGTCGACGTTGGTCATGCTCTGCTATGCAATGAGCCTGGGCACCCTGATCTTTAGTGCGGATCTCGCCCGTTACGCCGAGCTTGGCGTGCCCACCGCCTTCATCAGTTGCGTGGTAACGGCACTGGTGATCGCCTTGACAAGTTCGATGCGCATGAATATCGCCGGACCCGACGGCAACGCGACGGCGTTTCTTGCCGGTGTGGCGGCAGGCGTCGCGAGCAGCGTGCGGGCTGACGGCGGTACGCCCCAGACAATTCTGATGACGGTGTTGATCGCCATCGCGCTGTGTTCCGTGGTGACGGGCGTCATTCTGTATGCGGTCGGTTCGTCGAAGCGCAGCCGTTCCCTGCAATTCCTGCCCTACCCGGTCGTAGGTGGCTTCCTTGCCGGTACTGGCTACCTCCTGCTTGCCGGCGCGTTTCGGGTCGCGACCGGCGCGCCCTCGAACTGGCACACATTGGCGCTGATGACGCACCTGAACTGGCTGGTGTGGACACCCGCTGTGCTGGTGTGCGCGTCAGCCACGCTCCTGTCACGCACCTGGAAACACGCTGCGGCGCTGCCGATCACCCTTGTACTCGGTGTCGCGCTGTTCTACCTGTTCCTGCTTGCTGCAGGCCTGTCGATCGACGACGCCCGCAACACGGGATTATTGCTTCCGCGTGTGGCACTGCACCCGATCCGGATTCCAGAACTGCATGTTCCGGCATTGCTGACGCGCGGGAGCGTCGACTGGCCGGCAATCGCTGCGCACTTGCCGGAGACGCTCGTGGTCACCTCGATTTCGGCGATCACGATCCTGATGAATTCGACAGCGATTGGCGCAGCCACGGGCGAAGACGTCGATCTGAACCGCGAAATGAGGGCCGCCGGAATAGCTAACATCGCGAGCGGGATGTTAGGCGGGATGGTCGGTTACCAATCGTTCAACCGATCGATGCTCAACGCGCGCACGGGCGCGACAAGCCGTATGGCGGGCGTATTCGCCTCCCTCGCGTGCCTGTTCGTGCTGGCCGTCTCGCCTGACATGGTGGCGCTATTCCCGGTGCCGGTGCTGGTCGGGCTGCAGCTCTTCATGGGACTGCGTCTGTTGATCCAGTGGCTAGTCGGTGCGTATCGCAAGCTCAACTGGCATGAGTATCTACTTGTACCGCTTATTCTGGGCGCGATTGCGTTCTACGGCGTCATCACGGGCGTCGTGGCGGGAATCATCGCCGCATGTGTGATGTTCGCCCTGCTGTACGGCCGCGTCAGTTGCGTTCGTATGGAGTTCGATGGCAGTACCCGCACATCGAATGTCGAGCGCAGTATCGAGGCAACCGAACGGCTTCACGAACTCGGTGTACAGGTGTGCGGAACGTGTCTGCAGGGGTTCCTGTTCTTTGGCACCGCCAATTCGATCTTGCAACGCGTACGCGAACGGCTGGCCAGGCACGGGCCGCTACCGGTTCGCTTTGTCGTGCTCGACTTCGCTTCGACCAACGGCATGGACGCGTCGGTATCGGTCAGCTTCGTCAAGCTCAGGCAGCTGTGTGCGACGCTTGATGCGGACCTGGTGTTGACGGGGCTGCCGACACGATCGCGTGAACTGCTCATGAAGACCGGCACGCTGAACCTCCGGATTCACGAGTTCGCTACGCTGGATGCAGGGCTGGAATGGATCGAAGATACGCTTCTCGCGTCGGATTCACGCGTGCTGCCTTGCGGCGAAGAGGATTTTCAGGCGCTGCTCGCGCCGCATTTCACGTCATACGCGCTCGAAAGGCTGTTGGCCCTTCTGGAAGTGCGCGAGCTTGGCGCGGGGCAGCCAGTGTTCCGTCACGGCGAGCCGGGGGACGCCATGTACTTTGTCGAGCGCGGCCGTGTCACCGTCTTACTGCCGCTTGCGGACGGCAGATCCCTCAGGCTGCGCTCGTTCGGGCCAGGTACGATCGTCGGCGAAATGGCGGTGTACACGCAGCGCTCGCGTAGTGCGGATGTGCTCGCAGAGGGTCCCGCGCGTGTCCGGCGTTTGACACTTGACTCGTTGCATGCACTCGAGCAGGACGATCCCGTGACCGCGCGGCAAATCCATCGTTTTGTCGTCAAGGTCATGGCGTCGCGGCTGGCTGTTGCGGACGAAGCCTTGCGCGCGGCTCATTGAAAGGCAACCCTGATCATTGAGGCTGACCATCAAAGGAGCGCCTCCGCCGTGGGGGGCTATTCGCAGTCAGATACCTTCGTCCTGAGCGCGTAGGGTACAAATCGCTATGAGAAACCCTACTCGGTACGTAACGGCAATATTGGCCGTGCTCGTTGTCATCGCGTTGCTCTTTATGCCATTGCCGCAGCAGGTTGGACTCGACACGCGAATCGTTACGGTTGCGTCGATCCAACGTCCCTCCAAAGTCGTGTTCGACTATGTCACGACACCCGCTCACTGGCCAGTGTGGCATCCGTCATCGCTCGCGGTCAGTGGCTCCGTTGACCATCCGCTCGATCTGGGCGAGCAGGTGGCGGAGGAGTTTCGTGTGGCGGGCCGACGCGGCAGCGTCGTGTGGACAGTCACTGCACGGGAGCCTCCAGGCAAATGGACGATAGAGGGAAAAATTGATGGCAGACCGGCTGGCACCGTGACGTATTCACTGACGTCGACCGCGAGCGGAACACGCTTCGAGCGAGCGTTCACTTATCGCGCACCGTCGATGTGGTTCGCGATACTCAACTGGCTTGTTCTGCGCGCGCGGATTCAATCGGAATCCGACGAGGCAGTTTTGCGACTTAAGAGCCTTCTCGAAGTTACGCCGCAGCATTAGCAATCTTGTTCGGCTGGCGTTCCGGCTTGCCGCTTGGCGCCCAGCCGCGATCGACCAATGCAAACCGACTGACGGCCTCTCGCAAGGAGGAACGAAGCGTAGGAGTGGAGCGTCATATGCCGAGAGCATACGAGTCAGCACAGGGCCAGACTACCGGGACCTGCCCGTCACATTATTTTGCCCAGCGTTTTGCTTCAAGCATCATTGTGTCGTCTGCGATCTTCAGAAAGCTGTCGACGATCGGATTCGTATATTGAAGCTGCGGGCACACTGTGAATCCCCGAAACATGACGTCCGGTGAAAACGGCCGGAACTGGATCTTCGTGGTATTGGCATCGAAAGTCGCAAGCGGATTCACGATGCCGACTCCCAAACCGCGCGACACCATCGCGCAAATCGTCGCGCCGTATGGCGTTTCAATCGTCGGCACCTGATTGACTTCCGCCTGACGCAACACGCGATCCAGCGACGAACGCGTGTCGTCCGCATACGAGGGCAGGATCAGGCTTTCACCGCGCAGATCGCGCGCGTGGATACGTTTGCGCGCAGCCAGCGGATGCCCGGTCGGCAGTGCGCACACACCCGGCAGCCGGTATAACTCGGCGCTCGTCACACCGAACGCATCGGGCGTCGTCGTGGCGAATCCGATATCGCAATAGGCCGACGAAGCCCACCGCTGGATCGTGCCTTCGCTGCGCATTTCCAGCGATATCGCGATGCGGGGATACGCGGCAAGAAAACGCTCGATCACCATCGGCACGAATGACAACGCCAGCACCGGCGCCGCGACGAGCCGCAGACGGCCATTGCCGAACTGGCGGATTTCACGTGCGGAATGCGCGAGTTTTTCGAGGCCCACAAAACTCCGGTCCACTTCGCGATAGAACGCACTCCCCGCGTCCGTGGCCTGAATCCGTCCGCCGTTGCGCGTGAACAGCGCGAGTCCCGTCGATGCTTCCAGTTCCGCAATCAACCGGCTGATGCTCGGCTGCGAGGTGCCGAGTTCCTCGGCGGCGGCGGTCATCGAGCCGCGCAACATGACCAGCCTGAACGCTTCGATTTGCCGTTGATTCATCCGCTCGCCTCGTCTGCTTTCGTCGATCCAATTCTCAGCTTGCCATATCAAAATTGAATGGCAGGCGTTTTTGGTCGTATTTGACCGGATGGAGGACGAAAACCTAGACTGGTCCGCATTCCGTCACCGGCGATACGCGATGCGCTCCGACACCCTGCTGTTTCATGACGATTTTCGCGTGGCCCCGTACTGGTGGGACGCCGCGCCGCCCGAGACGGTCCGCGACGCGTTGCCGTCCGGCGTCGACGTGGTGGTCGTCGGCAGCGGGTATTGCGGCTTGTCCGCGGCAGCGGAAGCTGCGCGACTCGGCGCGAGTGTCGCCGTGCTCGATGCCGCCGAGATCGGCGCGGGTGGCAGCACGCGCAGCGGCGGTATGGTGTCGAGCGGGCAGAAGCTCGCGCTGACCAACGCGATTCGTGGGGTGTCGGCTGAACGGTTGGGACGGCTGATGTGCGAGTCGATGGCGAGCTTCGACTATCTGAAGCGCCTTGTCGCCGACGAATCGCTCGACGCCGATCTGCAGATCACCGGTCGCTTCTTCGGCGCATTCACCCCGCGTCACTTCGACCGCCTGCGGCGCCAGGGCGATCTGTTGCGCGACAAGACCGGCGTAACGGTGCATGTCGTGCCGCGCGCGGATCAGCATGCGGTGATCGGCTCCGACTACTACTACGGCGGGATTCTCGTCGATGAATACGGCGGTCTGCATACGGCCAAATATCATCGCGCGCTGCGCGATCTCGCACGGCGTTGCGGCGCGACTTTGCATTCGCATGCAGGCGTGGAACGGATCGAACGCAATCGCGCGGGTTTTAGGGTTCACGCAACGCGGGGAAAAATCGACGCGAAGCATGTGCTGGTCGCGACCAACGGCTATACCGGACGGCTGCTGCCGTTCTTCTCGCGGCGCGTGCTGCCGGTTGCGAGTTACCAGATCGCGACGGAACCGCTGCCGCCTGGACTAATGGTCGTGCTGAATCCCGGGCGACGGATGATTAGCGATTCGAAGCGCAATCTGTTCTACACAAGGCCGTCGCCCGACGGCACGCGGATGCTGTTCGGCTCGCGCCCGGCGATCCGCGAAGTGAGCGAGCGTGACGCGGCGAGGATGCTGCACGCGAAGCTGATCGAATTGTGGCCCGCATTGCGCGACGTGCGCATCACGCACGCGTGGAAGGGTTATGTCGCGATGACGGGCGACAAGCTCGCGCATATCGGCGAACAGGACGGCATTCACTACGCGCTGGGCTGCAACGGCAACGGCGTCGCGCTGATGAGCTATCTGGGCGCGCGGGTCGTGAAACACATGCTCGGGCTCGACGCACTGCCCGGCGCATTCGGCGAAGGCGCGTTTCCGGTCAGTCCGGCCGGCATGGCGAGCCGCCTGAGCGTGCCGGTCGGCACGGCGCTCTATACGTTCGACGATCTCTGGAGCGGCCGCGTGCGCGCCGCCCTTTCCTGACGTTTTCACCGCAGGTCCTTTCGACGGGGCAAATATCATGCGTTTTCGCCATCTTCTCAGCCTCATTGCGGTTGTCGTGCCCCTATCGTTCACGTTGACAGGCAACGCGCGTGCCGACGACGTCGGCACGCTGACGCCCGGCAAGCTGGTCGCCGGCGTCGATGCGAACAACAAGCCGTATTCGTATATCGACAACGGCAAGATGACGGGCTTCGACGTCGAATTGCTGCGCGCCGTCGCGGCGAAACTCGGCCTGAGCGCCGAGTTCCGCGCGCAGGATTTCAGCGGACTGCTGCCGAGCGTCGCGAACCAGCAGATCGATCTGGCCGCCGGGTCGATTTCGATCACGAAGGAACGCCTGAAGATGGTCGATTTCTCAGAGGGCTATCTGACGGGTCTTCTGAGCGTAGCAACCTTGCCCGACAGCACGATCACGAGCGATCCGTCATCGGTGAAAGGCAAACGGATCGGCGTCGTGCAGGGCACCATCGAGGACACGTATTCGGACAGCTACCTGCCGGGCGCGCAGATCGTGCGCTTTCCGAACCTGAACGCGGGTTTCCTGGCGATGCGCTCGAAATACATCGACGGCTACTTCGTGGACAAAACGCTCGTAGAGGGCTTGCAGGGCAAGTATCCGCAAATGAACATCGCGGACAGGCTCGACATCTCCGCAGTCAATCTGCCCGCCGGTTTCCCGGTGCATAAGGGCAACGCCAAGCTCGAGGCGGCACTGAACAGGAGCATCGACGAACTGGTCGCGGACGGCACGTGGGTGAAGCTGTATCTGCAGTTCCACCCGGGTTATTCGAAGCCCGCGAACCTGCCGCCGTACGCGATGAAGACCGGTAACTGATTGAGTTCGGTCGCCTGCGGACCGGAGGCTAAACCCGCCCGCCGACGCTCAACAAGGAGCGCACCATGGATGCTTTCTTGCAGAACTTTCTCGACTGGCCGTTGCTGATCTCGTCGATGCCGTCGTTGCTGTGCACAGGCCTCGTCAACACGCTGGTGCTGTCGGTGTTTTCGACCGTGCTTGGGATCGTCGCGGGCATGGTGCTCGCGTTGATGGCGGTGTCGCATACGCGTTGGCTGATGCTGCCCGCGCAGGTGTTCATCGACGTGTTTCGCGGCCTGCCGGCAGCGCTCGTGATCCTGCTGGTCGGCCAGGGACTCGCGCCTGTGGGGCTGGCGATCTTCGGACCCAATCCGTATCCGCTCGCGATCGTTGCACTTGGGCTGATCTCGTCCGCGTATATCGCGGAGATTTTCCGCTCCGGCATTCAAAGCGTGGGGCGCGGACAACTGTCCGCGTGTCAGGCACTCGGCATGACGTACTGGAGCAGCATGCGTTACGTGATCGTGCCGCAAGGCGTGCGGCGCATCTTGCCGGCGCTTGCGAACCAGTTCATTTCGATCGTCAAGGATTCGAGCCTGGTCTATTTTCTCGGCCTGCTGACGTCGCAACGCGATCTGTTCACGATCGGCAGAACACGTCGGTGAACACCGCGAACCTGTCGCCGCTCGTGGCCGCGGGCGTGGTGTATCTGCTCGTGACCGTGCCGCTCACGCACGCGATCAACCACATCGACCGCTGGACCAACCGTCATTCGAATCCGGCGCGCGGCAATTCCAGAACGGGATCGTCGCGCCGGCAGCGCGAGGCGCAGGTTTCGGCCAATTCGGCCGTCCCGGTCAGGACCGGCATCGCCGATCAACATCACTAGTCTTCACAGGCAGGACACGAGCCACAATGGGACCCAAAGTAGAAACGGTCGCCGACGACACCACCTTGCCTTCGCAAGTCGACGTCGTCGTCATCGGCGGCGGCATTATCGGCGTGAGCACGGCCCTTTATCTGAGCGAGAAAGGATTGCAGGTCGCGCTTTGCGAGAAAGGCCATATTGCGGGCGAGCAATCGAGCCGCAATTGGGGCTGGGTGCGCGTCACACATCGCGACATGCGTGAGTTCGAGCTGAGCATCGAAAGCCTGAAGCTGTGGCGGAAGATGGATGCGACGCTCGGCATCGACACGGGCTTCAATCAATGCGGCATCCTCTACATGACCGAGGAAGACACCGTGATGGACAATCATCGCGTATGGCTCGGCAAGGCGCGCAACGTGGCGGGCGACGCGTTCGACACACGCGTGGTCGACGGGAGGACCGTTGCCGAGCTGCTGCCCGGCGCGACGAAAGCGTTCAAAGGCGGACTCTACACACCTGGCGACGGCCGCGCCGAACCGCAAAAAGCCGCACCCGCGATCGCGAATGCGTTGCGCAAACGCGGTATCAAGATTCTGACGCCATGCGCCGCACGTGGCATCGAAACGAGCGCGGGGCGCGTCAGTGCGGTCGTCACCGAGCACGGCACGATCCGCTGCAATAGCGTCGTCGTCGCGGGTGGCGCGTGGTCGCGGTGGTTTTGCGGCAACCTGGATATCGATGTGCCGCAACTGCTGGTAAAAGCCTCGGTGCTGCGCACCGAGCCGCTCGACGGCGGCCCGACCTGTAGCGCGAGCAACAGGAAATTCGCGTTTCGCAAGCGCGCCGACGGCGGCTACACGGTTGCATTCGGCTTCCGCACCTATAGCGATCTCACACCCGATTCATTTCGTCTGTTCTTCAAATATATCGAAGCGCTGAAGAGCCAGCTGGGTTCTTTGCGCATCGGCATCGGCGCGCGCTTCTTCGATGAGTTGCGCCGTCCACGTCACTGGGCGCTCGACCGTCCCACCGCGTTCGAACAGGTCCGCACGCTCGATCCCGAACCGATCGCCGGGTACACCGATGCCGGCTTGCGCGAGTTCACCAGGGTCTTCCCGCATCTGGCGCACGCGCGAATCGCGCAGCGCTGGGCGGGCTACATGGATGTGACGCCGGACGCGATTCCGGTGATTTCCGGTGTCGATACGGTGCCCGGTCTGTTTATCGGCACCGGCTTTTCGGGGCACGGTTTCGGCATCGGTCCGGCGGCCGGAAAGCTGATGGCGGATCTGGTGACGAACGACACGCCGCTCGTCGATCCGCACGCATTTCGCCTCAACCGTTTCAGCGACGGTACGAAAATCGTGATCGACGCGGGCTTCTAAGGCAATGCTTCCATGGAGATGTCCATGCAAAAAGTCGCGATGATTTCCGGCGCCAGTCGCGGCATCGGGCTGGCAATCGCAACCGAGTTGTTGCAACGCGGCTATCGGCTGCCGCTGGGCGCGCGCGATCCGTCGACGTTCGCCGGCCGCAACCTATTGATGCCGATCTCCTGCATCCGGTACTCTGGCGAAGACCTGCTTATCGCGATCGGCGGTTTTGATGAATCTGGATTTTCGGCAAGCCGTACCCGAAGACTCGGAATGGCTATTTGACACGTATCGGCGAACGATGAAAGGTTTCGTTACCTCAGCGTTTGGCTGGGACGACGACTTGCAACGGGCGGGGTTTGCCAAAAGCCTTCGCCAAGGCTCTTGTCAAATAGTTACATGGGAAGGCAACCGATACGGATTTGTGCACTGGGACATCGAACCAAATCTCGTATGGCTGAGGATGCTTTGCATCGTGCCGGAGATGCAAAACAAGTCGATCGGCAGTGAAGCGCTTGCCAAGGTCATGTCGTTGTCCAGTTACTTACAAAAACCGCTGTACCTGAATGTCTTCGTATGCAACAGCGTGGCCTATGAGTGGTACAGGAGAATCGGTTTTGTCGAAATCGAGAACGACGGCAAGGTCTCCACTTTGGTGCTTTCTCCTTCGTCGCTACCGGCCCTTACGGAGTGACATGCGCAGTCTTCCACGCACCATGTCTATAGCGAACAGCCGGCCTCGGCCAGGAAGCGCCTCTCGGGCGGCATGACCGAATGACCGATAGTCCACGAACTACCGACCATAAAGGACGCTAAACACGCTCTCAGCGGCGAATGCAATGGTAGCCCCGCTACACTTTGTGATCACGTGAGGTATTGCGAGCGTAGCGCCCATTCGTGCCAGCCCTTTTATAGGTGTCTCGTCAGATTGTCGATAGCGCGAGACTCAAGCATCGGCGTCTTCGCGCCGTTATATGAGTTACGACCACAAAAGCTCCGACAGGAAACGGCAATGAACGGCAATGAGCATCTTAGGCGTGAGTTCTATATGAACACCGCGTCCTATTGCAGGGTAATGGGCGTTGTCTCGGCCGTAACCTTTGGTCTCTACCGCGTGGAGGGCGGCGGAACGGTTGGTATGCTTTCCGTCCGTTGGGAAAATCTGGGCAATGAGGTCGTACCGCAACTGCACGCCTACTACGACAGTTGGAGCGTTCTTGCTTCGTTCTCTGATGTTCTCGCCCGAATGAGCGAAGTGGCCGGGGCACCATGCTCTCCCGATGCCCTCTGTCAGATCCTGCTAGATTGCGGATTCGTCAATCGAGCCGAGCGGGGATTGGCTGACGGCATTCAACTGTCCCTGCAAGAAGACCCGGTTCAGGGAAAGGCGGCTTGAGCGCGCGAGGTTCTTTTTTGTTCAAGTAGAACGCCTCACTGATATTGGGTACTTCCGCAGGGAGTTTGTTGCCGCCGGCTTGGTCACGCCGTTCAAGGAGTGCCATTGCGTCAAGGCGTAAGTTGAAATCAGGATGGCAGAATATTACGTTGCTGTGCCCGCGTTGGACGTGCTTCCGGCAGGCGCGGCTGTCAATCGGGATTACAACGGCGAAACGCACGGGGTCGGTCAGCGTATTGCGACGGTGACTGAGTACAAGCCTGCGTTGCTCGATCAGTCACGAAACATCAGTCTTAAAAGAAAGGAAATCGTAATTATGTCAGTAACGGTTCACGTCGAATATCAGTATTGCCAGTATGGCAAGAAAGCGGTTCAAACAGGAAACGACCTCGTAACTGTGTCAGTGAATACCAACAGCGCGATCCTCGCTGTGTTACGGCTCCTGCATCCGCATTGGGAGTCGATCAAGCTGCTCTCTACGTCTCCTACGACGTCGTCAGCAACGACTCCAGGCAATTAGCGGCGTTATCGTTGAAGTGATTGACGCGACAAACGGTTTCGGCGCATCGGGCCTAAAATAAAAAACAGCGCCGGTCCCTTTGCGTGGGACCCGTCGCCTTTGTCCCCTTCCATCAACGGCTGGCGGCCATGAACACTCACGATGCGCGTTTCGTTCGCCCGGTGCTGGCTGCACTGTGCGTGGCTTCGCTCGCAACGCTCGTCGCCTGCAGCGGCAGCTACTGCGTCGGCTTCGACGGCTGTGGCAGCGGAAACGGGTTGCAAAACGTCGCAATATCCGGCACGGCCGCCACCGGCAAGGCACTCGCCGGCGCGACAGTCAGCTTCAGTTGTGCACAGGGTTCGGGCTCGACTCTGTCAGACGGCGGCGGACGCTACAACATCACGTTCAACGCCACGCTTCCCTGCATCCTCACCGTGACCTCCGGCGGCGCGACGCTGCATTCGCTGGCGTTTGCCGGTGGCATCTTCAATACGACGCCCGAGACCGAATTGATGCTCGTCTACCTCGCTTCGCAACTTGGCACGAACGAGACCAATCTGATAGCGGGCCTCCCGAGCAACTCACGGTTCCAGCAGGTGCTGGAAAGCCAGACCGATGTCCTGGCTGCGCAATCAGCAGTCGCCACGAATCTGCAGCAGCGCTATGCGGTCACGCTGACGGCACCCGCGTTTCTGACGACGCCGTTTATCGTCGGGCAAGCAGGCGTCGACAGCGATCTCGGTGCGCTCGCGAGAGCGGGTGCGATCGACGCCGACGGCATGCCCGATCCGGCCGCCGTCTCGCTGCTGTCAGCGGCGGGGCTCGCTCACCCGTTCTAAACGACGTCCACACCTTCATCCGGCACCGGCGGCACAGGTAGTGCCACCGGCGGCATGATGTGAACTGAGGGAGCGACTGGAGAACGTGCGCCGGGCCGCGCACGCTCGATCTGTCACAGTTGCGCTATCAGAACGTTGTCGGCACCTAGCGGCAGGCGCCGGCGCAGACCAGCCTCTGCGCAGCGCAAGCCTCGCAGATAGCGCGTCGGTGCGCGTTACGGACGTGCGTCGGCGTGGCGCAGCTTGAACAGCCCCACGATGCCTGACAGGCCGTGCGCCTGCTCGTTCAGCGTCGCGGAGGCGGCGGTCGATTGCTCAACGAGGGCGGCGTTTTGCTGCGTCGCCTGGTCCATCTCGGCGACGCTGCGGTCGATCTGGCTGATGCCGGCGCTCTGCTCGTGCATCGCGCCGTCGATTTCGCCGATGACGCGATTCACGCGATCGATCCCTTCGACGATTTCCTGCATCGCTGCGCCGGCCGCCTGTACGCGCTGCGCGCCCGTGCCGACGCTGGCTTCCGAGGCTTGAATCAAGTCCTTGATCTCGCGCGCGGCGGTCGCGCAGCGCTGCGCCAGCGTGCGCACTTCGCCCGCCACCACGGCGAATCCGCGACCGTTCTCGCCGGCCCGTGCCGCTTCGACGGCAGCGTTCAGCGCAAGGATGTTGGTCTGAAACGCGATGCTGTCGATCACGCTAATGATTTCGGTAATGCGCGCAGAGGACCTGGCGATGTCGTCCATCGTGCTGACTGCGCTCGTCACGACTTCTCCACCGCGCGCCGCCGCCTGGCTCGCTGAGGTCGCCAGCCGCGTGGCCTCCATCGCGGCTTCGGCCGACTGCTTGACGCTGGCGGTCAACTGCGTGAGCGCAGCCGAGGTGTTCTGCAGATTGCAGGCGGACGTTTCCGTGCGCTGCGACAGATCGCGGTTGCCCATTTCGATTTCGCTGGTCGCGGTCTTCATGTTCTCCACGCCGGCACGCACTTCCAGTAGCACCGTGCCGATCTTGTCGACAAATGCGTTAAACGAGGCGGAAATCTGCGCGACTTCGTCGCGGCCCACCACAGGCAGGCGATGCGTGAGATCGCCGCTGCCTGAGCCGATGGTGTCCATGGCATCGCGCACCTGCGAGAGGCTGCGGAACGAATGCGAGGTGAAGAACGCGGCAATGCCCACCGCCGTCAGCGTCAGCAACACCATCGCCACACCGAGCGCTTGCAGGACGTTGGCCAGACCTGCCGTTGCCTCCGCCTTGTCGAGAGCGATCACCAGATACCAGTCGGTGCCCTGCACCGGCTGCGCCTTGAGCAGCTTCGCAACCCCGCCCAGATCGACTTCCATCGGCGCACCGGCTTGCGCGAGCGAGGCCAGCGCGTCCGGCGTGAGCGCTGCGGCGATGTCGGTCGCCTGCTTGAGAATCAACCTGGCATCCGGATGCGCGATAACCTGACCGTCGCGCGTCACCACGAAGGCCAGGCTCGAAGGCGTCGGATGCACGGCGGCGACCACTTCGCGCACCCCGTCGAGCGGTACGGCGCCGCTCAACGCGCCGGTCGCTTCGCCGTTACGGATCATCGGCGCGGAAAACGAGACGTAGGGCACGCCCGTCGACGCGTCGCCGTACGGCTTCGTGACGATCAGCGTGCCGGCCGCGACGGCCGCCTTGTACCAGGGCCGCGCGGTCGGGTCGTAGTCCTTGGGCGTAGTGCTGCTGGTCGAGAAATAGGTCTTGTCGGTCCAGCCGACTGTGGTGATCGGAAAGCCGTCCGCGCGACTCATATGCTTGACAAAACCTTGCGGATCGCCGTGCTCGACCTCTTCGGCGGTCGCCTTCACGGCCTGCGCTTTGGCAGCCACCCACTTGTCGATGGCCAGCGCATTGGCGCCGGCGATGGCGCCCAGGTTCTGCGCGATGGTCTCCATCGTGTTGGCGCGCACTGTAGTGTAGGCCGCGGCTCCCGAGAGCGCGAGCGCGCCGATGACGGTAGCGGAGGAAATAATCAGGATGCGGGTTCGGAGTGAGGAAATCATGGTTTCCGTGAAGAGTGGAAGGGTGCGGCACGAATCGGAATGCCTGCTGCTACACCTCGGCACGACCCGAGCCGGGTCACGGTTTTAGGGCCACCTTCACGGACTACGGCGAAAAAAGGAAGAACTTGAGGCGCGCGGTGAGCGGCGGGGGCGGCGCGAGGCCAGGTTTGGCCAGGCGCAGATCGACGGCGAACTTCCGGCATCGGCCATGAGCCGTCGTTCGCTTACTCGATTGCCCGGACACTCAAACGGCGACTCCGCTCAGTAAGCGGCCGTTCCATGCGGCCGCGCTAGGGGCCGGGATACTGTGCCAAAGTACCCACCGCCAGTTGCGCAATCATCGCGTGTACTGCCTTCGTCGGGTGGATCCCATCCCAGAAGAAATAGTCGCCAGGTTGCTGGCACGTAAATGGCGGTGTATTGGGGGTTACACAGGGATCCGTGACATCGGTAAGGCCGAAGTTGCCCGGCGATTGGATGATGGCCGCCATCTGGCCGGAGATATCCATTTGCGCGATCTGGATTCCGGGCAGGCCACCGAGTGCCGCCGAAGACAAGACGTTTTGGGCTAGCCCCTGATTGAAACCGTCCACCAGGCCGCGGGCTACGTTCTTCACCACGGGTCCCAAGGCCCGAACAGCAGGCACCAACTCTATCCTCGGCGCGTTCCAAACAAGAAACTTTCTTGCCCCAGAGGTGTAAAGCGTATGAATACTTTGCGCTATACCGTTCAGGGCATTGGTCACGATGGCATTCGCCGCCGCTGCCGCCTGGCTTTGACTGCCGGTTGCTTGGTACACGGCGAAAAAGGTGGCGAGGGCATCACGAAGGTCGTTACTTCCCATCTCGATGACAAATAACGCGTCCGACGGAGCGGTCTGGTTCACATCCTGGAGAAAGGTCTGCACTTGCTGCGGCAGATTGACCCTATTCGGATACTGCGTGGCCCTCGCTCCACCCGCCGCGTAGTTGCGCGCCTGGTTCAAGTGGTCGGTCAGATCGTCCAGAACGGCGCCACTCACGTCGTGGTGATCAATGTTCCGAATGTCGGACTATCGCCCAAAGGCATCGCCTCGCCCGACGGCGGGGCAAACCTGACCCAGTTATCGCAAATCTTCAACGATAGCTTGAACGCTGCCTTGCAGGCCAATGGCCTGCAAGGCAAGGTCATCCAGATCGATTCTTATACATGGGTGAACCAGATCATCGCGAACTTTCAGGCCAATGGCTTCGCCGTGTCCAACACCAGCGTCGCCTGCGACCCTGCGAAAACGCCCCATGCGACAGCATTGCTGTGCTCGCCGGGTACCTACGTGACGGCCAATGCCGATCAGACGTACATGTTCGCCGACGACCTTCATCCGACGACGCGTCTGCACGCACTGTTCGCCCAGTTCGTGGAGCAGCAGATCGCCAGGAGCGGTCTTGGTCACTGAGCCTGGGAAAATGATCACTCGCCAACAGAATCGTCGGGTTCTCTGCCGTTCGGCCCGACCTCGTCTTGCTATCGCGTCGGGCAGCGGGTGATTTTTAGCTGATTTTCAGAAAAATCGGGTCATGCCCGTGCGAGGAGGCATGCATGCTCGCGGTTGCGGAACTCGTCGCCACGCTGGCTTGTACCGTCTTTGCCGGCGCGGCCAGCTACGTCAGTCCTGTCGAGTGTCCAGCCCGGATGCAATGCGACACCAAAACAGCTGCGACGGTTTGGGCGCCAAGCTATGCTCGTGCGACGGTGATGCAAGCGCCTCAGCCAGCTTGCCAAGCGCTCTTTACCCTGTCGCACCCAGATCACTGCAGTCGTGATTCCACCCAGCCCGGTGGATCGGACTGAACAACAGAGCCTTCAGTTGAGGGCTCAATCCTAACAACGGGCCCACGGCTTCGATCTGGCGGACAAACAGGTGGGACGCGGCGAAGATCACGACGGGTGCTCCGATTGTCTGCGTTGCACCCGGAAACATTGCAGGATTCTCGTCGTGCGGTCGAAGTTTCAATGGTTCAAGGTCCCCGCGTTCCCCGGCGGTTCGCGACGGAATATTTGCAGTGACCAGCCGTTTACTGCATACCATTCGCCCGCCTTCGCGCGTTGTATCGGGCGAGCCATGTCCAGTTGCCCATGCAGTTCGCGGGCTCCTTGCCGGTGATCGATGTAGAAGCGCTCCCAAACACGCCCGCGATGCGCCTCGCGAATGCCGGGTGTGAAAACTACAATTACATCTAAGGGCGACCGCGTACTTTACGCCCCGCGCAATGGCGGTGTATGCGAGTGATACGGATGCTCTCGAGCGGGGTGTGCCATGAAGCGGCTTTGGATTTGGTTAGTGTCACTTGCACTGCTCGGCAGTATTGGGGCATGCGGCGGCGGCCACGAGTCTCACAGCGCAAACAGGCCCTTTGGCGTCGCCGGCATTATGGAGGGAATCTGGAGCGGCAATTTTCACTCGAACGTCACGGGCCGCGACACAGGCATGTTCGTCATCGTGACGGCAGGCGGCGCGTTTGATCTGATTACCGACGACTGCGCCCAGATCTCGGCGAGCATCGCGGCAAACGGCCCCTTTTTTTCTGGAGCCGGCACGTCGTATACACAGACGAACTGCGACGGCATCGACGTCATCGTAGTGCCGCCGACTCCCAGCGCGGGCACCGTGCAGCCTTTCCAGATTGCGGGCGAGTTCGATCATAGGACGGGCACCGCATTCGCCAATTACACCACTGCGAACGACAGCGGGACGATCACGTTCATCGACTTCTTCCCCGACTACTTCAACGAGCCGGGCGTAATACCGCGCGCTGTGGGGTCATACTCAATCAAAGGGAGGCTGACTGCTCTCTCCGTTGATGTGAACGGGAACGTTGTCTTTCAGGATGCGTCCGGGCGAACTTTCGCGGGGACGTTGTTCGTAATGGATCCGACAGTTGACGCTTATGGCATGACGTTGCAGGTGGGTAGCCAATCGTTGTCGGGTTTGGCTACCCTCGTCGACGACGGCGATGGCAGAAACAACGACTTCCTGTTTGCCGTCACCAACGGCACACTGGCCTTCAACTCGGAACTAAGACGCAATTGAGCGGGTGCCTGCGCCGAGCCTGGCACTGTGCTACATACCAGCCCACGTCGGCACGACAAGCAGATAGACCAGACCGGGCAATGAGCCGGCCCTCACGAGGATCACGAGCGTAAAACCCAACACGCGTTGCACGCCGACACCGGCGATAGCGACTACTGGAATCGCCCAGAATGGTTGCAGCAGACTGCCGGCCATCTCGCTGGCCACGATGGCCATGGACGTGCCCGCAAGTGAGGCGCCAGGCTGCATCGCGGCGGGGTTCGTGAAGGGGCCCCGCACCGCCCAGTGACCGCCGCCACTCGTGATGAATAGCGTGATCACACCCGAGGCCAGATAACTGAGAAACGGCAGAGTTGTTCCCGACGCCACGTGGATAAAGGCGTGTGCCACATTCTCCTCCAGCCCGGTTGCACCCATGATTCCCATGATGCCGCCCTAAAACGGGTACTGAAGTAACATCGGCCCTGTGACCTTCGCCGCCTCTGTCACCGCACTCACGTAGTGACGTATCGCCGATGTTCGCACCGGGAACAGGTCGGCCCGGCCTGGTCCTTGGATTCGGGGGATTTAGCAAGAGGCAATCGAAGGCGGCCGCGCAACGTCTTTTGCTACGGTTATCGCCGAAGTGATGAAGTCACGCAAGCGAAGACACGCTGCTATACAAAAAGCACCCATGCGGAATAACCGAAATCGACAGCAAAGCGGGCACCGAAGCTCACACGCTGAATGACCGGAGCGGGTCGGGTCCTGCCATTGGGCTCGCCCCACAGAATCATATGCGGCCGCCTGAAAAACAGTATAGGGCACCAGGAAGCAAACGAATCCGGCAATAGGCTCGCGATTTACCTGCGCCCGGAGTCGGGCGACGCTCGCCGTCGGCGCCGTTTTGAACCGGTTATTTGAAGACCGGCCACGGAAGCGAAGCGCGAATGGCCGCAACGGCCGGACTGCTTTCGGTGCGTGCCTTTGCGGGCGACAGGGCAACCGGCCAGTCGGAGGAGTGGAAAACACGACACCGTGAGGGCGGCGCCCCTCACCTATTTGCCGCGCATCGAACGCGATCGCGAAAATCTGGTCGACGAATTATTCGGTTCGATCCGGTAGGTCCGGATACCAGCCAAGACCGATTCGTGGCACCGAAAGTGGTCGATCAGAAACCGTTCTGCAATGCGAAGCAAATGCTACGGTTGGTCTCCTTGTCCTCCGGGATGGACCCATGTCTTTTGGCTTGGGATTGATATCCGGGGTTCGCATCTGGTTTTGTGGGTGACCAGACGGTTCTTGTGGTTTGCACGAATTCGGCAACTGCACGGATATCGGGGTCGGTATAGGGCGCCGTCCCTTTCCAGTATCGCTGCATTCCAACCAGCGGCTTATCCGCGTTCGGGTCGTCCTCGCAGAGCGATGAAACGAGGTAAAGCAGTGACTTGTTGTAGATCAGTGGCACCTCCCAATAGGAACCCTCGGTCTTGTTATCGAGCCCGAAGACCCGGAGCCCACTGACGCGCTTGCGCAGTATCGATAATCCAGCATTCATCCGGCCGAATGTGATGGCCGCCGCCAGCATGATCACCTCAACCCGCAGCGTTGAGGATGCCGGGAGTCGTGCATCGAGTGCTTCGATGAACCGCTGCACGTAGATCGCACCAGCACTGTGACCAATCAGGATGACCCGGAGCTGCGGATTTTTGTCCCACGCGTCGCATAAGTGGTTCAGAAACGCCGTGCCGCCGGCGTTGGCGTCATTCGAGAACGAGTCGTCGATGAACTGCTTCATCTCCCCCCAGATTGGCGGCCCAAGGTGCTCGGCCAGCCCCGCCGCGATGAAGATCTCTTCGACAACTGTCGTATATAAGCCGTGATCGTGGCCCGAATTAAGCCGTTGAATGATTCTTGCAAGAGGATTTTGCGGCCCGCGGAGACGCTTGGGGGAAAACAGCCGGCGCTTTCCAGGAACTGACTTCTCGGCAGCTACCAACCATTGCGCGAACTGATCCAGGTCGCTGCTCGAACAGGCGATCTGTGCACCGGCGCGCTTCGCCCACGCTTTGTCGTAGAGTTTGGTGACGGACGCCAATTCCTTGAGGGTCATTGGCGCCGCCTTACGAATTTTGGTCGGTGGTCGCCGACCCTTGAGCGATCGATCAGTGTCGAGCGCAGCGGCGATCTTGAGGGCCACCGTATTCACTGCGTAATTGGCGGCGTTCACGAAGCCCGGATTGTTGCGATAGGGCTCGAGAATCCCTTCCACTGTAGTAATGAGATCGGACTTCCAGATGAAGAAGAACGGGTAGGCGCCAGTGTCGGTGTAGCCCTTGATCAACTTGTTGGCAGTGCTGAGGCCGTCCGCTTCCGATATCAGCCCGCCGTGGAAAAACACGCACAGGTGTCCCGACGGCGTGTGATTTTTGAAGTTGTCGAACGCCTTGCTGAGGTCGAGGGCCGTAGTCCCGTTGAACCTGCCGTATTCCAGATCGATGTCGTGAAGCGGATCGATCGGAAGTGGCGCGGACGCTATCTGCATGACGTTTCCTCCCTTCACGACCAGTACGGACTCGCCGTGTCCGGCGACTGGAGCAGTCTTATATTGCTGTACCCGGTTGTGACCTTAAAGGATCGCCAACGCTGGCCCCGCAGTTGGGGCCGCAACGCCATAGGTTAGTTGATCATAGTATCTTTCCGTCGATTTGCCTGCTGCCCCAGCACTCGCGACAGGTTTCCTGCCTCGCGTTTGACCCACTCGGCAAACTACGCGACCCGCTGATCGGCAACGCGCGATGGCGGCACTTCGCACAACGGCGTGCACGCCTGTGCCGGTGTCGTCAGTCAGGGATCTCGGGCTCGACCAACTTTGCCAACTGAACAAGCGACTCCTGCCAGCCGAGGTAACACATCTCCACAGGAATGACCTCGGGCACGCCCTCTTGCACAATGGTGAGTTCTGTTCCGCAGGACACTTGCCTCAATGAAATGGTGGTGTGCATCTGGCCGGGCAGGTTCGGGTTGTCGAATCGGTCCGAGTAGCGGATCTTCTCGAACGGCACCAGTTCGACGTACTCGCCGCCGAACGAGTGGCTGTTGCCGGTACTGAAGTTACGGAAGGACATCTTGTAAGTGCCACCAACGTGGGCCTCCATGTGGTGGACCTGACAGGTGAACCCGTAAGGAGGAAGCCACTTCGCTATCGCATCGGGTTCGAGGAAGGCTCGATAGATGCGTTCGGGAGTAGCGCGCAAGACGCGTTGGAGATGGACTGTTCCGGTAGTCATGGTGTGCTCGCCTTTCACTGGAGAAGTTGGACATACTCCTACGACGATTCGGCGACGCCGGTATCGACATAGGTTGAGATCAGGATAAACCCCCAGGCGCCGATAGGTTTCGCCTGCTGCGGCCGCGTTCCGTGAGCAGTCTTTCGCAGAGACCATCTGCAATTTGCACGCCGGGTGTGTTCACACGCGGAATAACGTTGCGCGATTTCCCGGCGAACCACGGCGCATTCGGACGCTATGCGTCCGGAAGCAGAAGTCCGCATACGCAAACTCGGATCCCTCAAACCTAGGTAGCAGGACCTCGGCGCAAGCCTGATGAAAGCCACATGAATAAACTTGTAAATGCAGATGATTGTTATTTGCATTTTTATTGACGTGCCTATGCACGATAGGTACGATGCGCTGCTGCATGGGCAGTAGGTGACCCGGCGCTGAGTGCGGACAGCGTTCGCCAGGCAACAGCAATGCGCGGAACGCGCATCGACGTTTCGAAACGGCTTAACGATTTTGGACCTGAACATGTCTGTGAACTGGATGCCGCGAGAGGCAACACATGGCCGCGGTCATACAAGCGAGCCGCGCGCCGCGTCCGCACAGAACGGTCGGCTTGACGGGCGCGACGCATGCCAGCCGAAGAGCGAGCGAGCCTACGATCGCTACGATGGCCTCACGCGATTTTTCCATTGGTCTTTCGCCGCCGTCATTATCTATACGAGTGTGGCGGGCTACGCGCTGGCCCACATTGCTGGCGGAGCAGTACACGATTTCCTGTCGCGACTGAATATGTCGATCGCCACGGTACTGATCGTGCTCTTTCCGCTACGGGTGGTTTGGAAGTTCGTCCGGGTCGAGCCCCGCGCGCTGCACGGTACGCCCGGATGGCAGCGTTCGCTGGCAACCGGCATCCACAATTTGATTTACGTAACGATCTTTGCGGTGCTGGCGAGCGGCTTCTTGATGGTACCGAACGGCTATTCGTTCTTCGGCCTGATCGAGATTCACACGCCTTTCCCGAAAGGCGCGCTGACCGACAAACTCTTCACTGTGCATCGCGCGAGTTGCGCACTGCTGGCCGGGTTGGTCGCGCTGCACGTGCTCGCGGTCATCAAGCACCAGTTGATCGCGCGTAACGACGTCTTGCGACGAATGCTTTAATGAACCTGCTCGGCGGCCTCACAGGTGGAACCGGTAGTGGCAACAGCCCACTGACGCCGCTCACACCCAAGCACTAGCGCGCAACGCGTGGTGCCCCTAGCGCGATTTCCTGGGTGCAACAGGAAGCAACCGGCCGGACCTGACTAGCATCACAGCTTCACGACGTCAGGCCCGACACGAGCACACATGTCAACTCGTACGAAGCGTCACACGTTGGGTCTGCTGGCGACTGGCTAGGCGCGACAATCTCGATGAAGTCCGATATGTGCGGAGTCGCCGTTAAAACGTCTGCGTGAAAGCGTGGACCAACAATCGAAGATGGCCGACTTGCGCCGAAGTGATCCCCTGGAATCGTTACAATGTTCCAGATGAATCACCCCCTCAACAGCATCGAATGCCAGACATCCTGACCTCCTATTTCTGGAGTGGCGACGCCATCCGCAGTCGGCTCGTGAGCGACATCGTGCTATCAGGCACGGTCGACGTGCCTGTGCCCCCTGCACGTCTGCTCGCAGATTGGGAAAGGGAGATATCGTCGCGCCTGGTCCTGGAGACTGGTGACGTCGAGGCAATGCCTTTGGCGCGAGCGCGGGCGCGCTGGCCGGACTACACGCGCTGCGTGCAGGCAGTGTCCGATTGGACGTGCGCGCTTGGACTGCCCGCGGTGCTTGCCTCCAGTGACGTAGCCCTCATGGCCTGCCGTGGCGCGAAGTACCACCATGACGGTGCGCAATATGGCGGTGCTGCCTTCTGCAATCTCTTCCTGAGCGAGGACAGGGGTCTGGACTTGCATTTTCCCTCTTTGGGCCATCGCATTCCTCTGACCCGGGGAACGGCTGTGATATTCGATACTGGCCAGCCGCATGGCGTAATTCAGCGCAGCAGCAGCGATTTTAATGTGGCCGACTTCGCGCCGGACCAGGATTACATCCAGATATTCCTGACCTGGGAGCTTCCCATCGAAAATGCCCATGTTGGGCACGCACTTAAGGTTGCCTTCGACATCGCCCCTTCGACCTCCTTGCAACTGGATGAAGAGCAGGTCTTGCTGAACGGCGAACGAGCTATTGTGTGCCCGGATTCTGGTCGTTGGTGTCGGGCTGACTAATCGTCAGGATCACACCGCGGTGTTGCCCTGACAGGCACGAGGATCACCGACTGGCGCCGCCGACCGCCTGTATGATGGCGGACTTGCGCCCGACCGAAAGCCCACGCAGGCGGTCCGCGCAGATCGCGCACCGCACGCTGCCGCTGCGCGGCGCCAACGCATTCATTCACGATGACCCAGAGGAAGACCACCATGACGGCTGCAACGCAATTCGATCAGGTTTCCATTATCAAACGAGCCAACGTCTATTTCGACGGCAAGTGTGTCTCGCACACCGTTCTCTTCGTCGACGGCACGCGCAAGACGCTCGGCGTGATCCTGCCCGGCACACTCAACTTCGGCACCGACGCGCCGGAACTCATGGAGGTGCAGGCCGGCCAATGCCGTATCCGCCTCGAAGGCAGTGACGAGTGGAAGACGTATGGCGCGGGCGAGTCGTTCTCGGTGCCCGGCAAGAGTCGCTTCGATATCGACGTGATCGAAACGCTCGACTACATCTGCAGCTATTTGTAATTTGTAAAGACGGACGGGCGCGTGGTGCCGGACGATGCACGCGACTTCGCGCGCGCGGCGGCACAGGCGCCCTCCGCCTGTGTCGCAAACATCTAACCGGCCGGCGCGGCATCTTCCGCGCCGGCATCCACCATCGACCGAAAGGGTGATCATGACAAGTTCCATCTACAGCGCATCCGTCCCAGTTTTCAAGCAAATGCTGACTGCATTGTCCGAGGTGCTGAAGAAAGCCGAAGCACACGTCACCGAAAGGAACATCGATCCGAACGCGCTGCTGCAGGCGCGCCTGTTCCCGGACATGTTTCCCCTCGTGCGCCAGGTGCAGATCGCCGCCGATTTCGCCAAGGGCATCAGCTCGCGCCTGGCCGGCGTGGACGTGCCGTCGTGGCCCGACACTGAAGTCACGTTTGCCGACCTGCAAGCGCTTATCGCCAAGGCATTGGCCCACATCGGCGCGCTCGACGCCGCCCAATTCAACGCTAGCGAGAGCAAGGAAATCGTCCTGCGTCCGGGCACGCCGAAAGAGAAGAAGCTGGTAGGCAGCGCCTATCTGCAAAACTACGGCCTGCCCCAGTTTTTCTTCCACGTCACAACGGCCTACGCGATTCTGCGCCACAACGGTGTCGATATCGGCAAGCGCGACTACATGGGATCTTACTGATCGTCGGCGCATGGGTCGGGCGAGCCACCGGTCGGCGGTAGCTTCAGCGGCGCTTGCCGTCCGACCCGCGCGCCCTTGTTCGATGGCTCGCGTTTGCCGGAAGCGGCGTTGAGCGGTTCCACGATCATCCCCTTGCAAGCGAAAGGAATGGCAGGCTGTTTTCGTCGGCAGCACCATCCGGTCTCGCCGGACAGTCGGCCACCTGGCCCTGCCCGGCCGACGCTGTTCGCCTCCGCGTCGTACCAACGTCATGTCAGATCCGGCAAGGAAGGGACGGACAAGCCGCCGATTCGAGTAGCAGTAGCTCGGCCTTATGGAAAGCGTCTCGTAAGGCCGACATTTGGCCACCCATCTGCATCAATCTGCCAGTGCCCGCCGTCGCCTACCACCAGTCGCCAATTCCGCCTGCAAATAGCCCAAAACCAGCCAGAACTACGCCTCGCCCGCGTTGACCGGCATCAGCCTATGCAGGCGCGGGACATCTTCATTGACGCCGACCACGGTCGCGAGACCCCGCAGCATGCCTCGCAATGCCAGCAGCTGTCCGGCCAATTTGCATTTGCGCATTGAGCCAACCATACTGGTTCTGTCAGGCAATTTCCAAGGCGAACTTCGATGAGCGATCTTCAAGGGAAACGGCCAGAGCATCGGCACAGCGATGCTGACGGCCACCACCACGACCACGAGGGTAGTGAAGTGTCGGAAATGGACTTGCGCGTACGCGCACTCGAATCTTTGCTCGTCGAGAAAGGATACGTCGATCCCAAGGCGCTGGACATCCTGATCGAGACTTACGAGCACCAGGTCGGACCGCACAATGGTGCGCGCGTGGTCGCGAAGGCCTGGAGCGATCCGGCATACAAACAGTGGCTGCTCGACGACGCTACTGCGGCGATCGCCTCGTTGGGCTATACCGGCCGGCAGGGCGAGCACATGGTTGCGCTGGAGAATACGCCCGCCGTGCATAACATGGTGGTCTGCACGTTGTGCTCGTGCTATCCATGGCCAGTACTCGGACTTCCGCCCGTCTGGTACAAGTCGGCGCCGTATCGGTCACGCGCGGTCATCGACCCGCGCGGCGTATTGAAGGAGTTCGGTTTCGAATTGCCAGCTGAAACGGAGTTACGCGTATGGGACTCCACGGCGGAAGTTCGCTATGTCGTATTGCCAATGCGACCTCTCGGGACCGACGGCTTGTCCGCTGAGGCGCTTGCGGAACTGGTGACTCGTGATTCGATGATCGGCACAGGGTTGCCGAGCTCGCCCGAATCGAAACAGGGGGCTGCATGAATGGCGCGCAAGATCTCGGTGGCATGCAGGCGTTTGGCCCGATCGAACCTGAGGCCGACGTTGCGTCCTTTCACACCGACTGGGAGCGCAGGGTGATGGCGATCACGCTGGCGATGGGAGCAACTGGCAAGTGGAACATCGACATGTCCCGAGCCGCGAGAGAAAGCTTGCCGCCAGCACAATACCTCGCAAGCAGCTATTACGAGATCTGGTTCGAAGGACTAAAAAAACTGCTGCTGAATACGGGGCTAGCGACAGCGGCGGAAATCGAAACGGGCGAGTTGGAGTTCGCGAAGACGCCGGTTCCTCGCGTCTTAACGGCCGACCAGGTGGCGGCCGTATTGCTGCGCGGTAGTCCGGTCGATCGCCCCGCCTCCGCCGACGCACGCTTTAAAGTTGGCGATATCGTGTGGACCCGTCAATTGCATCCATGTACGCACACGCGCTTGCCGCGCTATTGTCGCGGCAAACGCGGGCAGATAATCCTCGTGCATGGTGCGCACGTCTTTCCCGATACCAATGCGATCGGGCTAGGCGAACAACCGCAATGGCTCTATACGGTGCGCTTCGATGCCTCCGAACTCTGGGGCAAGGATACGACTGCAGCCTCTGTATGCGTCGATTGTTGGGAACCCTATCTTGACTACTCCAACGTCGAACCGGCCTGACATGACTTCCCACAGCCTGAACTCGCGTGAATTACGCGTGGCTCTGCCCGAATTACCCTGCGACGACGCAGGTCCCACGTTCAAAGCGCCATGGGAAGCCCAGGCTTTTGCGATCACACTGACCTTGCACGAACGTGGCATGTTCACCTGGGCAGAATGGGCGGACTATCTGAACCACGCAATCCATGACGCCCAGGCCGCTGGCGACCCCGACCTTGGCGACACCTACTATCTACATTGGCTGACCGCATTGGAGCGCCTTAGCACTGCCAAGGGATGGGTGAAGGGAGACTTGCTCCTGCAGCGTCGAAATGAATGGGAAGCAGCAGCCCGACGTACCCCGCACGGTCAGCCAATTGAGCTCGGACGATAGCGTCCCCTTCAATACCCGCGAGAAACGTGGGTGCTGCGCAATTCCAGGTTCGTCTGTGCATTCAGGAACAGTCCTGGCCTGACTGTTCTTTGGCAGTTCGGCCACCTGGGCAAAGTTCGTGGCCGTCCGGTCTTGGGCTGACATAAGACAGCTGCCGTAATGCTTTGCGTTCGACTCATCGGCCGGCCACACGCGCGAATGTAGACGGGGTTACGGTCAGTTGGTTCGGGTAGAGCGTTGCTCGGCCAGAGAGAAAATCTTCATACCAACGAGCATGGCGATGACGAACAGCATCGCTTTAAACTCGCCGCCGCCGGCGCTCACGAGGGACGGTCCCGGGCAGAACCCTGCCAAGCCCCAGCCGGCACCGAACATGGCGCTGCCAGCAAGCAGGCGGCGGTCAATGCGCGTTGCGGTCGGCAGCAACATTGGCGCGTCGAACAGACTGAGCCTACGCGCAATCGCGAAGCCGACGCTGCCGATTGCGATTGCGCCGGCCATGACGAACGCCAGTGACGGGTCCCAGTTGCCGGCGATATCGAGAAAGCCGAGCACCTTCGCAGGGTTGGCCATGCCGGAAACGATCAGGCCTGTGCTGAATATCAGCCCGGCTAGCAGCGCGTTGAGAATCAGCATGTCAAAACCCCAGCAGATGGCGGGTAACGAAAACGGTGAAAAAGCCGACTGCCATGAACGTCGCGGTGGCGGCGAGCGACCGGACCGAACCTCGTGAGAGACCGCATACGCCGTGACCGCTTGTGCAACCGGACGCATAGCGGGTGCCGATGCCGACGAGCAGGCCGGCCACAACGAGCACAGGCGGCGATGACGCAATCGTGACGGCCGGTAGTGCCGTGAAAAGCTTAAATATCCAAGGCGCGGCGAATAGTCCGAGCACGAATGCAGCGCGCCAGGCACGATCACTGGATGTCGTGTCGAGCAGGCCACCAAGAATCCCGCTGATGCCAGCGATGCGGCCGTTTCCGAGCACAAGCAGCGCTGCCGCGAAGCCGATCATCAAGCCGCCGGCGAGCGCTGGAAACGGCGTGAAGTGGGCGAGGTCGATGCTCATTTCAGGCGTCCTTTGACTTTGCCGCAATAGAGGCTCGACAACGTTTGCATAATGCTCAAGACTTCGACGCTCGCGAGGCTGTAGTACATGTACTTTCCCTCGCGCCGCGTACTGACGAGACCTTCCTCGCGCAGCACGCCAAGATGCTGCGAAAGGCTCGGTTGATGGAGGCCGACCGCCGCTTCCAGTTCTCCGACGTTATGTTCGCCTTCGATCAACTGGCACAGCAGCAGCAGACGGTCTTCCTGCGCCATGGCTTTCAGAAGGGCGCAGCATTTCGTCGCGGATTGCCGCAGCGCGTCGAGCGCGGCGGGAGACAACGGCGTGTTCATCGCGCAGGGCTCCTCTGCCTAACAATATATTGACCATCATTATATAAAAATATATATTATTTTTCAATGTATTGACTGGAGCGTGCAATGAAGCCGCTGGTAGAAGCGTTCTTCGATCGGACCACCCGTACCGTCACCTATGTCGTTCACGCCGGCGATGGCTCTGCGTGTGCGGTGATCGATTCGGTGCTTGACTACGACCCGAAGGCTGGCCGTACCTCGACTCAATCAGCCGACAAAGTCGTTGAGTTTGTGCAGGCGCGTGCGTTACGTGTCGAATGGTTGCTGGAAACGCATGCCCACGCGGACCATCTGTCGGCCGCGCAATATCTGAAAGCGCGGCTGGGCGGCAGGATTGCCATCGGCGAGAACATTCGCGTGGTGCAGGGCGTATTCAGGCGCATTTTTAACCTGAGTGCCGACGTGCTGGAAGACGGCCAGCAGTTCGATCATCTGTTCGCAGCCGGCGAGACGTTCCAGATCGGCGCGCTGAGTGCGCATGCCATACACGTGCCCGGACATACGCCGGCTGACATGGCGTACCAGATCGGAGACGCGGTTTTTGTCGGCGACACGATGTTCATGCCGGACGTAGGTAGCGCACGCTGCGACTTTCCGGGTGGCGATGCGCATGCGCTTTATCGCTCAGCACACAAACTGTTGTCGCTACCCGCAGAGACCCGGCTCTATATGTGTCACGACTATCCCCCGCACTCGCGTCAACCACAGTGGCAAACCACCGTGGCCGAGCAGCGCAAGAGCAATATTCATCTGCATGACGGGAACTCCGAAGAAACGTTCGTCGCGATGCGCACCGCACGCGATCGGGCGCTTGATATGCCTACGCTCATTCTTCCGGCTGTCCAGGTCAACATTCGTGCAGGCTCGTTGCCTGAACCCGACGATAACGGCACGCGTTATCTGAAGATTCCGCTCGACGCGTTGTAGAGCGCGCATGCCTGGAGCGCCACCCCGGCGTGACATAGCCACATTGAAGACGGCATAACCTGGCAGTCGTTTACCAAGCCGGTATTAGCGTTTGCGGCTCGCGGGCGTGAGAAGCGCCATCGCGACACGACGCGCGCCGGCAATCGCCGCCGCTTCGGTTTCAAAGACGGCTTCATCGACGACCTGCTGATACGGCAGCAGGTCGGGTTGTGCCGGGTGATCTTCTTCAACGGTGCGAATCGCCACGTAGGCGGCCCAGCCGCCGTTGTGGATCCACTGCCTCGCAGACAACTCGACCCGGTATTTTCCCAGTACTTCGACGTGCATCGGAAATCTCCTGTGTGGCCGCTCACGCGCCTGCGGATGCTTCCAGTTCCGCGAGACGCTTGCGCAGCAAGCGATCTTCCTGGAAGCGGCTGGTTTCGTCGCGGATCACGGCGACGATGCCGGTGAGCTCGTTCTGCGGCGAATGCAGCAACGCAACCGTAAAGGCAATCGACAGTGACCGCCCGTCCTTATGCACGGCGGGGACACGCAGCACGTCGTGGCCATAACGGGTTTCGCCCGTTGCCATGGTCTTGTGATAGCCGTCCCAATGGCGACCGCGCAACCGTTCCGGAATGATCAGATCCAGCGACTTTCCCAGCGCCTCGCTTTGCGTAAAGCCGAACATGCGTTCTGCCGCGGGGTTCCACAATGTGATGCTGCCGCCGGCATCGGAAATGATGATCGCGTCGCCGATTGCGTTGACGAGTTGCTGGAAGTCGATAGCTGTCCGCATGGCGTTCCCTTGAATGTAAAAACGCGGATCCTTAGACCGGATACGGCGCCGCCAGAGGCGCCTTATCCGCAGGCCCGAGCATGCAAACGGGCCCGCGGCGTGACACCGTTAAACAGCCTTGACTTCGCGCAGGTTGAAGATTTCCTGCTGGCTGTAGCCAAGGCTCGCCAGCACTTCGTCCGTGTGTTCGCCGAGCAGCGGCGACGCGGTGACTTCCGGCTTCAGATCCGAGAACTTGATCGGGCTGCCGACCGTCAGATACGTGCCGCGTTTCTTGTGCGGCACTTCGACGATCGTGCCGCTCGCGCGCAATGACGGATCGTTGGCCAGTTCCTTCATCGTCAGCACCGGCGCGCATGGAATGTCGAACTTGCGCAGGATGTCGACCGCTTCGAATTTGGTCTTGTCGGCGAGCCATTCCTCGATGGTCGCAAAGATCTCGAAGATATGCGGCTGACGTGCTTCAGCGGTCTTGTAAGCCGGGTCGTCGATCCACTCGGGTTTGCCGAGTGCCTTGCAGATCGGCTCCCACGCGTGGCCCTGGATCGTGAAGTAGATATAGGCGTTCGGATCCGTTTCCCAGCCCTTGCACTTGAGCACCCAGCCCGGCTGACCGCCACCGCCCGCATTGCCGCCGCGCGGCACCACATCGCTGAATTCGCCGTGCGGATATTGCGGATATTCCTCGAGATAACCCACGCGCTCCAGCCGCTGCTGGTCCCGCAGCTTCACGCGGCACAGGTTCAGCACGCTGTCCTGCATCGACACCGCGACCTTCTGGCCCTTGCCGGTTTTGTCGCGCCCGAGCAGCGCGGTCAGAATGCCGATCGCCAGATGCATGCCGGTGTTGCTGTCGCCGAGCGCCGCGGCGCTGATGGTCGGCGGACCGTCCCAGAAGCCGGTGGTGGACGCCGCGCCGCCGGCGCATTGCGCGACGTTTTCGTAGACCTTCAGGTCGTCGTAGTGATGGCCGTCGCTGAAGCCCTTCACCGAAGCGACGATCATCTTCGGATTGAGTTCGTTCAGGCGCTCCCACGAAAAACCCATCCGGTCCAACGCGCCCGGACCGAAATTTTCGACCAGCACGTCCGATTCGCGAATCAGCTTTTCGAGTACTTCCTTGCCTTCGGGCTTTTTCGTATCCAACGTCAGCGACTTCTTGTTGCTGTTGAGCATCGTGAAGTACAGCGCGTCGGCGTCGGGGATGTCGCGCAGCTGGTTGCGCGTGACGTCGCCCGAACCCGGTCTTTCAACCTTGATCACGTCGGCGCCGAACCAGGCGAGCAACTGGGTGCACGCGGGGCCGGCCTGAACGTGGGTGAAGTCGATGATCTTGATGCCTTCGAGAGGTTTGGTCACTTTGATATCTCCGTGGTTGCCCTGGATTACTTTTTCATCGCCGCGCTTTGCGGGTTCAGATTGGTCAGGCGGCCGCTTTCGGTGCCCGCCGCTTCATCGATGACGGCGTTGATCAAGGTCGGCTTGCCCGATGCGATCGCTTCGACGAGCGCCTTCGTCAGTTCTTCCGGTGTGGTCGCGTTATAGCCGACCCCGCCGAAGGCCTCGATCATCCTGTCGTAGCGCGCCCCCTTCACGAACACGGTCGGCGCGACGTCCTTGCCGCCCGTCGGGTTCACGTCGGTGCCGCGATACACGCCGTTGTTGTTGAATACGATCGTGCAAACCGGCAGGTCGTAACGGCAGATGGTTTCGAGTTCCATGCCGCTGAATCCGAACGCGCTGTCGCCTTCGATCGCGACAACCGGTTTGCCGCTCGTCACCGCCGCGCCGATCGCGAAGCCCATGCCGATGCCCATGATTCCCCACGTGCCCGAATCGAAGCGTTTGCGCGGCTCGTACATGTCGATGATGCTGCGCGCGTAGTCGAGCGTGTTCGCGCCTTCGTTGACGACGTTGATGTCCGGGCGCGTCTTCAGCACATCGCGGATCGCGCGCAACGCGCTGTGGAAATTCATCGGCGACGGGTTCTTCTCGAGCGTCGCGGCCATCTTGGCGAGATTCCTGTTCTTGCGCTCGGCGATCGCGCCGGTCCACTCGGCGCCCGGCTTCGCGAAGCCCGCATCGAGGCCTGCGCGCAGCGCCGCCACGCACGAGCCGATATCGCCGATCACCGGCGCGGCAATCGCGACGTTGCTGTCGATTTCGGTCGGCGAAATATCGACCTGGACGAACTTCTTCGGCTCCGCGCCCCACGTTTTGCCCTTGCCGTGCGCCAGCAGCCAGTTCAGCCGCGCGCCGATCAGCACGACGACGTCGGCTTCCTGCAGCACGAACGAGCGCGCCGCCGACGCCGATTGCTCGTGCGTATCGGGCAGCAGGCCCTTGGCCATCGACATCGGCAGATACGGAATGCCACTTTGTTCGACAAACGCGCGGATCTCCGCGTCAGCCTGCGCGTACGCCGCCCCCTTGCCGAGCAGGATCAGCGGACGCCTGGCGCTCTTCAGCACATCGATCGCACGCTTGACCGATTCCGGCGCCGGCAGCTGACGCGGCGCGGCGTCGACCACGCGCACCAGCGACTGCTGCGCCTTCACGGCATCCAGCGTTTGCGCGAGCAGCCTGGCCGGCAAGTCCAGATACACGCCACCCGGGCGGCCCGACACCGCGGCACGAATCGCACGCGCCACGCCGATGCCGATGTCTTCCGCATGCAGCACGCGATACGCGGCCTTCGCGTACGGCCTGGCCGCATTCAACTGGTCCATTTCTTCGTAGTCGCCCTGCTGCAGATCGACGATTTCGCGCTCGCTCGAGCCGCTGATCAGGATCATCGGAAAGCAGTTGGTGGTCGCGTTGGCGAGCGCCGTCAGGCCGTTCAGAAAGCCCGGCGCCGACACCGTCAGGCAGATGCCCGGTTTCTGCGTCATGAAACCGGCAATGGCCGCTGCGTTGCCCGCGTGCTGTTCGTGACGGAAGCCGATGAAACGCATCCCTTCCGCCTGCGCAAGCCGCGCCAGGTCGGTGATCGGGATACCGACCAGTCCGAAGATGGTGTGGATGTCGTTCAGTTTCAGCGCATCGATGACGATGTGGAATCCGTCGGTCGTCTCCGTCGCCTGTTGTTTCAATGTCTCTTCTGCTGTGGTGCTGTCGGCTTCTGCCATAACGTCTCTCCTCCAAAGCTGGGGCGTGGTGTGGTTCGTGATATACAATATTCCACACACAGTATTAGTTCAAGCTAGTTTTTTAGGATAGGCGGATTGCTGCATTGCAGCTTGTCTGTGCGGGCCTGTATTTAAAGGCCGGTGCGGGGTGCTAGCGTTTGCGCCGCACAAATCGCCGGCGGAGCCGAATTTCCGCGGGGCTCTGCATTTTTGGCCAAGGGTTTTTCAGGCGTCGGGCACAAAAGAGGAAGTTGGCCAGCGCTCTTGTCGAGGCCTGGCCCCATGCGCGGGTCGAAAAAAAAAAGCACTGCAACGTCCAACGCGTTGCAGTGCTTAGCGATTCTTACGAGGTATGGCGACCGGCTCCCAGACGAAGCCTTGATGTCGCGCAGCAGATGATTTCAGGCTCAGTCGAGGAAATCGCAGTTCGCTTCGACGAACGCCGCCAGCTCGAGCGAATGCTGGCGCACGAGGCTCTCGACCAGTTCAGTATCGCGCCGCTCCAGCGCCTCGATGATGCGCATGTGATCGACAATCGAGCGCGATGCACGGTCGCTCTGCGAGATCGTCATTTTGCGGATCGCGCGGACATGGACGAACAGATTCTTCATCGTATCGAGCAGAATCTGCGATTGCGATAGCTGCACGATCGACTGATGGAACGTAATGTTCGCTTCCGAATACTCTTCGATATGCTCGGCCGGCGTGGTATCGCGGAAGTCGTCGAACATGCGCCTGAGCGCCGCGATCTCGCGGTCGGACGCGCGCTGCGTGGCGAGGCGCGCCGCCATGCTTTCGAGCGCCGCCCACATGTGGATCATGTCGACGATCTCTTTCTTCGTCTTGCGCTGGATGTAGATACCGCGGCGCGGCACCGTGCGCAGAAACCCTTCCTGCTCGAGCAGCGTCATCGCTTCGCGAACCGGCGTGCGACTGACGCCGAGCGCCTCTGTGAGCTCTTTTTCGTCGAGACGGATCTCTTCGCGCGAGCGATAGATGTCGGCTTCGGCAATCGCCTGCTTCAACTTCGCGTAGGCCTGGTCGCGCAATGAAGCAGTCGCGTTGATCGGCACGAGCGTCAGTGGCAGAGCCGCTGAAAGAACATCGGTTTGCGTATCAGCCATTGACAGTGCTTCCCAATTTGAGAGGATTCGCTGGTAGGGACGTGCGAGCGAGTCATTTAAATATATCTAATACCATATATCACATACGGCGATTAGTCCAGTTAGCGTAATCCGCCGGTTTTAGCCGACAAGCGCATGCCGTTCCGTACACGCTATACGTATTAGATAGGGAAGCGCAGAAAGCGACCTTGCAGCAAGCTGCAGGTCGCGACGCGGCACCGTCGAACGCGGTGCGAAGGCAGGGTTGCCGCCGCAGCCTACGCCGCTGCGGCAGGCGAACCCAGTTGGCTCGTGAGCTACGCGCTCACGTTGTCATTCACGCGAGCCGCCGGACATCGGCTGCAGCCGCGCTTCAGCGACGACCACGCCAGCATTCGGCGCGCCCGAGTTTTCGATCCAGCGCTTTCTCATGGGCGCGAGGATGAACTTCGCGGACACGGCTGCCGCGATCGACACCACCGCCGCCGAGATGAACACCGTGCTCCACCCGCCGCTCGCCGACAACACCGATGCTATCGGCACCAGCATCGACGCAGTCCCCTTCGCGGTATAGAGCGTCCCCGCATTGGCCGCCGCGTATTTGCTGCCGAACGTGTCCGCGCAGGTTGCCGGGAAGATCGAGAAGATCTCGCCCCAGCACAGGAACACAGTGGCCGCGAAGAACATGAACGCGTACGGATTGTGGCCGAACTGCATGAGCCCCAGCAGCGCGACACCTTCGCCGAGAAAGACCATGAACATCGTGTTTTCGCGGCCGATGCGGTCCGACAGAAAACCGCACAAGGGACGCGTGAAGCCGTTGCACAGATTGTCGATCGACAGCGTCATCGTCAGCAACGGCAGGGTGATGCCCATCAGATTCACCGGCAGCTTGGCAAAGCCGAATTCCTTCGCGATCGGCCCAAGCTGTGCGGTCGCGATGATGCCGCCGGCCGCGACGAACACGAACATCAGGTACAGCACCCAGAAGAGCGGCGAACGGATCATCTCGCCGGGCGTGTAGTCGATCTTGGTTGCGACCACGCGTTTGGTCGCGACCGCGGTTGCGGGCGGCTTCGGCCGTATCAGCATGGTGGCGAGCAGCAGAATGCAGACGCCCTGGAAAATGCCGAAGAACATGAACGTGTGCTCGTAGCCCGAACGCTGGATCATGTTGGCGATCGGAATCACGGTGATGGCCGCGCCGGCGCCGAAACCTGCAGCCGTCAAACCGGCCGCGAGACCGCGCTTGTCCGGAAACCATTTGAGCGCCGTGCCGACGCAGGTACCGTACACACAACCCGCACCGATACCGGCGATCACTGCCGCGACGTATAGCGCGGCGAGACTGCTCGCATGCGCGTCGATGATCCAGCCGAGCGCCGCGCACAGCGACCCGCCGATCACAACCGGGCGCGGCCCGAACTTGTCAACGAGCCAACCTTCAACGGGCACGAGCCACGTTTCGGTGACGATGAAGATAGTGAACGCGGTCTGGATCGCCGCCTGTCCCCAATGGTGCGCGTTGTCCATTGGTACGACGAACAGCGTCCACGCATATTGCAGGTTCGCCACCAGCCCCATGCACACGATGCCGATCGCCAGCTGCACCCAGCGGTTATGCCTGAACGCCGTACTGCCACTCCCGGTTACGTCGGTATATCCCATGTCTGCGTCTCCTGCATGTTCCATCGCGCTCGAGCGGCACGTTGGACTTACGTAATCGAATCGCTTTATCGCCGGTTTGCGTGCTGGCAATGAAGCGCCACTGGTCGGCCAGAGGGAATTGCACTAACGAAAACCCTTACTCCGTTGATTGCGCAACAGCTGAATAAAAGGTGTTGCGCGTTCAATGGGTCTGAGGGCATGCTGCGCGAGAACGGCAATCAGTGAAAGTTAAAACATTTTATGGTTTGCATTAGGCATCCCTAATACATCGGGTTGCCATCCCGGAGTGTGGACTCATGAGAAACGCGACCTTGCGCCAACTGAAAGTCTTCGAGACGGTGGCCCGGCACCTGAGTTTCTCGCGTGCGGCCGATGAACTTTTTCTCACGCAGCCGGCAGTCTCCACACAAGTCAAACAGCTCGAAGAGCACGCGGGTCTTGCGCTCTTCGAGCAACACGGCAAAAAAATCTATCTGACACCCGCCGGATCTGAAATGCTTTATTACGCGCGCTCGATCATCGATCAGTTTCGCGAAATGGATGGAGCGATGGGCCGCTTGCAAGGTATCGCCGGCGGCCAGCTCAACATTGCGGTGATCAGCGCGGGCGATTATTTTTTCCCGCGCCTGTTAGGCGAATTCACGCGCCGCAATGAAGGCGTGCGACTCAATCTCGCGGTGCACAATCGCGAGGCGTTGCTGCATCAACTGACGCACAATCTGACCGATCTGGCGGTCATGGTGCGCCCGCCGCGCGATCTCGATACGCGTAACGAATCGTTCGCACCGCATCCTTACGTGATCGTTGCGCCCCCCGGGCATCCGCTGGTCGGCAAGAAGCGCATTACGCTTGCGACGCTCTGCAAAGAACCGTTCATCGTTCGCGAGAAGGGCTCGGACACATGGCATTCGATGGAAGAAAGTTTTGCCGGCGGCATTGGCCGGCTTAATATCGCCATGGAGATCCGCAGCACCGAGACGATCAAGCAGGCCGTGATTGCCGGCATGGGTATCGCGTTCCTGTCCGCGCATACGATCAGCCTTGAACTGCAGGTCGGCAATCTCGCGGTGCTGGACGTAATCGGCTTTCCTGTGATGCTCGACTGGTACGTGGTGCACCGCAAGAACAAGCGCTTGCCTCCCGTCGCGGTTGCGTTCAAGGAATTTTTGATCAACGAAGGTGCGGCGCGGATTGCGGAGATCACCCATATCGACGCGAGTCTGCCGCGCGACCAGCCCGATGGCGCATTGAGAGCGACCGTGTAGGCTTGCAGATTTCGTCGCGGTCGTAGGTCGGGGACGCGAACATGCATAAACAAAACACTATCGTTATTCACAATAACTTTAACTGTTGTTTATTTATGCTCGCTCCTATTCTTGGTCCATGCCATCTGCCTGAAGGAGACGACCATGAACCCCTCCCAATTCGACACTTACGACAGTACGCAAGATGCGGAAGTCCGGGCGCAACTGTGCGCCTATAACACCGCTTTCGACGAACTCGGCCTGCGCTTCCGTTGGGATGCGCGCACGCTGGCATCGCTGGCCACGATCGACGGCGAAGAAGCGCGGATCACCGCGTACATCGAAACGCACCATGCGCATTTGCTGAACGCGTATAGCGCCGAGTTTCTGAGCCGGGCCATTCTCGAGAAGAAGAACGCGCGCTATCCGGCGTGCTTGCCGGTGCGCGTCGAAAGCGCACCGCATCAGAGCCAAGGGGCACCTCAGCCACAGATGAGCAGCCGGCGCGAGCGCGTATCGTACGACGTAGAGTTGCCGGCGCTGGCGGGTATTTAGACGCAGCGCGACCCGTGTCAAGCGACACGGGTCGCGTCGTGCAACAGAGGCGCGCTCAGGCTGCTGCGACGACGTCGATGCGCAACGCTTCTCCTCCGGCCGCGATCCCGAGCAGGCGGTCAACGTTCGGGTGCGCACCCGGACGGTTGCGCGCGTCGGCCGTGTGCTCGGCGAACACCGCGAGACCGTGCTCGGCCGCCTTGGCGTCCAGCGCGCCGAATGCTTGCCGCAGATAGTGATACACCGCCAGCGAGCCCTGCTTGCCCGGCTTGTTCTCGATGCTTGCCACCACCGCCCCCGCGCCGTCGACCAGATCGATACGCTCGATACCGTCGATGGTAGGCAATTGAGCGAGGTTATCCTTGAATACGTTGCTCAGTTGAATCACTGAAAACACTCCTTCTGTTCGGAAAAATACATGGGGCCGTATCCTATCCGATAGGGTGTTGCGCATCTCCCTCATGGAACCGCATTTCGGCGTCTGTGCTACGCACCGGCGGCAACCGCAATTGATCGTGACATTGTGCCGATCTTCACTCGTGAAGCGGGCACGTAATCGAGCCTACCCTCGTTACATCCCGCCCAATTTGCATCCGCTGCGCGCTACGCACCCCGATACAGAGTGACGACCTGATCAGCCGGCATCGCGCCGCCGTAGATACGGAACTCATCGATCAAGCCGCTGAAATACGGATCAGCCGCGTACTGCGACCGTCCGATCCAGTTTTGCGCGGTCGGCCCGAGGCGCCACGGCGTGAAGATCACATCGGACGCGCTGCCGATCACCGCGCCGTTCAGATACAGCGTCGCCGTCGCCGCCGAAAGCGTGACGGCCACGTGCGCCCATTGGCCCGTCGGCAGTGCAGCGTTACCGTTGATGCCGCGCTCGCCATGCATGCCGTTGACCGCAATGCCGAAGCGCATGACACCCGTGGAGTTCTTCGGTGTCAGGAACATGTACCGTCCGGTTCCGGCGCCGAAATCGAAGATGCGAGTCCATGATTTCCCACTATTACCGTTCCAGTAGACCCAGGCCGCGATAGTGAAGTCCGCCATGTCAGCGACGATGCTGTCCGGCAGGCTGACATAGCCGGTCGAACCGTCGAGCGACACCGCGTTGCCGGTCTTGCCGGCCGCGAACGTTGCGCCGCCCGTCAACACGGCCGTATGCCCATTACCACTCGCATCGGTTGCGCTCGTGCCGCTCGTCTCGTCGAACGGCAGATACGTATGCAGCTTAATGGCTGTCGCCGCCACGGCTGCCGTGGAATTCGCGCTCTCCCCTGACGACGTCTGCGCGCTCACAACGTAGTACCACGTACCGGACGGCGGACTGTCCGTCCAGGTCAACGGATCGACGATGCCGCTCGTGACGGTCGTGTAAGGCCCACCGGCGCTGGCTGCTCGCTTTACGTTGTAGCTTGTCGCGTTCGCGGTCCCCCACCACGACAGCACGACCTGACCAGCACTCGGAAACGCGGTCAGTCCGCTGGGGGAGGCTGCGGGCGCGACGGCATCGCGCGTGCACGTGAGCGTGCCATAGCCAAGCTGATCGTAGCCACCGCTGTTCGGGCCGTAGTTGCCGCCACCGCCTTCCGGTTGAATGGCGAGCGCGAACTTCTTCGACCATGGCGCGGCAAGCCCCTTGCGGTTGACGTAATGGTTGTAGACGAGCGCCCAGCAGGGCCGGATCGTGCCCTGCGCGCTGGTCGAAAAGCCTGGTTGCGTCACGTCGACATTCGAATAGGTCACGTACGGGACCGTGAGGTAAGCGCCGTCCGGCTGCACCAGATTCGCTTTCGCCACGTATTCCGCTCCGGTGAGGAAGCGGTTGTTGTCGTGGCCGTACAGGTCGATGCCCTGGTTCCAGGCCATTTCGCAGATTGCACCGCCAAGCGCGATGCCGAGCGTATTGTGCCCCTGGTCGCGGCCGCTCTCCTGCCATTGCCCAAGATTGCCGGGATGCACGTAATAAACCGCTTGTGCGATCGCGCCGTTGCCGGGTCCGTCGATGAAGTAATTGACCGCCTGGTCGAACATCGTATGATCGTCGCACAGCACGCCGATCGCCATCAACGACGCGATGTTGCAAAGGTCCCAGTTCGCCCAGTAGTGGGTGATGTCCGTGTTGTTGTGCCGGTTCAGGAAATCGATGTTGATCGGGTAGAAGACGTTGCGCATCATCGTCTGGAACGCGGCGAAATCGGCCGATGCCCAGCCCGAATAGTTGCGCATGATCTCGCCGGCGTTTGCAAACTCGTAACCGTAGATGCCGGCCGCGAGATCGACGTTGGTGTCGCCGCCGAGCCGCTGCAACGTGGATGACCAGGCGTTCATGATCTGTACCGCCTTGTCGGCGTACGCGGCATCGCCGCTCACCTTCCAGCGCAGCGCGCATGCGTAGGCCGCCGCAATGTCGCCGTACAACAGCGGATAATTCTGCGTGCCGCTACCGCCGCGGTCGATCTCAACCTGCGGGCGTGCCGTCCACGACAAGCTCGCGTGGGTGTTGGCGATCAACACCTTCCAGCCGTCGTACCACGGCGACGCCTGCGCGGCGATTTTCTGCGCCATCCGCTCGAAGTCAGTCTGCGTGTGCAGCAGCCCGGGATGAACGAATGCACCGCTTGTCGTCACTTCCGTCGCCCCCGTGGAAACAAGCGCAAGTTTCGCGTTCGGGACTATCGTCGGGCTCGCGGCGTTGCCCACGGCGGCCTGTGCCGACCCCGTGCCCTCGCCCCCGCCACATGCTGAGAGCACCAGCGCACCGAGGCTGTACAGGAAGGTGCGCCGTGAAATGCTTGCGGCTGGCTCGTTGTTGCTTTTCAAATCGTCCATATTCGTTGATCTCTTGAATGCGTCGTGTCTGAATGATCGGTGTCTGCTGACTACTGCCGCTGACGTTCACGCGCCCTGTACGAGGGTTTGGGTCAACTTGGGCTTCGGCGGATCGATCTTCCGCAAACGTTTGCTTTCGCGGCTGACGAAAGGAAAGAAGCACGACCGCGCCCACCGTATTTAACGGCAGGAAACCTTGTGCATTGCAGTGGTACCTGCGTCAGGAAATGCGGAAATTGGGGTAAGGAAAAACTGATCGCGAGTCGTGGGTCGCGCGCCGCGATTCGCCAATTCCGTGCTGGTCAGTTGCGGTTTTAATGCTTGCTTGTCGAGTTACTGGCCAAGGAGGGACAACTCTGCGTGAACAACAACAGGCGGTGCAGCTTGCGGGCGCCGTGGGCGTCAAGCGGGACATCGCCGATGCGTCGGCGCGCCGTTCGCGAACCGGCTGGCTACAGCATGGCCGGATTCGCCAAGCCGTAGCCCACCCGTTCGCGAAGCCGATATGGCACGACCTCAGCAGATCACAGACATGGCCGTCGGAGACCGCGTTTCCAGCTTCTCCGCTGCACCGCTGGCCATCATCAATTCTACGGCGCCGGCTTATACATCATGCTGTACGTGGCGCGCTCGCCGTCCCACTTGAAAATCCGGTTCAAGTCGTCGATCGGGAATGTCCTATTGGGCCCTCGAGCCGGGTCGTGGACGGTCACGGTTTTCGCATCGCTGTCTGCACCAACGAGGACGAGAATATGGCCAACCGTGGGGGATGATTTTGTCCGCATATAGCAGGGGCCGCATTTCTGCAGGATCGTGATCAGTTGCTCGCACGTCCACGCCTTGTCTTGCGGGAGAGGTAGTTGCTTCCAACCTTCGTTTGCAGCCAGTTCCGGGGTGTTTTTGCCCATCGCAGCCGGTTGGAGCGTACCGCCGATCAGCCGCGGCAGTCCGTTCGGGGTGAGGTACTGCGACGGCATGCCGAGTCGCGGCCCATTTTCCCGGAAATACCCGAGCATGCAGGCTGCCGCGTACCAGCATCCCATTCTCTCGGTTCGGCCTTCTTCGCCTTCGATGTGTCCACCGATGTTGACTTGGCTTACGTAGGGTACGTCGAGGTGAATCCTAGACATTTAAGTTCTCCATAATATTAAAACGGACCGTCGCTTCGCTGAATCGCATACGACAGATGCAGTCTAGGCTTCACATTGAATCGCCCAAATAGGCTGTACGCCACATCGTCGGCACGTGATGGGTTTCACCGGTCGATTAAATAAAAGCACTCCCGTTGCCGTCATAGCTTAACCGCCTCGGCTCAGCGGTCCTGGATGCATGACCTGTAGTCAGCGGCATTAGGCGATATCGCTGCTGAAGCGGTCAGGCAGAGATAGGGAATCCTGGTTCATCGCCTGTCCCTCGAACGCCTGTCACGGGCGCTTCGTCACCCCGTCATCCATGACTTCTGCTGGATTGTCCGCACCTTGCGAGAGGCGCAAAGTAGCGTCGCCGTTTCCGGACACCACAACCAGATAGGCCACTGAAATGGGCACACACCGGTTTGCGGACCGTTTCCGACTTCGCGCCGCGCCGCGCGAGGCGAAATCTGAAGGCGCGTCACCCGGCGCGCTGTTGGCTCAGTTGCGTGAGGAATGCGAAGCGATGGCGCGCTACGCGTTGCACCACGGTCTTCCCGTTGCGCCTGAAACGATCGCGTTGTTGAGCGCGCTGATCGATGGTGCGCCGTCTGAGGTCCAGTCCGCCGGACCGAAGGCGGCCGACACCACCAACAGCGCGCCGCGTTACGCCGGCACGTCGCCGCACGCGCTAGCGTCGATACACCGCAAACTGGCTGCGCTCATTGCACCCGCCACGCCGCAAGCGGTCACGCTGCTCGATACGCACCATCGTCTCAGGCACCCGCTCGCGTGGCTCGGCCCTGTTCCGTTGATCAGGCTGCTGACGGTCGCGGCCATTTCATTTCTGATCGCCGTGGTCGCAACCGCACTCTCTGCCGACGTCTCCGCGGATAACGTCGAGCGCGGATTTCTCGATTCACACGGCACGCAGCTGTTGTGGAATGCGCTGTTCCTGCTGTTCTGCGCGGGACTCGGCGCATCGTTTGCCACGCTGTTCCAGGCACATCGTTACATTGCCGCGTCGACGTACGATCCGAAGTACGACGCGTCTTACGGCGCACGCCTGATTCTCGGCGTCATGGCCGGCCTGATTCTCGTCGAAATGCTACCGCCGCAACTCTTTCAGCAGGGCAGCATGCACAGCTTCGGCAAACCAGCCCTCGCCATGCTCGGCGGTTTCTCGGCAACTGCAGTGCACCGCTTGCTGCAACGCCTCGTCGACACGCTCGACACGCTCGTGCGCGGCGATCGTTCGGCCGACGTGGACGCCGCTCTGCAGACGCGCCGCGCCCAGGCTGCGAGCGAGCGCACGCAATGGCAGAGCGAGATCGCCGCAAGCCTGATCGACCTCCAGCAGTCTCTCGATCATCCGGATTCAACCGACACCGTGCGCCGGCGCCTTGCGGATCTCACACGCGCGATGCTGGCAGGCAACCCGGCCCGGCCTTCCCTTACCGCATTCCCAAACGACACGGAGTGACACGATGCGGTTCCTCTGCAACATGCCGGCATCCGGCATGAACGACGGCGCGCCTCCTGTCGAAGCAGAGCGTCGCCGTCGAGTCCGTCAAGTTCGCTTCGCGACCGTATGCGTGTGGTGATTCGCCCCGGTCGTCAGCAAGCGCGGTCCTTATTCATGCGTCACGCATACGAGCGGCTGCGCGTGCGCGCTTTCAGGTGTCCAGTGACGCGCGAGCCACAGCGCTGCCTCCGTGCGATTGCTGACACCGATCTGCCGAAAAAGCGCATACAGGTGGTTCTTGATGGTCCCTTCCGCGACGTTCAACACCCGGCAGATCTGCTTGTTCGACTTCCCTTCGGCCAGCAGACGCAACACCTGGTGCTGTCTCGGCGTAAGGCGCTCGAATGCGCGGTCACCGGACTGCGCTTGCGCCGGCCCCACCTCGGCGCCGACGCCGTAACTCGGCGGAACATAGATGGCACCCGACGCGACGCGGCAGAGCGCATCGGCGAACTCGTCCGCGCTCGCATGACGCTCGACGATGCCGGCCGCGCCCGCCATCAGCGCATCGGCGATCCCCTGACGACAAACCGTGCGGACGACGAAGAGCCACGGCACCGCCCCCAGCGCTTCCTGCAGCACCTTCGGCCAGCCCATCCGCGCCGCACGCTCGTCCCATTCGAGCGTTACCGCGCCGACCGTTCCCGGCGGCAGCTCTTCCCGGATGCGGTAGATGTCTTCGGGACGCTGGGCCGACCACACCTGGCAACTGCTGTCACGCCTCCATAAGACATCGGCCACCCCCGCCACAAACAACGGCGGGCTATCGATCATCAGAACGTTCATTTGCGCGTTACCCCTCGGTAGCGAGACGCTCGGGTTCACGTTATTTGCGTCTCTTCGGCTCGCTTTTACCGCTCTTTTGAAAACGACGCACTAGGCACGTCGATCCGTGACAAACGTTCTAATGCAAAAGACACGTTATTTCTTTCAGAATTAATATGTCCGCCACCCTTGTCTTAAACCGTGACGGCTGGCCTCTCCACACACCTCTCCAGTTTATGTACTTTGAATAACGACAGTGTATTCGCACTGTCCGAATTTCACCATGGAGGTGTGTATGGATGCGAATTTCATCGGTTCTGTCATTAATGCCTTGCCAATGGACCAAATGATCGCCGGTCCATTGAAAGCAATGATTACCGCGCAAACCCAGGCGGCGAAAAGTTACGCCGACTTTCTGATGCAGGTGTGCATCCAGGACGGCAAGGCAGTCGCCGTGCAATTCGACTACGACGAAACTCTGGTCGACGAGTCCGGCGTGTCGAAAGGCGTGGTTCAGAAGACCATGCGCATTCCGTTGCTGGCGGCCATCGTGCATCCCATCATCGCGATCGAAGAAGGCACGATCGACTTCGAGATGGAAATCACGCAGTCGGAGAAGTCGTCGTCTTCCACGGAGGCAGGCGGCGAACTCCAGGTCAAGCTCGGTTGGGGCCCCGTCAGCGTCAGCATGTCGGGGCGTGTGTCGCACAAGGCGGAGCAGACGCGCAGCACCGACACGCGAGCCAAGTACTCGATCCACACGCAGGTCAAACGGCAACCTCCGCCGGAAGCGCTGATGCGCGTCATCGACTTCCTGACGGACGCCGCCACCAAACCGGTCGTGACCGACGACAAGTCGAAAGACGTCAAACCGCTGCCGGCGACGCCGACGGACGGCAAGCTGATCGGCGAGGTCCCAGCCGGCGGTACCGCACAGGCGGGCGGCCAGCAGCCTGCTCATCAGTAAGCGCAGCGGCCACTGACGGCGGACGGACACCATGTTCAACTTCTTCAAGCGGCGCCGCGGCGCGCACGGCTCGCCGGCCAACGATGCACCGCATGACGACGCCACGCAACCGCCGGCCGCGCAGGGCGCCATCGATGGCGATCCGGCCGCCGCGCTCGAAGCCGGCGACCCGCCGGTGACTGCGCAGCAAGCCACACCGGCAGCCGGCGGCGCTCACACGGCGACCGGCACTGGCGAAGGCCAGGGCGCACCACCCGGCGATCCACCGTCAGGCCGCGCGCCGCCGTCCAGCGCGAGCGGTCCACCGCCGCGCGGCCTCGCGCTCGATGAAATCACCCGTGGCATGCAGCACGCCGCAGCCGCAGCCAACCAGTTGCTCGCGCATCAGTACACCGCCGTACTCGACCAGTTCTTCGACCAGCACGAAGACGGCCTGCTGACGCCGCGCACCGTCGAGGTCGCGCTCGACGCAGAGCACACGATGCCGGTGCCGCTGGTCGCGCTGGCGACGCCACGCGGACTTGCGCTCGACAGGATGGTCGTCCATCTGACGGTGCGCGCCGACTTCACCGAAGCGCTACCCGTAGGCGGATTGGCCGGCGGCGATCAACGCGGCCGTTTCTTCGTGACGCTCGCCCCGTCATCGGCACACAAGGATGCGCAGGGCCGGCCAGCTCAGCGCGACAGTCAGCACATCGACATCGAAATGCAGTTTGCGGCACTCGAGCCACCCGAAGCGATCATGCGCGTGATCGACGAATACACGCACCGTCTCGTGCCGCGCGCACTGCACGATAAAGAGGAGCAACGCCATGCCTGACAAACCCACACGCACCGGCGCGCAAGGTATCGACCTGATCAAACACTTCGAAGGTCTGCGCCTGAACCGCTATCTCGACGCAGTCGGCAAACCGACAATCGGCTATGGGCATCTGATCCTGCCGCACGAACGCTTCGACCGCCCGCTCACGGAGTCCGAGGCGCAAACGCTCCTGAAGCGGGACTTGCGCAGCGCTGAGCTCGAACTGTGCAAGCTGGTGCGCGTGGCGATCACGCAGCAGCAATTCGACGCGCTGATGTCCTTCGTCTTCAACCTCGGCGCGGGACGGCTGCGTTCTTCGACACTGCTGCGCTACCTGAACGCAAGTGCAACCGCCCATGCCGCCGATCAGTTTCTGGTCTGGAACAAGGCGGGCGGTAAGCCGCTTGCGGGACTGACGCGCCGCCGCCAGGCAGAACGCAAGCTGTTTCTTTCATAGCGCTTACAGGAGTCTTTCCGATGATTTCGAACCGTCATGGCCGACCGTTCTACGGCCTGAACATGCGTGTCGCATCCGCTATCGCCACCGCCGCGGCAGCCGCCATCGCCACATGCTCCGCCGCCGAGGCAAGTGCGGAGCAGCCACCTCTCACCTGCGATGTCGAAGTCGTGCAGGTCAATCAAGCGTTGCTACTCGCGCATCAGCCGGTGCTCTGCGACAGGTGCAGTGAGCGGCTCGCGCGGACGCTCGAAAGTCTTTACCGAAGCGGCGTACTACCCAACTTCTACACGTCCGCGGACACCGCCAACTGGGACGACCCACAGCGCCGCCCCGCGATGATGAGCGGTCAAAGCCTCGCGCGCATGCCGGACGACGCCGACCTGCTTGCCGACATCGACAGCGGCTATGGGCCGCGCGGCATTTTCCGGTTGCGCTACACGCAGGCGAACCAGCCTGTGGCACTCACAACAGTTGATCGCAGCATCTCGATACCGGTGTCGTTGTGCACGCCCGACGCTGCGCACTGACGGCGAGCTGCAGGACACGGCATGGCATGGGCCTTCCGTCACATGTCGCCGTACCGGCCTTCCGCCCTATTCATGCGGATGCGCCACGCACGTACTCTGCAAGCGTAGTGAGTCCCAAGCAATGAATGCCTGACACGAAGACACGAACGCTCATCGATCACTCACCCAACAGGAGCAACGGAATGAACGCGGCAGCTGTCACCAACGATTCGCTATCCGAAGTTAACGTGCAACCCGGCACGTCCCGCCGCCTCGGGTTGCGCTCGCAGCTCAGCGCACTTGTGCTGCTTGCCGCGACCCTCTCGTGCGCGAACGCAGCGGACGTCGCGCCGCTGCCCGCGTTCGGCGCCGATCTGCAACACACGTCCGTATCCGGGCTATCGTCGGGCGCCTTCATGGCGGCCCAGTTCGACGTCGCCTGGTCGAGCCATCTGATCGGCGCGGGCATCGTCGCCGGTGGCGCTTTCGATTGCGCCGGGGAGTCGGAGTTCATCGCGCCCGCCGTGGCCGCGGTGACGCTGTGCATGCAGCCGGCAGGCGATGCGCCATCGGCGGCGGGCGCATGGCGCGCCGCACAACGCTTCGCGAAGGCGGGTCAGATAGACGATCCGGCCAACCTGCGCGAGCAGCGCATCTACCTCTTCAGCGGCGCGAAGGATACGGTCGTCGCGACACGCGTGGTCGATCAGGCCGAGCGTTTCTATGAGCTCGCACAGGTACCGAAAGCAAGCATCGAGTATCAACGCAATCCCGATGCGGGTCATGCATTGATCACGAACCGCCCCGAAGACTCCCCCTGCGATGCCAACAAGAACCCCTTCATCAACAACTGCGGCTTCGAGCAAGCGCACGAGATTCTGCGCTGGATCTATGCAAGACCCAATGCGCCGTTGAACGCGCCCGCGGCGCTGGCTGGCGGCCAGTTGCAGCGCTTCGATCAGCGCGAGTTCGATCCGGACCGGCACGCGTCGATGGCCGACGTCGCTTACGCCTACGTGCCTGCCGAATGCCTGCATGCGGCGTGTGCCGTACATGTCGCGTTTCACGGCTGCGTACAGAGTGCCGATGCTGTCGGCCAACGATTCGTGCGCGGCGCCGGCTACAACGAGATCGCCGACACGAATCGCCTGATCGTGCTCTATCCGCAGGTGGAGAAGTCGGCTGTCAATCCTCTCGGATGCTGGGACTTCTGGGGTTACACGAGTCCGGACCCGGACCATCCCAACTTCAATACTCGCGAAGCGCCGCAGATGGCTGCCGTGATGAGGATGATCGAGCGCCTTGGCGGCGCACGTCAGTGACCGCGGCGATTTGCTTTCCCCATCGAATCCGAACCGAACAAGGATCCATCATGCTCTCGACCTTCATCACGCAGTGGGAAAACGCCAATCTCGCCGCCTTCCAGTTGTTCAGCAAGCTCGTTGCGCAATCGGCCAACCCGGCGGGACTTGCGGGAGCCACGTCGGATGCCGGTGCGTGGCGCGCTTTCGTACGCACCGTTCTCCAGAGTAGCCAGCAGTACACAACGGCGTCGCAGTCGGCATTCGACACCGGCTGGCGCGAGCAGCGCGATCGGTTCGGACTGGCCGGTGCGGCTGCCGCGATCAAGGAACTGGCCGCGATCCAGGCCGATCTCGCGGCGCGCATGACCCAAGGTCACGTGCAGCACACCGGCGCGCTCACCGACGCGGCCGCCCAATATCTCGACGACCTGTCTCGCAGCCGCAGCGCAACGGATGCCGCGATGGCGTTCGGCCGATTCGCGAACGACGTGCAGGCGCAGAGCCGCGCGCAAGCGCTGCATACATCGTCGGTAGCCGGGAGCGTCTCTCCTGCCCTCACGCAGTGGGTCGAGAAGCATCTTTCGGACGACAACACGGAGCAGGCGAAATGAACATTCACCTGCGGTTCATCAACCGGTCGAACGACCGCGGCAACAGCGAAGTCGTGCTGTTTCAGCGCAACGTGATTCCCGATTTCGACGAGCTCGCGATTGCATGGAAGGTGATTCGCTTCTGCGGCCGCGACTGCATCCATCCGTTCGTCTATTCGACCGGGATCGAGATCGCACTCGGCGACGAGCACGGCAACTACTCGCCGCGCGCCACTGCGCAGGGCGGCGAGCGGTTCGTCGTCGGCGTTCATCCGACTGGCCGCGCCCGGCTCACCGCCGATCCGGCACCGGCGGGCGGTGCGGACAACAGCGCGGACATCCAGGTGGTCAACCGCATGCAGCGCGGCGCGGTCAATGTCAACGCCTTCAACGCGGGCAAGCTGATCGCCACCAAATGGGCCGTGGCGCCCGCCCAGAAGGCGGTGTTCCGCTTCACCCCGGTGCTGTGGATCGGCGCGGCATCGCAGGTTCAGGAAGGCCGCGCGCTGAGTTCGGCCGTGCTGTCGAGCGACAACACGATGCTGCCCCTCAGCGGCATTGCCGCCGCCGACATCGTGATGACGGGTGGCGGCAGCGGCGCCGATGCGCAGCCATTCGGTTTCGCGCTCGAAAACGTCGTGCACGTCTAGCGCGAAACGACGCCCGCAGACGGCGGGACCCCTCTCTTCTTTCGTTTGACGGCCAGCCCGCCGGGCAGGCCGGTGGGAAGGTGCGCGGCAAACCGATTGCCGCATTTCAACTCAAGGAGCAGGCAAGTGGATATCCAGCTGAACTTCGTAAACCGTTCGAACGATGCCAACAATTCGAACATCGTGATCTTCCAGAAAAACGTCGCGACGGATTTCGACGAACTGGCGATCGCGTGGAAAGTGATCCGTAATTGCGGCCAGGGCGACAACCATCCGTTCAAGTTTCCGATGACGATGAGTGTGAGCGCGAGCGACAGCTACGGCAATTACATGCCGCAGCAAACCGCCACAAACGGCCAGGTCTTCCAGATCGTCCGCTCGACGTCGGGCGACGTGCTCACGCTCGGGACTGAGCCGGGCAATAGCTCGGAGGTCCAGGTCCGCAACGATCTGCCGAACGGCGCTGCGAACGCGACCATCTACAAGGACGGCAGTCCGCTTGCGACCAAAACATCGATCGCGCCTGGGCAAAAAGCCGTTTTTCAGTTCAAGCCGACGCTGTGGATCGGTGTCGCGTCGCAGATCGAACAGGGCGCGTTGCTGAATTCGGCGGTCATCTCGGACATCAACACGGAACTCTCGCTGCTCGGCATCGCGAGCGCCGACATCGTGATGACGGGCGGCGGTCCCGGCCCACGCTCGTTGCCGTTCACATTCCGGCTCGAACACGTCGTGATGGCGTAACGGATGCGCAGGCGGCGTCGGACGATTCGTCATTCGACGCCGTTTCACTACACCAGGAAAAGGTTAGCCATGGACATCAAACTCAACTTCATCAACCTCTCAAACGACGTCAACAACAGCCAGATCGTGATCTTTCAGAAAAACGTATCGACTGATTTCGACGAGCTCGCGGTCGCGTGGAAGGTGATCAGCAACTGCGGGCGAGGTGACAATCACCCGTTCGTTTTTCCGCTGCAGACAAGCGTTACCGCAAGCGATGCGGACGGTAACTACATGCCGCAGAAAGTCGCGCAGAACGGCCAGATGTTCAGCGTCGCACGCGCGGCATCCGGCAACGTGCTTGCCTTGGCAGGTGCATCGTCGAGCTCGCGGGAGATCCAGCTACGCAACGATTTGCGCACGGGCGCCATTACCGCTGGCGTGTTCAAGGACAACCGGCTGCTGGCGAAAAAAACGGGCATCGTGCCGGGACAGAAGGCCGTGTTCGAGTTCAAGCCAACGCTTTGGATCGGCACCGCGTCGCAGATCGAGCAAGGCGCAGTGATGAATTCGGCCGTGATCTCCGACATCAACACGGAACTGTCGCTGCTCGGTATCGCGCGCTGCGACATCGTGATGACGGGCGGTGGCGGCGGAACGACAGCGGTTCCGTATCAGTTCAGGCTGGCAAATGTGGTGATGGGCTAATCGGACGCGGGCTCGGAAGAAATGGCCGCCCCCTATGCTGCGGGTCGGCCTGTTTCCGGGTATGGCCGGCTAACACCAACTCCCCCCACTTCGATTGTGCGAACGACCCACTGCGTTCATCGATATGCGCCTACTCCTGAAGAAAATGAAGCGTCCGCAAGCGCTGTTGAGCATGGCGGTGCTAGCCATCCTGGTTTACGCAACAGCGCACGCCCTGCCGACCCGACACATCCGCATTGCGGCGGGACCGGTCGACGGCAGCTACTACGAGGCCGCCCTGCAGTACAAAAGGCTTATCGAGGCAAAGGGCTATCAAGTGGAAATCGTGTCGTTTGGGAATACCGACGAAATCGCGGCGCATGTGGCCGACGACCACGAGCACTTCGACATCGGTTTTGTTGCCGAAAGCCGTGGCGGCAGGAGCAGCGGGAAATTGATGTCACTTGGCGATATCCAGTTGCAGCCGATCTTCATATTCGAGAATCGTCGAATTGGCGCGACCCGGCCGATCACATCGTTTGCCGACATGCGCGGCATGACGCTGGTCCTGCCACCGGAGCGCAGTTTGACCAGCCGCACGCTGCTGCGCATTTTCTCTCTGAGCGGCATCGACACACAGAACACCCACATCGAGTTCCTGCCGCTGAATGAGGGCATCACCCGCTTGAAGCAAGGCCGATTCGACGCAGGTCTGTTCATGCTCGGCGCCGACAGCGACTTGATGGCGGATCTGGCAAAAAATCCGGATTTGATCATGGCGCAGGTTGTGCAACGGAACGCGATTGCAAAAAAGCTGACCTATTTGAAGGAAGTCAAGCTGCCGGCCGGTATCTACGATCTCGAGCACAACATTCCTGCGCACGACGTGGACATGCTGGCGGCGACGATCTCCGTGGTTGCCCGGCGCGCGTTGCCGCCGGCGACAACATACGCGGTTCTCGAAGCGATGCGCGAAGTTCATCGCAAGAGCAGTTACGTGAACGGCACCGGCGATTTCCCGCGCTATTCAGGCAACGCCGGCCAGACGGGCGGCCTGGTCGACGATTTCTATCTGAACGGCGTGCCCTGGATCTACTCGCACCTTCCGGTTGAGTTCGCCAGCGTGATCGACGCCTATCTTGCCCCGCTGTTGGCACTCTGGCTTGTGACGAGCGCGCTGAGCGTGATCTCGAAACTCGAGGAAATGCGTTTCTTCGCGATGGTTGCATTGGCGCGAGTCGCACTCTGGTGGGTGCACTGGCGGAGCAGGAAGGGCGTGGCGCTATCCAGCCGAACGCGGTCTGTCATCGGAAAAATTGAATCCGGTATCGCGAAGGAGAACGACGGCATCCACGACCTGCTGATCGAACTGCGGAAAACGATCCAGGCCTAGCCGGCCATTTCGGCGACGGCCAGGTGTCGCGCCAGTTACTTCGGGGAGTCATGTGATGCAATCCAATCAGATCGCAAGAGAAATGCAGCGGACGTACGACCAGTACTTTCTGAGCAGCGGCTATAGTCGGCGCTATCCGCGCCCCAACGCGGCAACCCTCGACTATCTCCTCGCGAACGGCGCCCGCGAAGCCGGACGAATTCTCGATTTCGGTTGCGGTAACGGGCGCTATTCCCTTGCATTGCTGGCGCATTCGGAGGCGAACCTGATCGCATACGACATATCGGCATCGTCGCTGATCGAGTTCGAGGGCAATTTGATGAATACGCCGTATCGGGAACGCGTCACCTTTGTCTACGACGATCTTTCCGGCCTGAGCCACGCGCGCCCGTATGACTTGATCCTGATGCTGTTCGGCGTGCTGTCTCATCTAGGCGATCGCACCACCCGCATCGCGACGCTGTCGAGGCTGCGCGCCCTGGTTCGCGAAGACGGCCGTGTGATTCTGTCGGTTCCGTCCATCCTCCGCCGGCGGCCACGGGAGCTCTTCAAGTGCGCGCTCGCCCGACGCCTGGGCCGGGCGCAGCCGCCGCTGAACGAGCGCGGCAATATTTGTTTCACGAGACAAGTGGACGGCCATCAGCTGACATTCTTCTATCACCTCTATGCGTTGAAGGATCTTCGTGACGAGCTTGCGGCAGCGGGTTTTGCGATACGCCATTGCGAGGCCGAGAGCGTGCTGCCCGAGTGGTGGGTGACGCAATCGCGCATTCTCGGCCGCGTCGACCGGTGGCTCGCTGCCTGGATCGCTCCTGTTCTAGGCTACGGCATTCGTGTGCTGGCAGTGCCGATATGACCGCGGTGCTGCCGAACCGTGCCTGGCGACGAGCGCATCGTGCAAGACAGCTGTACGCGGCCGCCTGCCTGCTGCTGACCGTCGGCACGGGATACGCCGCCGGGCGGCTCGATGCGATCAGGCAACGTGGCGTATTGGTGGTCGGCGTGAAGACCGATTACCCACCGTTCGGCATGCTGTCGAGCAAGGCCGTGCAGGAAGGGTTCGAACACGATCTGGCGGCCGATCTGGCCAAACGCCTTGGCGTGCAATTGCGTACGGTCGGCGTGACCGGCACGAATCGATTGGAGGTGCTGAACGAAGGCCGGGTCGACGTGACGATAGCGACGCTCGCCGACACCTCGGAACGGCGGCAGATCGCAACGCTGGTCGAGCCGGACTATTACACTTCCGGCGTCACGTTGATGACGCGCCCAGACAGTACGGTGAAGACGTGGGCGGATATCCGCGGCAAAACGGTGTGCGCGACGCAAGGCGGTTACTTCAACCGGACTATGGCAGTTCGCTATCTGCTGAACCTGCAGATATACGGGAACGGGCGCGACGCGAAGCTGGGCGTGCGCGACGGACGTTGCATCGGGTGGTTGTTCGACAACACCGCGATCGCCGGAGACCTGCGCTCCAGCGAGTGGCACGGGTATCAGATCAACCTGCCGCCGGAATTGCCGACACCTTGGGCAATCGCGATTGCGCGCGCAGCAAAGGACGATGCACTCGAGCGCTTCATTGGCGATACGGTCGCGGACTGGCACAGACGAGGCACCTTGATCGCGCTCGAACGCAAGTGGGGCCTGCCGCCATCGAGCTTCCTCGCCGATATGCACGATCTATGGAGCAGGAGAGACCCGAGCGGGCACTACGTTTGCAGCCGTCAAGCCGACGGACGCTGGCCCGGCGCATGCCATAACCCGGCCTTCGTCACGTCCACCGATGTAACCGGCTTGCGCAGTTGGGGATTGCGGGTCTACGAAAGCACCGGCATCAATCTGACCTACATCTATGACGACTATGAACGCGGCGAATTCCTGCATGCACTGGGGCTCACTCTTGCGCTGACGGTATGTTGTGTATCAGGCAGCATCCTGTGTGGCGTAGCGCTTGCGCTGCTCGCCGCGTGCGGAATTCCGGCGGTGGGCGCAGCGCTCAGAGGCTTCGCGTTGCTGGCACGAACGACGCCGCCGCTACTGCAGATCTACGTACTGATGTTCGGCGTCGGCAGTGTCGCTGCCGCTCGCTGGGATCTGCGCTTCAATGCCTTCTGGATCGTCGTCCTGTCACTGAGCCTATACACCGGCGCCGGCTTGATGCGCATGCTGGAAGAGGCGGCGCACCACGAACGGAAGCTGAGACCCGATTTCGCTCTGCACGCGGCAACGCTCGGCCGGTTGATCCGGCGCTCGTCGGCATCGATCACGGGGCTGCTCATCAACGTGACGAAGGCCACGATGATGGCAAGTGCGGTGGCAGTGCCCGAGCTGCTGTCGGTTTCGACTTCGATCATCGCCGAGCATGGCAACGTCGCCACCATGATGAATACGCTGATGCTGTTCTTTCTATTGCTGGTCTTCGTCGTATTGCGGCTGCTGCGGTGGGCCCAGAGGGGATGGTGCGATGGGGGGAATTGAACCCGTCGTCAAGGACCTGTACGTCTGGACGCCGTTTCTGGCGGCCGGCTTCATGTGGAATATCGTCATTTCGCTCGTTGCATTGATCGTCGGCACGGGCTGGGGGTATGTGCTGGCGCGATTGCGTCTTTCGCCACACGACGTCTTGTCGAAAGCGGGAAATGCGGCGACCGAATTGATGCGCAACATACCGACTTTCGTTTTCCAGTTCTATCTGGTTTTCATGCTGCCGGACGCGCTGTCGTTGCCGTCTACCGCTGTGCAGCTGCCGTTTCCTTCCTGGTTGAAGGCTGCCTTGGCGCTCGCACTCGCAGTAGCGGGCTTCGTCTCGGACAATTTGTTGCTTACCTTGAGCGAACCGCGGGAAGAACGTCGCCGTGCGATGCTGCTTTTCGTATCGAACTGGGGACACTTCTTCGTCGTTATCGTGATGGCATCGTCGACGGCCTCGGTGATCGGCGTGTCGGAACTTGTCAGTCGCTGCAATACCGTGATCAACGTGATCGGAAAGACGGAAGCGATGCTGTGGGTGTACCTCTACGCGATGACCTGGTTCTTTCTGTTTTGCTATTCGACAACGGTGCTCATCCTGAAGCTGTCGCGTCGACTGGACCGTGAATGACTGGTTTGGCCGAGAACCCAACCAGCCAGGAGATATTTTTCGTCCACGACTTGAAGCCGGATCCGGCTTCACGACGCAATTTTCTGAGAATAACGTTTCCGATAAGAAAGGTTGCTCGACACCTCATACGCACCAACTTTACACACGCTCCATCACCGTCCCAGCGGCACGTGATCGATCAAATCACGAGTCTCAAACCTGCCAGCAATCCGCGACAGCCCCCTCAATCTCCCCCATCCACCTCAAATGTTATGATCGGAAACACCGAACGCCTCTAAAAGCGCGCATTTGAGCCACACCCCCATGGATACCCATCTCACCAAACCGCCTGAGCAATCCACGACCGACCTCGGCCGGCGCGTCCGCGCCGCGCGCCAGGCGCAGGACTTGACGCTGGAAACCGCGAGCCGCCTCTGCGGCGTCTCACGCTCGACGCTGTCAAAAGTCGAAAACGGCCTGATGTCCCCGACGTTCGACGTATTGCAGAAAATCGTCCTTGGTCTGAAGATCGAAATCGGCGAGCTGTTCGGCTCCACGCCGAAAGTCAGCGCCAGCGGCCGGCGTGCGCTGACCCGCAAAGACGCGGGTCAACGTCATGCCTACCGCGGCTACCAGATGGAGTTGCTCGCCACCGACCTCGCGCACAAAGCGATGCTGCCGTTCCGCATCCGCATCTCCGCGCACACGCTGGACGCGTTCGACGACTGGGGCCGTCACGAAGGTGAAGAATTCCTGTACGTGATCAGCGGCAGCGTATGCCTCTATTCCGAGTTGTACGCGCCGACGCATCTGAACGCCGGTGACAGCCTTTACTTCGACAGCCGCACCGGCCACGCCGCGGTATCCACCAGCGACGAAGACGCCGAGGTGTTGTGGATGGCGACCAGCGCGGACATCCCGCAAGTACCGCCAGCCGAGTCGCCGAAGAAATAAAGCGCGTGCGTGAGCGGCGCTTTAACGTGTTTTAACGCGCCGCCAACGCCCTCTGCGCCAGTTGCGCGATATGCAGCGCATGACGTCCAGTGCCCTGTTCGATCTGTTCGCGGCAACTAAAACCGTTGGTCAACACGATCGTTTCCTTCGGCGCACCACGCACCAACGGGAACAGCTTGTCCTCGCCGATTTTCTCCGACAGCGCGTGATGCTCGGCGTTAAAGCCGAACGATCCCGCCATGCCGCAACATCCCGTATCGAGCAATGTCCATTTGACACCGAGCTTCGTCAGCAGCGCGGTATCGCCTTGCATGCCGAACAGCGCCTTCTGATGACAATGCCCATGTACGACCACGTCCGCTTCGAGCGTCGGCCAATCGAACGGCTGGCGCGCGACAAAATCGGAGAATTGAAAAGTCTGCGCCGAGAGCTGTTTGGCCAGCGCGTGATCGGGGAGCTGCTTGAGCAGTTCGTCCTTGAACACCGACAGGCAACCCGGTTCGAGACCGACCAGCGGCACACCGGCGGCGATGTCGTCGGCGAGGTCGTCGAGAATACGAGTGAGTAATTCGCGCGCGCGTTCGAGCAAGCCGAAGTCATACAAGGGGCGCCCGCAGCACAACCGGTTCTTCGGCAACACGACGTGCCAGCCGATTTGCGTCAGTACGTCAGCTGCGGCTTGCGCGACGTCCGGCGTGAAATGATCGTTGAACGTATCGACCCACAGAATGACTTTCTTCGCGTCTTCGCGGCCGCGAGCCGCACGCTCAATCTGTGACGAGCGCCGCGCGAGCTGCCGATACGTTTGCGTCGCAAACTTCGGCAATTCACGCGCTTGCGCCACACCCGCAACCCACTTGCCCACCGACGACAAACCCGGCGCCGACGTCATGAAGTTCGTCAAACGCGGGAAGCGCGCCGCCCACGGTGCCCATTCGCCGATCCGTCCCATGAACAACGCCTGACGCGGGCGACGGTTCGTCGCATAGTAATGCGAAAGAAATTCCGCCTTGTACGAAGCCATATCCGTATGCGTCGGACAATCGGATTTGCAGCCCTTGCACGCAAGACACGTATCAAGCGCTTCTTTCACTTCGCGGCTTTGCCAGCCGTCGGCGATCACGTCGCCTTGCAACATTTCCCAGAACATATGCGCGCGGCCACGCGTCGAATATTTCTCTTCACGGGTTGCGCGATAGCTCGGGCACATCGTGCCGCCTTCGAGCGAACGGCACTTGCCCATGCCGATGCAACGCTCGATCGCGCGCTGGAAACCGTCGCCCTCCTGGCTGGCGAACGTCAGCTTCGTTTGCAAGGTCACCGGCTTGTAGGCGGGACCTACGCGCAGGTTTTCGTCGGCGCGATACGCATGCACGACCTTGCCGGGATTCAGGCGGTTAGCCGGGTCCCAGATCGCCTTGAACTGCTCCATAGCCTGCATCAGTTCGGGGCCGAACATGATCGGCAGGAACTCGGCCTTGGCCTGGCCGTCGCCGTGTTCGCCCGATAACGAGCCGCCGAACTCGACCACCAGCTCAGCCGCTTCGCGCAGAAAGCTGCGCCACTTCGCGACGCCTTCCGCGCTGCGCAAATCGAAGGTAATGCGTGCATGCACGCAACCGTCGCCGAAATGGCCGTACAGGCTCGTCTCGTAGCCATAGCGATCCACCAGCGCCTGGAACGCGCGCAGATAATCGCCGAGGCGCAACGGATCGACCGCCGCATCTTCCCAGCCGACGACCGGATCGGGTGTGCCCGGATCGACCGCCAACGCCACCGCCGATGCCCCCGTTTCGCGGATCGACCACACCTTCGCCTGCAACGCGCGATCCTCGACGAGCATCGCGGAGACGTTCGGCCCCGCTTCGCCGGATGCGAAATAATCCGCCGCCGCTTGCGCCTGACGCACCACGTCCTCCTGCGTGTCCGCACCGAATTCGAGCACGACCCACGCGTCGCCTGCCGGCAGCAACGCGATCTCGTCCTTCTTCAAACCGCGCGCCTGCAAGCCGCGGATGATCGCGCGGTCGAGTCCTTCGATCGCAATCGGCGAACAGTGCATGAAATGCGGCACGGCATCTGCGGCGGCGTAGATGTCGGTGAAGCCGGCCACGACGATCACGCGTTTCGCCGGACTCTTCACGAGCCGCACTTTCGCCTGCAAGGTCACGGCGCACGTGCCCTCGGTGCCGACCAGCGCACGCGCGACGTTAAAGCCGTTTTCCGGCAGCAGTTGATCGAGATTGAAGCCCGACACGCGCCGCTTGATTTGCGGGAATTTCGCGCGAATCAGATCGGCGTAGGTGTCGCGCAGTTGCTTGAGGGCGGCGTAGATGTCGCCCTGACGGCCGCCAGCCGCGATGATGCGCGCGAGTTCATCGTCCGAGGTCGGGCCGACCCAGAAACGCGCGCCGTCGAAGGTCGCGATTTCCAGCGCCTCGACGTTTTCGACCGTCTTGCCGGCCATCACCGAATGCGCGCCGCACGAGTTGTTGGCGATCATACCGCCGAGCGTGCAGCGGCTGTGCGTGGCAGGATCGGGCGCGAACGTGAGGCCGTGTTGCTCGGCGGCGTCACGCAAGGTGTCGCAGACCACGCCCGGTTCGACGACGGCTACGCGCGCCGCCGGATCCACCGACACCACGCGATTCACGTATTGACTCGCGTCCGCGACCACCGCGACGTTCACGCATTGGCCGTTCTGCGAGGTGCCGCCGCCGCGCGCGAGGAACGGCACGTCGTTGCGGCGGCATGCGGCGACTGTCTCCAGCAAATCGTCGACGTCGGCGGGCACCACGACGGCGAGCGGAACTTGCCGATAGTTCGACGCGTCCGACGCATACAAGGCTTTCGTGCCTGGGTCGAAGCGCACTTCGCCACGCACGTGGCGGTGCAGATCGGCTTCAAGCGCCTGCATCACGGCGGCCGTGCCTTTAAAAGGCCGCGCGACCGGTTCCGCTCGCGCCGCGTGACGCGCTGCATCGTCTATGACGTTCACGCTCACGCCTTGCTCTTCATCGATTGATGCTCCCATCGCGTCTCTCATGTCTCGTGTCCAACGCTCGCCCTGCCGCCCTGCACTCACGCAGCCTGGCTAGCGGTCATCTTGAAGATGCCCTGTGCGTTGCCCGCGTCGAAACGCAGGTCCGTTTCCCAGCGGCGTGCGTCCTGATCGAAGGTGCGCTTACGCGTGATGAACTCGTAGAACGAACCCGGTACTTCACGCGTCACAATGCTGCCATCGGCCGCACGAAATTCGCGCCGGACGATGTCCGCGCGATAGGCGGTCTGAAACACGCGGCCCGAACGTGAACGCTCGACTTCCGGCTTCATCGGACGACCCTTCGCCTTTTCGTCGTCGGAGAGTTTGAACACATCGGCGACGCGGTCGGTAGCGTGATTGAACGCGTTGCCTTCGGTCGCGATCCACGCCATTTCCGCCGATTCCTTCAACAATACTTCGTAGTCGGCTTCGCGTGGCGTCTCGTGCTGGCGCGCAAACGCGCCGACGATCACCGGCAGCAACGCATGCGCCGCGTCGAGCGGCAGCACGCCTTCGCGCTCGAGTTCCCACAACTGGCCGACGGCCTGCGGCGTCAACGGATCGCGCGACGCGCCGATCACATTCGTCACCGCCTGCTGGAATTCCGCCGAAAAACGCTCGGGATGCAATTCGCTGACAAAGAACTGCGCGATCTCATCGGGCGCGTCGTCATGAGCCCACGCGCGACCGGTCATGCCGAGACGGTCGAGCGGATAGCGGCCGTTGATGCTGAAGCCGAGCGGACGCAGGATGCGCGCGAACGCGGCTTCGCCCGGCGGCAGCGCGCTGCTGTGCGGCCAGCGCACCGTGCGCAGCGCGCCGTGGTCGAAGTACACGCTGCCGCCGGCCGCAATCGTCTCCTGCGTGTATTGGCGGCCGTTCGCGGAGCGCGCCAGCAGGCCTTCGAACAGCGCCATATTCATTGCCTGGGCGAGTTCGGCGCGCGTCACGACGCCGTCTTCCCATTCGTTCAATACCTGCGGATGGTTCAACGTGGCGAACAGCGTCGCCGTCCTGTCGGCGCCGAGCAGTTTCAGCAGCAGTTGTTCGACATTCGCATTCTTGATGTTTCGCATATCGGTTCTCGGGTGACGCGCTCGCGCGGGTTCGCTCGCTTCAAGGGGGCCTGCCGGCGTGGCTTCAAGGCGCAAGCGCGGCATCGTTCGAGCGACATTATTCAAATTCGCGGGAACGCCGTAAAGCGAGATAAAATCGCCACTTGATGCGTTTTTAGAATTAACATGCGAAAGTTTAAGATCCCCAACATGGGCGCGCTGCTCGCTTTCGAGGCCGCCGCACGGCACGAGAGCTTCACGCATGCGGCACGCGAGTTGTTCCTCACCGAAAGCGCGGTGTCCCGGCAAATCAATACGCTGGAGAGCAATCTCGGCGTGCGGCTGTTCGTGCGCGTCAAGCAGCGCGTCGTGCTGACGAAGGCGGGCAAGGTCTATAGCGCGCAGGTGCGGCGCTCGCTGGAACAACTCGACCGCGACACGCTGTCGATCATCGCGCACGGCAGCGGCGGCGGTTACCTGGAACTGGCGGTGCTGCCGACTTTCGCGTCGCAATGGCTGATTCCGCGGCTGGCGGAATTCAACACGCAGTATCCCGACGTGCGGGTCAACATGGGCGTGCGCACCGGCACCTTCCCATTCGCGGACACGCATTTCGAAGCGGCTATTCACTACGGCAAACCGACATGGCCGGGCACGTCGGCGGATTTCCTGTTTCGCGAGGAAGTCGTGCCGGTGTGTGCCGCGAGCCTGTTGACGCGGCCGGTCGAGTCAGCCGCCGATCTGCTCGACTACCCGCTGCTCCACTCCACCACCCGGCCCGACGGCTGGGCGTCGTGGTTCGCCAACCTAGGCGTGGAAGACAACCGGACCATGCAAGGGGTTCGCTACGAACTGCATACGATGCTGATCAGCGCCGCCGCGGCCGGCCTCGGCATCGCGCTGGTGCCGCGCTTTTTCGTCGACGCGCAGCTCGAGCATCTCGGACTCGTGATGCCGCTCGACTCACCAGCGGTCGCGGACTCTGCGTATTACCTCGTCTATCCAACCGAGTTGAGCCACGGCAAGCCGCTCGCCAGCTTCCGCGAGTGGCTGCTGCAGGAAGCGGCGGCGTATAGCGCGGTCAATCCTGAACTGGCCGGCAACAGCGACACCGATTAAGCGCCGGTCGCCTCGCGCGCTTGCGCCAACGCGCTCAGATTGCCTTCGCCGAAACCGTGGTGACCTTGCCGCTGCACGATTTCGAAGAAGATTTCCCCCGCGCGGCGCCGCACAAACGTCTGGAAAAACAGTAGCGGCACGCCGTCGGCGCCGATCTCGCCGTCCACCAGAACGTGCGTGCGCTTGAGCCGTTCGACGTCGAGCCCGTGGCCCGGCAGGCGCGCATCCAGTTGCTCGTAGTAACGCGGCGGCGGCTCGACGAACTCGACGCCGTTCGCCAGCAATTGCTCGACGCACGCGAAGATATCGTCGGTGGCGAGCGCGATGTGCTGCACGCCCTCGCCCGGATGATCCGGCAGATACTCGTGCATCAGATTCGTGCGGCGTGTGCCTTCTTCATACAGCGGAATGCGGATCGCGCCGCACGGCGACACCATCACGCGCGATTCCGCCGACACATGCCAGTTCGCGTGCAGTTCGTGAATCTCGCGGAAATTGAGCAGATCGCGATAGAAGTCGAGCCATTCCTGCATCCGGCCCGCGCCAACCGTTTGCGTCAGATGATCGACCGCGACGAGGCCGGTGCCCGCGTGGCTCAGGTCGGCTTGTGCGGTGTCGATCTCGATCGGCCGGAAGTCGATGTCGAAGATCGAGATGTCGCCGAGGCCGCCGCGCTGGCCGCCACGGCCGCGCCAACGGTCGACGAAATAGATGTGCGAGTCGCCGATGCCCTGGATCGCCGGGATCAGCAGTTCGCCCGCGCCGAGCCTCTCGCCTTCGAAGGCCCATGCGCCGAGTTCGATCGCGCGGTCGAAGGCGCGCTGCGCATCCGCCACCCGGATGCCGATCGCGCAAATGCCCACGCCGTATTCTTCGGCATAGCGCGCGGCGAACGAGTCCGGCTCGGCGTTGAGCAGAAAATGCATCTCGCCCTGACGATACAGCGTGACGTCCTTGCTGATATGGCGCGCAATCGCCTTGAAGCCGAGTTGGGTGAACGTCTCGCTAAGCACCTGCGGCTCGCGCGCGGCGAACTCCACGAATTCAAGGCCGGCAGTGCCGAGCGGATTGTGCTCAGGAACCGATACGGCGCGCAGCGCGGCCTCCGGGGTGGGCAAGTCGCTGGGCATGGCATTCTCCTTGTACAGTCTTTCGACGCTTTTGCAGATGTTCGGTGCGGGTCGTCATACGCTCGCAACGTAAAAGTGCGTTCGTGGTGTGCCGCAACAACGCGGCCAGCAACGGCTTTCGCACCGTGTTTGTACACCGTGTAGCGGGGCGTTCGCAACCTGCATTGTGTACTGAATGGTTCATACCGGAATCGTGCCGGAATGATCGTGGCGTATTTCAACGCGCCTTGCGGCTGCGCCTGGGCGCAGGCTTGCCGCCGGCCTTGTCCGCCGCAGCGGCAGCCATGCGCTGGCGCGCAACCTCGCGCACCGCGTCGATCAGCGCCCGGCCCACCGGCGACGGCTGCGTGTCCGAACGCCGGATCAGTCCGACCGGCTCGTCGGTGCCGGCGAACGGCAAGGGCAAACGCACCAGCATGCCGTGCGCCAACTCGTATTCGACCGCGCTTTGCGGCACGAACCACACCGCGTCGTTCTCGAGCGTCAACGCGCGCCCCGTGGACACCGACAGCACTTCCACAAACGCCGACAACGGCGGCACGCCCCACGCGCTCAACAGGCTCTCAGCCGATTGCCGGATCAGCGTGCCGAACGGCGGCAGCACCACCGCAAAATTTTCCAGCGAAGTGGCCGGCAAGCCGGCCCCCGCCGCCAGCGGATGCCCGGCGCGCACCACCGCGACCAACGGCTCGCTGAAAAGCTGTTCGAAACTGAGCCCGACCATCCGTTCCGGATCCGCCAGACGTCCAATCGCAAATTCGATCGCGCCGGCTTTGAGACGCTCGAGCAGCTCGGGGTTGGCGCCGGTCGCGAGGCGCACGATCACGCGCGGCCACTGCACGGCGAAAAGCTTGAGCACCGGCGGCATCAGCGCAACCGCGACGGTCGGCAGAATGCCGATTTCCAGCGTGGCTGCGGTGGCGCCTTCCGCGCGCGCCAGCAAGTCGACGCCCTGCCGCAACGCGCTGACGCAAGCGCTCGCATGCGGCATGAAGAGCTGTCCCTCGCGGGTCGTCACGGCGCCGTGGCGGCCGCGCTCGAACAGCTTCACGCCGAGTATCGCTTCCAGTTCGGCGACCGTCTTGGAGACAGCAGGCTGCGTGATCGACAAGCTTTCGGCGGCCCGCTTCACGCCGCCGAACTGCGCGACGGCCAGAAAGCACTGGAGATGACGGAATTTGACGCGGCTGTCCGCGAGGCTGCGTTGCATAACGAAAGGTTATACGAAATGGGCGAAAACGTCATTTTGCATAACCTCTCAGGTTAGATAAAGTCGCTTCATACGCTGTATCCCACAATTCCCCGAAGGAGACACTGATGGACGAGTCCTTTCTCACCGCGCGCGACTTCGCGTCCCACCCCGCGTACATCTATCCCGGCTACGGTTCATCGGTAAAACGCGGCCCGACGCGCCCGCTGATTCCGCTGAAGGAAAAGCTGCGCGACCAACACGTGCCCGTCTACGGTACTGAAGACCTCGGCGCGCTCGATCACGATCTGACGCGCAATGCCGTGCGCAACGGCGAACCGCTCGGCGAGCGCATCATCGTGACGGGGCGTGTGCTCGATGAAGGCGGCCGTCCGGTGCGCAATACGCTGGTCGAAATCTGGCAAGCCAATGCCGCCGGCCGTTACGTACACAAGAACGATCAGCACGATGCGCCGCTCGATCCCAACTTTCTCGGCGCAGGCCGCTGCCTGACCGACAACGACGGCCGCTATCGCTTTCTGACGATCAAGCCGGGCGCCTATCCGTGGGGCAATCACCCGAACGCGTGGCGTCCGAATCATATTCACTTCTCGCTGTTCGGCGATCATTTCGGCTCGCGCCTCGTCACGCAGATGTACTTTCCCGGCGACCCGCTGCTGGCCTTCGACCCGATCTTCCAGGGCACGCCCGAGCACGCACGCGACCGCCTGATCGCGAACTTCTCGCTCGATACGACGCAAGAGGCCTACGCGCTCGGCTACGATTTCGACATCGTGCTGCGCGGCCGCAATGAAACTCCGATGGAGCGCTGAGCCATGACCACTCTCAAGCAAACGCCTTCGCAAACGGTTGGACCTTACTTCGCCTACGGTCTGTGCCCGCAGCAATACGACTTCAGCTTCAAGAGCCTGTTTACGCCTGTTCTGGCCGACCGCGAAGCGGCCGGCGAGCACATCACGATCGTCGGCCAGGTGTTCGACGGCGACGGCAAGGTGGTCGGCGATGCCATGCTGGAAGTGTCGCAAGTGGACGCGCAAGGCCGCTATCCGGAATCGCGCGCGGAAGTCGAGGCAAGCGGTTTTCGTGGCTTCGCCCGGGTCGGCACGGGCACCGATCCGCAAATGCGCTTTGTCGTGGAGACGGTGAAGCCCGGCCGCGTGAGTCCGGACGAAGCACCGCATCTGAACGTGATCGTCACGATGCGCGGCATGTTGCTGCACACTTTTACACGAATCTACTTCGAGGACGAAGCCGAAGCCAATACGCGCGACCCAGTGCTGTCCGCCGTGCCGGCGGACCGTCGCGGCACGCTGATCGCCCGCCGCGAGCCGAATATGGCGAACGTGTACCGCTTCGACATCCGTATGCAGGGCGACAAGGAAACCGTCTTCTTCGATCTGTAACGCGGAATTTCTACATCCGTCTGGCGACTGAATCGCGAAACTCAGAGTAAAGCTCAAAGCCCGCTTCGTGCGGGCTTTTTTTTCAAAGCGCTACGCAAGACAAACAGAACAACCAAACCCGCCGGGCAAGCGAAAAGCCCAACCCCTTCTCGATCATGCTATTTTCCAGTGACTCACTGCCTCTAACCGTCAGGAGAAACGCAAAATGTCCGCATCAACTGCCATCGCTACAATTCTGGCCGCACTGCTATTGGGCGCCATGAGCCCCGGACCAAGCTTCGTGATCGTCGCCCGCAATGCGATCGGCCTATCCCGCGGCGACGGCCTCGCAACGGCCGCGGGCATGGGTATCGGCGGCGTGTTTTTTAGCGGCATCGCGTTGCTGGGGCTGTATACGTTGCTAGCCACAGTCGAGTGGCTATACGTCGGCCTGAAAGTGGCAGGCGGCCTCTATCTGATCTACCTTGCATCGAAAATCTGGCGCGGCGCCGCCAAACCGCTCGCCTTCGATGCCGCACAAGCCGCCGCCACCAATGTGCGCAAATCCTTCTGGATCGGATTGAGCACACAACTCAGCAATCCGAAGACAGCCGTCTACTACGGCAGTATTTTCGCGGCCCTGCTTCCGCAACATCCGCCGCTGTGGTGCTACTTCGCACTGCCGCCCGCGATATTCGCCGTCGAAGCCGGCTGGTACACGGTGGTCGCGTTGTGCTTTTCGAGCAAACGGCCGCGTGAAATCTACCTGACGTGGAAAGCCTGGATCGATCGCGTCGCCGCGGGTGCGGTTACCGCGCTCGGATTGCGCCTGATCCTGACGGCACACAAAGTGGGCATCTAAAATGTCGCCGCGATTCGACCGGCTTGTCACGCCAGGCATGACAAGCCGGCAATCAGGGCTCCATCGCCGGGTGAGTCCGCGCACACAATATGGGCGTACCCGGTGAAACAGTTACAAGATAAGTGTTGACGCTGACACGGCCCGGCGGTTACTGTGGCGTCCGAAGTTCAAGAAGTTCGATTGCTGTTCATCAATTGCTCGCTCCCTCAGCGGTATTCGTTGTCCTCTCCCTCCTTGATGCTTCTCGCGCTCTCATCAACAGAGCAAATCTTTCTATTTTTTCCTCAAGGATTCTTCATGGATACCGGTACCGTTAAGTGGTTCAACGACAGCAAAGGCTTTGGCTTCATCACCCCGGACAAGGGCGGCGACGACCTGTTCGCGCACTTCTCCGAAATCAGCGGCGACGGCTTCAAGACGCTGGCTGAAAATCAGAAGGTGAGCTTCGAAACGAAGCAAGGCCCGAAGGGTCTGCAAGCGGCTAACATCAAGCCGCTGTAAAGTTTGAAGGGCTCGGTGTCCGGCAACGGACACCGGGTTGCAGCGACATCCTCGCGGAGCTTTTGTCTCCCACAGTTGGCGCGATCGCTTTTAGCTGCTTCTGTTTTCAGCAGCAAACCCCAAGCGCCAAACGCCTCGTTGCACCTCATTCTCCCCTCTGGCTTTAACGCCCTTTTTCCGCTTTCCGACTGCGTTGAGATTCGGCTCGCAATGGCTTGAATCAGCTCGTCCGTGCAACATTCGCACGGCCTGCGCGCACTCGAACTTCATTAAAATTAAAATGCAAAACACACATATTCATCACTACAACGGCTATGCCGTCCAACCCTCGGCGCATCGATTGCCCGACGGTAGCTTTTCGTCCAACCTGCTGCTCGAACGCGCCGACAGCGCGCACGCCGAAGGGCGCTACCAGTTCTATTCGCTCGATTACTTCGCGAACGAAGAACAGGCATTGCAGCACTCGGCACGTTGGGCACGCCACTGGGTCGATACGCGCGGTTAAACGCGAGTCCCCCTTTAAGCACCACATAGCGCGTCATCGGGCGCGCTAGAAAACCACGCGCGGTCTATTCGGTTCCTTCCGACTTGATCCGCGCGCGCAACTCGAACTTCTGGATTTTTCCCGTCGATGTCTTCGGCAACTCGCCGAAGCGCACTGCTTTGGGCAGCTTGTATCCCGCAAGAAACAGCCGGCAGTGCGCGATGATTTCCTCCGCAGTCACCTGAGCGCCTTCCTTGAGTTCGATGAAGGCGCACGGCACCTCACCCCACTTCGGATCGGCCATCGCCACCACGGCGGCAACCGAGACCGCGGGGTGCCGGTACAGCGTGTCTTCGATCTCGATGCTCGAGATATTCTCGCCACCCGAAATGATGATGTCCTTGCTGCGATCGCGGATACGGATATAGCCGTCAGACATCCGCACGCCCAGGTCGCCGGTATGAAACCAGCCGCCGCGGAAGGTCGCTTCCGTGGCGCGCTCGTTCTTCAGGTAACCCTTCATGCAGATGTTGCCGCGGAACATGATTTCGCCGAGCGTTTCGCCGTCGTTCGGCACCGGCTCGAGCGTATCCGGGTCGAGTACCGTCACCGCTGCTTGCAGGTGATAGCGCACGCCTTGCCGCGCGTTCAGTTCGGCGCGCGCGTCGTCGTCGAGCGTTTCCCATTGAGTCTGTTTCGCACAGACCGCGGCCGGGCCGTAGGTTTCCGTAAGCCCGTATACGTGCGTCAGGTCGAAACCGATCTCTTTCATCTTCGCGATCACAGCCGGCGGCGGCGCCGCGCCCGCCACCATCGTCGACACGCGATGCGCGATGCCCTCGCGCCACTCGGCCGGCGCATTGGCCAGCGCGCTCTGCACGATCGGCGCGCCACAATAGTGCGTAATACCTTCGCGGCGGATCAGCTCGAACACCGTCTTCGCGTCGAATTTGCGCAGACAGACGTTGACGCCCGCACGCGCGGCGACGGTCCATGCGAAACACCAGCCGTTGCAATGAAAGAGCGGCAACGTCCACAGATAGACAGCATGCCTGGGCATGTCCCATTCGAGGATATTGCTGAGCGCATTCAGATAGGCGCCGCGATGATGGTAGACCACGCCCTTCGGATCGCCGGTCGTACCCGAGGTGTAGTTCAGCGCAATGGCGTCCCATTCGTCGGCAGGCGGCGTCCATGCGAACTCCGGGTCGCCGGATTGCAGGAACGCTTCGTAATCGATCGCGCGGACGAATTTGTCCGCGTCGGCGGGCATTGCATCGGCCACGCTGATCACCCGCAACGCAGGGAATTCCAGCGCCGCGCGATGTGCAAATTCGCTGTACTCCGTATCGACGATCAACGCCTTCGCCTCGCCATGCCGCAGCATGAACAGCAAAGACGACACGTCGAGCCGCGTATTCAGCGTATTGAGCACGGCCCCGGCCATCGGCACGCCGAAGTGCGCTTCGATCATCTGAGGAATGTTAGGAAGTAAAGCCGCGACCGTATCGCCGCGTTCGATACCGGCCCGCTGTAATGCGCTGGCCAGCCGCCGCGTACGCTCATAGGTTTCGCGCCAGTTGCGGCGAATCTCCCCATGGACGACCGCGGGCCGCTCACCGTAGACTTCCGCTGCGCGTACGATGAAATCGAGTGGTGTCAGCGGGACATAATTGGCCTCGCGGCGCTCGAGTCCTTCTTCGAACATGTGCTTCATTGCATCGTCTCCTGTGTCGACCCGAGTTGGCGCTTTAGCGCTTACTCGGGTCCCATGCAACCCGTTGCGGTCGACCCGAGTTGGCGCTTTAGCGCTTACTCGGGTCCCATGCAACCCGTTGCGGTCGACCCGAGTTGGCGCTTTAGCGCTTACTCGGGTCCCATGCAACATGGTTGCTGAAGCGCCGGTTGCGCCGTCGATTATTCTGTTTGATGAACTAGCCTAGCAATTGTCATGCTGAACTGTCTGTCATTCAAATGACAGAGTGGCGCGCCTAAACGCCCCCCAAGTCTCACATTAACTCGCCTGAAACCGGGCACGCCCTCGAGCCGCTTATGGATGATGCTCCGCTCACCGCCCTCGCAGGCGCCCGTTCGCACCGGCCGGAGCGGGTCGCGCGCGCCGGTCTGCCACAACTGTTCGCCACCTGCGCGTGGTTTCGCGCGCTGGCCGACGAACATCAGGCGATGGTCCTCGCCAGCTCGTACGCGGAGCACCTGCAAGGCGGAGCGTGGATCGCGCGCCGCCAGGAACCGTCGGATTACTGGATCGGCGTGCATTCCGGACTCATCAAACTCGCTATTTACAACGCTTCAGGACGCAGTTGCACGCTGTCCGGCGTGCCGCCCGGCGGCTGGTTCGGCGAAGGCAGCGTCATCAAACGTGAATTGCGCAAATATGACGTGGCCGCGATTCAGCCTTCGCTCGTGATGTTCGTGCCGTCGGAAACGTTTCATGCGCTGCTCGGCTCGAGCCTGCCGTTCACCGGCTTCGTGATCCGGCAGTTGAACAACCGGATGGGCGAATTCATCGCGTCGATCCAGAATAGCCGGCTGCTCGATGTGGACGCTCGCGTCGCCCAATCGCTTGCGCAACTGTTCAATCCCGAGCTGTACCCCGATACCGGCCGCACGTTAGCCATTTCGCAGGAAGAAGTCGGTCTGCTGGCCGGCGTGTCGCGGCAACGGATCAACCAGGCGCTGCAAAACCTCGAGAAACTGGAGATTTTGCGCCTCTCGTACAATCAGATCGACGTGCTCGACCTCGAACGCCTGTGCGCGTTCGGCCGGGAGCAGATCTAGAGCAAGCGCCACTTGCGCCTTCACCCCCTCTTTCAGCGACCGCCTAAGGGCGGCCGGTTCGCATGTTGCCTGAATTTCAGGCGACGGAATAAAGAATCTGCCGCCACAGCCGTTAAGCGAACTATGCAGCGCAGATTGCAGCCCTCCCCCATTCCGAGCTCAACGTATTGTCGAAACCGATAATGAACCGTCTGACACTGAAACAGAAATTGTGGGTGCCGCTGCTGCTGTGCTGGGCGGCGCTCCTGATTGTCACTGTTGTGAACGCGTTAGATGCACGTAACGGTCAAATGGCCGCTCGGCGTGCGGATCTGGCCGACGTCACCGACATGGCGGTATCGATCGTTGCGGACTACGCGAAGCAGGCCGACGCCGGCAAGCTCTCCGTCGACGACGCGAAACAGCAGGCCATTGCCCGCGTCAATGCACAGCGCTACGGCAAGTCCGGCTACGTCACGATCGTCCGCAGCGATTCGGTGATGGTCGACCATCCGATGAGCCCGAAGCTGAACGGCAAGGACATGAGCGGCTTTCGCGACGCCAAAGGCAACGCGCTGTATCACGACATCGCTCAGGCGGGCGGCTCGGCGGCCGGCGCCGGCTATCTACGCTACTGGTGGCCGAAACCCGGCGAGACGACGCCGAGCGAAAAAATTGGCTACGTGAAACGCTTCGGTCCGTGGAACTGGGACTTTATCGCGGGCGCCTATATGGACGACATCCAGGCGCAGTTCTACACCACGCTTGAACGCTCGGCCGCCATGCTGGTGCTGCTCGGGGTACTGGTGTCGTTCGTTGCCTCGCGGGTGGTGCGCAACGTATCGCGTTCGATCGGCGGAGAGCCGTCAACGGCCGCGGCGATCGCGATGCAGATCGCGCGCGGCGACCTCGCCACCATGATTGAACTGCGGCGCGACGACAACTCGAGCCTACTGTTCTCGTTGCGCGAGATGCGCAATCAACTCGCCGCTACCGTCGCGCGGATCAAGACGTCCGCCGAGACGATCACGGTCGCCTCGAAAGAGATCGCCGCGGGCAACCTGGATCTGTCGAGCCGCACCGAAGAGCAGGCTGCCTCGCTGCAGGAAACCGCCGCCAGCATGGACGAACTCACCAAGACCGTCACGCAGAATGCCGACAATGCGGCAACCGCGTCGGAACTGGCGACAGACGCATCGAATATCGCCGCGCGCGGTGGTCAGGTCGTCAACGACGTGGTCGAGAAAATGGCCGGCATCACCGATAGCTCGCGCAAGATCGGCGAGATCATCAGCGTGATCGAAGGCATCGCGTTCCAGACCAATATCCTCGCGCTGAACGCCGCGGTAGAAGCCGCGCGCGCCGGCGAAGAAGGCCGCGGTTTCGCGGTGGTCGCGGGTGAAGTGCGCAACCTCGCGCAGCGCAGCGCGACGGCAGCCAAGGAGATCAAGGTGCTGATCGATCAGTCGGTGGCGCAGGTCGGCGAAGGTTCGACGCTGGCCGGCAAGGCAGGCAGTACGATCGGCGAGGTGGTCGACGCGGTGCGCCGCGTGACGGCGATCATGAACGAGATCTCGGCGGCCTCGAAGGAGCAGAGCTCGGGGATCGGCGAAGTCAATCTCGCGATCCGCCAGATGGACGACGTGACGCAACGCAATGCGGCGCTCGTCGAGCAGGCGGCGGCCGCAGCCGGCTCACTCGATGAGCAGACCGAACGGCTGCGGCATGCAGTTTCGGTGTTCAAGGTCGAACAGCATGCCTGATTGACCCATACGCTTACGGAGTCGATCGCCGACGGCCGTCACCCGGTGACGGCCTTTTTCATTTGCGATGCAGATATGGATTTAGACGGCGCTCGCGTCGCCTTTACGCGCCACGGGTCGGATCAGCATTACATCGGTGTCGAATAGCGCGAAGGCGATGTTAGCCAGCACACCTGATCTTTTCCAGCGCAAATAGTAGCGATGCGCAGTCTGATAAGGCGGATAGCGGTCGGGCATCGCGCTCCACGCCTTGCCCGTATGCAGCACCCACAGCACGCTGTTCACCACGCAACGGATATCGATGCAGGGACGGCCGCGCCGTGGTCCGAGGTCTTTCATTTCAGGCAGTAGCGGTACGATGCGGTGCCATTGCTCGTCGGTCAGATCATGAATAGCCGGCGAGCCAGCGAGGTGATTTGAAGCGGGAGTATTCATGCAATAAGAACGCGCATTTGCAGCACACGTGCTAGCGTTGCGGCGAGAAAATAGCCTAAAAATCAATTTATTGAGACTACTCCAAGCGCGCTTTCGCGAAAGTTAAATCTTGTCAGATGTGCGAGTGCAATCGATCAGAAATCGCAATAATTTACTGCGCCAAAGGATTTTTGGTGCCGTGAAGGTCGTGGTCTGTCATCGGCGCGCTCGGCGCACGGCATCCGGCATGCGTGGCGGATGCTCTAAATGCCGCGCCCATAAAAAAAGGTGCCGCGAACGGCACCTTCTTTACTACGACCAGCTTCTGTTGATGCTTAGAAGCGGTGACGCAGACCGACCGTAGCAGCCGTCTGGTTCTTCGACGACGACGGCAGTTGCGTCACGTCGCCGCTGTAGATCGAAGCGACACCGCCGTCGCCCATTGCGTGCTGGTACACGGCTTGAGCGTAGACGTCCGTACGACGCGACAGCGAGTAGTCAGCTTGCAGGCCGATCTGGTGGTAGCGCACCGACTCCGAACCACCGTTCGCGCCGACGCCATAACCCTTGCCGTCGGTGAACGTGTAAGCAACGCCCAAGCCCAGAGCCGGGGTCACGTTGTACTTACCGTTGACTTCGTAGTTGTTAGCGCGCAGCGATCGTTGTGCGCCAGCGACGTTGTCGATACGCGATTGCGTCCATGCCAGACCGACGGTAGCCGGGCCGAACGAGTACGAACCTGCTGCGCCGAATTCACGCTGACGGAAGTTGCCGGTCAAGCCCATGATCGCGCCGTCCGAAGCACCGCCGTTGCTTGCCGTGCCTGCTGCGTTCGTTGCACCCGGGTTGTTCTGCTGTGCGTAAGCCGCGCCCAAACGCAGACCTTGCCACTGGTATGCAGCACCAACGCTGTATTCGCGGTTGTTTGCGAATGCGCCAGCCTGGTTCGAGAAGCCGTACGTGCCGCCGAACGTGAAGCCAGCGTAGTTAGCGCTCGAGTACTTGATCGAGTTGTTGACTGCGAAGCCGCCGTTCGTGTTCAGGTTGTCGTTGTTGAACGGGTGAGCGAAGTACGTACCGCCCCAGCTGCCCGTTGCGGTCAGCGGTGCCAGGTAGTCTTGTGCCGCGTCGTATTGACGACCCAGCGTGACCGTACCGAATTGCGCGCTCGACAGACCGACAAACGCTTGGCGGTTGAACATGCCGTTGTTGTTAGCGAACTTGCCGTTGTTGATATTGAAGCCGCTTTCCAACGTGAAGATTGCCTTCAGACCGCCGCCCAGATCTTCCGAACCGCGCAGACCGAACATGCTTTGGTTGATGCCGCCGCTACCTGCTGCCCACTTTGCGTTGTGGTTGACATTGCTGGTGTACGTCAGACCGGCATCCAACAGACCATACAGCGTCACGCTGCTTTGTGCGTGAGCGACGGAAGCGAACGATGCGGCAACCGCAACGACGATGAGACTCTTTTTCATGCGTGGGACTCCAGTTCGATAAATTTACGCGGGGAGCGGGACCTGCCTCGGCAGCGCATGCATCGCGCTACCGCCCTGTTCGCTGAACCGCTTCGGATCAGCTGGGCACCCTTGAAACGAAGCGTGAGTGTAGGGGGACCCCCTAATAGCGCCATGCGCAATTTACGCAACAGGATCTTTCAGAATTCGCAACAATCCAGCTGGCGCAGGCTGTAAGTCTTTGTTTTTCCGAGATTTATCGCAACATCAGACGTACTGCGCGCCAGCGCTGAACTGACAATATTTGCAACTTCTCAATAATGAAAGTTGTGTGTATGCAACAGCGTTTTAATATGCCTGACGTAATCGGGGCTGAACGATCAAAAAATGAGCGACATCTGATTGCCTGAAAATCAGGCAAATGCACAAGAGGAATGCGGCGCGGAGTAAATTTATTTAAGAAAACCTGGAACTTAATTCGACTAATCAGGTCGCTGATTTTGCGCGGATTATTCAGCATAACGCGGCATAACGGTAATCCGCTGTTCGATCGATTAACAGGCGGCGATTAACAAACCGGATTGAATTCCGGCCCGCCCTCCATGTAGCCGCCACAGCATGGCCTTGTGCAGACACGCGCCAATGAAAAGACCGCCGTGTGGCGGTCGTATGTATTCATAGCTGTCGGCTATGCACTCAAAGCGCTAGCGCTTCAAAACGGACATCGCCGAAGAAATGAAGCCTTCAGCACGGGCATTGCCCGGGGGTAAATTGCGGCGCCGGCCGCCGCGTGACAAGAAACCCGTGCTGAAAGCGGATGGCATACATCGAACAGCCTTCCGTATTTGATTAACGGTGCAGCCGTCAGCCTTTTTACACGGAGTTTCCCTACTTTCCAGCGGGCCGCCCTTGTGGCTGCCTCGCGACGGGCCGCGTTCGCCTTCATCCTCGGAGCCGAACAGCAATGCGAACGGACATCGACACCGATAAACGCCGTCGCGAAAGCCGTTCCCACGAGCAGTCGAGAATCCGTTCGTGAGCGACTTCGACGCGCGACAGAGCCCTTCGGGGCGACCGATCTCCACGCGGCGACAATAGGCCTAATATAGCGACACCTGTTCAGGCTGAATTGACAAACACCCCATGGATTTAAATCTGATCGGCCTGTTCGTCGAGATTGTGGAATCGCGCAGCCTTAGCGCCGCGGCGCGCAAACTCGGCATGACGCGCTCCAACATCAGCCAGCGGTTGAAGCTGTTGGAACGCGAAACCGGCGCGCAACTGTTGCGTCGCTCGACGCGAAGTCTCGAACTGACGCAAGCCGGACACACACTGTACGACTGCGGTCAGCGGATGCTCGAGGATCTGGGGACGGCGCGCGCATCGATCGACAGCCTCGGGCAAACGCTGCGCGGCCGGGTGCGGATCAGCGTACCGACCGGCTTCGGCCGGATGTTCATCGGTTCGAAGCTGCTTGAATTCGCGCGTACGCATCCCGGCATTGCGCTGAATGTCACGTTCAACAACCGGATCGAGGACCTGATCGCCGCGGAAGTCGACGTGGCGGTGAGAATCACGTCGACGCCGCCGCTGGACTACGTGGCGCGCAACATATGCTCGATCGACTGGAACCTGTATGCATCGGCCGCATATGTGGAGAAGCACGGTCCGATCGATTGCCCCGCCGACCTCGAACGGCAGACGCTGGTCGCATCGCCCTACCCGGGCCGGCGCGTGACGATGACGCTCACGCACCGGGAGAACGAAGCCGACGTCCACACGATCACGATGCAGCCCGCGTTGCAGTCGTCGGACTACCCGTTCCTGGCTGAGGCCGTGTGTCAGGGCATGGGTATCGGGCTGTTGCCGGTCTACGTGCCGCATGCGCCGATGAGCCGCGGACTGCTGCCGATCCTGCCGCAATACCGTGTCGCCGGTCAGCAGAACACCCTGTATATCGTCACCCTGCCCAATCGCTATCCATCGCCATCGACGCAAGCCCTGATCGACTACCTGCGCGACGAAATCCTTTCGCTCGCGCAGACCTGGGTCTGAGGTAGCGCGTGCGGGCGGTCGGCCACCGCGCCCGACGTCAAGCTGTAGTTAACAGTCCGTCAACCTCCAGTGGAATTGTCAATACGATCGACCCATCCCACAATGGGCCCATACGAAAAGCCAATACACGGAGACTGGGACAATGAACCCCCAATTGTCTGACGACATCGCCACGCCGGAACTGCGCGGCCAGATTCTCATCGTGACCCTCAACAACCCGGCCGCACATTCAAATTAGAAGCGGCGTCCTCGTCACGAACTCCTGTCAATCTGGATTTGCCATGTCGAACCTGACTTCCTCGCTGCCGCTAGCCGGCGTTCGCGTCCTCGATCTCTCCCGGATACTTGCCGGACCGTGGTGCGCCATGGTGCTGGGCGATCTCGGCGCCGAAGTCATCAAGGTCGAGCACCCGAAGCGCGGCGACGACACCCGCGATTGGGGCTTGCGAGTCGGCTCGACCGAGACGGCCTATTTCAACAGCGTCAACCGCAACAAGCGCTCGGTGAGTCTCGACCTGCAAACCGCCGAGGGCCAGCAGATCGCGCGGGAACTGGCACAGAAGAGCGACGTCGTGATCCAGAACTTCAAGTTCGGCGGTGCGGAAAAGCTGGGCCTCGGCTACGAGCAACTGAAGCAGGAACATGAGGACCTGATCTACTGCTCGATCTCCGGCTATGACCGCACGGGACCGGAAGCCGCGCGCCCCGGCTACGATCTGGTGGTTCAGGGCGAGGCCGGGCTGATGGCGCTCAACGGCGAAGCCGATCAGCCGCCCCTGAAGTTCGGCGTTGCCGCTGTCGACCTGTTCACCGGGATGTACTCGGCCCAGGCGGTGCTCGCGGCGCTTTTCGAGCGTCAGCAGACCGGCAAGGGACGCCACATCGAAATGGCGCTGTTCGATTGCGGCCTGATGATCACGTCGTATTACGGGCTGGAAGCGCTGATCATGGGCGAGGACCCGCCGCGTTACGGCAACGCGCATCCTTCGATCGTGCCCTACGGCGTATTCGATGCGGCCGATGGACCGCTCGTCATCACGGTCGGCAACAACAGTCAGTTCACGCGCTTCTGTCGCGAAGTGATTGAACGCCCGGATCTTGCCGAAGACGAGCGCTTCCGGACGAACATCGGCCGTGCGGCGAACCGCGAGGCTCTCGTGCCCGAACTCAAGCGCGAGATCGGCCGGCGAGAGCGCCGGGTGTTGCTGGAGCGCCTGGCTCAGGCCGGCATTCCATGTGGCGAAGTGCTCGGTCTTCACGAGGCGCTCACCTCGAAGCGCGCGACGGACGCCGGGCTCGTGACGACGCAGTCGCATCCGGAAGCCGGCAGCACACATGTCCTCGCTCCGCCCTATCGCTTCGACGGTGCCCGCTTGCCGGTACGAAGCGCGCCGCCGCAACTCGGGGAAGGTACGAAGGATGTTCTGCAATCGCTGCTCGGCCTGTCGGACGAACGACTGTCACGGTTGAAGGCAGAAGGCGTCGTTTAGCGCCGCATTGCGCCTCATTGCTACGGCACTGTTCCATGGCGCCGATTTTCGGCGTCGCCAATGACGGCCTCCTCGGTGATCTGTTCACGCGCGTGCCGGAACGGGTGAGCGAACTGGGCCAGGCATCATAAAACGCGGCAAATCAGGTGCGTAACGGCTGCATCGAAACAGCCATCCCGCCGCGCCTGGCACCCGACCACAACAACAAGCGCTGCCCGAAGGCAGCCGGCAAAGCAGTCGCATCGAGCCAGCGGGGCTCATTCGATTCACCACCATAACGAAATCAGCAAGTCACAGGTTGGAGACATCCATGCAGCAGGCCCTCATCGATTCAATCAAAGCGAGTCCCGCCTACCGGCAGCTCGTCACCTCACGCCGTCGCTTCAGCTTCACGCTGACGGCGTTGATGATCTTCACTTACTACGGCTTCATCCTGTTCGTCGCCCTCGCCCCGAAAGTGCTCGCACATCCGCTGTATGCCGGCGCCACGACGAGCGTGGGTATCGTCGTGGGCGTCGGCATCATCCTGATCGCGGTCGGCCTGACAGGCGGATATGTGCTGCGTGCGAACCGCACGTTCGATCCTTCGATGAGCGCGCTTCTCGCCAAAGCCCGGCAAGGAGACTGAACGATGAAACTCATTCGCGCCTTCTTCTGCGCGGGCCTCGCATCGATCGCCGCGCTCGCTCATGCCACCTCCGTCATCGGCCCGGTGCCGGAGCATGTTGAACTGAATCCCGTCGCGATCGGGATGTTTCTGCTCTTCGTGCTCGTCACGCTCGGCATCACGCGCTGGGCGTCGCGCAAGACCCGCACGACAAAGGACTTCTACAGCGCGGGCGGCGGCATCACCGGTTTCCAGAACGGGCTCGCCATCGCGGGGGACTATATGTCCGCCGCTTCGTTTCTCGGCCTTTCCGGCATGGTTTTCGTTTTCGGCTTCGATGGCCTGATCTATTCGATCGGCTTTCTCGTCGGCTGGCCGTTCGTGATGTTTCTGCTCGCCGAACCGTTGCGCAATCTCGGCAAGTTCACGTTCGTCGATGTCGTCGCCTACCGTTTCGAGCAGGCGCCCATTCGTCTTCTGACAGCGAGCACGTCGCTCGTCGTCGTGATCTTCTATCTGGTCGTGCAGATGGTCGGCGCGGGCAAGCTGATCCAGTTGCTGTTCGGATTGCAGTACTGGATGGCCGAGGTCGTCGTCGGCGCGCTGATGGTGATCTACGTGTTCTTCGGCGGCATGACGGCGACCACCTGGGTGCAGATCATCAAGGCCGTGCTGCTGCTCTGCGGCGCGACGTTCATGGCCGTCACCGCGCTCGCGCAATTCGGCTTCAGCCCCGAGGAGATGTTTCGACGCGCCGTCGACGTCCATCCCGGCGCGCTGAGCATCATGGGCCCCGGCAAGCTGCTGAAGGACCCGTTGAACGCGCTCTCGCTCGGCGTCGCGCTAATGTTCGGCACGGCGGGGTTCCCGCACATCCTGATGCGCTTCTTCACGGTGCCCAACGCGAAGGAGGCACGCAAGTCCGTGTTCGTCGCCACGGGCTTCATCGGGTATTTCTATCTGCTGACCTTCATCATCGGCTTCTCCGCGATCGCGCTGCTCGCCCAGCATGCCGAGTTCTTCAAGGCCGCCGCCGACGGGCATTTCAACCTCACGCGCGACCTGCTCGGCGGATCGAACATGGTCGCCGTCAAGCTGGCGCAAGCGGTGGGCGGCAACCTGTTCTACGGTTTCATCGCCGCCGTGACATTCGCGACAATCCTGGCGGTCGTGGCGGGCCTCACGCTCTCCGGGGCGACCACCGTGTCGCACGACCTGTACGCCTGCTGGCTCGCGCGCGGCAAAACCGACGAAGTCCGGGAAATGCGCATCTCCCGCGTCTCGACGTTGGTGCTGAGCGTGGTCGCGATCGGGCTCGGCATTCTCTTCGAGCACATCAACGTGGCCTTTCTGGTCGGTCTCGTAGCGGCGGTCGCGGCTAGTGCGAACTTCCCGGTGCTGGTGTCGTCGATTTTCTGGCGCGGCATGACAACTCGCGGCGCAGTGGTCGGCGGAAGCCTCGGGTTGATTTCCGCAGTGCTGCTGACGCTGTTCTCAAAGTCGGTATGGGTCGACGTCCTGCATCACGCGCAAGCGCCGGTGTTCCTCGATAACCCAGCGCTGGTTTCCGTGCCGCTTGCGTTCGCCGGCATTTGGGTATTCTCGATGATGGATCGGAGTGCGCGTGCGGAACAAGAGCGGGAAGCTTTTGCGCTGCAGGAGTTCTATGGACAAACGGGCATCCTGTCGATCAGGGCCGTTGATCATTGAGTTGCTCACTGAATGCCATATTCGGTGATATCGACTGATGACAGCGCGGACCGCTTGCTTCTCCAGTGGATTTCACGACATACCCGTCAGTGCATGACGCGCTGTTGTCTACGCGCGTTCACGGGATTCGCGACTTCGCCTGTCGGGACTGAATGCGTTGCAGCTGGTCAACAGCCGATACGCGGCGTCATAAAAAGTTCTTGTCTCCCACGGCACACCGTCGTGCCGGCCAGGCGGTAAAAGCCTTCGGCGGAAGTCCGGTGCTGCAGGCGATCGCACAATTCAGTGTTGCTCGGAATTTGCGCGGACTGCAAAGATAGACTCGCTCGATCCCTTACCGGGTATTGCGGCGAGGCACGAGACGCAGCGGCGCGGCTCGGTGGGGACGTCCGGCTCCCAGGTTCCAGCGGAGCCGAATTCACCCACTTCCGATGGATGATCAAGTGAAAGTCAACCCTCTAATTCTTGCGTCAGCAGCGCTGTGGGCCACTGCGGCCCATGCGCAGAGCAGCGTGACACTATACGGTCTTCTCGATGCCGGCGTGACATATACGAACAATCAACATGTCAGCGGCACGACAGGTCACAGCAACGTGCAGGCGACCAGCGGCAATCTCAATTCCGACAGATGGGGGCTGCGCGGCAGCGAAGACCTCGGGTCCGGCATGCATGCCATTTTCACGTTGGAGAACGGTTTCAGCATCACCAACGGAAAATTGGGCCAGGGTGGCCGCATGTTCGGCCGCCAGGCCTGGGTGGGTCTCGCGACAGACCAGTACGGCACGGTGACGCTAGGGCGCCAATACGATTCGGTAGTCGACTATCTTGGACCCATGAGCCTGACGGGCACGCAGTATGGCGGCACCCAGTTCGCTCACCCATTTGACAACGATAACCTCGATAACTCGTTTCGCGTCGACAACGCGATCAAGTATGCGAGCGCCAACTATAGTGGTCTGAAGTTCGGCGGCGTCTATGGCTTCTCGAACCAGGCAGGCGCCTTTGCGAACAACCGTCTGTACAGTCTGGGCGCGTCATACAACACCGGTCCGCTGAACGTCGCGGCGGCCTACATGGAGATCAATCAGCCCGGCGTGAATAGTGCCGGCGCCCTGGACGGCACCAGCAGTTCCGCCGACGCACCGTTCACCGCGCAACGTCAGCGCGTCTGGGGCGCAGGCGCGAACTATTCGTTTGGCGCCGCAACAGTCGGACTCGTATGGACTCAGACCAAGCTCGACAGCGCGACCACTATCAGCACCGGCTCGCCATCGAGCCCCACGAAATTCGGTAGCGCAAGCGGCCTTAGCTTCAACAACTATGAACTCAACGCACGCTACGACTTGACGCCGGCGTGGCGTATCTCCGGCGCCTATACATTTACCGATGGCCGCCTGAGCAACGCGACAACGAGCGCCAAACCCAAGTGGAACCAGATTAGCCTGCTGAGCGACTATGCGCTCTCCAAGCGGACGGATCTCTATCTCGAAGGCGTGTATCAACGTGTCAACGGCGCGAGCGGTACCGTGTTGAACGGCGCGTTGATCAACGGCATCGGCGCGCAGTCGGCGACGAACACGCAAGTTGCGGTGACCGCAGGCATCCGCACCCGCTTCTAACTCCCGGCCCTGACAAGACGCGGCCTTCCCGCCGCGCTTCCTCACGATTTTTCATGATCGAAAACGCACATGAGCCAGAGAAAATTAGTCATCCTGTCGAGTCTGATTGCAACGCTATCCGCATGCGGTGGCAACGGCTCGTCGACGCCCGCCGCGACACCAGCGGCTACACCTGTCCCCGCTTCGGTGACCGCCGCCCAGTCGGGCTACAAGATTTCAGTTTTTGCCAAGGCGCCCGGCACGCTTTTGCCCGACGATCTCGTCCAGCACGGCAGCAACATCTTCGCCATTGCGCAGGACAACAATAACAATCCGGACGGAACAGCCGTCGCCGGTACGTCGCCGCAGAGCCAGGTGATCGAGTACGATCTGAACGGCAATGTCGTCAAGACGTTCAACATACCGGGGCACCCGGACGGCATCATGGAATTCGATTCGCACACGGTGTGGGTCAGCACCAATGAAGACGCGAACCCGCTTCTGATCGTAATCGATACCACGGCCAATACCCAGACAACGCTCGCGCCCGACGTGACGCCGGCACATGGTGGCGGACTCGACGATATGAAGAAGCTCAATGGGGTGGTGTATGTGTCCGCATCGCATCCCACATTGGGAGCCGCTACTGTAACGGCGCCTAAGGGCGTGAGTTCGGTACCGTCGGCTTACACCGTCACCCTGAATCCGGACAATAAGACGTTTCATCTGACGCCAGCTCTGATGGGCAATGCGACGGCGACGAACCTTGCGACGAACACGCAGGTCACGCTTAACATGACCGATCCGGATTCGATGGCGATCGACCCGGCCGGCAACGTGGTGGTCGATAGTCAGGCTGACGCCGAACTCGTGTTCCTGAAGAACCCAGGTGTGAGTCAGTCGGTGAGCGTGTTGCCGCTTACGTTGTCCGGCAACGCTGCACCGGTGGATGACACGCGTTGGGCGCCTTCAGGCAGTTCGTTCATGTTGCTGTCGGACAATAAAACTCAGTTGATCTATCGTATCGATGCAAGCGCTGGCTTTACGGCCGGAACGGCGTACGCCTCCGGCCAGGGCACGCTGTTGCAGCTCAACACTTCGACGGGGGCAGTGACACCGGTCTATACGGGGATGGGTTCCCCGCACGGAATGATCTTTGTAGGCCAGTAGTCGGCCCGCTGCTGTCCATTCGGCGCACGCCATGCAGTGCGCTGGATGGGCGGCCGACTCGGACCTCGCGTCGTAGCGGACGAACGCCAGCTTTCGCTCGAAGCGGACCGTCGAAGGTCTATAAAACGCAGCATTTCAATCGGGCTGCCCCCGCATCGAACCCTTCGACGACCGCTCCTCCCGCCATCTCCGCATCAACGGCCCCACAGATTGCGAGCGGGACACAGCAACGGTAAGCGGCGCGCAATTTTATTGATCGGCGCGGTCATATGGACAACAACGACGAACTTGCGATGGCGCTCATTGTGCGTGGGATCGAGCGGTTGGCTTGCGCCGGCATTCATCTCGACCAGGGTTAACCCACTCGGAACTGTGCGGCAAAGTGCATACAGTTCTTGCATGCGAGCTTGCTTCAGACGCGGGGGCATCGCCGCCTAGCGACGTCTTGCGGTGTTTCCTCAGTTCCACGAACTCAAAGGAGATGACAGATGGAAATCCGCGATCCTTCCCCCGGCCTCTACAACGACGATCTCGCGCCCGCCAGGGTGCGCAACTGGGGTGCCTTCAGCATCTTCAACGTCTGGACCTCGGACGTGCACAGCCTCTGGGGCTACTACCTCGCCGCCAGCCTGTTCCTGCTGTGCGGTAGCTTTACCAACTTCCTGCTGGCGATCGGGCTCGGCTCGCTGGTGATTTTCGCGCTGATGAACCTGATCGGCTACGCCGGCGAGAAGACCGGCGTGCCTTACCCGGTGCTGGCGCGCGCCTCCTTCGGCGTGTGGGGCGCCAACCTGGCGGCGCTGGTGCGCGCCGTGGTGGCCTGCTTCTGGTACGGCGCGCAGACCGCAGCGGCTTCGGGCGCGATGGTCGCGCTGCTAATCCGCAGCGACAGCCTGATGGCGTTCCACAAAGGCACGCACTTCCTCGGCCACTCGGGGCTGGAGGTGATCTGCTACGCGATCATCTGGGCGCTGCAGTTGCTCATCATCCAGAAGGGCATGGAAACGGTGCGCAAATTCCAGGACTTGGCCGGTCCGGCGGTGTGGGTCGCGATGCTGATCCTGGCGATCGGCCTGTGCGTCAAGGCCGGCGGCTTCTCGTTCGACCATGGCATTCCGATGAACGTGCTGCTCGAGAAGACCAGCGACGCCGGCGTCAGCGGCGAGCCCGGCTCGTTCTGGGCGCTGATGGCAGTGGGCGCGACCTGGATCACCTACTTCGCGGCGCTGTACCTGAACTTCTGCGACTTCTCGCGCTACGCAAAGAACCGCAACGCAGTGAAGAAAGGAAATCTGTGGGGCCTGCCGGTCAACCTGATCGCGTTCTCGCTGGTCGCCGGCGTCACCACCATCGCCGCCTTCAAGGTGTACGGCGAAGTGCTGCTGCACCCCGAGCAGATCTCGGCCAAGTTCGACAGCTGGGTGCTGGCTCTCATCGCGGCGCTGACCTTCGCAGTCGCCACACTGGGCATTAACGTGGTGGCCAATTTTGTCTCGGCCTCGTTCGACATCTCCAACGTGTTCCCCAAACAGATCAGCTTCAAGAAGGGCGGCTACATCGCCGCGGCCATCGCGCTGGTGCTCTACCCGTTCGCGCCTTGGGAAGGCAACGCCGCACACTTCGTCAACGCCATCGGCGCCACGATGGGCCCGCTGCTGGGGATCATCCTGGTGGACTACTATCTGGTGGCCAAGGGCAACGTCAACGTCGCGGCGCTCTACCAGGAGCGCGGCGAGTACCGCTACGAAGGCGGCTGGAACGTCAACGCACTGGCCGCGGCGGCGGTCGGCAGCGTGTTTTCGACCTTCCTGCCTAACTTCACCAACCTGCTGCCGGTCTGGTGGAATACCTATGGGTGGTTCTTCGGCGTGATGATCGGCGGCGGCATGTACCTGATCATGGCAACGCTGCGGCCGCGTACCGCGATCGCGCCGACCCGCGCTTGAGGGTTTTCCTGGGGAGCGGGTGGAGGTGACTCCCGGCCTCTAGCGCGTGGGACCGGCACGGCAACAATGCCGATGGTTGGCCGTCGGCGGTCATGCTAGGATTTCTCGCAAACAACTCCGGAGACTGCTATGCCGTTCATCTGCGAAAACGTTGAATGTCGCGCCGTGCTGGCCCGCGGGCAGGTCAGATCCATTCGCGAGAACGAGGGGTGGTGCTTCTACTGCCCAGACTGCAAAGTGAGGAACGCGTTGAACGATATCGGCGTGCCGGGCGGTCCCATTGAGTTGATTCAGCCGGAGCGATCTGATCTCCCGCACAAAGTGATTGCAACTGCTCGGCCATTGGAGGACGGCAGGTACGCGGCGCAATTGCGCGTACAAAGGGCACTCGGTACGAAGGGGACTTACGCGGCCGAAGAACATTGGGAACAGCTCGGTGTGTTCCTTAACGCGCACGAGGCCGTCGCGCATGCGAAGTCTATTGCGGCAGACTGGCTGGATCGGAAGGCATAGTCCCGAGTGGAACGCTGGATTCAGCCGTGCGCACCGTGCGCGGATCTTTACGGCCACCCGCGACCGTAGAGACTCACGAATCTTCGACGGGAGCGAGCTTGACAAATAGTCTGGCTGCTTCGTTGCCATGGGACAAAGCGCGCACTGCAAGGGAGAGCGCTAGCTGCGCATCGTGGGCAACTGCGCTACGGTCCTGATCGAAGAGCTTGACGGCGTGGCGCATATGCTGCGCCGCTTGCTCGTGAAGCTCCGCTGCCATTGCGTGATGTTTTGCCGCGTTTTCGCTGATTGCGCCAGAGCCGGTCGATGCAGGCGTGATCGGCGGCGTATTGGCGCTGTGTGCACCAGCGTCGTGTGCCTGATCGATCGCGTGCAACGCGTGGCCGTGGGCCATCATCGCCTGGTGTGCGGCGTGGGCATAGTCTTGACCGGCCTCGAAATACCGCGATGCCGCGCGGTGATATCGCGCTGCCTGCTCGTGATGTGACGCCGCGGCCTCAAGATGTCCTTTTTTGCTGTGCTTCGTGTTCATACCGGCTCCTGTAAGACTGTAGAACCGACTCCAATGACGACCGATTCGGAGACGCAGTGGCGGGTCGGAAACCACTGGCTCCGAATTTACACGCACTTGCGCCCTCGATGACGTTTTCGTCGCGCGGAAATTCAGCATCGAGTTCGGCCGGCTCCTCGACCGGGAGTTCATTCTCCGTATCTGCCTGGGAGGAAATGCCCGTCGCCGATGGTCTTGCTCAAATGAAGCAGTAAGCAGATGCGAGCTTCCTCCAATCGGCTCAAACGGGTCGACTCCGGTCCTCGGGTCTGTTCACATATCAAACGCGCCTGCGAACGCCCGAAACGGGCTGCAGTGCGGCGTCGTTCGTCGGAGCGTGAAATACGTTGCTGCTAACGACCGCTTCCCGCGCTGGTTACCGCAATGTTCAATTGACCGCCCGCAACGTCCTGGAGGCGGGTCATCGCTTCATCCATTTCGCGGAATTGCTCGATGACCGAGCGCGCGAAAAGCTCAGGTGCCGGGCAACCGTTTTGAAGATATTGAGTTGCCGCAGGGTAGCGCTTTTCATAGTCGAAATTCGTTGAAGGCCTCCGGCGTATACAGGATGTCTGATGCAAACCATAAAATGTTTTAACTGTCACTGATCGCTGTTCTCGCGCAGCATGCTCCCAGATTCCGTGAAGACACAACGACTTTTACAAGACCGTTTTGCGTGCCCCCGCCGGTCTTTTGTTGTTGGTGCGATCCCCATCTGACCGACCCTTAGCGCTTCATTGCCGACGCACAGGCAAACGATGAAGTGATTCGATTACGTCAGTCGACGCGCCGCTCGGGCGCGATGAATTCTAAAAACGGAGATGGAGACATGGGACATTCCAACGTGGCCGAGCCGGGCAGCACAGCACTACGGCCGCGAGAACACGATGTTCATGATCTTTCTCGGCGAAGGCATCGCGTTGCTCGGGCTGATGCAGTTCGGCCACAATCCGTACGCATTCATGTTCTTTGCAGCGGCCGTGTTCCTGTGCTGGGGCAAGATTTTCTCGATCTTCCCGGCGACCTGCGCGGACACGTTCGGCAGCAAATACGCGGCGGCCAATGCGGGGACGCTTTACACCGCAAAGGGCACCGCGTCCATGCTCGTGCCGATTGCTTCGGTGTTGTCGGCGAATGGCTCGTGGAACACGGTGTTCATCTGTGCGGCGGTCGTGTCGATTACAGCGGCGGTGTCCGCGAAATTCATTCTCGCGCCGATGAGACGGCGGTGGATCGACCGAACGGTCGAGGCCGGCGCGCTCGCCAAGGGATATCTCTGATTACCGGAAATGGACATGTGTGCGCCATGACGGCGTTGAAGCGCCAATAGCCGATCGAAATATCTGGGTGGTCGGATTGGGTTAGCACATGGCGACCACGGAAATATCCCGTCTTGATTGGATAAGGCCCCCGCCGGCCGGAGGCGGTCCGCGTAGCAGCACATAGGGAAGGTGGCGAGCAACCCGAATCGGCTGATTCTGCGCGTGATTCTCATCGGATCGAAATGGAGGTTTTGGGTGTGATATCTATTTTTATTATTAGTTAGCATAATTAATTAATATTGGAGGAGATGATGAGAATAAGGAATCTGAAACCGCGTCATGCGGCGGCTTCGCTATGCCTGCTTGCAGCTGGCAGCGTGACCTGTTCGGGAGGAGCATTCGCTCAGGCAAAAGCGGCGGATGACGACAAACAACAGATCCAGTTGTTGAAACAGCAAATGGAAGCGCTCAATAAGAAGCTCGATGCGCTGATAACAAAGCAAGCCCAGACAGCGAACAGTCAGCAGGCGGTCAGCCCCGCTGTCGCAAGCACAAACGCAGGTACAGGTTCAGGTTCAAGCGCAAACACGGGTACAACCTCAGGCGCGCAAAAAACATCGGATGCCGACGCCTCCGGGTGGGGCGCCGGCATGCCGCCCAAGCTTAAGTCGTTGCTGGCTGCGCTGGGGGATATGGAGTTCTACGGCAATCTCGATCTTTCCGTGGACTATGCGACCAAGGGCCTCAAAGACTCGTATGTCACGCCGGGCGGGACTGTCGTCTCGCCTAGAGGGCATATGGGCTGGCAGCCCGACGTCTCATCCAATCTTTCCTATGTCGGCGTTCGCGGCAAGCGGCCATTCGGTTCCGACGCCAGCCTGGCCTTCGTCTATCAACTGGAAACCCAACTGGACATCTCGGCAACCTCAGGGTCTTCCAATTCGAACTCCGCTCAGGATTCAACCGTCAAGGGCGCCCTGACGTCGCGCAACAGCTTCATCGGCGTCGCATCGCCCACCTGGGGCGCGTTGAAGATCGGCAAGACCGATGCGCCCTACAAAACGTCGACCGCACGCATGAATCCGTTTTCCGGCATGCTCGGCGATTACTCCGTCATCATGGGTAACACGGGCGGCGACAATCGCGTCGAATTCGGTACGCGGCTGGACCATGCGATCTGGTATGAGTCGCCCAGTTTCCATGGCTGGTCTCTCAACGCACTGGTTTCGCCCGGGCAAAACCGCGGTTACGAAAATTCGGTGCAGGCTTCGGGTGAGTCGAGTTGCACGGGCGGCAATGTCCCTGGTAGTGGGGGAAGTCCAATTGCGTGTAACGACGGCAGCTACGGGTCGGCCTACAGCGCGAACCTCGCCTATAGCAACGGCCCCCTGTACTTTACGACAGCCTATGAGATACACCTCGGCGTAAATCGCTCAAGCGATGTCACGAACACGCCTGCGGCGCTGGCTTCGCCCGATGGGACGGACCCCAACGATATCGGCAACGAATGGGCATTCAAGGTCGGTGCGCAATATAAATTCCCCACTCTGACCACGGTGAGCGCCATTTATGAAGTGATGCGCAGAAAGATTCCGGCCTACCTGCAAACACAGAACGAGCGGAGCCGTAATGGCTTCTGGCTCGCCCTGACGCAGGAAATCACCCCCAAGGACAGCGTGAGCGTCGGTTGGGCGCACGCCAATCGCACGCCGGGTGACCCGGGGCAACACAACACGGCTCCCGCCGACCCGAACGCTATCGGTATCCCGAATCCTTCCAACGGCGCCAATATGGTCACTGCGATGTACAAGCATGCGATCGACAAACATGCAACTGTGTATGCCGACTATGCCCTGGTCATCAATCAGGCGGCAGCGCACTATGCGCTGGGCGCAGGCGGGCGAAGCGTCACCGTCGATTGTCATGACGGCAGCTCGATCTCCCAGGGTGCGCCGTTTTGCTACGCGGGCGGCAGAGAAATGGGTTTCTCCGTCGGGCTGAATTACAAGTTCTGAAAGCGCTGTCAACCTGGCGGAGGCGGAGACGTAAGCAGTCGGGGGCGTGTCCAGGGTACTCAGGATTCGGCTTCCATCGCTGCAGCGTCGCCGCGCTGCCTCTCACCTCACTGTCACACGCCGCGCGACATGGAGCGCTTTCCCGAGATTACCGAGGAACTGACGGCACTCTAAATATGAATATGCGGCCCGGAGCCTCCCGGGCCGCGAAACCTCACTCGCGCCGCTTCTTCTTCAACTCAATAGTCTCAAACAGCTCATAGGTCTGAGTCGGCGTTTGATCCGCACCCGGCGCGTGATAGTAGTTCATCGTAATCGTCGTCTCGCCACCCGGATGCCCCGGATCATGATCGAATACCGCGATTCCGTAGCCGGTACCGGTATCCCGCTGCGCCGACCAGATCGCATCTTCAACAGCATCCGCACTAGTCCGCACAAACGTGCCCGCGGTCGTTCCAGTAACCGGACGATTAGGCCGCGTGAAAATGCGTGCCTGCGGCAGCCCAGTACCGAGATCCGTCCCATAGATATCCAGCGGCGCACTCGTCCCCCCGCCGCCGAGAATCAAATGAATCGTCCCATGGCTCGTATCGAACGACGACGCCCCCGCCGCTGCCGACATCACCGGCCGCGGCTGCAACGTATCGACCACGCGCCCCGTGGCAATATCGGTGCCCTTGTTGTGATTGCAGCCGCGCACGGGATAGCTACGCTCGTAGTCGTGGTCATGGCCGCACAGCACCAGATCGACGCCGTAGCGGTCGAACAGCGGCAGCCAGGCTTCGCGGATGCCCTTATCAGACCCGTTGCCGGTCTTCGATGAACTCAGCGCGTCCTGATGCATCTGCACGACGATCCAGTCGGTTTCGTCGTCTTCCGCCGCCCGGCGCAATGTCTTCTCGAGCCAGCGCGTCTGCTCGCCGCCGCTATATCCACGGACATAAAGCGAAGTGCCCGGCTGAATGGGCGGATTGCCGGTGCTCGCGACCGGTACCAGCGGATTCGGCCCCGCGACGAATGCAGCCGCGTCCTGATACACAACGTCATCCGCATCGAGCGAGATGAACAGCACCGAGCTGACGCGGAAGCTGTACCAGCGGCCCTGAAAGCGCGTGTGATTCTCGGGCAGCGTGTAGCGCGCGAGATACGACGCGAGGCCCTGTTCGCCATTGTGGAATTCGAGCTCATGATTGCCCGGACACGGCATCCACGGCCTGTTCGACGCCGAGGTCTGGCAGTTGTTGCCGAAATCACGCCACACTTCCGGCTGGTGCGTCGGGTTCAGATTGGCGTAGCAGAGGTCGCCATTGAGCAGGTGGAACAACGGCTGAAAACGCTCGACGGCCTGAACCGCAAAGCGACTCTGCGGCGACGACAGGACCCAGCCGGTATTGGGCGTCGCGAGATCGCCATAGCTCGTCCAGCGGAATGGCGCGCGGCCTCGCGGCGCAGTGCGGAAGCTCGCGGTGAAAGGCTGAGCGGCGTTGGTGTCGTTCTCGGCAGTCACCTCATACTCGTAGCGCGTATCGGCCTGCAGTCCATGCAGACGCGCGTGATAGGTGAACACGACCTCGCCGTTGATGCCATCGGTATACGTGCTTTGCACACCATGTACCGTCATTTTGCCCTCGCCGGCGCGGGCCACTCGCACCTGCGGGTTGACCGCGGGCGCCAACGATGCCCACGACACGATGACCTCGTGCGTCGGATCGTTACCCCATGTCAGGTGGATCTGCTCCGGCGTGCCGTCGGGTGCGCTGTTCGCGGCCCGCACCGCCGATGAAAGACTGCCCGCGGCCGTAGCGAGGCTGGACGCGCCGGCCAACTTCAAAAACCCACGGCGCGAGACGGTGGCGGCCTGATCGGTCGGCGAAGTGTTAGCGTTTTTCTTGTTCGACATATTTGTGTGTCTATGCGGTAGGGGAAGGACGCCAACGCGTACGATGGACACACGGTGCTAGGCAAGCAGCGAGTGAGCGCTGGACCAGGGCGTGACGGATGTGACCCGTTATCCTAGTCGGGCTGCTATGACAGCGCGATGAAATGGGCGGATGTGGCAAGTGGCAACATTGACGGTCTTCGTCTGATCGCGATTCCTGTAGGTCGCGTGTACCGTATAGCGGCCGGGACTCAGCTTGACCAGCATGAACGGGCCTTGCGAATCGGCGCTCGAAGGCGACGCAAACGATGTTGTTAGCACTCGCCCTTTTTAGCGTGTCCCGGGGGGCAGTGATCATGATCGCCATGATGGCGGTTATGATCTTCCCACTCGTTCCGTTCCAAGTAGCGGTGACCGTCCCAATACCGGTCGCCGTGCCACCCCTGCTGAATAACGACGGGTGCTGCGACTACAAGAGCCGGCATGCCGATATTGACGTCTACATTGACGGCGTGGGCCGCGCCGGATAGGCCAATTCCAAGGCTCGCGACCAACGATGCAAAGAGGGGATACTTCATAACGTACTCCGAAATAAAATTCGATGAATGCACTTGGCCTGTCCCCAGAATAACTATGCACGGCAGATAATTCGCCGGTCTTCCCTCAACGGGCAATAGCGCGGTGTCGTTGACTGAATCGCCTCAGGCAGCGTGTTATTTGACAGAGGTTAACGTTGCGTTTGGCGCGGAGTCACTCACGCAAGGTGGCTGGGTTGTTGAGCCTGTCCGCCTTGGGCAGCGGTTGGACATTCACGTCGAGTTGTCGGCCCTTTGGTTTCGCCCGAGGGTATCCCCCAGTCGACAGTGCCCAATTGCGAACTGAGAGTGGCTGCTTTGCGACATCTGTGCGAGTCACTTCGCCAGACTGCATAGCAACTGAAAAGACGGCCGAAATATGCCGTAATCCTTGAATTGCTTTGCGCGGCGCCGCAGTAACCTTCCGTCATGTGGCGCCAGTCGGGCAATGCCGACCAAGTCCAGGCATTTCACCTGTCAATTTGATAGGTAGCAATTCACGAAAATTGACCTAGAGTATTCATCAGACGTAAAGAAAAAAGGTCGTCGGCGAGCAAACAAGACCATTTCCGGGGGGCAAGCGTGATTACTTTAATTGACCAGGACATCGCACACATCGCCCGCGTCATGCGGCCATCGTTGATCGGGGATTTCGGTGGTCCGATTCTGCCCGTCGCATACTGGCGAAAACGCCTCCAACACCTTCTCGACGTCGAGCACCTGACGAAGGCCCAGTTTCGCGCAGTGGATCGCCTGCTGCTGGAACTGGACGATTTTGACGTCACCCCGGCTTCCGCTCCCCAACAAACAACCGGTGAGGAAATTTCACGGACGTTCTCATTCGCGGAAGTGCTGCGGTAAACGCGGTCGCCCCCATTGACGGCTAGCCCCAACGCGAGTCGTTTCACACTGCAATGTATTTCCTGGGTATGCGGGAGAATCGACGTTAAGGCAGTGTGAGCGCGAGACGAGGCGTTCGCAATGACGCTGCGACCTTTAGATCGCAGCCTTTATGGACTTTCCGTCCGCGCTCTCGTCACTGTTCTGGAAGCTCGACCGTCGATTGAATTCCGTTCGCACAAATCGCCGCTATAAACTCGGCGACAGTCACCTGATAGCGGACTTCTCGACGAACGCCCGGCGTTCTGCGGTCGATATCGGTCAGCACAACAACGTTACCGTCTATCGATGCCTCCAGACGCAATGTGCGGATCTCGCGTTTGGATGTAGCGTCCGTCTCGGACAAGAGCGTCATCGTGCCTGTCGCACCGCGGCTTGGCATGGTCAACTCCTTCAGTTTTCTGGGCCGACGCAGCGCCAGTGACACGCGATACGAATTTCAGCGAAATCGCTGTTTTTGCGAGTATGCGAATTGCACCGGAGCATCATACGAAGTCGAAATGCGATCGTCAATATGAATGCGAACGATTCGCATCTGTATTACCAAACCGTAATCTTCTGCTTTTACTGCTGCCAGTGTGATCCCGTGAGGACCTGCAAGCTTTGAACAAGCTGCTGATCGGCGAGCACACGCAGGAAACTCTCGAATGCGACCTGAAGTTCGAGCAGGGTTCGCAGATGACAGCGAAGGACGCGATCGCTTACTGCGAGTCTGTACAGGACTATGTGTCAAATGGCTGCAGGCGCACTACGATTGCGGTTACGCGATCGTTCGGAATGCTAAGGCATGACGAAATGCTCGCCGCCCGTCAGCAGATACGTCTCCCGATCTCGACCCGCTCAGGCTCCTTTCCAGGTGAACCGTGCCAACTGTTAAAGAAGGTTAGCCATTCGTCAGCAATTGCAACGGGAGTAACAGTCCTCACGAATCGACGACTTCGCGTGCACGGCCCGGTAAAGTTGCACCCGCCTGCCGCATGGTGCGGCGAGGAACGTGACGGGCCGCGCCGATACGGCCGGTACCAACAATGTCCTTAGGGAGAAAAACATGAACACGATTCGTACGATGCTGCTCGGTGCCGCGCTGACGGCGTTCGCCACCTCGGCCGCTTTTGCGCAGTCCGCCCAGACGGGCGCACAGGGTTCGGCCGGCCTCGGCGCGAACGTCCAGACGCCGGTTCTCGGTGTCGGTGCGCAGGCAGGCGCCGACGCGAACGCCGCGGGTTCGGGTGCCGGCGCGGGCAGCCTCGTCGGCGGCGCGGTGAACGGCGTCGGCAAGGCCGTCGGCGGCGGCGGCGATGCGGCCGGCAACGTGGTCGGCGGCGCGACGAACACGGTGGGTTCTGCGGCCGAAGCGGCGAACGGCACCGCAAAGTCGGCAGTCCATTCGGCGAAGCAGCACGCGAAGCACGTCGCGGGCGCGGCGAAGAAGCACGCGGAAGGCGTGATGTCGACGGCGGGCGACGTCGGCGGCGGCGCGAAGGCGAAGGCCGGCGAAGCACTCGACGGCACGGCTGCGGCTGTGCAGGGCGGCGCGTCGGTCGGCGTGAAAGGTTCGGCCTCGGAGAAAGGCTCTGCGATGTAAGCAGTTGTGATCCTGCCGGCGCGGCGCACGACTCGAACGAGCCGTCGCGCTGGCGCCCGCCGGACAACGGCCCGGTTCGCTTCGATGCGGACCGGGCCGTTTCATATGTGTATCCGGCGCAGCTCGCGCGCGATGCCGAATGCAGGTCATCTGCTATGTGACGGCGCTGTGCTGATCTCAACCTCGCGTGGCAAACGCAAGGCGCGATTCTAGCTGCTCGCCGATGACAGCTCGATGCGCTTGCGCTGCAGGAACCGGCGCACGGAAGGATCGCGCTCGAGTCCGATCGCGAGATCGTACGCGACGAGCGCTTCGGCCGTCGCGCCGGCACGCGCGAGCAGATCGGCGCGCGCGGCCCAGTACGGCTGGTAGTCGGCCAGCCGCGGATCGTCCGCATACGGCTCGAGCGCGTCGAGCGCCGCCTGCGGGCCGTCCCGTTCCGCCAGCGCGAGCGCGCGGTTCACCGCGACCACCGGCGACGCTGCAATCGCGAGCAGCGCATCGTAAAGCTGCACGATCTCGTCCCAGTTCGGGCGATGCGTCCGGCAGCGGTGCACGTGCGCCGCCTGCAGCGCGGCCTCGAGCTGAAACCGTCCGATTGCGTTGAATGTGTTCGCGCGCAGCAGCAGTGCGTTGGCGGCGTCGATCATCGGCGCGTCCCATGTCGCCGGGTCTTGAGCCGACAGCGGCACGTAGTCGCCGGCCGCATTGCGTCGCGCATCGCACCGTGCCTGCGCATACAACATCAGCGCGAGCAGACCAAGCGTCTCTGGCTCCTCGGGCAGCAACTCGACGAGTAGTTGTGCAAGAAACAGCGCCTCGCCGGCGAGATCGCGCCGCCCGGTATCGCCGCCGACCGGGTCGGTCCACCCTTCCGCATACGCCGCATAGACCGCTTCCAGCACTGCAGCGAGCCGGCCGGGCAACTCCTCGCGCTCGGGCACGCTGAACGGAATGCCCGCTTCGCGGATCTTGTTCTTCGCCCGCACGAGGCGCTTGCTCATCGCGGCGGGCGACATCAGGAACGCGGAGGCAATCGTCTTCGCTTCGAGCCCCAGCACCACCTGCAGCATCAGCGGCGTGCGAATCGCGGCCTCGAGCGCAGGGTGCGTGCACGCGAACAGCAACGCAAGCCGCCGGTCGGGCAACGCGCCTGCTTCACGCTCGTCGATCTCGTCGGCGAGGATCGTGAGCTGGTTCGCCACTTCGTCGCCGACACGGCGATGGCGCGCGCCGTCGATCGCCCGGCGGCGCGCAACCGTCATCAGCCACGCTTCGGGATTCACGGGGCAGCCGCGCTCCGGCCAGTCCGAGAGCGCGGCCGAAAACGCGTCGGCCAGCGCGTCCTCGGCTGCGGCGACGTCGCGCGTGCGCATCGCCAGCAGCGCGACGAGCTTGCCGTAACTGCGACGGGCGACCGCCTCGGCAATCGAACGCGCGGCGCCGTCAGCGTCACGGCCGCAGCCGGACGCGCTCATGCAGCAGATGGCGCTTCGTAGGGGGCGGTCCAGACCGGGCGCACTTCCATGATGCCGTGCCCCGCGCCGGGACAACGCGATGCCCACGCGATCGCCGCGTCCAGGTTGGGCACGTCGATCAGGTAGTAGCCGCCGAGCTGCTCCTTCGAATCGGAATACGGTCCGTCGAGCACCTGCGGCTTGCCGTCGACGAGCCGAACCGTGGTAGCTGTGCTCGTGTGCTGCAGCCGGTTGGCGCCCACCAGCACCTCCGCTTTTTTCAACGATTCGGTGTACGCCTGATACGCGGCAACCCCTTGCTGCCGCTCGCTGTCCGTCATCTGGTTCCAGCGGTTTTCTTCCGAATAGATCATCAACAGGTATTGCATATGAGCCTCCGTCATGGGGTTGAGGCGGGTGAATTACATCGGGCCGCCATCACAATGACGCGCGGACCGCATGCTGACGGACAGGCGGCGTCGAAAAAATCGCGGACGGCGCACCTGCGTTATTCGTTTGCCTCCGGCGAGGACCCTGCGCGCGGTCACTTCGGGCGAGCCTGCCATCCCCGCGCGGCCGCCGAGACCCGCGCTGCGCCGGAAGCCGGCAGCCGTCGTTCGGTTCGCGAACGGAACCATTTTGATTTCGGTATGGCAACCAACAGGGCTGACCACGGCTGGATGATCGACGAGGACGTTTCATGTGGTACTACGATGATCGATCACAGTGGAATTGGCGTCGAGGACTTTCGTTGTTCCACCACGTTCTACGCCGCCGCTTTTGGCGCGCCTGGCATGCGCCGCGTAATGCGAATGCCGTTCGACTCGCGACAGTCAACGTCAGCGTCGTTCCAGATTCGCACGGAATCGCGACAACTAGCCTATTTCGACTTGCTAACTCGTACTCGTCAAAGCGACGATAAAGTCAAGAAATACCCTTGTCTTGGCCGGCATGTGGTGCCGGGATGGATGGTACGCATAGAGCGGGAAGCGCTCATCCGGCCAGTCCGGGAACAGGTTGACGAGCCGTCCCTCGCGGATCAGGTGCTCGGCTCCGAGCAGAAGCATCTGCGCGACGCCGGAGCCAGCCAGACACGCGTTGAGGAGTGCGCTCGGATCATTCACCGTAAGCCGTCCGTTCGTTTCGACAACAAGCTTTTTGCGCTTGCGATGAAACTCCCACGGATACGGCTTTCCGGTTTCCGGGTTCCGGAATTCGAGACATCTGTGCACCCCGCGACCCAGCTCTTGAGGCTCCGCCGGCCGCCCCCGGCGAGCGAGGTACAAGGGCGATGCGACAGTGACAATCGCGGTGTCAAGGAGCTTTCGCGCAATCAGACTGGATGAGCGAGGTTCGCCAAATCGCAAGGCCAGATCGAAGCCGTCCATGATGAGGTCGCCGAGCTGATCTCGCGCAATGAACTCGAGTTCAAGTTCAGGATGCACATCCATGAATTCGTCGAGCTTCGGGCCCAAAATGATTCGCGAAAAAACCGGGTCAAGATTGATTCGCAGCTTCCCGCGCACTGTCGCGGCGCCTCCTGTCGCGGCTGCGGCCGCTTCCTCCATTCCCCTTAAGTGCGGCATGACCTGCTCGTAGAACCGTCGGCCCTCTTCAGTAAGGGAAACGGCGCGGGTCGTCCGATTGAAGAGCCGTATTTTCAGCCGCCTTTCGAGTCGAGCGATTGCCCGGCTAACCCCGGGTGGCGACATCCCCATCACTTCGGAGGCGGCTGCGAATGTCCCCGCATCGACGACGGCAGCAAATACGCTGATACCGCTAGAGAGATTCTCGCTGGGCGATCTCATAGGCGCTGCGTCCTGGTCATTTAATGGTCGGAAGACGTTCAGTCGAACGCCAACATAGCACGCAGGACGACTCCGACTCGCAGCCGCGATCGAAGGTCACGCCGCCACTCCCGAACACTCGATTCAGTACCGTGCCAAGGCCGTTATTGGCTGGCCCTGCACAGTACGTCAAATACCGCACTACGACTCATTAGTAACTGTCAGTCATTTTACAAGTGTCATTCGTGTCATTTAGTTTCTCATCGCGTTTACCCATAATGCATCCCAACAGTACGTTTCAACCTCAACGATCCAAAGGAGCATTGCCATGAGTACCCGTCATCTCGCACTTGCCATCGCGGCCGCCATCGCCTTCCCTGTCGCTGGATACGCTCAGGAATCCAGTTCGACTGTCACTCGTGCGCAGGTGCGCGCAGAGCTCCTACAACTGGAAAGCGTGGGCTACCGGCCCGGCCGCGCCAATGATCCGCATTACCCCGCCGACATTCAGGCAGCCGAAGCGGCTGTGGCCTCGCAGAACGGCGCCGAGTCGAACGTCGGCAGCAGCGTGGGCGGTGCGCGCAGTGGTTCGTCCGCTTCGGGCAACCGCGTCACCGGCGGGCCGGCCCCCGCGAACGCACCGTTCGACTCGCTTTACGCACATCGCTGATTGGCACGTCACACCAATTATTGTTCATTCCAATTTCCAGGGAGTAGGAGATGACCGTTCAACTTACCCGCCGCGACCTGTTGAAGCGAGCATCCGGCCTCCTGGCCGTCGCCGCAGTCGGCGGATTGACTAGCATCGAAACCGGGGCCGCGGAGGTACATCGGGAGCGTAATCGCGTTCTGGTCCGCCATCCTGCCTTTGCCGCGATCGACCTTTCCCTGCGACAGGCCGTCGACTACGGCACCGTAGCCGGAGTGGTGGCGATGGGTGCCACGCAGCGCGGGCTCATCTACAGGGCGCATTTGGCCATTCCAATCCCCAGACCGGTACGGTGATGACGTCCGACACTGTGTTCTGGCTGCTATCGATGACCAAGGCGATCACTGCAACGGCCTGTATGCAACTCATCGAGCAGGGCAGGCTTCGGCTCGACCAGCCCGCAGGCGAGATCCTTCCGGAACTGAAGTCGCCGCAAGTGCTGGACGGCTTCGATGCATCCGGACAGCCCAAACTGCGTCCTGCACGAAACACGATTACCGTGCGTCATCTGCTGACTCACACGTCCGGCTTCACGTACAGCATTTGGAGCGAAAACATGAGACGGTACGAAAAGGTGACCGGCATGCCGGATATTGGCTACTCGATGAACGGCGCGTTCAAGGCGCCGCTGGAGTTCGAACCTGGCGAGCGCTGGCAGTACGGCATCGGGATGGACTGGGTGGGCAAGCTTGTTGAGGCAGTGACCGATCAGTCCCTGGAGGTCTACTTCCGGGAGCACATTTTCACGCCGCTCGGCATGAGCAATTCGGGATTTCTGATCAGCGGCGCGCAGAAGCGGCGAGTGGCAACAATGCACAACCGGCAACCCGACGGATCGCTCAAGCCCGCTCCGTTCGAAATTAATCAGCGGCCCGAGTTCTTTATGGGTGGCGGCGGTGCATTCAGCACGCCGCGCGACTACATGGCGCTCCTGCAGATGCTTGTGAACGGTGGGATGTACCGTGGCGAGCGGGTCCTGCGCGCCGACACCGTTGCGACGATGTTCCAGAATCAGATCGGAGATATTAAGGTAACCGAAATGAAAACGGCGCAGCCGGCGTGGTCGAACAGCTTCGACCAGTTTCCCGGAATGCCTCACAAGTGGGGGTTCTCCTTCGACATAAACACGCAGCCGGGTCCTCATGGCCGCAGCGCGGGCAGCATCAGCTGGGCGGGATTGCTGAACAGCTATTTCTGGGTCGATCCGGTCAGGAAGGTTGCCGGCACGCTGTTCACGCAGATCCTGCCGTTCTACGACCCTCGTGTGGTGGATCTGTACGGACAGTTCGAGCAGGGGCTTTATCACGGCTTGCAGCATGTCTGAGCGCCGATCAGCGATCAGAACACATCTATCTACGCAAGGAGAAACTGCAATGTATGCAATCACAGGGATAACAGGAAAGGTCGGCGGTGCGGTAGCGCGCACGTTGCTCGCAGCGGGCCAGCCGGTACGCGCGGTTGTACGCGATGTCGCTCGGGCACGTTCGTGGGCTGAGCGCGGGTGTGAAGTGATGACAGCCGACATGGACGACGCGGCGTCCCTTACCGCCGCTTTCGAGGGCACGCAAGGCGTCTTTATTCTGCCGCCGTCCGAGTTCGATCCGTCGCCGGGCTTTCCCGAGGCACGTGCTGTCATTGACGCCGTACGCGGAGCGCTTCAGTCTGCGGCACCTGGCAAGGTTGTCTGCCTGTCGACGATCGGCGCGCAGGCCACTGAGATCAATCTGCTCACCCAACGTACGCTGATGGAGCAGGCGCTTCGCGATTTGCCGATGCCCGTGACATTCCTGCGTCCCGGCTGGTTCATGGAAAACGCCGCATGGGACGTTGCGCCGGCTCGGGACAAAGGGATGATCCCCAGCTTTCTGCAGCCGCTCAACAAGGCTGTGCCGATGGTCGCGACCGCGGACGTTGGTCGCGTTGCCGCACAACTGCTTCAGCAGACCTGGCGCGGCGTGCGTGTCGTCGAGCTGGAGGGGCCGCAACGTGTGAGCCCGAACGATCTGGCCGAGGCATTTGCCCAGATGCTCAGTCGTCCGGTTCGTGCGGAGGTGGTGGCGCGCGAAACATGGGGCGCGCTGTTCCGGTCCCAAGGTATGAAGGAACCGTTGCCGCGTATGCGCATGCTCGACGGGTTCAATGAAGGCTGGATCGCCTTCGAAGGCGAGGAAGCCGACATCGTCAAGGGCGAAGTGGAACTTGAAACCGTTCTGCGAGGCCTCGTCTCGCAGGCGGGCTAAGGCGGGCGCACCCGGCGACGCGTACAGGATGTCGCGTCGCCGGGTGCTTTCCGCTCATCGTTCATCAAGGGATTCATATCAAGGGATTCGCTATGGAATACAGCACACTCGGCAGGTCAGGGCTGCGCATTTCCCGTCTTTGTCTTGGCGCCATGACCTTTGGTGCCGGTACCGGAATCTGGGGCGAAATTGCCGGCCTTGACCGTGCCCAGGCCACACGGCTTGTCGCGATGGCCGTCGAGCGCGGTATCAACCTGATCGATACGGCTGACGCCTATTCGCAAGGGCACTCTGAAACGGTCGTCGGTCAGGCGTTGGCTGACCTTGCACTCGACGAATCGCGCATGCTGGTCGCGACCAAAGTTCGGCTGCGCACAGGAGTCGGCCACAACGACGTCGGGCTCGGCCGCTCGCACATCATGCGGTCGGTCGAAACGAGTCTTCGGCGTATCGGCCGGGATCATATCGACCTATTTCAGTTGCACGACCGCGATGAACTTGTTCCGCTGGAAGAAACGCTTCGTGCCCTCGACGACCTTGTGAGGCAGGGCAAGGTGCGGCACCTCGGGGTCTGCAACTTCAGCGCGGGCGACCTGGAGCGTGCACAGGGAATTACGTCCCGCACGCACTGGGCTCGCTTTGTCAGCAATCAGGTTCACTATGCGCTGACGAGCCGCGACGTCGAGCATGAGATCGCGCCCGTGGGAAAAGCGAATGATGTCGCGCTTCTGGTGTGGAGTCCGCTCGCGGGCGGGTACCTGAGCGGTAAGTACACGCAGGGAAGCAGCGGCGAAACTGGGCGTCGAACCAGGCTGAATTTTCCGCCGATCGATCCCGCGAAGGCGGATCCTATCGTACGTGTATTGCGCGACATCGCTACGGAATTGAACGCGTCGCCGGCGCAGGTGGCACTGGCCTGGATTCTGGAGCGCCGTGAAGTTTGTTCCGTCATTGTAGGCGCGCGCACGCCCGACCAACTGACCGCTAACCTCGACGCCCAGCAAATCGCATTGAACGCAGCGCAGACCGAACGTCTGAATCAGGTTTCGCAGCCGAACCTGCCATATCCGCACTGGATGCAGCAGTTCCACGACAAGGATCGAGTAATGGTCTGATTGCTTGACCCGTGATAATCCAGTCACTCGACTAAAGACGACGCATCAGGACGTGGCCTACTACTGCGTAAGCGCGACGCTGCGCGACTGGTTTAGAGAAATGCGACTGGTCAGAACGGGCGGTGTGCTAGCAATCGCAACAAGCAGCGGCTGAGCAAAAGCTGGTTTGAACTCGATGCGCGCCGAAGCATAGGCGTGTCGCATCGGGCGAGGCGATACCTCTATGCAGCGGCGTGTCAGCCCCACGTTACAGATCATCGGCCGAAAGCGTTATCCGTTCGCCGCTGCCTGGTACCGCTCTCTGCGCTACCGCGTGCAGGAGTCGGCGTTTGCCGAGCTCAAAGGCGAGCATCAATTGTTTCGGGGTCTCGTTCGCAGCGCCGAGTTTTTCGCAGACCACTTCAGCAGGCAGCGCAAAGGCACTGTATCCCCAGCCGAAGCCATACGCCGAAAACCACACAGCCGCGTCCGCGGAAAGAATGGGTGCCGTGAGGTTGGTACCGGGTTGATCCATGGCAATCACCGTCCTGTCCGATAAGGGAGAGCATGAATTTTCGCACAGTCAGCGACTGGCGGGGCGCCTCGGCGACAGGCAGCAACCGGCCGTGAAGAGACAAGTGCTTTGATGCGCTGCCAGAACACTGCCAATTTATGCGGTTCGCGGGCGCGCAGCGCGAGCATGGCGTCGTAGTGGACGCGCGATTCCTGGACGTGAGGCAGTTGCGATACGAGGAGGCCAAAATTCATGATATTTCTCCGAGCGTTTGGCTTAACGCGGTTCGCGGAAAGCCAGCAGACATGGAGGTCGGACGGACTATGCGCGCAATGACGAACGTCTACTCGCTTCCCTCAGGCAAAAGGTAAAGGTGAGCGGCATATGGGGTAACTGTCACTGTCCGGCATGGCGGCTCCTTATCGGCGTTGATGCGCACGTGCTTGTTCACACGCCCTCTTACGCCAGTCATTCGAAAGGGCGCGAATGGACGCAGCCGCGAGTTGAGGCTCGCGACGCGGTGCTCCGCGGACACGCGCGTTTTCTGCGTCCGGATGGCGCTAATCAAGGTACGCGGAAAGCGTTGCAACGACGCGCACCGTCTGCGTGCTGGCAAGACGGCGGCTGGAAATAGGGAGCGCGGACGTCCTGCCCGTCAGGCAGCAAAACTGTTCGAAAATCGACAACATCGATTGTCCAAGGCACTAGTCCTCCGTTGACGTTCTTTATATTTTAGGTGGCCTTCAAATCCAGCGGCAAGTAAAAAGCCTGTAAAGAAAGTCTTCTTGCCAGCGTGTCCCTATCGGACCGCAAATACCCCGAACGTCAGGAACCGATTGACCCAGTGAGTTTATGATTAATCAGTTCGCCTTTATGCAGTAGTCCTGTCTACTTCGCGTCAGGCAGCGCGAGAAAGGGACGTCGAAAAAACCCTAGCCTTCCTTTTCGGCTTGCTCATCGTCACCTTCGGCGTTTTCGGCATCGTCGCGCCCTCTGGCTTCGTCTGGGTCGCCGAACGCTCCGTCACTTCCAGCGTGTTCTATCTCGCCGCCATGGTCCGAGTCGCCTTTGGTCTCATCCTTATTTCGGTGGCATCGTCTTCCCGCACCCCAAGGACGCTCCGCGTTTTGGGTTACATCATCCTGATCGTCGGGATCACGACCGCTCTGGCGGGTTTGGTGGCAATCGAGGGCGCTCACGCCATTATCGAGTCGTGGTCGCGGCAGGGATCCGGCGTCATCCGTCTTTCTGTGATTCCGCTGCCGATCCTCTGCGGCTTTGCTGCATACGCCTGCGCTCCCACTCGACGCGCTGCCTGAAGGGGCATGCCAAGTTCGTTTTTCCGCAACGTGCTGCTCGAGGAGAGCATGCAGGATTGACGATGCAGGGGGATTATTTTTATCTTGAAACCGTCGATTAGTTAGACGATTGGTTGCAGTAAATGATCTGATGAAAGGCGATATGAAGCGCTTTCCACGCTTCGTCGAATTCATACCTCTGCCATCAGGATTACGGATTTACCTGGCGCGTACGTCAATTTATATTAATAATACCAAATGCGCGTAAATGTTATTTGCTTCGTCTAAGTTGGCGCCATCCGTTGATAAAAATCAAGATCTGCCTTTTCCGCGCACAGATGGGGCAGAGCTCTTCCGTTTTCCCTCTTTTCGGAAAACCGTCGGACGCGTGCCGTGGACGATTCTTCAAATTATTACTTATCATCACCAGCCGCCGCCACGTTACACGGGTGAAACGTTTATAATTCCTCTGCCAAAAACGCCAGTAACTAATGCCGAGCGCGCGCCGAAACTCTGTCGATCCAGTAGGAATTGGATGGGCAGGTATGGCGCTGGGTAAGCGTTTCCTCCATGCGACACGAGTTGGCGATCGAGTCGGGTTGTCAGGAGTGAAGAATGACGGATTTGGCCAAGCTGTCAGGCGTCCTCAATTTCCTGATGGCATGTGTTGAACGAATGTCTGTTTGTCACATATAGGGTGCGCTGGACTGCCAGTGCGATCCTTACCAAGTATTGCTGCCGCGCCGTCTGCATGTCATGACCCCTTGTGCCGGTTTTTTGGCCGTGCGCTCGAAGGTTCGTTTGAAGCTAGCTGGGAAGTCGACTGAGCCCTTCATGCAATAGGCGCCTGCGGTCGACGCTACATGCTGCGCTTGATGCCTGGCGTTGCAGATCCAAGGGTGTAGTCATTGATAGCGCTTTGCCGAATGATGCTTGTGAAGCAATTAGTAAGGAATACGTAATATTCGTGGCTTTACCGGTACCGAGTCGAAATGTTGAGCTCGCTGTCGTCCGACAGCGGTCAGCGCACCTTCGATTATCTAACAGTATCTGCTGGCGGATATTGGCACATCGAAGCACCAGCTTCATCAGCAATGAACGCAATCAGCGCGTTCTCCGGTTCACCTCTCGCTGTACTCAACAACGCCAACGCGGGACGACTTTGATCGATCTTGCTGCCTCCTCGGGGACAACCTGCTTTTAGCGATACATCCGGACAATGATGAGATATTTGAAACTACTAGGAGTTGCATCAGCAACAATGTTGGCATGGTTTGGTGCGGAAAACGCGCAGGCTCAGGCCAGCACGATCACCGTCGCAGGCCAGCAATACAAGTTGTGCGGGCTGGAGAATGGCAATTGCTCATTCCTCGGAACAGGCTCAGTGGTGTTCGGTGCGGTTCCGCCCGACGCGCCGTCGGTGATGTTGACCGCTCCGAGTACCTTCAGCAACGGGGTCGGCTGTTATGTCGGCGCGGTTTCGCAGACAGATCCCGCATTCGGCTACGGCAAGGCATGCTGGGTTAGAGCGGTTGCCGCCAGCCCGGCGCCGACTCCGACTCCGACTCCGGCCCCGACCCCGACTCCGACCCCGGCTCCGGCTCCGGCTCCGGCTCCGGCTCCGGCTCCGGCTCCGACTCCGACTCCGACTCCGACTCCGACTCCGACTCCGACTCCGACTCCGACTCCGACCCCGACCCCGACTCCCGGCAGTTCGACCATGTCGTGCGGCACACCGACACAAACAGCCGGCGGAAGTCCCAACGGGTCAATCAGCGCCGACACCCCCACCACCGACGGCTTGCGCGTTTTCCAGAACAACGCACCGTTCAAGCTGGCGATTACGACGAACGCGCCGAGCGCGGATACGGTCGTCTGGTCTGTCGCGGACTCGAATGGCGCGATCAAGACGCAGGGAAGTTTTGCGGTTAAGTCTGGTGTGCAAACCAGCACGATTCCGTGCACCTCAACGTGGTCCGGCTATGGCGCGCTTACCGCGACGCTACGCTCGAATGGCGGGACGTTGCCGAACACCGGTACGCGTCCGATGGGCATTGCAACGTTCGGTGTGCTGCCAAGCCTTCAGTCGGTACTGGGCACCGTAACGTATGCACATCAGGATCAGCACCGCTTCGGCATGCAGGGCTTCAACGGCAACATCGCCGCGCTGCATGCTCTGGGCATCTCGTGGACGATCGACGACCGTCAGGTATCGGCGATGGAACCCAATGGCCCTAACACGTACACGCCGAGCGTGAATGACCTCGATCCGTTCTACAAGGCTAATCCTGATCAGATGCGCATTGTGCGTCTTGATGGACTGCCAGCCTGGGATTCGAAGACAGGCCAGTTCAACGACAGCTACTATGCGCCGTCGAACATGCCTGAGTTCCAGAGCTTCATGGCCAGAGTCGGCACCGATACGAGCCTGATCCGCGCTGCAAACTACCCGAACCAGCAAAAGAACTACTATCAGGTGACGTGGGAGCCGAGCCTCGGCTGGGCGGATAGCGACGCGAACTTCGTCGCCATGTACAAGGCGGCTTACCAGGGCATTCACTCGACCGATCCGAATGCCGTCGTGATGGGCACCGGCAACCCGTTCCCGTCGAATTGCGACACCTGTACAACCGGCTATCTGCAGAAGTTCGGTGCGCTAGGCCTGTGGAATTACATTGATGCAGTCTCCACGCATGGCTACTGGAATGCGGGCACCTATCCGGCTCATCCGCCTGAATTGCAGGACTCCGATCCGGATCCGGCGAACCAGGCGAACGCGCTCGACAACCAGATGACGCAGTTGCGTTCGGTGATGCAGGCGGGCAAGCCGAACATGAAGCTGTTCTTCACCGAAGCAGGTACGAGCTACGATCCGGGTCTTAACTACGGCCCCACGGTGCCGTCGCAAAACCAGTTGTTTGCTCATGCCGCGGTTGGCGTGCGATCGCACATTATCGTGCTTGGCGGTGGCGCACAGTTGACGACGCTTTTCTATGGTCCTGACTATCCGGGCGAAGTGGGATACGGCTCATTCTTCGACCTGAATGACGCACAGGGCGCGTTCGGCGCAACGAACCTCTCGCCGAAGCCCGAAGCGATGGCCTTTGCCACGATGACCCGCGTCCTCGACGGCACGAATACCTTGGGCCGGGTCACGGGTACGCCGTCCGGAACCTTCGCGTATGCGTTCCAGCAACTCGGCAACGGCAAGGTGGTGACTGCTGCGTGGGCGCACAACAACGCGCAGTGGCCTGCAAGCAATGGCCTTTATAGCCAGACGTACTCGACCAGCTATTCGCTCCAGGTCGACAACGCAGGCACGTCGGGCAATGTGACGAAGATCGATGGTTACGGCAATACCAGCACGGTTGCCTATACCAACGGTAAAGTCACGCTGACCCTTACCGAGGTGCCGCAGTACATCGTGTCGAACAACGCGACGGTTGCCAAGGCCAACGCGACTGTTCCGCTCGGCTATACGGGGCAATAAGCACCGGAGACTATTGACGCGCCGCTGGAAGATTAGCGGCGCGTCGATAAGCCTTTTAACCAGCAGAACTGGCGCGTCTGATTGCCGTGATGACGCGAGTTATCTCTGGCCTTCCACAGAGGCAATTCGAAAGACCGAGATGCCCTCCATAGGGTCCAGTGTTTCGCGCCAAGGCGCCCGCTCAAGTAAGCGGGTCATGTCTTCATAGCCGGCGGCCCAGCGCTGCTCGATGCCATTCGACGAAAAATCGATATCCTTGTTCAAGTCGTCGTTATTGAATGCCGGCGCATCGAGTTCCAATACCTGCATCGTCGTGCCACAGCCCCAGTTCAGGAGCTGCTGAACCTCCGGCGTATCGCGTTTCTCTTCGGGGATGTATTGGCTGAGTTCCCGAATCACGTGACGCAGCCGGTGGATCTGCTTCTGTCGGTCGAGGTGGCTTTCCGCGCGACTCGAATACTGAATGTCGCGCTGCCGGCTCATTACCTGCAAGATAGATTCGGGTTCCGGACCGCTTGAGGGCCACAATTGCACCGAAAAAATCACCGAACTGCGCCGCGGCCGGTCGTCGAGCACTGCCTCGAGCGGCGTGTTCGAGTAGATCCCGCCGTCCCAGTAGGATTCGCCTTCCAGTCGCACCGAAGGAAAGCCGGGTGGAAAAGCGGCGGATGCCATCACGTGTTCGACGTCCATCGGCGCGTCCCGATTGGTGAAATACCGCATACGTCCGCTGCAGACGTTGACCGTGCCAACTGTCAATCGCGTCGTCTTCCGATTCAGGTAATCGAAATCGACCAGTGAGGACAAGGTTTCACGCAGTGGCTCCGTCGAATAGAATGCCGCCCGGTCGGCGCCAACGCGCGCTTGAATACTCGCCCAGGACCCCAGCTGTGGGGTGAAGAACGACGGCACGCCTTGAGTGACGATCTCCAGGTCGCGAGCCCAGTTTGCGAGTCCTGGCAACCAGCTTGCCGCATCGACGCCATGACGCGCCACGCCGTTCCAGAACTGGGTTAATCGCGCAATTCGGTTCTCGGGCGGATTGCCGGCGATGATCGCGCCGTTTATCGCGCCGATCGACGTGCCGATCACCCAGTCGGGTTTGACTTTGCCGTCATGCATCGCCTGATAGACACCCGCCTGGTACGCTCCGAGGGCACCGCCTCCCTGAAAGACCAGAACAACCTGACCGGGAATGTCCGGTGCGGCCTCCGACCGGCCGGCTGGGTTAGCGTCGCGTTCGCCGTGCGTCTTGTTGCCCATCGTAGGTCTCCCGGACGAATGCTGCCGTGCCGGTGATTTTGCCACGGGCACGGTCGACGTGGCGTGAAAGCCGATTTCGTGATCGGAGGCGCAGCCGCCAGCGAACGGTCCGTCCGGCAGAGATCTGTCAATACCGGCCTGCCAACGTTCCCGGACAAAATACGCTCCTGAGAGGCGCATAATCTCGGTTGGATTGCGTTCCCATTTGTCGCCGGACGCGCCGCAAGCGGCGCCCCTTACATACAACGTTGGTGGACTGACGAAAATCCTTTATTTGAAGGAGTTCGGGAATGACTCTTAACGGCGCGACGCCAAGTGAACCAATCAACGTTGGTCAATTGACCATTCAGTACTTGATAGATGGAACTGCTACAGGCGGGATGGGTGTTTTTGAGTTGACTGTGCCTCCCAGTTCGCAAGTTCCGCCGCCACATAGCCACACGCGGAACGAAGAGTGCGTCTATATGCTGGAGGGCGTGCTCCGGTACTCGGTCGATGGGGTAATCCGGGACCTAACGCCTGGAGAATGGATGTTTACCCCGCGTGGGTCGGTTCATCACTTTAGCAACCCGCACAATCGCACGGCCCGAGCGCTGATCGTCCTTGCGCCCGATATTGGGGCTCAGTATTTTCGTGATGTCGGCACAATAGTAAACGCCGGCGGCCCGCCCGATCGCTCGAAGCTTATCGGCGTCATGTCCAGGTACGGGCTGGTGCCGGCGCCACCACAATGAACCGTTGAGGTGACTCACGAGGAGCCGCTCAGCGATGGCGCCCTTGTGCACATGACGAAGACGCTGACCGGCACCGGCCGGTTAGACCTGCACAGGCGATTGGATCGCCGCGCGTAACGGCGGCGGTGACGGCAAGCATCTATCACTGTTCGAGAAAGGCCGTAGGCGGCCAATCTCAGTCGTTCGACCGCGCATCGATGTGGACGTTTGAGCATCACCCGCACTCAAGTAACGGCCATTCGCGCGTCGCGAAGCGAAGATGACGGTTCGATCGCATACAATGCGTATACCGTGCATCAGAAGCGAGTGAGACGACGTGACAGCATCTTCCCCGACAACCCCGGAAAAGCTGGGGGAACTGGCTTACCAGACTCTGCGGCGAATGATCCTCGACAAGGCCTTGCGTAGCGGCGGCCCTGTCGTCGAAGGACGGCTGGCCGAGGAGCTCAACATTTCCCGCACGCCCATGCGCGAAGCATTGTTGCGGCTTGAAGGCGAGGGTCTGTTGACGCGCGCCGGAGCCCGCTCTTATTCGGTGCGCTTCGTCAGCGCGCAGGAATATTTACAGGCGATGAAGGTACGCGAGCTGCTCGAAGCGGAGGCCGTCGGCCTTGCCATCGGCAAGATCGACAAGAAGCAGATCCAGCAACTGATAAAGAAGATCAAGGCTCTCCGCAGTGGACAGCAGGAGCAGGAACACTGGCAGATCGATGACCAGATTCACACGATGATGGCACATGCAAGCGGCAACGAAGTGCTCGCGCGGATGATCGAAGTTGTGCGCACGAACAGCCGGCTGTTCGAACTTACGACGCCGTTCAATCGAATCGAGGAAGATCGTGTCGAGCACCTTGCGATCCTCGAAGCATACGCTGCCGACGACGCAGATGCCGTACGCGCCGCCGTTCGCACGCATCTGCAAAACCTGCGCCGTTTCGTGCTTAACCGCCTGAGTGGAGGCAGCGGTCCCTGAACCGGACCTGCTGGATCAGGTTCGCGCCAGCAAATCTGCTAGCGCGAGCGCGATCGTTTGGGTGGCGATACGCAGATCTTCAAGTGCCACACGTTCATCGGCTCGATGGCCGTTCGCTTCCAGCAGCGTGCGTGGCCCCGCTCCATAGATGACTGTCGGAACACCCGCCTCGCAATACAGTCGCGCATCGGTGTAGAGCGGCACGCCCCCGGTCGGGATGTCCTGCTCCAACGTGGTCTTCGCGGCGCGCTGCAATGCCGCCGACAGGCGCTCGGCCCCTTCTATGGGACGCAACGGCGATGTCGCCAGTACTTCGCGCACAGTCGTCGAAATGCCCGGCAAGCCTGTTACCGCGTCTTCTATCAACCTATTTAACTGCGCCAGCACCGATCCCGGATCTTCTTCCGGGATCACCCGCCGGTCCAGACGCAAGCTGACCTTGTCCGGCACCACGTTCGTATTGATTCCGCCTTCAATCAAGCCCACCACGAGCGTCGGGTGATCGATGCCGGGCGTGCTCGAGCGGATCGCCTTCAACGCCTCGCGATGTCCGTACAGCGCGTTGAGCACCGCCGTCGTGGCTTCCAGCGCATCGTGCCCGGTGTCGGGCCGTGCCGCGTGCGCGGATTTTCCGCGCACGACGACTTCGAGGTGAATCGCGCCGTTGTGCGCGGTGGTGATCGAATAGGAGAAACCGGCGCAGATCGCGTAGTCCGGCTTCACGATGCCTTCCCTCAGCAGCCACGCTGGGCCGATCAGGCCGCCGCTCTCCTCGTCGTAGGTCAGGTGCAGCTCGACGGTTCCGTCGAGTTCCGCCTGGCTGTCGATCAACGCCTTCAACGCGAACGCATAGGTCGCGAAGTCCGACTTCGATACCGCGGCGCCGCGTCCGAACATCCAGCCGTCACGGATCTCGGCGCCGTAGGGATCAGCGGACCAACCATCGCCGGGCGGGACGACATCGCCGTGCGCGTTCAGCGCGATGACCGGTCCGTCGCCGAAACGATGCCGGACGACCAGATTCGTCGCGCTGATCATGCCGGCGCGCGCGGCATCGGCGTGTGGGACCGGATGGCGTTCGACCTTGAAGCCAAACGATTCGAGTGCAAGCGCCGCCATTTCGGCGTGGCTCGAGCAGTCACCAGGCGGATTGTCCGATGGCATCTTTACCAGCGTCGAAAGAAATTCGACTTCGGTATCGAAGTGGCGATCGACGCTCGCGAGCAGCGCCGAGATAAGCGATTGTTGATTCATGATGACCCGGAGGACTTGAGAGCCGGTATGGCGGGGTTGAAAAGGCGTAACGCAACGCTACTGGCAATGGCGGCGGTCGCGCCGGTCAGCCTTGCGGAACGCCATACGCCCGCTAGCGACTCGCGGCCCCATCGACTCCGTCAATGGCGCAGGATCTTGCCGACGAATTCACGTGTGCGGGCTTCCTGTGGGGTATCGAAAATCTGCTGCGGTGAGCCTGTCTCGATCACATGGCCGCCCGCCATGAACACGACTTTCGACGACACCTCGCGCACGAAACTCATCTCGTGCGACACGATGAACATGGTGATGCCCTCCAACGCCAGGGCGCGAATCGTATCGAGCACCTCGGTGACGAGTTCGGGGTCGAGCGCAGCCGTGACCTCATCGAGAAGCAGCACGTTCGGCTCCAGCGCCAGCGCACGGGCTATGGCAACACGTTGCTGCTGACCACCCGACAACTCGTCCGGATACGCCTTCAGCCTGTGCTCGAGGCCCACGCGCGTAAGCAGCCGGATGGCGTTCTCTTCCACCTGCTTGCGCGGCCAGCCCTTGATCCGGGTGGGCGTGATCATCACGTTGTCCAGCACGGTCATGTTCTGGAACAGGTTGTATTGTTGAAAGACGATTGCGATTTCCGAGCGCAACGACCGCACGGCAGCCTTGTCCGCATAGTTCACGAGATTGCCGTTCAGCCGCACGCTGCCGTGCTCCGGCGGCAACAGCCCCAGTAGAACGCGCAGTAACGTGCTCTTGCCCGACCCAGACGGCCCGATCAGGCTGACGATTTCACCTTTCTCGACCGACAGGTTGATGCGTTCGAGGACCGTGTGCGGCCCATACGACGCCTTCAGATCAACGATTTCGAGTTGCGGCAAGTTTCTTCTCCAGGCGCTTACCCAAGCGCGACAACGGGTACGACATCACGAAATAAAGCACTAACACCGTTCCGTACACGAGCCACGAGGAAAAGCCCTTGTTGGCCAACACCTTGCCGGCGGACGTCAGTTCCATCACGCCGATCTGCGAGGCAAGCGCCGTGTCCTTGATGAACATGACGAAGAACCCGAACGTGGGCGGCACTATCACGCGCCAAGCTTGCGGCACGATGACGAAGCGCAGCGATTCGAAGTATGAGAAATTCAGCGTCTGTGCGGCTTCCCATTGGTTCTTATGGACCGATTCGAGTCCGCTTCGGATGATCTCGCCGAGGTAGGCGGACGCGATCAGGCAGACGCTCAGCGACGCGACGGCAAACGTCGAGAGATTTGCTTTCGACGTTTGGCTCGCGAAGAACACGAGCATCAGCGTGACCAGAAACGGGATGCGGCGAAACAGGAAGCAATAGGCGAAGACGAGGGCGCGCAGAGGCGCCATCGCGCGGGAATGCGTGGCGCGGACAATCGCTATGACAAAGCCCGCCACAAAGCCTGTAAGGCAGCCGGCCACCGACAGCACGAAGGTTGCAGCGAACCCTGCCACCAGCAACAGCAGATTGTAAAAAGAGAACAGTTGTGCGATTTCGGCCTGTGAGGAAGCGAACATCAGAACACCTTGATTTTGGCGCGGCAGACATGGCGCCCGATCATCGCCAGCGCGAAAGTCGCGATCAATGTGACGGCGACATACAGAACGGCAGCCACGCTGAACGCCTCGACCGAGAGGTAGGTTTGCGAACTGAGGTTATACGTGCGCCCCGTCAGTTCCTCGACGCCGAAGATCGACGCCATCGACGTGCCGAGCGTCATGACGATGAACTGGTTCGACAGCGGCGGGAACATCACCTTCAACACGTGCGGCAAAATCACGTGCCGCACGATCTGCGGTGTGGAGAAGCCGAGCACTTCGGCGGCTTCGATTTCCATCAGCCGGACCGAATTGAAACCCGCGCGCTGAATCTCGCACAGATACGCGCCCGCATTGAACGTCGCCCCGATCAGCACCGCTGTGAACGGCGCAAGGGTCACGCCGATCTCAGGCAGTGCGAAGAACAGGAAAAAGATCTGCACGAGTTGCGGCGTGTTGGTCGCGAATATCACATAAGCCATCACCACCTTGCGCAGAAACACCGGCCCGTAACGCAACACCGAAGCACAGACGAGGCCGATGATCATGCCGAACGCAAACGCGAGCACGGCGATCTGCAGGCTGAGCCATGCGCCGGCGAGCAAATACGGCCACTGCTGGAGGATGGGCTCGAAATGTAGGGTCATCGGATAATGGCTCCTGCCGGATGCTCAGCGCTCGCGCGTCACGGCGACGAGCGCTGTCGCCGGTTTTCCTTACCTTACTGCGCGGCTGCAACAGGCGTAGGCGAGGCGGTCGGGTCGTGCAGCATGGCGCTGCCGAACCACTTCTTCCAGCTTGCGGCGACAAAGCCGTTCTTCTGCAACGTGCCGATTTCCTTGTTCAGACGCTGCGTCAGTGCCATATTGCCCTTTTGCACGCCGATGCAGTCATAGTCCACTTCGATCGGCGCATCCACCACGCGCCATTTCGTCGGATAGTTCTTCGTGTAGCTCAGCATGAAGTCGAGCACGTCGATCAATGCATCGGCGCGGCCTTGGGCGATCGCGCGAACCGCATCCGGATAGTTGTCGAGAATCAGGAGTTGCGCCTTGGGCAGTTTGTCATGGATCAGCTGGATAGGCGTCGTACCGCGTACCTGAACGAGGCGCACCGCTGGATCATTCAACTGGGTCCAGTCCGCATAGGACGTCGCCTGTGTCGTCAGGATACCTAGCACTTCGGTGTTGACCGGGTCGGTGAAGTCGATCACCTTCAGGCGGTCCGCGTTGCGCGTCATGCCGCCCATCACCGCGTCGATCTTGTCGGTCATCAAAAACGGCACGCGATCGTTCGAGCCAACCGGAACGATTTCGAGCTTTACGCCGAGCGAGTCGGCAATCTTCCTGGCAATGCTGACATCGAAGCCTTCGATGTTGTTTTTCGCGTCGTAAATGCCGAGCGGCGGCAGGTTCGGGTTGATGCCGAACACGATCTTCTTCGACGCGATGATTTCGTCGAGCGTGCGGGCGCTTGCATCGAACGAGCCGAGCAACGCGCAGGCGGCAACGCCCACGGCGAGCATGCGGGTGAGGAGGATCGAGGATTTCATGCGGCAACTCCGTAGTAGGTTCGGGGGCGAATGCTGACCATTCTGGCGCGCGGCTCGGGCGCTTCCCGGACCGTCTTTATTTTGGCCATTTTGTGTATACGAAACGTATACGATAAGATAAAAACATCGACGAAATTAGTTGTCAAGGGAGCATGTCTCATGCTGGATGAGAAGGCCATGCGCATCGACAAGACAGGCGGCGCGGCTACCGTGAGGTTTCTCTTCGACGGCCGACCGGTGCGGGCTTGCCAAGGCGAAAGCGTGGCAGCCGCGCTGTTTGCTTCAGGTACGAAGACCTTGCGGACGAGTCCGCGCACTGGCGCGCCGCGCGGCATGTTCTGTTTGATGGGGTCTTGTCAGGAGTGTCTCGTCATAGTCGATGATCGCCGCGTGCTTGCATGCCGGACGACGGCCACTGATGGAATGCGCGTCGACAAGGTACCGGAGACCCGCCGTGATATCTGACTTCGATGTCCTCGTGCTCGGCGGCGGCCCGGCCGGTGTAAACGCGGCGCTGGCTGCGTCGGCAGCAGGTCTTAAGGTTGCGCTGTTCGATGAGAACCCGGCGGCCGGCGGGCAGGTCTATCGCGCATCGGTCAGCGCCGCTGTGCCGTCGAGTGCGGACCAGCAAGCGGGCGACGCGCTGCGGCGCGCGCTCGCCGAAAGCGAGGTCACCACCTACTTCGATCACGTGGTCTGGGCCGTCACCGGCGACTATCGCGTCGATGCCGCGGGTCCCGCCGGCCCCGTGCATTGCACCGGTCGCGCACTGATCGTCGCGGCGGGAACCACGGAACGCGTCGTGCCGTTCGAGGGGTGGACCACGCCCGGCGTCATCGGGCTGGCCGCCGCCACGATCCTCCTCAAATCGCAAGGCATCCTGCCGGGCCGCTCGACGCTCGTGGCAGGCTGCGGGCCGTTGCTCGCGGCCGTCGCGGCGAAGACGATAAAGGGCGGCGGCAAGGTCGAAGCAATTGTGGATATCGCGGGCCTCGGCGACTGGGCACGCGCGCTGCCCGCCATGGCGTCGCGCCCTGCTCTGATGCGCGAGGGATTCCAGTGGTGGCGCGAGATTCACCGCGCCGGCGTGCCGATTCATTCGCGGCACACGATAGTCAAAGTCGAGCCGGCCGGCGATCGGCTGCGCGCGACTCTGGCGCCGTGTGACGCAGCAGGCCGGCCCGTCTCAGGAGAGCGCAGCTGCGTGGACGCCGACTGTATCGCGGTCGGTCATGGCCTCACCCCGTCAACCGAAATCACGCGTCTCCTGCGCGCGGAACATCGGTACTCGCGGCAGGCGGGCGGCTGGATCGCCATCACCGACGAGGACTGCTGCACCTCGCGACCCCGGCTCTACGTGGCGGGCGACGGCGCAGGCATCGCCGGCGCGGCTGCGGCGAGCCACCACGGCACGCTCGCAGGACTCGCCTGCGCCATCAAGCTTGGCGGCACCGACATCGCCCGGCTTCGGTCACGACTGTCGTCCGTGCGTCGGGCGCACCTCAAGGCGGCGCGCTTCGGTCGCGCGATGGGGCAATTGATGGCGCTGCGGGCCGGCCACACCGACGGCATTGGGCCGCGAACCATCGTCTGTCGATGCGAGGACGTGACTCGCGCCGAGATCGACGCCGCCTGCGACGCCGGCGCGCACAACGTGAACCAGCTCAAGGCCTGGACCCGCTGCGGCATGGGACCGTGCCAGGGCCGCACGTGCGGGGACGTGACGGCAGAACTGCTTGCCGCACGCGCATGCGGCGGCTCGCGTGAACGCGCTGGCTGTTTTTCCGCCCGCACGCCGTTGCGGCCCGTGACGGTTGAAGCGCTGACTGGCGAGTTCAGCTACGACGACATTCCGATACCGAAGGCTGCGCCGTTATGAGCCAGCCGACGACAACCGCATTCGATGTCGCCGTGCTCGGCGGCGGCGTAATGGGATGCACCACCGCACTATTTCTCGCTCGAGCCGGCATGCGAGTGGCGGTGATCGAACGCGATGCGCTGTGCCGTGGCGCGTCGGGCGTGAACGCCGGCACGCTGACGCTGCATATGACGCGTGCCGCGCTGGTTCCCTATGCGATCCGCGGGTGGAAAATGTGGATGAACACCGGCACGTGGCTAGGCCACGGCGTGCTCGCCACGCCGGCGCCCGGCCTCGCGCTTGCCTTCACGGAGTCCGAGAAAGTGCTGTTGCAGCAACGCGCGGCGGCGAGGCGCGAGTACGGCGCGCAGATCGATCTGCTCGACCGGGATGCCGCGCTCGCCGTCGAGCCAGGCCTGAATCCAGCGATGCTGCAAGCCGCGTACTGTGCAACCGACGGCTTCGCCAGTGCGTATCTCACGGGCCGCGCTTTCCATGCGGCGTTGCGCGAAGCGGGTGTGCACGTTTTCGAGCAGACACCGGCAATGCGAATCGAGCGTGTCGCGGGAATGTATCGGGTGTCCGGCCCGGACGACGCGATCAGTATCGATGCGACGCGTCTTGTGATGGCGGGCGGCGTGTGGCTTGAGCCCCTGCTCGCGATGCTCGGCATCCACATCCCCGTCAAGACGCTCGTCAATCAGTTGATCGTCACTGAACGCATGCCGTCCGTGATGAAGTCGGTGCTGAGCATCGCGAACGGGCTGCTGTCGATGAAGCAGTTCGCCAACGGCAGTGTCCTGATAGGCGGCGGCTGGCAAGGCATCGGCGATCGCGTGCGTGGCGGCGTGGAAACGGTGCCGGACAACCTGATCGGCAATCTCCGGCTCGCGCAGCACGTGATCCCCGCGCTCGCCAAGGCGCGCGTCGCCCGCATCTGGCTCGGCCTCGAATCCGAAACCGCCGACGCCATGCCGATGATCGGCGCGCTTCCCGGTTTCCCCGATGCGTGGGTGATCGGTTGCGCGCACTCCGGCTACACCAGCGGTCCCTACATGGGCAAGCTGCTTGCCCAGACCATGCTCGGCGAAGAACCCGAGTTGCCCCTGTTCGATCCGGCGCGGCTCGTCGTTCATGACGATGCACCCGTCCAACCTCATTGGGAAAAGACAGAATGATCCCCACGCATGCCGACCCATTCAACGGCGTCTATGCCGCTACGCTGTGCCCCCTCGACGCGGATGGGCGACACCTGGACGAAGCGGCGCTCGAACGGCATATCGAAGCGGTGGCGAGCGTCGACGGGATTGCCGGGCTTCTGGTGAACGGCCATGCCGGCGAGAACTTCACGCTCTCGGCAGCAGACAAGCGGCGCGTCGTGGAAATTGCGCATGCCGTCTGTGGCGATCGCTCGATCATCGTAGCCGGCGTGAATGCCGAGGACAGCTATGAGGCGCAGGCCCACGCAAACGACGCAAGACAGGCCGGCGCCGATGCCATGCTGCTGTTTCCGCCATTCTCGTGGGCGCTGTCGACCGATCTCGACACCGTTCTGACGCATCACCGGATCGCCAACGCCGAGGCCCGCCTGCCCATGATGCTTTACCAGGCCGGCGTCGCCACGGGCGGCATGGCCTACACGCCGCAGATGCTCGCCGCACTCGTCGGCTTGCCCGAGGTCGTGGCTATCAAGGAAGGCAGTTGGGAGACTGCCGTCTACGAAGCGAACCGCCGGCTCGTCAAATCGATCGCGCCGCACGTGGCCGTGATGGCTTCCGGCGACGAACACCTGTTTACCTGTTTTGCGATCGGCACCGAAGGTAGCGTCGTCAGCCTTGCAGCCGTCGTGCCTGAACTGATCGTGGCGCTGTATCGCGCTGTCGAACACGGTGATCTCGGCCGCGCGCAGCAGCTTCACGAGCGCATCTATCCGCTTGCGAAGACCATCTACGGAACCGCGCCCGGCTCGCACGCCAATGCGCGCCTGAAAGCCTGCCTGCACCTGCTGGGCCACTTCCCGCATCCGTCGATGCGCCCGCCGATCCCGCCGCTCTCCCACGCAGAACTGGCGTGTCTCGAAGACGCGCTCGCCATCGCAACCGACGCTCAACGGAGTGACTCATGAGCCTGACCCCAACCCTCATCAAAGGCGGCCGCATCATTACGGCCGTTGACGACTACGTCGCCGACATCCTCGTGGAAGGCGAGCGCATCGTCAGCATCGGACTGAATCTCGATGCGGGACCGGACGCGCAGGTGATCGACGCGGCAGGGTTGCTGGTATTTCCGGGAGGCGTCGATTGCCATACGCATATGGAGAATACCTTTGGGGCATCGGTGACCTGCGACAACTTTGCGTCGGGCACGCGCTCGGCGGCCTTCGGCGGAACGACGACGATCATCGACTTCGCGTTGCAAAGCGCCGGCACGAGCCCGCTCGATGCGATCTCGCGGGCGCAATCGAAGGCAGCGTCGACCGCGAACATCGACTATGGCTTTCACGTGATCGTGACGCAGGTGGACGAGCGCGTGCTCGGCGACATGCAATATGCGATTCGCCACGAAGGTGTCTCGAGCTTCAAGATGTTCATGGCCTATCCCGGCACTGTCATGTCGGACGACGCCACTATTTTTCAGGCGATGCGGATGGTCGGCCAGCACGGCGGCATGATCGCGTTGCATGCCGAGAACGGCACGGTCATCGACCTGCTGATTCGCGAGGCGCTCGCGCAGGGCCATTCCGCGCCGCGTTATCACGCGCTGACGCGACCTTCAATCATGGAGGGCGAAGCGACGCATCGCGGCATCAAGCTCGCCGAACTCGCCGAAGCGCCAGTTTATTTCGTACACCTTTCGGCAAAAGAGGCATTAAAGCACGTGATCGAAGCGCGCGACTTAGGCATTCCGGTGTTCGCGGAGACCTGCCCGCACTATCTGTTCTTCGATGAATCGGCGTACGCCGACGACAGCTTCGAGCTTGCGCGTTACGTGATGAGTCCACCACTGCGCTCGAAGGAAGCGCAGAACGCGCTATGGACCGCGCTCAAGACCGACGATCTGCAACTGATCTCAACCGATCACTGTCCGTATTGCATGAAGGAAGGCCATCGTGGCAATGTCAACCAGAAGCCGCTTGGACGCGGCGATTTTTCGAAGATCCCGAACGGCGTGCCGGGCGTCGAAACGCGCATGACGGTGGTCTACGACGGCGGCGTACGAGGCGGCCGCATTTCGCTGAATCGCTTCGTCGACTTGATGTCGACTGCGCCAGCCAAGCTCTTCGGCCTGTTCCCGAAGAAGGGAACGCTTGCGATCGGCAGCGACGCCGATATCGTCCTGTTCGATCCGCACGAGTCGCACGTGATCAGTGCGGACACGCAACACGGCGATTGCGACTTCACGTTGTTCGAAGGTCGCGCGGTCACGGGCCGGGTGAAGAAAGTGCTGCTACGCGGAGAATTGCTGATCGACAACGGTGACTGGGTCGGACGGACCGGTCAGGGAAAGTTTGTCGCGCGCGGCGAACTTGGCGGTCACTGGTAGAACGCCATGCCAATCTATGAGCATGCCTGCGATGCATGCGGGACGTTCGATTCCATCCGCCCGGTTTCCAGACGTGATGAGCGAATGCCGTGCCCAGAGTGCGGCCTGTTGTCGCCGCGCATCGCCAGCGGTTCGACGGTGCTGCTGGCGCAGCGCGGCGGGAAAATGCCGGCGGAAGAAGGGGCCTACGGCTTCAGGCATCAAGGTAGCTGTGGTTGCTGCCACTAGAAAATTTACTTGAACGGCGACGGGAGTAACCGTTCAGCTTTCTCGAAAGCGGATATCCGAGCCAGGGCGGTTCCCGGGGTTTTCAATCAGCCCTCGAATGGCTGTAAAGGCGGGGTACGTGCCAGCCGATCCGACTGCGCAAACGACCGTTACACCTTGGAAGCTGCCGTTGAAGTCGCGCCGGGCCCAAGGACGGAAGTGGGTCGCGAAGGAGCATTCGACTTCCTCTATAACGACCGTTCGCCAAGACACTGAGTCGTGGTTCTGCCAGCGACCGCTTCGACCGAACAATAGCTACACGTCACCGATCCACAAGAACGCATCAAGCTGACGCGACCTGGCACCGAGCGCGGACAGGATCGCGAACGCGCGCCACCGGTCGGCCAAACCCAATGCAATGATGAGTCCAGTTGCGCTTGCAACCATCAACGCTGCAGCACCAGGTTCGAGTTGCGTCAGGCCGCGCCGTTCGACAGCCATCAGGTTCGAACTGATCAGGTGCCGGGCCTGCCCGATGCCGCTGACCTTTACTACGCCAAGCGGCCCGACCATAGCGCTCGCTCTTGTTCCCTCAAAGCTGCCATCAACGGCAGTCTGTACCCAGGTTCACGATGCACGCTTCGGGCGCAGCCTCTGCGATCTGCTGAACAGCACCATCGCAATGCCGCCGAGGATCGCCGCGGAGGCGGCAGCCAGGCGCGGCGTGATCGCTTCCGACAGGAACACCACGCCGCCAAATGCAGCAATCAACGGCACCGACAACTGTACGGTGGCGGCTCGCATTGCGGAAAGCTTGCTCAGCGCGGCATACCAGATGACATACCCGATGCCCGACGTGAGTGCACCGGAGGCAATGGCCAGGGCGACCCCGGCCGCGTTCGCATAAGCCTTGGCGACGAAAAGCAAACTCAGCACGAGGGCGAGCGGCGCCGCCCGTGCGAAGTTGCCTGCCGTGGCGGCTAACGGATCGGCCACGCCGCGACCGCGTAGCGAATACACGCCCCACGCCACGCCAGCGATCGCCATCAACGCAGCACCGAGTGGCGGTGGCGCAGCGACACCCGGCGACACCAGGTAGACGAGCCCCGCGACAGCCAGAGTGAGACCAAGCCATGCGATGGATCCGAACATCTCGCCCGAGCGCAAGCCCCCGCCTAGCATTGTCAATTGAACCGCGCCGAACAGAATCAATGCGCCCGTTCCAGCGGACAAGCTTAGATATGCGAAGGAGAAGAACGCGACGTACGCAAACAGCATGGCCGCAGCGCGCCAGTCGGCATGGCGGGGCGAGGACCGTTCCGATCTGAAGCGCACGATGACAGCGAGCGCGATCGCGCCAGACACCAGCCTGATGCTGGCGAAGCTGGCCGGATCGATGCCGCGTTGCTGCAAGGCGAGTCGGCACAACAGTGAATTGCCAGCGAAGGCAAACATCGCCGCCGCGGTCAGGACGATCGTCTGAAAGGTGGGCAAGCCGCTGCGCTCTTCATCCATGGCTCGCCACCAGAACGACGGCCCAGGACAGCAGTACGACACCGAGCGGCTTGCCGAGACGCCGGCCCCAGGGAACGTTCTTTTCGATCGCCATCACGGCCGCGAGCAGGAGCATCCAGCCGAGGCTGCCGGCGCCGAGTGCGAACATCAATAGCATCAGCGCCCAGCAGCATCCGACGCAAAACAGGCCGTGCTGCACACCAAGCACGAACGCGTGCCGCGCTTGCGCATGCCCACGCCAGTGCTCGATAACGAAACTCAATGGCGTGCGGCACTTTTCCAGGCACTGGTACTTGAGCCGGCTGAACTGAAATGCGCCGGCCAACGCAATGGTCGCGGCGCCGATCAGCCAGCCGTGCCAGGCCAATGTGGGTGCGCTGGCGAGCAGGGACAGCACTGCACTGTGAAGCGCATGCGCCAGGAGCCCGAAGGCGCCCCACACCGTCATGTAGCCGAGAACGAGCAGCATGAGGAGGCGCCCATGATCCGGGCGCTGGGCCGTCAACCGGTCGAAGATGTTGAACAGCGGCAAGATGGTGGGCAGCATCATGGCCGCAGTCATGACTATCCATGCCGCGGCGTAGAGCACCACGGGCACGATCAAATCGCCGCCAGGAACGGCATGGCACAGAAACGCCGCCGGTCCTGACGCTGTCCAGTCGCCGTGCTCGAGATAGCGTCCATACGGGCTGCGCGCCCATGCCCACAACGTCAACCACGCGAGCGCTATCAGCACGGCCAGGACCGGCAAGAACACGTGATAGTGGCGCGAGGCGCTGGGCGGCAGCGCGCCTGGCGTCGGGCTCATGCGTCGAAGACGAACGTGCTCTGCAGGGCGTTGTGGTTCTTGATGTCGAGGTCGATGCCGAGGGCGGCGTTTTTGGATCGATAGCTCGGGGCCTTGCCGACAAACACTGGCGCCCCCGGTACCGTCGAGAATACCGTGTCGGAGAGGGTGGTCTGCCCGCCGGTCGCGCCGAGATAGGGCTCGAGTTCGGCGTAGTAGTTCGTGCCGATCTCGAGTTCGCCCTTGCCTGCGACTACCGTGAAGCGGATCGGCGCCCGCTCCACCGAGACGACCTCGCCGATGAGCTTGGCGAGTTCGGCGACGGGTCCGCCGGCCTGCCCGGTGTACACCTTCAGCAGTGCCTCTTCCTGCGCCTTGGAGGCCTGGTCGTCGATGTAGATCGCGGCAGTCCAGTTGCCTTGCAGGATGTTGCCGGGTATATGAGCCACGGCTGCGATGGTCGTGCCGCCCACATCGACACCTTCGATCGTTCCCTTGTCTACGTGCCACGCGACAATGGTGTCGCAGGTGCCGTTGTCAGGATCCTCGCCGATCCAGCAGGGGCATAGGACATTGCAGTTACATACCTCTAGCAGACGACCTTCCAGGTGATAGCTCATACGGACCTCCGTTGAAGGCACGCGCACACCCACTTGTTGCCGCGGTTCGCGGCGACGGTGCACGCGTCATTTTCCGAGAAACAATATGGCTTTTCTGTGCTGTAGGCCTCAGCCGGACAATCATTATTGGAAGCATAGCTAATCTAATCTATCTATCAAGCTCTCAAGCGGGACACGCCAAAGCGCGCCCCTTATGTCAGACGTTTTTACCGCTTCTTCGTCGCACCGAGGTAGAAAAGTGGACTTTTTGCGCGCGCTGCTGTTTGAGCGCGTGAGCGCAGCAATGTTCGTGCGGTAGCGCTCGTGCGTGCCGACTCCAGCGCGTATACGATATCTAGATGGACATGGAGGTCGGTCATGAGCACGGCTGCCAGTTTTCATATCGGCTACACGCAATATCTTGGCCCCGACGGCGAGCCTGCTCAGCCGTTGCCTGCGTTTGCGCAGGACCCGACAGCGCTGCTTCCGCTCTATCGCGCGATGGTGCTGACGCGGGCGTTCGACACGAAGGCGGTTGCACTGCAACGTACCGGCAAGCTCGGCACCTTTGCGTCGTCGGTCGGGCAGGAGGCGATTGGCGTCGGCGTCGCCAGCGCGATGCAGCCCGACGACGTGCTGTTTCCTTCCTATCGCGATCACGCCGCGCAATTGCTGCGCGGCATCACGATGACGGAAAGTCTGCTCTATTGGGGCGGCGACGAACGCGGCAGCGACTTCAGCGTACCCCGCCACGATTTCCCGAATTGTGTGCCGATCGGCACGCAGGTGTGCCATGCCGCCGGCGCGGCGTACGCGTTCCAGCTGCGTCACGAGCCGCGCGTCGCGGTAGCGATCTTCGGCGACGGCGGCACGTCCAAAGGCGACTTCTACGAGGCGATGAACATGGCCGGCGTCTGGCAGGCGCCGCTTGTGCTCGTGGTCAACAACAACCAGTGGGCGATTTCGGTGCCGCGCAGCCACCAGAGCGCTGCGCAAACGCTCGCGCAAAAAGCGATCGCCGCGGGAATCGACGGGCTTCAGGTCGACGGCAACGACGTGATCGCGGTGCATCATGTGGTCCACGCGGCGCTCGCCAAGGCGCGTCGCGGTGATGGCCCGACGCTGATCGAAGCGCTCAGCTATCGCCTTGGCGATCACACGACAGCCGACGACGCGACGCGCTATCGCGACTCCGAGGTCCTCAGCAAGCAATGGGAATACGAGCCGCTGCTGCGGTTGCGCACATACCTGACGCGCATGAACGTCTGGGACAAAGCGCAGGACGAGCAACTCGGCCGCGCGTGTCTTGCGCAGGTCGAGCAGGCCGTCGACGCGTATCTGGCGATACCGCCGCCGGACACTTCCGCCATGTTCGATCACCTGTACGAGACCTTGCCGCCGGCGATGCGCGAGCAACTGGCAATGGCACAGCGTTTCGCACCGACTACGGGGAATCGCCATGGCTGACCTCAACATGGTCGAGGCGCTCAATCAGGCGCTCGCCTACGAACTGGCCCACGACCCGGCCGTCGTGCTGCTCGGCGAGGATATCGGCGTGAACGGCGGCGTGTTTCGCGCGACGGTCGGGTTGCAGGCTCGATTCGGCGCGCAGCGGGTGATCGATACGCCGTTGGCCGAAACGGCGATTGCCGGCACTGCGATCGGCATGGCGGCGATGGGCCTGAAGCCGGTCGCGGAGATGCAGTTCAGCGGGTTTATCTATCCGGCCATCGATCACATTCTGAATCATGCGTCGCGTCTGCGGCATCGAACACGCGGACGGCTCACATGCCCGCTCGTGATCCGCGCGCCTTGCGGCGCAGGTATTCACGCACCGGAGCATCACTCCGAAAGCCCTGAGGCATTGTTCACTCACATACCCGGACTGCGTGTCGTGACGCCCTCCTCGCCGGCACGCGCATACGGTTTGCTGCTCGCGGCGATCCGCGACCCGGACCCGGTGATCTTCTTCGAACCGACGCGACTGTACCGGCTCTTCAGGCAACCGGTGGAGGACAACGGCGAAGCGCTGCCGCTCGACAGCTGCTTCACGCTGCGCGATGGGTCCGACGTTACCCTGGTGAGTTGGGGCGGCGCGGTGCAGGACGTGCAGGCCGCGGCCGATCTGCTCGCGCAGGAAGGCGTGATGGCCGAGGTGATCGACGTGGCGACGCTCAAGCCGCTCGACATCAACACCATTCTTGCGTCCGTGGCGAAAACCGGCCGCTGTGTGATCGTGCACGAGGGCTCGCGCACCGGAGGGGTGGGCGCGGAGATTGCCGCCAACATCGCCGAGCGCGGACTTTACTCGCTGCTCGCGCCGGTGCAGCGCGTCACCGGATATGACGTGGTGGTGCCGCTGTACAGACTCGAGAATCAATATATGCCGGGCACAGAGCGCATCGTCGCCGCGGTCAGGCAGGCTCTGGAGGCGTCGTGAGGCCATGAAAATCTTCAAACTGCCCGATCTCGGCGAAGGCTTGCAGGAAGCGGAGATCGTCGAGTGGCACGTCAAGAGCGGCGAAGAGATTCGCACGGATCAACCGCTGTTGTCGGTCGAAACAGCCAAAGCGATCGTCGAGATTCCATCGCCTCAATCCGGCCGCGTCGCGAAGCTGTTCGGACAGCCAGGCGACATCGTGCATCTGGGCGCGCCGCTCGTCGCCTTCGAAGGAGCGGACGACGAAGCCGATGCCGGCACCGTGGTCGGCCATATGGAGGTCGGCCAGCATGTCGTGCAGGAAGCGCCGGCGGCGTCAGGCGGCGGCATGGGCGCGGGTGCCGGCGTGATCAAGGCGATCCCGGCGGCGCGAGCGCTCGCGCGCAAGCTGGATGTCGATCTGGCGATGGTGACGCCATCGGGTCCGGAGGGTGTCATCACGGCGGCCGACGTGCAGCGCGTCGCGAAGGTACTTGCCGAACTCGGGCCGCCCGAAGTGCTGCGCGGCGTACGGCGCGCCATGGCGCAGAACATGGCGCGCGCGCAGAGCGAAGTGGCTGCGGCGACCGTCATCGACGATGCCGACATTCATGCGTGGCCGCCACATACCGATGTCACGATCCGCCTGATCCGCGCGCTGGTGGCAGGATGCCGCGCCGAACCGGAGCTCAACGCATGGTTCGACGGACATACGGGACGGCGCCACGTGCTGCAGAAGATCGATCTTGGCATCGCCGTCGATTTGCCGGACGGCCTCTTCGTGCCGGTGTTACGCAACGTTGCGCAGCGCGACCCGGCGGATCTGCGCGGCGGGCTCGACCGGATGCGTGCCGACATCCGGGCACGCAAGATTCCCCCGGACGAACTGCGCGGCAATACGATCACGCTGTCGAACTTCGGCATGATCGCCGGTAAATATGCGGCTCCCGTGGTGGTGCCACCGACTGTCGCGATTCTCGGAGCAGGCCGCATTCACGAGCAGGTCGTGGCGGCAGCCGGCGTTCCCGCCGTGCACCGGATCTTGCCGCTGAGTCTGACGTTCGATCATCGAGTTGTTACGGGCGGTGAGGCGGCGCGCTTTCTTGCCGCCACCATTACGGATCTGCAGATGGCAGAGTAGCGGTGTTCCTCTGCGAAGTTCAGGCGCACCATGCGCGACGAGTCATCCGAGCCCGACTGCTCGCGCGATCATGAACACCCCTGCCCCGACGACGACGACTCCGATGGCTCGCGCGACGCGCTCACCGGCTGGTACGAGACGTTCGACAGTGATGGCTGCCGTCACGAGCGCCATCGCACGCAGATCCATGATCCCGACGACGAGCGAAATCACCGTCAAGCCGGCACAGCAGCAACTGCAGTGGACGCCGAGGCGCAAGCCGTGCCGCCAGGCCGTGCCGGCGTCCGCCTGCAATGTGCGGCCGCACCCCGGCGCCGCCTGGCAGCAGGCAAGGTGATGTGCCTTCCACGCGGTGAACTGGAGCGCGCCGCCGATCAGGATGACCACACCCACTGCGATCGGAACGGCGCGCGCCAGCGCCGGGACCTGCATCTCGAACGCAGTCAGCGCGGCGCCCAGCGCAAAGGCGATCATGCCGAACGCGGTCCACACGACGAAGTACCCCACGCCCACCAGCACGGTCAGCCGAGCGAGGCGCGTCTCGCCTGTCCTGCCGACGGCCCGGCGATAGCGCCACAGCATGGGTGTGAGAGATGGCAGCATCATCGCTGTCATCATCACGATCCACATGCCGAGGAACGACGCCGCGACGCCGGACCACGTCTGCCCGCACATCCGCATCCACGCCATCGACATCGTCCAGCCGCCGGGCATCGGCATCCCGCCCATCGCCGACATGGACGCGCACCAGACGATCGTCATCGCTGCGCTAGCAGCGAAGAGCAGCGCCGAGACGCCGAAGAAGGCTCGCTGGGAAACCCCACTTCGCGAGATCTCCCGTCCACCGGTTGCGCTAACGTCACCCATGACCCGGCTCAACCTTTGTCGTACTCGTCGTGGCGTTTCCACCAGACGCCTGTCTCGTTGCGCCCCTTGGGAGCGCGATCGAGCCACTGGTACATGCCCCAGATGCCGTCCACGCCGCGCGCATAGGTGGAATACGTGTGGTAGACGACGCCGTCCTCGAGTACGAACGTGCTCAAGCCCGGCCTATCGCGCGTATACGTCGCCACGTCGGTTCCGCAGGTGGCCGCGAACCGGGCGACCGGCTCCGGGACCTGGGTCGTCGCATCCATTGCGTGGCCGCCGCGCTCGTAGTTGTATTCGATGCTCCCTTCGCGCTGTTGCGCCTCCGTGAACGCGATGTTGAAGTCGAAATTGAAGTCGCTGCCGTATGAGGACGCCCAGGGAAACGTCCACCCCATCCGACGTTTGTACGCTTGCAGCTTCGCAAGCGGCGCACGCGATACCGCCGAAAGTGTGACGTCGTGGTTCGCCAGGTGCACGACGAAGCCGTCGAACCCGTCCGCGATCGCGGAGCACGAGGGGCACCCCGCCTTGTAGTCGGGCCCGAACATGAAGTGGTAGACGAGAAGCTGCGAGCGCCCTTTGAAGAGGTCGGCCAGCGAGGCGCTTCCTTCATCGGTCTCGAATCGGTACTCCTTGTCAATTCGAACCCAGGGCAAGGCCTGCCGCTGCCGGACCAGCTCGTCGCTCTGCCGCGTCAGCGCCTTCTCCGCCTCGAGCAGCTCGAGCCGTGCTGCCAGCCACGCTTCACGTGACCCGGTCATGTGTGTCGTCATCATGCTTTCCTCCGTTAGGTGTCCTTCGTCGTTCGTTCAGCTTTCGATACGACGTACGGGTTGGTGGCCGTGCTAGATTAGTACCGGGCATCGAACGGTGGGAGTGACAAGTGTGGCGCGATTTAAATAGACCATGGACTCGCTGATCACGGCCGCGGCGCGTGCGCTCGCAGCGGGGGACCCCCTCGGCGCGCTGAACCGGGTCGCCTTGCGCGACGACGCGCCCGCGCTCGCGCTTCGCGGCATCGCAATGGCGCAGCTCGGCGATTTCGTTCGAGCAAAGGCCCTCGTACGAAGCGCGGCGCGCGCCTTCGGCCCGAAAGAGGCGGTGGCCCGCGCGAGATGTGTGGTCGCCGAGGCCGAGATCGCGCTCGTCTCGCGCGACCTGAGGTGGCCTGAGAAGGCGCTCGACGCAGCGCGCGCGACGCTCGAAGCGCACGGCGACCGCGTGAACGCCGCACATGCCCGATATCTCCAGGTCCGGCGCCTCCTCCTGATCGGGCGCCTCGACGAGGCCGAGCACGCGCTCGCCGAGCTCGCCCCCGCGCCTTTACCACCCGCGTTGAGGGCCGCCCACGAACTGGTCGTTGCAGGGATCGCGATGCGTCGCCTCCGGACCAGGACTGCGCGTCCCGCGCTCGCCCGGGCCGAGCGCGCGGCGCGCCACGCAGGTATCCCGGCGCTGACGGCGGAGGTCGAAAGCGCATCCCTCGTCCTGAACACACCCGCTGCGCGCCTGATCGCATCTGGCGAAGAGCGGCTCCTCCTGCTCGAAGAGGTCGAAGCCTTACTGGCGTCGAGGGCGCTCGTCGTGGACGCGTGCCGTCATGTCGTGCGTGACGCAGGCACGGTGGTCTCGCTCGCCACGCGTCCGGTGTTGTTCACGCTCGCACGCGCGCTGGGCGAAGCGTGGCCGGCAGACGTGCCGAGGGACACGCTCATCGCGCAGGCGTTCCGGGCGAAGCACGCCGATGAATCGCATCGCGCTCGGCTGCGAGTCGAAGTCGGGCGGCTTCGCACGATGCTTCGGACGTTGGCCGGCGTGAGCGCGACGAAGCGAGGGTTCGCGCTGGTGCCGCGCCGCGCACACGAGGTCGTCGTGCTGGCGCGGCCGGTTGAAGGAGAGCATGCGGCGGTGCTCGCCTTCCTCGCCGACGGCGAGTCGTGGTCGAGCTCGGGTCTGGCGCTCGCGCTTGGCGCCAGCCAGCGCACCGTGCAGCGGGCACTCGACTCGCTGGCGGAAGCAGGCAAGGTGCAGTGGTTTGGCCGCGGGCGGGCGCGTCGCTGGATGACCCCGCCCGTGCCGGGATTCACGACGACCTTGTTACTCCCCGCTCCACTGCCAAGTGATTAGGATGGGAGCACGAATCGTCCAACACCCAATTTCCAGGATGGAACCATGAAACGATCAACGGCTGAAATCGTCCGTGAATATGGACCCTTTCCGGGTGTCGACCACGTGCATGGCGTCACCTATGACGGCCAGCAAGTCTGGTTTGCTACCGGAAACAAGCTGAACGCCCTCGATCCGGCGAGCGGGAAGACGCTGCGCTCGATCGATGTCGCCGCGCATGCAGGAACGGCCTTCGACGGCCAGTACCTGTTTCAGATCGCCGAGGATCGCATCCAGAAGATCGATCCGCAGACCGGCCGTGTGCTTTCCACGATTCCGACGCCCGGCGGCGGCGGTGACTCGGGGCTCGCGTGGGCCGAAGGGACGCTCTGGGTGGGGCAGTATCGGGAGCGGAAGATCCATCAAATCGATCCCCAAACAGGAGCGATTCTTCGCACCATCGAGTCCAACCGATTCGTCACCGGGGTCACCTGGAGCGACGGAGAGCTCTGGCACGGCACCTGGGAAGGTGACGAGAGCGAATTGCGGCGAATCGATCCTCGAACCGGAGAGGTCCGGGAGGCGCTCGAAATGCCGCCGGGCGTGGGCGTATCGGGGCTCGAGGCCGATGGCGGCGATCAGTTCTTCTGCGGCGGCGGAAGCAGCGGGAAGTTGAGAGCCGTCCGCCGACCCAAGTGAGGCTCCGGGATCCCCGACGACTCCACGAGCAAGTAGCCGGCAAATAAGCGGCAATTCACGGCGATGCCGCCGGGCGGATCGACGTGGAGATATCGCGGCTGACTGTGGCGAAGGCCCGGCTGTAAGCAGCCACCACCGCGTCGTAGCCGGCGCCGGCACAGGGCTCGCGCACGGTGCTGCGACCGCTGATCGGCGCACGTTTGCCGGGCGGCGACACCGACCACAACGCATCGACCGTGACCGCGTCGCCGAGCGTGGCGTCAAAGCGCTGGACGTCGATCTGCACACGATAGACCGCGGCCTGATCTCCGGCCATCGGGTAGGACGACACGCGCGGGCTGTTCAGTTCCTGTGCGACATTAGCGGCAATCACACGCGGGATCTGGCTCTTCAATGAATCCGCCCAGCGGGCGAATTCATCGATCGTCACCTGATTGGCGCTGGCGCGAACCACGATCTGCGGCCGGTCGACGAGTTCGGGCACGGTGACCGAACCGATCAGGACAGTGATCGGCATAGCAGGAGCTGTACTTTCGCCTCGCGCTTGCGGGCTTAGTGTGTAGAAGGTGGCCTTTGGCGAGGCACAACCGGCCAGCGTCGCGACAGTCAGCGCAATTGCGAACGGTAAGGATAGGCGCATCACTTGTTATCCCCCTGTTTGCCGCGTATCAGTGCCTCAGGATGACGTTCGAGGTAATCCGCCAGCGTGCGGAACGCCGCCGCAGTGCGCGCGAGTTCACGCATCGCATCGGTGGTGCCCTGCTGCAACTGCGAGTTCGGCTGCAACGCACCGTTCGCCGAGTCCAGCGCCGTCTGCGCGGCGGCGAGCGTGTTCCGAGCCTGCGGCATCACCTCCGTGCGCAACTGTTTGAGAAGCGAATCCGCATCCGCCAGCGTCTTTTGCGCGTCCTTGCCGATCCCTTCGAACGGGATCTTGTTCAGCTTGGCCACCAGACTGGTCACCGAATCCTGCAGCGATTGCAATCCGCCAGGTATGGTCGGAATTTCCGGCGGGTTCGCGCTCCAGTTCATCTCGGCTTTGGGCGCAGCGGGGAAAAAGTCGAGCGCGACATATAACTGCCCCGTCAACAGGTTGCCGGTTCGCAGCTGCGCGCGCAGGCCGTGTGCGACCAGCCATTCCGCCATCTGGTGGGGATTCGATGCGAGCCTGCCTCCGGCCTCGCCCGACTGGTAACGTGAAGTGAAGCGCTCTGGATAAAGGTGAATTTCCACCGGAATGCTGAACAGCTTCCTGACTGGATCGAAGCGCGTATAGATCGCTGCCACCTCGCCCACCACGATGCCGCGGAAATCGACCGGTGCACCGACCGTCAACCCCCGCACCGAGTCGTTAAAATTGAATACGTAGGTATCGACGATGCGGTCATGGCGCTTCATCGCCTCCGCACGATCGTGGAACAGCATAAATTCGGTACGAACGGCAGCCTCCGGCTGACCGGTCGTCTCATCCGGCGTCTGGAACGCGAGCCCGCCGATCAGGATTGCGACCACCGATTGCGTATTGACCTTGACGCCGTCAGTCCCCAGGGACACATCGACGCCGCTTGCATGCCAGAACCGCGTATCGCTCTGCACGTACTTGTCATAAGGCGCGTTGATGAAGACCCGCAGCGTGACACCCCTGCCGTCCGCGTCGAGCGAATACGAGGTGATCTGTCCGACCTGCAGGCGTCTGAAGAAGACGGGAGAGCCGACATCGAGCGAGCCCATATCCTCGCTCTTCAGCACGAACTCCCGCCCCGGCACGCCACTGGCGAAAACTGGCGGCGACTCGAGTCCGACATAGTCGCGCCGCGACTTCGTCGAGGTTCCCAAATCCATGCCAATGAACGAACCGGACAGCAGCGTGCCGATCCCCGATACCGTGCCCCCGGAAATGCGCGGGCGCACGACCCAGAAGCGCGTATCGTCGACCAGCATGTTCGAAGCGTCCTTGACAAGCTCAGCTGTCGCGACGACGCTGCGGTGGTCCCTCGACAAGGTCACGCTTTTGACCACGCCAACGTCCACGTTCTTGAACTTGATCTTGGTCTTACCCGCTTCGAGACCTTCGCCGGTCGCGAAGCTGATGGTGACCGTCGGCCCTTGTTCGAGGACGGCCTTCACGGCCAGCCAGCCGCCGATCAGCACCGCAATGATCGGCACCAGCCAGACGATCTGCATGCGCCAGCGCGAGCGGGGCGTGGCCACCGCTTCGGGGAGATCGGGTGGCTCCGGACGCTCGGGAGGATTAGCCATGATGAGCCTCCGTCGCGTCCCAGATCAGACGCGGGTCGAACGACATGGCCGCGAACATCGTCAGCACGACCACCGCGCCAAACGCAACGGCGGCCGGCCCAGCCTGGATCGTCGCGAGCGCACTGAACTGCACGAGCGCAACGAGAATGGTGATGACGTAGATATCGAGCATCGACCAGCGGCCGACGAGTTCCACCAGCCGGTAGATGCGGGTTCGTTGCTGCAACAGCGTGGTCGAGCGCCATTGCGCGGAAATCACGAGGTACACGAGCGCGATGATCTTGAGCATCGGCACAGCGATGCTCGCGATAAACACCACAGCGGCGAGCGGCCATGACCCCGAGGTCCACAGATAGACGACGCCGCTCAGAATCGTGTCTTTCTCGGAGCCGAACAGCGAACTCGTGTTCATCACCGGCAACACGTTGGCGGGGATGTACAGCACCATCGCGGCAATCAGAAACGCCCAGGTACGCGCGAAACTCTCGGGTTTGCGTGCGTGAAGATGCGCGCCGCAGCGCGGACAGTTGGCGTCGTGCAGATGGGGGGTCGAATGCACCAGCAGCCCGCAGCTGTGGCAACTCAGCAGACCGCAACGCATTGCCGTGGGTGCGGATGAAGTTGTGGCCTCATGCAGATCGGCAGCAGAACCGTGGCGCTCGCCCATTCGCTGCCAGAGCGCACGCGCATCGAATGCCGCATTGGCCGCCGCCAGCAGCAACATCAGCGCGCCGAACGACCATAACGCGACGCCCGGTACGACGCTCGCAATGTGTGCCAGTTTGACGAGCGCAACCAGCATGCCGAGGATCAGGACCTCGGTCATTCCCCAAGGCCGCGCCAGATGCATCATGTGAAAGACAATGTCGGCCCGGTACGGCCGGCGGTGAAGCCACAGCGGCACCAGCAAATACGTCATGGTCGCCATTTGCAGCAGCGGCATCAGGAACGTCGTCGCGAACACCAGTCCCGCAAGCGGCCACATGCCATCGTTGTACAGAATGCGAACGGCACCCAGTAAAGTCGTCTCCACGAGGTCGCCGTTGACCGCCAGGCCGACAATCGGATACAGGTTACTGATCACGAACAGCACGCCCGATGCGAGCGTAAAAGCCAACGCCCGGTCGATGCTGTCCGCATGAGCGCGATACAGTTCCGCATGGCATCGGCAGCAGCGCAGCACGCCGTCACGCGGCAACGCCGTTTCGCGTTGCAGCAGATCGCATTCGTGGCAAGCGATGAGACGCGCGGTTGTCGCTGGCGTGATCGCTGGGGCTGTCATTGCGGCTGCTCCGTCGCGGCTTCATTCTTTCCACGAACCGCAGCGCCCTGTTGCATCACCTGGCCGGTCATGCCCTCGGCCTGTACAACCCACCCGCCGCCCATTGCCTTGTAGAGACCAATCAGCGAGTTGAACACCACGCCGTTGGTTTGCGTATAGCCGAGTTGCGCGTTGAAGAGACTGCGCTCCGCGTCCAGCACCTCGATGTAACTCGTGTAGCCGCCTTCGTAACGCAGCCTTGCCAGCCGTGAATAGGTGCGCAATGCATCCACCTGACGCCCTTGCACGACGAGCTGCTCGCGTGACTTTTGCAGGGCGATCAGCGCATCGTCGACTTCCTGGAACGCCACCTGGATGGACTTCTCATACTCGAATAGCGCCTGTTGCTGCTGCGCTTCCGCCTGCTTTACCTGACCACTGATACTGCCCGCGGTAAAGATCGGCACCGTCAGCGAGCCGGCATACGACCAGACGCGAGCGGGACTGGTGAACAGTTTCGAGAACTGCCCGCTGACCGATCCAAACAGACCGGTCAGCGAAATTGACGGAAAGTACAGCGCGCGCGCAGCGCCGATCAATGCATTAGCGGCGATCAGGTTCTGCTCAGCCTGCAGCAGATCGGGGCGGCGCTCGAGCAGGTCGGACGGCAGACCCGCCGGTACAGCCGGCACTGCCAGTTCGGTCAGTTCGCGGCCACGCAGGATCGAACCGGGATTGCGGCCGAGCAGGACCGAGAGGGCATCCTCCTGCTGGGCAATCTGCGTCTCGATCTGCGGAATCGTCGCGAGCGACGCCTCGTATTCCGACTGGCTTTGCGCGAGCTCCATCTGCGATACGTCGCCGCCTGAAAACCGTGCCTGGAAAACTTTCACCGAACCGGCGCGGCTGTCTGTCGTCGCCTTGGCGATCGTCAGTTGCGCATCGAGATCGCGCAGATTGATGTAGGCGGTGGCAACCGAGGCGACCAGCGACAGGATCGTCGCGCGGCGGCCCTCCTCGCTCGCCAGCAGGCTCGCGCGCGCCGATTCGGTCTCACGCCGCACCCGGCCGAACAGGTCGATTTCCCATGCGACCATTAACGGCGCCTGAAACTCGTTGAATACCGGGCCGACGCCGGGCGGCAACGGTGTCGGCCCGGCCTGCGAAGCACGCTGGCGAGAGGCGTCGAAGCCGGCGCTGAGCTGCGGAAACAGTGCCGAGCGGGTCGTGACGAACTGCCCGAGGAACTGGTCGACGCGAGCGGCAGCGATCTTCACATCCTTATTGTCCGTAAGCGCGGCCAAAATCAGATCGTTCAACACCGGGTCCTGAAATTGCTCCCACCAGCGCGTATTGGCGACGTCGACCGCTTCGCTGGTTGCGAAGCGATAGGTTGCGGGTGTCGCCACGTTTGGCCGCACGTAATCGGGGCCTAACAGACAGCCGCCCAGTGCCAGCACCAAGGGCAATGCAGGCACCAGACGCAGCAGGGACGCTCGGCCGCGCATGTCAGTCGTCCTCACGCCGAGCGGACGGCGTGATCGCCGGGCCGCCGGAACCAGGTGGCGTGCCGGGCCCTTGCCCCTCGGCTCCGCCGCTCGCCCCCGGGGTCTTCTTGCCGCCGCTCTTTTCCGACATCGATTCGAGCACGTAGAAGAACATCGGGATAAAGAACACGGCGATCACTGTCGCGCCGAGCATGCCGCCAATCACACCTGTGCCGATCGAATGCCGGCTGTTGGCCGACGCCCCCAACGCAATGGCAAGCGGCACGCAGCCGAGGATGAACGCGAGCGACGTCATCACGATCGGCCGTAACCGTTCGGTCGCCGCCGTGACAGCGGCGTCGTACACCGACTCGCCCGCTTCGCGGTTCAGCACCGCGAACTCGAAAATCAGGATCGCGTTCTTCGCAGCGAGTGCGACCAGCATCGTCAGCCCGATCTGGAAGTACACGTCGTTCTCGAGGCCGCGCAGCAGGATCGCGAGCAGCGCGCCGAAGAGTGCGAACGGCACGGCCATCAACACACCGAATGGCAGGCTCCATTTCTCGTATTGCGCCGCGAGAATCAGGAACACCATCACAAGGCCAAATACAAATACCAGCCCCGACGTGCTGCCCGACTGCCGCGCCTCGAAGGCCTCCCCGCTCCAGCCGACGCCATAGCCTGCCGGCATGACCTCGTCTGCCACGTCCTCGAGCGTCGAGATGACCTGCCCGGAGCTGTAGCCCGGCGCGCCGTTGGCGGTGATCTTGACGGCCGGAAAGTTGTTGAAGCGCGTGATGAGGTCCGGTCCGGTGACGTACTTCGACGTCACCACGGCCTTGAGCGGCACCATGTTGTTCGTCTTGCTGCGCACATAGAGCTGGTTGAGATCCTGCGGCGTGAGCCGGTATGCCGGCTCGGCTTGCAGGATGACCTGCCACAGCCGGCTCGACCGGTTGAACTGCGACACGTACAGCGAGCCGAACATCGTCTGCATCGCGCTATACACCTCTTCGATCGGCACGCCGAGTGTTTCCGACTTGTCCCGATCCACATCGACCAGCAACTGCTGCGCGGACGCATTGAAGGTCGAGGTCACGCGCGCCAGTTCGGGCCGTTTTTTCGCCTTTTCCAAGAAGTCTTGCACCACACCCGCGAGCTGCGCGATGGTCGCGTCGCCTTTGCTCTGAATCCACATCTCGGTGCCGCCCGTCGTACCGAGCCCCGGAATCGACGGCGGATTGACCGGCAGGATGATCCCCTCCTTCACTTTCGAGAGGTTCTCGTACGCGCCGATCAGCACGGCCCGCGCGTTTTGCGTCTTGATGTTGGCGAACTTGTAGCGTTCGTCGAAACCCTTGAAGCCGATAAAAAATGCGCCCGCATTGTTCTTGTTCTGGCTGTCGAGCAGGCTGAAGCCGTCGATCACCGTCACGCTGCTTACCGCCGGCTGCTTCATGAAGTAGTCGGTGACATGCTGCGAGACTTCGCCGGTGCGATCGAGGCTCGCCGCGTCCGGCATGATGACTGCACCGAGCAGGTAGCCCTGGTCTTCGGGCGGCAGGAATGACGTGGGGATCGTGCGCATCATGACGACCGCCAGCGCGATCATCCCGACAAACAGCAACAGCGCGACCACGAAGCGCTTGATGACCAGTTTGACGACGTTCGTATAGCTGTTCGTCATCCTTTCAAAGCGGTTGTCGAACCATCTGAAAAAGCCGCGTTTTTCATGGTGGCCCGGCTTGAGCAGCAACGCGGCCAGCGCCGGCGAGAGTGTCAATGCGACCACGCCTGAGAAAATCACCGAGATCGCGATCGTGATCGCAAACTGCTTGTACAACTGGCCCGTGATGCCGCCAAGAAACGCCACCGGCACGAACACCGCGCACAGCACGAGCACGATCGCGACGACCGGGCCCGCGACTTCGTCCATCGCCCGTTTGGCGGCGTCTTTCGGGCTCAGCTTGTGCACAGTCATGTTCCGCTCGACGTTCTCGATCACGACGATCGCGTCGTCCACCACAATGCCAATTGCCAGCACCATGCCGAACAGCGTCAGCATGTTGATCGAGAAGCCAAGCGCGAGCATCCCCATGAAGGTGCCAAGGATCGACACCGGCACCGCCAGCACCGGAATCAGCGTCGCGCGCAGGCTTTGCAGGAACACGAACACGACGACCACGACCAGCACGAGTGCCTCGAAGAACGTGTGGACGACATCCGAGATCGACGCGCGGGTGAAATCGGTCGTGTCCATCGCGATGCTGTAATCAAGGCCCTCCGGAAAGCTCTTCTTCATCTCGGTGAGCGTCGCGTGGACCTGCTTCGACACGTCGAGCGCGTTGGCGCCAGGCTGCTGATAGACCGCGATGACGGTGGCCGGCTTGCCTTGATAGCGGCTGCGGATCGAATAATCCTTCTGGCCAAGCGCCGCGCGGCCGACGTCCTTGAGCCGCACGATCGCCGCGTCGCCGTTCGCCGCGCGAATGATGATGTTGTCGAATTCGGCAGGCTCGCTCAGGCGGCCGGTGGTCGTGACCGCAAACGACTGCTCGACCGGCGCGCCAGTCGGCGACTGGCCGAGGCGGCCGACGGCGAATTGCTGGTTCTGGTTGGCCACCGCCCGTTGCACGTCGCCCGCCGTAATGCCCAGTTGCGCCATCCGATCCGGCTTCAGCCAGATCCGCATCGCGTAGTCGGGCGTGCCGAAGATGCTCGACTGGTTGGCGCCCGGAATGCGCTTGAGCGCATCGAGCACGTAGATGTTCGCGTAGTTGGCGATGTAGGTGGCGTCGTAGCGGTCGGTCGGTGAAAAGATCGCGATCACCATCATGAACGCAGACGATTTCTTCTGCACCTGAATGCCTTGCGACTGCACCGACGACGGTAGTTGCGGCAGCGCCAGGTTCACGCGGTTCTGCACGTCTACCTGCGCGAGCTCCGGGTTGGTGCCGATCTGAAAGTACGCGTTGACGGTCAGGTTGCCGGTCGACGAACTCGACGAGTTCATGTAGATCATGTTGTCCGCGCCGTTCACCTGCTGCTCGATCGGCGCAGCCACGTTGTTGGCCACCACGTCGGCGCTCGCCCCCGGGTAGTTGGCGGAGATCGTGATCTGCGGCGGCGTGACGTCCGGGTACTGCGCGATCGGCAGATTGAACATCGCCACGGCGCCGCCGAGCGTGATGACAATCGATATCACCGACGCGAAGATCGGGCGCTCGATGCAGAAGTGAGAGAGATTCATGTCGCTGGCCGGCTCACTTCGCCGCCGTAGTGTCAGCTGTGCGCTCCCCGGCCTTTCCTGCTCCGCTCGCCGGCGCCTCGGCTGCGGCAGGTGCCGCGGGCGCTGCCGGGGCGGCGACGATCTTCAGCGGCGTATCGGCGGCAACGCGGATCGCACCATCTACGACCACCTTTTCGCCCGGCTGCAATCCCTGCGAGATGAACCAGTCGTCGCCGTGCCACTCGCCGACCTCGACTACCCGTTGATGCGCCTTCGAATCGCTGTCGACGACCCACACGAAGTGACTTTTCGCGCCCTGCAAGACCGCGCGTTGCGGCACGAGAATCGCGTTCGGGCGCGTGGCGCCGGACACCCGCGCACGGACAAACTGCCCGGGGCGCAGCGTGCCCTTGGGGTTCGCGAACGATGCACGAACGAGGAACGTACCGGTTTGCGTGCTGAAGGCCGGATTGGTGAAGTCGATATGGCCACGGTCCGGGAACTCGGTGCCGTCGGCCATAATCACCGTCACTTCGAAGTTGTTATTGGCTGGAAACCGCAGACGGCCTTTGCTGGTCTCGTCGCGGTATTTCAGCAATTCGTTCTCTGAGATGCTGAAGTTGACCCACATCGGATCGAGCTGATAAACGTAGGTCAGCAGTCCCGTGGCGGCGGCCGTGACATAGCTGCCGTCCTGCTGTCTCGCGAAGCTCGACAAGCCGGTGAGCGGAGATTTGATTGTTGTGTAGCTGAGGTTTAGCTGGGCGGTTTGCACCTGTCCTTGCGCGGCGATCACCGCGGCTTCCGCCTGCTTTTCATTGCCGGTCGCGTCGTCGAGGTCCTTCTTGCTCACGGCGTTCTGCGCGGCCAGCGGGATCACGCGGGCGAGGTTCGCCTTCGTGACGCCGAGCCGCGCCTGCTGTTGCGCAAGCTCGCCTTTTGCGGTTTGCAGCGCGGCCTCGAATGGTTTGGGGTCCATTAGAAAGAGCGTCTGCCCGGCATGCACCAGTTGCCCTTCGGTATAGACCCGTTTGTCGAGAAAGCCGTCGACGCGCGCGCGAATCTCGACTTCGCGGGAGCTCTGCGTTTGGGCGGTAAATTCGAAATCGACCGGCGTATCGCGCTGCGCGATCTGCATCACGGTGACTTCGATCGGTCCGGCTGTGGGCAGCGTAGGCGCTTTGTGACAGGCGACGCACAGTGCAAGCATGGCAAACGCGAGACGTGACCATTTCCTGCTCATGGATGTCTCTCCTGTCTCGATCGATGTCTACTGGACCGTGTAGCCGCGCCCGGTCATGCACGCAGCAACTGCGCGATTGAATGTCGCCATCTGCTGAGACGTCTGTTGCTGACCCGCTTGCTGCTGTTCGGCCGCAGCCTGGTTGGCTCGACGCTGACGCATGCCGCCGCCCGCCGTCCCGGTCACTGCGCCAATCGCCGCGCCCTTTCCTGCGTTGCCCGCGATGGCGCCCACCGCCGCGCCCACAGCCGCGCCGCCGGCTGCGCCCTTGAGCGCTCCGCCTTGCTTCGGCTGAGCGCCCGGCTGACCGGATTGCTGGGCAATCGCGACCGGATCCACGCCGGTCGTCTGCTTCGCCCATAGCTGGCATTCGGCGGTATCCGTGTTTTGCTTCTCCGCGCTCTGCCCCTTGGCCGGATAGATGATGGGCTGCTGCGCGGCGGCCGCGAATGTCAGCACCCATACCACCAAACCAATTGCGACTCGCTGCATTCGTTGCATGGCTTGAGGTCCTCAATGTTCTACGGTCGACCTGTTTACTGGCTACTGGCGGTCAATGTCCGCGCAACGCGCGCACGATTTCCCGGCTCCCCCGAGCACGTTTCCCGATCGCGCGCCTGGCGCGGCGAGCATTACCGCGGCGATTCGCTTCAGAGCATCGGGCGCTATGACTGCGCGAGGATATTGCGCACTTCACTGGTCAAACTTGACAATTCTCTGTCCCTGAACGCCCAGACCGGCCATCAAGCCCTGCTGGCCAAAAATGAACGCATAGACATCTGATTTCAACGTCGTAGTTGTCATCGATTTGGCCATCCCTGCATCCACCACCACGACGCTCGGTCCCACACCAACGGACAATCCAGTGCCGCTCGTGAGCTCAGTGATTGCCGGGTCGGTCATTAAAAACATCGCCTCCGAAAAGGTTTGTGCGCCTGCTTGCAACCCGTATGAAAGTCCGCGCACTCTGTAGTACCCAAGGATCCTGCCGTCCGGACTAAACATCACGCCCTTTCCACCTTGCGCACCGACTAGCAACCCAGCCTTGACGATGCTCGGAAACACGACGACGGCTTTCGCCTGGTATTGGAGATCTTTCGCCTTCGGGGTGCTGTCGAAGAGTTGCTGCAGGGCCTCACGTGCTTGCGCGTCTAACTCGGGGTCCCCACCCGTGGCAACAGTCGGGTTCGTCGAACACGCCACGGCAAACAGAAAGAGGGGAACCGCGAGAATTAGCCGAAGGTACTTGATCATGATGCGTGCTCCATTCAGAAATTGACACCACGGTGCGTAACGCGTTTCCGCCTCGAATTCTTCTCAGGCAACGTGAATAGTGGTGTTTGCGTCCCGTTAAAACAATTGGCCTTTGGTCCCATATCGTCTGAATACGCAAGCGCACGGGCTTGCGCTACGGCGGCTGATCGCCTTCAAGGGCAGCGCGTACTGTCTTGACGAACAGTTCGTCGTTGAACGGCTTGCGCAAGTAGGCAACCGCGCCGGCTGCGAGCGCGTGCTCGCGCACGCCGATGTCGTCGTGGGCGGTGATGAAAATGACAGGTATGCCACTGCCGGCCAGGCGTCGCTGGACTTCCAGTCCGTTCAGCCCTGGCATCTGCACGTCGAGAATCACGCAGTCAGGGCGATACGACGGCATGGACGACAGGACATCGAGAAACGCGTCGCCACTTGCGAACGTTTCGGCGGCGATTCCGATTGAGCGCAACAGTCTCTTGATCGCTCGGCTCACCGATTCATCGTCATCAACGACAACAACGAATGGTTTGAGTTTTCCCATTGTGAGTAGTCCGGTGTCCGGGAATGCACGCGCAAGCGCATTCCCCCATACGACAGCCTATGAGTCAGACAGGTTTGCCGATATTGGACCTTGGTCCCGAATGGACACCGGAAAGCGAAGCGCGCTGGCACGGAGCGCCATGCGTGCCAGATTGCCGCTGCTTAGCGCGATGCGCGTGTTTCAGCAGCACCGCCAAGACCGGCCTTGTCTGCGACGCGAACGAGCTCGGCGAGCGAAGTGACTTCCATCTTCGCCATCACGCGTGCGCGATGCGCCTTGATCGTTTTTTCGACCGTACCCAATTCGCCGGCGACCTGCTTGTTCAGACGGCCGGTCACGACGAGCGCCATCACCTCCCGCTCGCGAGGTGTCAGCCGTCCGAGACGCACACGGATTGCATCCAGTTCACGGTTGACGGCGTACGTTTGCGCCACGCGCTCGAACGCCTGTCCGATCGCACGCAGCAGATCGGTATCACGCACCGGTTTCGGCAGGAAATCGGTTGCCCCCGCCTTCATTGCTCCTACTGTCATGGGGATGTCCCCGTACCCGGTGATGAAAATGATCGGCAGCGCCGCATTGAGCTCGCGCTGCAGTTCCAGACCGCTGAGATCCGGCAATTGAATATCCAGTACCAGGCACGCAGGGCAGGTGTCGGCGCGCATCCTGTCGAGAAATGCCCGTGCCGAACCGAATGTCTCCACCCGATAGCCGGCGGACTGGATCAAACGCGCCAGTGCACGGCGCACAGCATCGTCGTCGTCGACGACGAACACGAGCGAATCAGAATCTGTCATGGCCTGTATCGCGACTCGTCCTGACCCGTCGCAGTCGTATCCTCTGCGGGCAGGGTGACATAGAACGTCGCGCCTCGATCGGTGTTGTTTTCGGCCCAGAGTCGCCCGCGGTGCATGTCGATGATGGAGCGGCTAATCGACAATCCCAAACCGAGCCCCTGGGGTTTTGATGTAAAGAATGGCTTAAAGATCTTGTCGAGCTTGTCGGAAGTCAGTCCATGGCCCCGATCGCGAACGGCGATGCAGACCATGCCGTTGTTCTCGGGCCGGAGCGTCACGGAGACCACACGCTCGAGCGGCGGCACATTGCTCATCGCATCGAATGCGTTGAGCAGGAGATTGAGGATGACCTGCTGCAGCTGCACCTTGTCGCCGCGCACCGGCGGCAGATCGCCGTCGATGTCGAGTGTTACGCGCATTCCGCGCACAATCGCGTCGCTGTGCACCAGAAGGACCACGTCACGGATCACTCCCGCGAGGTGGAGTGGCGCGACCTCCAGGTCGCCTTTCTTGACGACCGCACGAATGCGCCGAATCACTTCGCTTGCGCGGTAGTCATCCTGAACGATGTCGTTCAGGATCTCCCGAACCTCACCCAGATCGATCGGATCAGTAGCCATAAACCGCTGCGCGGCCTGCACGTTGCTCAGGATTGCGGTAAGCGGCTGGTTCAACTCATGGGCTAGCGATGAGGCTAACTGGCCCATGGTGGACACCCGCGTCAGATGCGCGAGCTCCTGGCGGTTGCGGTGTAACTCATATCGATCCGTCCGGTCGATGATGAATGCGAGCGTTACGTTGTCGTTGTCGAAGCGAAATGCACTAAGGCCGATTTCCACGGGAAACTCCGTGCCGTCCTTGCGCCGCGCAGACATTTCGTGCGAAGGCACGATGCCGCGGGATTGCTGTAACGCGGACGGGTCTGCCCCAAAGGGGGCGTTGCTGTCGAAATGCAGGTCAGGCACCAGTAGTTCGACAGGTTTCCAGATCAATTCGCCATATTCGTATCCGAACAGCCTGGCAGTTTGCAGATTGACCATCACCATCTGGCCATGCTCGCCCAGCATCAGAATCGCAAACGGCAATAGCGCCAGTGCCTCGCGAAAGTAACGCTCACCGCTCCCTCGCTCGACCGCGCCTGCGTGTACACCCGCCAGGCCCACCGATCGTCCGCCGCTCTCGGAGAGCTCCCGGTGAACGACTCTCGCGGAAGCCGTGGTGCGGAGTCGCTCTGCAAATGGATGCCCGGCGCGAGTCCCACGCTGCCCCGCTTCCGGCACAGGGGAAGCGTCCGCGACGCGAAGGTTCTCCGCGCGTGTCTCGCAGGTCTCTCCTGACGAACCTGCTTGCGCCAACGAGCCGAAAGGACTAGCCCTCCTGGCGATCGTCGACAAGCGTGCCCGCATCACACGCAGGCCGAGCATGGCGCGTTCGGCGTAAGGCACTGGCAGATGTGGCGGATTACGACTAGCGATCGATGCTGCTGCCCGGCGGCGTCGCGCCAGCACCGTCAGCAACCACAGGATGGCTGCCGTTTCCAGCACGACAGTGACTGGCATGACGATGCTCATGGCCGAACTGCCTCTCAAAGGTCGGCACCGCGAGATGGGCTGACAAGAACTCGCCTTGGATTTCCATAAGAGGCAAAGCCCCTTGACCCGGAGGCTGGTTACCGCCGCTAGATGTTACGAAGCCGGCCGGAAACTCAGAATTGTGATTCGCTCGTCAGTGCGCGCTCCAAGCCTGCGTCATGGGCAAGCTTTCGAGTCGTCACCTTTGTTGTGCGTTGCTCGTCCGGCGATTTGCTGGCGTGGCAGATGGCAGGGCTGGACGTGGGCACCGCCAGCCATATGGAAATCCCAGTAAAAACTCCGCGACCGGATAAGACCGAACGGCAAATTAATCCTAGTACGCAGTGAGAAAATAGCAAATGACGTGCACGTATATTCTTCTCATTCTCAACTCGATGCCTCTGTATTGGATAGCCGTTGCATTGGACCAAAGTCCAATTGTTCACGCCCCGCGGAGCATGTAGCTTGAATGACGTCATCGTTGAGTTCGAAAGAAGCGGAGCCATGCCAACGCCGGCTCGCTGCAGATATAAGCTCACTACGTGCAATGCTTAAATAAACCAAGGCTTCATCGCCGACTTGGCCGTGGTGCGCAAACATCCCTCCACTTGTGGGGTAGTCATGGCAAAGGCACACCAGGACCAGGCTGAACCCTCAAGCGCGACCACCAGCTGGGGCAAGTTCGACCATACCGTCATGGTGCTGCAAGGCGGTGGTGCCCTGGGGGCCTACCAGGCCGGTGTTTATGCCGGGCTCGCCGAAGCGGGCGTCGCGCCCGACTGGATCTCTGGCGTGTCGATTGGCGCAATCAATGCTGCGCTGATTGCAGGTAATCTGCCTGAGCAGCGTGTAAAGCGATTGCGGGAGTTCTGGGAACGCGTATCGGCACACGCCCCATTTGTGCCGCCACTGTCGCTCGATCCGATGCGCCCACTATTCAATTTCATGAGTGCGGCATCCTCGGTCGCATTTGGCGTGCCGGGTTTCTTTTCGCCGCGGATACCGGCGCCTTTTATTTCGCACGAGGAAAACTTCGAGGCGTTAAGCCTTTATGACACCGTCCCGCTCAGAGCATCACTTGAAGAACTGGTCGATTTTGAGCTGATCAACCGGAAAGTGGTGCGCCTTTCGCTAGGCGCCGTCAACGTGCGCACCGGTAACTCGGTTTATTTTGACAATAGCAAGACACGGATCGGCCCTAAGCATGTGATGGCAAGCGGTGCACTGCCCCCGGGTTTTCCCGCTGTTCAGATAGAGGGAGAATGGTATTGGGACGGCGGTATCGCGTGCAACTCGCCACTTTGGTACGTTCTGGACGAGGACTACAGAATGAGCGCGTTGATCTTGCAGGTCGACGTCTTCAGCGGCGCCGGCGAACTGCCCAAAACCCTCAGAGAAGTGCAGGAACGCACCAAGGACATCCAGTACTCGAGCAAGACACGTTTCAATACGGCCCGTGTCAGCGAAATCGAAGACCTTCGCAACTCGCTGCACCGCCTGCTCGACAAGCTGCCACCCTCGCTTCAAACGGACCCCGACGTCCAGAAACTTGGCGCCATCAGCACTCGCGGCGCCGTCGCCCTTGTTCATTTCATCAACCGGCACAACACGCGCTCGTCGAGCTTTAAGGATTACGAGTTCTCCCGCGCGACTGTGATGGAACTGTGGGATTTCGGATACAGCGATGCCCAAAAGTCGATCGCCGACCCGCAATGGCGTCAAGCCACCGATCTGGGCAATGGCGTGCGCATCTACGACCTGACCGCGTAACACGTCGGACTATCGCAGCCGACATAAGGAGCATGCAACATGACCGAAGCCGACGTAAAGAAGCGCGCATTTGCCATGCCGCTCACCAGCCCCGCGTATCCGCCCGGTCCCTATCGATTTGTCGATCGGGAGTTCCTGATCATCACTTATCGGACCGATCCGGATGCACTAGCCGAAGTCATTCCTGCCCCCCTCGAAATGACCGAACCGCTCGTAAAATTCGAATTCATCCGGATGCCCGATTCAACGGGTTTTGGTGATTACACTGAAAGCGGCCAGGTCATTCCGGTCAGTTTCCAGGGTCAGCGCGGCAGCTATGTCCACGCCATGTTTCTCGACGACGAACCGCCGATCGCCGGCGGCCGCGAAATCTGGGGATTTCCCAAAAAGCTCGCGTCACCTGAGTTGCGGATCGAAAAGGACACCATCGGCGGCATCCTGAGATATGGCCCGGTGCCGATCGCACTTGCGACGATGGGTTATAAGCATCGCGCGCTACCGCACGACCAGATCCTCGCGTCGCTGTCCGCGCCCAATTTTCTGCTCAAGATCATTCCGCACGTGGATGGCTCGCCACGCATCTGCGAACTGGTGCGCTACTTCTGCGAGGACATCACGGTGAAGGGAGCGTGGGAAGGTCCTGCCGCGCTTGAACTGCTCAACCACGCACTCGCGCCCGTTGCGTCGCTGCCTGTCATTGAAGTGATATCCGGCGTGCACATCCTGTCTGACCTCACACTTGGCCTTGGCACCGTGGTGCACGACTATCTTGCTGAATGAAGGGCCGGGGCGCCGAAAGGCCCACGATCTGTCGGCGGCCTGTTATTGACTGGAATTGACTGGATTAGCTGCGCGCGAGGAAAGCCACCGTAGCACCGCGCGCGCAAACGGCTGACAGCTTCATACATTCAATTGCATCCCTGACTGTTGGCGCTCCGGTAGCATGTCTTTCCACTCGGGCTTTTATACACGCCCTTACCGTTCTTGGTCTTGGCCTGTCCGCCCCTGCTTGTCTGGGTCGTCGTGACGCCGTTCTGATTCTTTTGGGCCTTCCACGCGTTACCCGTATTCGGGTTATAGCCGCCGGCCGTCTTTCCGTTGCCGCAAACGGTCTCGCCGCGCGCGTTAGTAGCGCAGTTCGCGAATGCGCTCGAAGACAGCACGACGCATGCCAACATAAGCAGAACCGCGAGTGCGCGTACAGAACTCGTCATGATTCTCTCCCAGGAACGACGCGACCGGACTCGCGCATCTTCCAGATTAGTCGCATGCGGTCGTACGCATATTGGACCTTGGTCCTATTGCGAGCACCGATGATCCAGCCGTCTCATACATCAATCGGAGACGAACGTCACGACAATGCCGAAACCATCGATCGACTCGAATCACACAGTCAAATCGGGTTGCAAGGCTGAGATCCGTTCGGCAACGCGCGCTGCCCGGCGCTTTCGGCCGGCACGTGTCGGTGTTGCTTTGCTCTGGTCCGCGTTGGCAAGTGCCCAGGAAATGGAACCACGCGCCTACTCGGCTGCGCCGGTCGGAACGAATTTCGTGGTGTTCGACTATGCACGATCGAGCGGCGGCTTCTCGGTCGACCCTTCGTTGCCGATTGCCAATGTGCAGGCCAAAATCAACACGTATGCATTCGGTTATTCCCACAGCTTCGGCATCGCTGGCCATACCGCAAGCGTTGCGGTGTCCGTCCCGTACGCGAGCGCGAATGTGACCGGCGACGTCGAGGGTAGGCCGGAGCATGCCTATCGATCGGGACTGGGCGACGTGCGGTTCAGGGTCGCCGTGAATCTGCTGGGCGATCCGGCGCTCACCCCGGAGGAATTCGCGCGGCGCAAACCCTCCACGGTCCTCGGTGTCAGTGTGAGCGTCGTTGCACCGACAGGCCAGTACGTGCCGTCCCGCCTGATCAACGTGGGGTCGAACCGATGGTCGTTCAAGCCAGAAATCGGACTGTCCCAGCCGATTGGCAACTGGTTCGTGGAGGGCGCAGCGGGCGTGTGGTTCTTTACAGACAACAACGATTTTTTCGGTGGACGGAGGCGCAGCCAGGATCCGATACCCGAGTTCCAGTTGCATGGCGGCTACACCTGGCGCCCCGGGCTTTGGCTCGCCGCGAACGCGACGTATTTCACGGGCGGCCGGACAAGCGTGAACGGCGCCCAGGATCAGGACCTCCAGCGCAGTGTGCGCTACGGCGTCACGCTGTCGGTGCCGCTTGCCGAAAGATGGTCCGCAAAGCTCGCGTGGTCGCGTGGGCTGATTACACGCGTCGGCGGCAATTTCCAAACTGTCTCGGTCGCACTCCAATACCGCTGGTTCAATCGCTGATTGCGCTCGAGTGCGTGGTCAACAGAGCCAACGCCCCGCAATCGAGCGGCTACTCGCCAAGAATGGCGAGCGCTGCGCACATGGGCTCAAGCGAGATTTTGACTACCCCACCGAGCGGCGTGTTCATTTCCATGATCAGAAAAATCGCGCCGGCAGTCGACAGTTCGCCCATGACTAACACTGTCATGGTCGCCCGTTGCGAGGGGCAAACAAACCAAACGTGCCGAAGAGAATGGCTAACCAGGGCACAATGTTCCGCATCTTGCTCGCCGCGCGGCTGCATGCAATTGGACCAAGGTCCAATTGCATGCACGCCTTGGTAAACCTATCTTTTTAGCTGCGCTATTGACGGCAACAGCGACCCGGCCGCCAACATCTGTACCCCGTGTCTGCTCATTCGCCTTCCGTCCATGGCACGGGTCGCGCTGCGGAAGTACCGTGAGGCGGACAGGAGCAAAGCATCGTGACTTCCAGACTGCCCATCCGAATGTTGGCGCTGGCATTGGCGTTGTCGGCCATGCAGCCGATCCGCGCCGCGACTCAAGACCCTGGTTGGCCGCGTGAACTTGTCCAGGGCGACGCGACCCTCACCTATTACCAGCCACAGATCGACGACTGGAAAGACTTCAAGGAACTAACCGGTCGAATGGCGATTAGCATCACCCCGCGCGGCGGCAAGCCGCAGGTGGGTGTGATCACGTTGCAAACGCACACCGACGTGGATATCGACAGTCGGAACGTACTTTTAAGCAATCCGCAAATTACCGGTACCGCTTTCCCCGGTGCGGACCAGGCAACGAGCCAGAAGCTGGATCAGCTGGTGCGAAAGTTTCTCAATCCGCAGGCGTCGCTGACCTTGTCGATGGATCGGCTTGCGGCGAGCATCGACAAAAAGAAGGCAGCACCGGTCGCAGGCATCAAGAGCGATCCACCGGCAATCTTCGTCAGTTTCGGGCCAGCGGTCCTGCTGTTTGTGGACGGCGACCCCGTACCCGCACCCATCCAGAATTCAGACGTCTCATTCGTCGTCAACGCCAGTTGGCCGCTGTTCGTCGATAACGCCGCCCACCAGTACTACCTGTTCACCGGTCAGTCATGGATGACGTCGACCGACATGAAAACCGGATGGGCGGAAACGAAGACGCTCCCTGCCAAGATGACGAAGGTTCCCGCCGACCCCACCTGGACGGACCTGAAACCCTTCATTCCGCCGTCTGTGAAGCACGCTGCGAAGCCGCCGGCGGTCTTCTTCAGCAGCACGCCGGCCGAGCTGATCGTGTTCGACGGCCAACCGGTCTATACCGCGATTGCCGGCACCGGGCTGGTGTTCGCGAAGAATACCGACAGCGATGTGTTCGTCTACGCGCCGACAAAGACCTACTACTATCTGACTGCGGGCCGGTGGTTTTCGTCACCCAGCCCCAGTGGGCCATGGACGTTCGCAACGGACCAACTGCCGGCCGATTTCGCCAGAATTCCTCGCAACAGCCCAGCCTCGCGAGTCCTCGCTTCCGTACCGGGCACGCCGGAAGCCGACGATGCGGTACTGCTCGCGCAGATTCCGACGACCGTTGAGGTGAACCCTGCCGCAGCCGCGGCCGAGATCAAAGTCGCATACAGCGGCGAGCCGAATTTCGCCCCGATCGAGGGCACGACGCTCGCCTACGCAACCAACACCCCCGACAAGATCATCAAGGTAGAGAATCACTATTACCTCTGCTCACGGGGCGTTTGGTTCGATTCGCCGTCGCCAGCCGGACCGTGGCAAACCAGCAGTTCAGTGCCTCAGGTGATTTATACGATCCCGCCGGCGTCGCCCGTTTATAACGTCACTTACGTGACGCAACAGGTCGTGCCAGGCGGGTCTGTCCAGGCTAGCTATACCGCTGGATATCTCGGCATGTTTATCGCAGGCGCGGCCGTCGGCGCGATCGTTGCACAAGGCAACGGCTACTACTATCCGCCCTATGTCCGCGTTGGCTACGGGCCGTATCCGGTCTACTATCCGCGTCCAGCGCCGTATGGATACCCGACCTACAACCCCTACACAGGCGCGCGCGGCGTACGCGGCAGTGCCTATGGCCCGGCGGGTAGCGCGCAATGGGGCGCATCGTACAACCCTTATACCGGTACGTACGCGCGCGGCGCCACGGCTTCCGGAAAGTACGGCAGCGCAAGTGTCGCGCAGGCCTATAACCCCTACACCGGCGCCTATGCCGCTACCCGTCAGGGATCGAACGCGTACGGCCAATGGGGAAGCTCTGTTGTGACGAAGGGGAACCAGTGGGCGGCGACGCAGCACACCACCACAGCGAAGGGCACGGTCGGGACTTATCAGAATTCGGCAGGCGGCAAGGCAGTTGCTGGAAGCACGGCCAACGGCAGAGCCGTAGCTGGGAAGACAGCAAACGGCGACCTTTACGCAGGACGTGATGGCAATGTGTACAAGAACACAGGTGGGAGCTGGCAGAAGTACGATAACGGTTCCTGGTCCAATGTGAACAAACCGACACCGCAGTCGCCGCCGCAAAAAACGCAATCCGCGCAGCCCCAGCGCACGCCCACTGCGGCCAACACCGGCACGACTCAACGAAACGCGCAGAGCTATCAGCAGCAACGCCCCGCGGGAACCCAGTCAGCGAATCCGCGGCCCGCTCCCCAAGGAACGCAGACCTATCAGCAGCAGCGCACCGCGCCAGCAACGACGAGCAGAGCCCCCGCCCAGCCCCAGAATGCTGCTGGTGGAATCAACCGGACCAGCGCACAGCCCTCCTTTGGAGAACTGAACAACGAGATGCAGAATCGTCAGAGAGGTGCGATCCAGAGTCAACGCTACGCACAATCGGGAGGCGGTTTCGAACGGAGAGCCAACGGCGCGGGCGGCGCAAGGGGTGGCGGTGGTGGTTTCCGTCGATAGTGGCACGCCCGCCAGATCGTCCGCATTCGAGGGCGGCCCGGGCTCGAGCTACTTCGTTTGACGAGGCTCATCCGTTTGCGGCAGCGTGCCGGGCGACTTCGCACTCAATCCCGATGCGCCGCTCGATGTCGTCCTGCGTTGACTCGTGAGAACGCCGTTTTCGTCGAACTCGAACACGACTGTCGAAGATTGCGTGTCGGCCCCGCCGAAGAGCGGACCGATGAGCGGGATAAAGCTCGCAGGACGAGGCCTGGATGTGACGAATGAGTAGATCAGCACGGTCGATCCATCGCTTAGCGTGGTCAGTGCCGTTGGAGACCCGAGCACGGTGACAACCTCTTCGAGGTTGGTCACACCTTGCTTGAAATTCGACAGTTGCTCTGGTTTGACATCGACGCCCGCCGATATGCAGGCGGCCAACGCACTGCAAAGCACAATCAGAAGGTAGATACGCTTCATGTCATCACCGCTACGACTCAAGGCGCTGCGACCGGAATCGCTGAACCCACCGTCCATGCTCGCGTGTTCGGTACGACTGTGACGCCCTATCTGAAGGATACATCTTGGCCGTGATCCAGCAGCTTTATAAAATGGGTTATCAGTTACTTGCCCCACCAAAAAAGACGTTTACTTCCTCCATTTCCGCGCTTAGCTTCACGCATTGGGATGCAAGCGTTTCGGGATCATTTGGGCTGTGGCTGACGCTCCCGGTCCGGCCGGGGTTTGTGACGCAACCAGGTCGTGTCCACGTGGTCGATCATGAACACACTTATCGGACTGTCATGACTTTCATCAGCGGAAAGTGGAATCGGAGATGGGTGCTGCTTCGCGCATTGTCGATTGCAGTACCGTTTCTGAGTTTGAGTCTTTCGCCCGCCGCAGCACGGGCGGACACGACGGTGGCCAGTGAAGAAATCTGCATGCCTGAGGGAACGTATCCAATGTTCGGCGGTGGCACGACCGTCTTCTCTTATAACAAGACCTGTTTTAGCCGCCCCGCAACTGACACCTATCCGTGGGAGAAAAAATCCCCGAGCGCGACGAAAGGCGCCCCAGACCCTTTCAATGGATCACGGGTGGTGCGCTACGACTACCACGACGCGCTGTACCACTGTGCGAAGCGCGATATGCGCCTACCGACGGTCAATGAACTGAAGGCGCTGTTCGCCTATGCGAACACTGATAACAGTACAGGTACGAGGAGCAAATACGCGATCGTCGCGCCAAAAAACGATTCGCGTTATCCAGGTGGTCTCTATGGCTGGGGGGGCGGCAGCCTATATTGGTCACACACCTTGGCTGGCAAGGGCTTCCACAAGGTGGTCAATCTTGGCAATGGCCGAGTAAGCAGTTACTACGATTCGCATAAAAGCTACGTATCGTGCGTACGGTGAAAGGGTTCACCATGCTGTCGGCCCGGCTGCCTTTATCGATAAATCGGCAGTAGCAGAAACAACTTGATGACGATTGCATTTGCGATGTCGATAAAAAACGCGCCTACCATCGGCACCACCAGGAACGCCAGGTGGGAGGGGCCGAACCGATCCGTAATGGCCTGCATGTTGGCGATCGCGGTTGGCGTGGCACCGAGGCCGAAGCCACAGTGTCCGGCTGACAGCACCGCCGCGTCATAGTTGCGTCCCATGATTCGAAAGGTGACGAAGATGGCGTAGGCGGCCATCGCGATCGCCTGCACGACCAGGATGACGAGAAGCGGCAGCGCAAGCGAGGCCAGGTCCCATAAGCGTAGGCTCATCAGCGCGATTGCGAGAAAGAGTCCGAGGCTCACATTGCCGAGCAGCGACACTGCAAGCTCAAGGACCTGATACCAGCCGAGCATGGCGAGGCCGTTGCGCAGGACGACACCGACGAACAATACGCACACGAACGCGGGTAGCTCGAACGCTGTGCCGTTCATCCAGGATGCGAGCGCCGAACCGACGGCAAGGCAAACGGCGATCAACGCGATTGTCTCGATGACGGCCTCGGCCGTGATCGGGCGAACAGCTTTGGGTTGCTCGAAACCGGTTGCGGCCGCAACGTCGGGTTCCGGCTTGGAAACAAGGCCATGGTGCGTGATCAGAAAACGCGCAACCGGCCCACCGACCAATCCCCCGAGTATCAAGCCGAACGTGGCACAGGCAATCGCAATTTCCGTTGCTGAAGCGAGCCCGTGGCGCTCTGCGAACACTTTTGCCCATGCCGCGCCGGTGCCATGGCCGCCTGAAAGGGTCACCGACGCCCCTAGCAGGCCGAGCAGGCGATCTTGTCCCAACGCCCAGGCGAGGCCGATACCGAGCGCATCCTGCATCACGAGCAAGCCGACAACTACGCCGAGAAAGACCATGAGCGCACGCCCGCCTGCTTTCAACCCTGCCAGATCCGCGTTAAGACCGATGGTGGCGAAGAAAGTAAGCATCAGCGGCACTTGAAGCGTCGTATCGAAACGCACTTCGATATGTGAGGTGCTGCGTAACGCAAAAACCAGCAACGCTACCAGTAGGCCGCCGACCACCGGTTCGGGAATGCTGTAGGTTCGCAGTATGGATGTCCGGGCAAGGATCTGCCGCCCGAGCAGAAGAACCAGGGCAGCGGCCATCAGCGTTTCCAGCGCGTCAAGGCTCACGATGTTTTCCCCCCGATGAGAGGCCGACTAGTTGACCCCGCGCGAGGCGGGTATCCTGGCATGACCCGATCTGAACCTGAGAAGCAGATAACCGATAATGCCCGATAGCGTTGCGCCGGGATTATGTCCAGCCGAACGCAGCGAAACATTCAGGGCCGTCGAACGCGAGCGAGCCGATGAACAGGCTCATCGTAAAGCCGACACCACGGCCTGCGGCGATGCCAAGTGTAGGTACTTTCCCGGCGTCGAGCTAGCGTGCTGCCCGCTTTAGCGAGTCCCAGCGCGTTCGCGACCGCGTTCCGCCGTGTGCTGGGTGAAACACCGAGCCAATATGTGGAAACACACTGCGGCCTGGTCGAACGCTAGTCAGTCAAAACGAAATACGCATGGACCGTACATGAGGGATTCGTTCCATCAGGCTGGCGATGAACCGAATCCCCAACCCGCGCCCCTAAATCGCTTTCGTCACCGGCGCAGTCGCGGCCGGGTCGGTAATGCTCGCCTTGCCAGTTTCCACATGACCCGCGATCCGCCGCAACCAGCCCGCATTGCCCGCAACCGTCAATTGAAAGTCATACCACTGGCTGCTGCATGACAGGTCCCAGTGCGCCTCCACGCTCTTGCCCGGCGGAACCGTCAACGTGACCGGCGGCTGGCCGTAGGCGACGTCGGCAGCGGTGACCGTGAGCGTTGTGGTCCCCGCGTTGGACAGCGTGACATAGACGTTGCCGTTGGCCACGTCGTAACAGGTCACGACGTCCGGCTTGGCGGCGGCATCCGCGCTGGACGAACCCGCGAAGCGTCGGAAATAGCCGTTTGGGCCGTAGACGTTCACCATGTAATTGCCGTTCGCGTCGAATGCCCACGTATCGGTCAGCTGCTTGCCGGCCTCGACGGTGTAGCGACGCGGCATCGCCGTCGGATCGCCCGTATACACCCAGAAATGCGCACCTTGCGTGCCGGTGTTGGCAAACGTCAGCGCATAGCCTTGCGCCTGCAACTGACCGTTCACATGCAACTCGTACGGCAGCGCTCGCGCGGGCCGCGTGCCCGTCTCCTGCGCCGCCACGACTTGCTGAGCGGTGCTGGCCGGCGCGGTCTGCGCCGTCGAGCGCGCGCATTGCATATCGGCCTGGGAGACGTACGTCTGGGTGCTCGGCAGCGACGGCACCGCCGGGTCCGGCTTCGAAAAATCGAGCGCCGTGGTGAGGTCGCCGCAGATGGCACGGCGCCACGGCGAGATATTGGTTTCCACCACACCGAAACGCTTTTCGATGAATTGCAGCACCGACGTGTGATCGAACACCTGCGAGCAGACGAAACCGCCCTTCGACCACGGCGACACGACCGTCATCGGCACGCGCGGCCCGAGGCCGTACGGCAGGTTGTCGGCGGTATACGTGCTGCTCTGCGTCGCGGTCACGACGTTATGCCGTTCGAGCGTGATGTCCACGGTGCTCATGCCCGAGCCCGGCAGCGTCGGCGCTTGCGGCGGCACGACGTGATCGAAGAACCCGTCGTTCTCGTCGTACATGATGAAGAGGACGGTCTTGCTCCATACATCGGGATTCGATGTCAGTGCGTCGAGGATCGTGGAGATGTAGTTGGCGCCGTAGAGCGGCGTGAACTTCGGATGCTCCGAATACGCGGCGGGCGGCAGCAGCCACGACACCTGCGGCAACGCATTGGCTTGCACGTCCGCTTTCAGCTGCGTGAGCGTGCGCGTGCTCATTCCCCGGGTTTGCAGTGACGAGCCAGCCGGTGCGTTCACGAAGTTCTGGAACGAGGCCAGCATGTTCGTGCCGTAGTTGCCGCTGAAATTGTCGAAGCCGGTGCCCTGCTGGTAGATCTGCCAGGAGATGCCGGCGTTTTCCAGCCGCTCCGGATACGTCGTCCAGCTAAAGGGCTGCAGTTTGATGCTGTCGAACTGGTTGTCGATGAAATCGGTGTTGTCGAGCAGCGGGCCGCCGCCCGTCCCCAGCGGATCGACCATCCCCGTCATCAGATACATGCGGTTCGGGTGCGTATTGCCCGGGATCGAACAGAAGTAGTTGTCGCACACCGTGAAGGCATCGGCGAGCGCGTAGTGGAACGGAATGTCCTCGCGCACGTGATAGCCCATCGTCATGTTGGTCTTCTGCACCGCCCACTTGTCGGCGCGGCCGCCGTCGATCGCGCCGTGCGTAGTGCTCCACGTGTGCGGCAAGCCGCCGATGCACTGTGCGTTGACGTTCGGATTGCTCGTGTCATACCGGAACGGCGCGATCACCTTCGTCGGATCCTCCTGGCGCGGCTGGAACCACACCGGCTGGCCGTTCGGCAGCGTCACGGGAAAGCGGTCGTTATAGCCGCGCACGCCGCTCAGGTGACCGAGATAGTGATCGAACGAGCGGTTTTCCTGCATGAAGACGACGATGTGCTGAACATCCTGGATCGTGCCGCTGACCGAACTCGGCTCGATGGCCAGCGCCTTGCGAATCGATTCAGGAAACAGAGTGGTGGCGGCTGTCGCGCCGGCCAGTCCGGCGGACAGCTTCAGAAAATCTCGACGGGTTTTGGCGACCATACGATGGACCTAATTTGAATTCTGACGTCAGGAAGCAGGCGGGGTGAAGCCCGGCGGGCAGCTCATGCGAGCATTGGCAACGGTGGCGTTGCCACACGCCGACTTGGCCGGTGGATCGGACGATACGCCGTTGCCGCACGCGCCGAGAAGCACTGTCGAGGCAAAGAGGGCGATAAGCGCGAAAAGCCGGAATGCCGACGTCGGCATGAGTGTCTCCGTGGAAATGACTGACGGACGCGATCGCGCGTCGACAAACGCTGCGCTCGGGCGCAAGCGTTGCCGAGAAGATAATTTCAGTTTGTTACATACGAGTGTCGTGTTGGAAAGCAGGGAGACGAGCACGTGGACGTCCTTCCAACAGCATTGACCTGGTATGGGGGCTTTCGACGTCGGGCAACGTCGAGGCCTGCCTCGAGATGCACCGCGGATGTGTGCCTAAGCGACGACTTCGCGGTCCGCGAAACCGGAGAGAGGCGCGTGCACGCGCACGGGTGTGCGCGTGCGTTCCTTATAACAAAGGACTCAGGTTCAACTACTGCGTGCTTGCGGTCGTTGCATTCGCAACGGACGCGCCCTTCATCTTCCGAACTGCTTCAGCAGCCGAAGGCGCGAGTTTTTGACCGACGAGCGACGCTTCGAAGGCGTCGCGACGCGCCTGCTTCGCCTGTTCGTAGTCGGCGTCCAATTCGACGATCCGGCGGTCGTACCAGTTCTTCACGCAAGCCTTATCGGTGCAGTTGCGCTGGCGCCAGAGCCATTGCTGGGTGCGCGCCGCTTCGAGCGCGGTGGCGTCGAGCGTAGTGTCCCTTGCGCGTTTCCAGGAGGCAGCGATGCGGTCGTCGAGTGCCGAAAGTTCGGGGTCTTGACAGACGATCTTTTCCGACGCGGACAACTTGCTCGTGCACTTGAAGCTTGCCGCAGACGCGTCGACGGCAAGCAGAGCGCCTGCCGTCAGAATGCCAATCGACAGCAGTGCTGACGGCTTCACGAAGCACGCGAGAGTGCGGGAGAAAGCAGTGTTGAAGGTGGACATACCGAGCCTCTATTCAGGGAAGTAACCAGGCTGAGGCGTGGCGAGACATCGTCGCGGCCTACCGCCATGCATTCAGGGATGCGAGTCCTGTGAGAACAGGATAGTGCGGACGGCCTTTTGCGATAACGGGAGGAGGCCCCGTGATTCGAAAGTGATTACAAGATATTGCCGCACGGAGGTCATGACCATGAATCAAGGGCCTCTTGCGCCGATGAAACCCGCTTCACAGCCGACAGGTTTTAGCTATATGCGCCAGAAGAGTGACGCCAAGGATCGCGCAGGCAGAGTTCATCGCTCACCAGCGACATGCACCCGCTTTCCCGCCGCCCTGGACGTTGCGCTTGCGCGGCTCGCGTCGGCTCCTACGCTCGACTCTCTGACCACCAGTTCGGGCACCGCGAAGTATTGCACCGTCGGCTTTTCGTCCTCCGCTGTTTCGCTCAGCCGGGCCAGCAGCGTCTCGCTCGCGATGGTGCCGAGCTTGTCCGCGCCGGCGAATAGCGTCGTCAATGGCGGGTTCGTGTGCTCTGCCGCCACGACATTGTCACAGCCCACAACGGCCAGCGCTTTACCCGCGCGCTTACCCATCCTGTCGAGCTCATGCAATACGCCGATGGCGACTTGATCGTTATAGCAAACCACTGCCGTCGGCCGCGGTTTCATCTCGAAGATCGCGCGAACCGCGTTGCGGCCTCCTTGCGGCGTCAACTCGACGTCGACAATCCAGTCATCGCTGACGGCCAGCGAATGCTTCGCCATCGCGGACAAATAGCCCTGACGGCGTTGGTTTGCAACGGCATAGCCTTTCCGGTTGCCGGCGAAGGCGATCCGCGTGTGCCCCTGCTCGATCAGATGCTCAGTCGCGAGAGCAAAACCGTATTGGTTATCCACGCCAACCGTGTCGACGTCGGGCCCCATAGGACGCATCACAAGAACGAGCGGAACTCCCCACGACTGAATTTCGGCAGGCAATTGATCGGGCGTACCCAACGCAGGCGACATGATGAGGCCCGCGACATTCTGCTCGCGCATCGACCGCAGAACCCTCGTCTGCGTTTCGAGGCTTTCGGCAGTGTGTGCCATCAACGTCGTATAGCCCGATTGCGCCAGTACCCGCTCGATTGCAACCAGCAACTCGACAAAGAAGGGATTGGTCAGGTCGTTGATCACCATTCCGATGGTCGTGCTGCGCCGCCCTCTGAGCGTGGCTGCGCCCCGGTTGTAGACATAGCCCAGTTCGTGAGCCGCCTCGCGCACCTTTTCCGCGGTTTCCGCCTTGATCCGCGGGCTCTCCTGCAAGACCAGGGAAACCGTAGATTTGGAAACGCCCGCCTTAGCGGCAATGTCCTGAATAGTCGGACCAGATTTCATGTTGCTATGCACAATTGGAACGTTCCAAAAAGTGTTTGACAGCGTGATTTGAGTCTACTACAGTCCGTTGGAACGATCCAATGAATACGAGTTGGATCGTTCCAACGGAGAGAGACAATGTCCAACATTCGCTGGGCGCTGATAGGCGCCAGCACCATCGCCGACGAGTGGATGGTCAACGCGATCCAGTCGCAGCCGGACGGCTCGGTAGAAGCCGTCGTCAGTGGCAATGCGGGCCGCGCCCGTGAATTCGCGCAAAAGCACGGGATCCCGTCAGCCTCGACGGATATTGACGCTGTCCTCGCCGATCCTGCCATCGACGCCGTCTACGTCAGCAGCACCAACGAGAAGCACCTTCTTCAAGTACTCGCCGCGGCGAAAGCCGGCAAGCACGTCCTCTGCGAAAAGCCGCTCGCCCTCTCGGAAGCCGAGGCGGCACAAATGATCGAAACCTGTGCAGCAAACAAGGTGATGCTCGGCACCAACCATCATCTGCGTTGCGCAGCGTCGCATCGGAAGATGCGCGAACTCATTCGCGCCGGCGCTGTTGGAACGCCGCTATATGTGCGGGTCTTTCACGCGGTCTCTCTGCCGCCGCATTTGCGCGGCTGGCGGATCGAGCGTCAGGACGCAGGCGGCGGCGTGATCCTGGACATATCCGTTCACGACGTCGATACGCTGCGCTTTCTTCTCGACGACGAACCGGTGGAAGTCAGCGCGATGACCGCCTCGGGAACGATGAGCGCCGCCGGCCTCGCCGACGGCGTGATGGCCATCATCCGTTTCAAAAACGGTGTCCTTGCACAGATCCACGACGCCTTCACTGTCCCCTACGCGCCGACGGGCCTGGAAGTTCACGGCACGGCAGGTTCACTGTTCGCGCGGGACGTCATGACCCAGCGCGCCGTTGGCCAGATCGAGTGGCGATCCGCCGGCGGCACCGAGCTCGTCGATATCGCACATGGCGATCTGTACGTCACGGCCGTAGCCCAGTTTCATCGCGCGATCACCGAGGGAGAAGACCCCGCTGCGACCGGCATCGACGGATACCGCTCCCTGATCACCGCACTGGCTCTCGCGAAATCCGCCGAGACAGGCGAGCACGTGCCGGTTCCTTCTCAATTTACGCGCTAAGAAAGTCCGAGGAGATTCACTGTGGGTTCTAGCAAGGTAGTTTCATTGGCAACGGCCGCGAGTCTGATCAACGACGGCGACGTGGTGACCGTGAGTTCGTCGAGCGGGCTCGGCTGCCCGGATGCAATGCTCGCCGCAATCGGCGCGCGCTTCGACAAAGAGAGCCATCCGCGCAATCTCACGCTGCTTCACCCGATCGCTGCGGGCGACATGTACGGCATCAAGGGAATCGATCATGTGGCCAAGAAGGGGTTGATCGCCACCGTCATTGCCGGCTCTTTTCCCAGCGGTCCGTCGAGCCTGCCCATGCCGGACATCTGGCACATGGTCGTCGACAACGATATTCGCGCCTACAACCTGCCGAGCGGTGTGTTGTTCGACATGCATCGCGAGGTAGCGGCAAAGCGTCCTGGTGTATTGACGAAGGTCGGACTCGACACCTATGTGGATCCGTCCCGCCAGGGTGGGGCCATGAACCCGCGGGCAGCCGAACACCCGATCGTTGAGAAAGTGACCTTCGCGGGTGACGAGTGGCTGCACTACAGGAACTTCGTTCCGCAGGTAGCCATCGTACGCGCCACGACTGCCGATGAGCGCGGCAACCTCTCCTTCGAACACGAAGGGGCGCTTCTCGGCGGCCGGGATCAGGCACTGGCCGCCCGCAACAACGGCGGCATCGTGATCGCACAGGTCAAACGCGTGGTCAAGGCCGGCTCACTGCACACCCAGGCGGTCCACATTCCCTGCAACCTCGTGGACTATGTCGTCGTCGATCCTGAACAGAAGCAGACGACCCAGATCGAATACGACCCGGAAATCAGCGGCGAAGTGAAGTTGCCAGATAGCGCCTTTGCCTTTGCGAAGTGGAATGCGGACAAGGTCATCGCGCGGCGCGCCGCGATGGAACTCGCGCAGAACGATGCGGTGAATCTCGGCTTCGGCATTTCGGCGAATGTGCCGCGCATTCTGCTCGAAGAAGGGTATCGCGACGACGTGACGTGGGTCATCGAGCAAGGCGCGGTCGGCGGCATTCCCCTGCTCGGCTTCGCGTTCGGCTGTTCCGGCAATGCGGACGCGATCATGCCGTCGCCGTCGCAGTTCGTGTACTTCCAGGGCGGCGGATTCGACGTTTCGTTGTTGTCGTTCCTGCAGGTCGACCGCTTCGGCAATGTGAACGTTTCGAAACTGCCGAGCAAACCCTATCTGACTGCGGGCTGCGGCGGATTCATCGACATCACGACACACGCAAAGCGGCTGGTGTTCAGCGGCTACTTTACCGCCGGCGCCAAACTCGAAATGGGCGATGGTCGCCTGACGATCCTCACGGAAGGAAAGAAGAAGTTCATCGCTGACGTGGACCACGTCACGTTCAGCGGCCGCATGGGCCGGCAGCGCGATCAGGACGTGCTTTATGTCACGGAACGCTGCGTGATCCGGCTCGGCTCCGACGGACTCGAGGTGACCGAAATCGCACCCGGCATCGATCTGCAGAGAGACGTACTGGATCAGTCAGACATCGAGCTGGCGGTTTCGCCGGCGCTCAAACCCATGGACGCGTCGATTTTCACGGACTCGCCGTTTGGTTTGAAGCTCAAGGAGGCTCGCCATGTCTGATCAGCCACTCATCCAGATCGAAAAGACAGGACCGGTTGCAGTTGTCACGCTCAATCGCCCCGAGAAGCTGAACGCCCTCACGCCTTCCATGCTGGACCAACTGGAGGCCGCTGCGGGAACGCTCGAAACGGATGCGACGCTGCGTGCCGTCGTCCTCACAGGTGCCGGCGAGCGGGCATTCTGCGTCGGTGCGGACGTCAACGAATGGGCGGCACTTGCCCCACTCGATATGTGGCGTGTGTGGGTCACCCGCGGGCATCGGATCTTCGATCGCTGGGCTGCGCTGCGATTGCCGGTTGTGGCCGCTATTAATGGTCCGGCGTTCGGTGGCGGTCTCGAGCTTGCGGCGGTGGCGGATGTGCGTGTGGCAGATCCGGCGGCGACCTTCGCGCTGCCTGAGGCGAGCATTGCCACCTGCCCGGGTTGGTCAGGCACACAGCGGCTGGTTTCGCTGATTGGTCCCAGCCACGTGAAATCGCTCACGCTCACCGCTCGCAGGATCGACGCGCAACGCGCATACGGAATCGGACTCATCGACGAAATCTCGCAGCCGAAGGCGTCGCTCACCGCGGCCATCGCCGTCGCCGAAAAGATTGCGACGCTGGCGCCGGTGTCCGTGCAACTGACCAAGCAGCTGATCAACGCCGCATCCGGACACGGAGCCGGCGCAACCCTGGAAGCGATGGCCGGCGCATTGTCCGCAACGACACATGACGCCCGGGAAGGCATGGCCAGCTTCCGCGAACGCCGCAAGGCGCAATACGAGGGCCAATGACATGACGAACGAACCTGCAAATTCCACAGTGCCTGCCGCTTCCGCCTTACTGACCGGCGCTATCGCGCCCACGCAGGATGCCTATCACGGCAGGATGTACATCAACGGCGCCTGGACCGAGTCGCGGGATGGCACTCGCTTTGAGCGCCGCAGCCCGGCGCATGGCCACGTCGTCAGCACATTTCCTGAAGCGACCTCAGCGGATGTGGAAGCAGCGATCAAAGCCGCCGATCTCGCATTCCGGAGGGGACCGTGGCCGAAGCTCAAGGGCGTCGAGCGCGCACGGATTCTTCTCGCGGTCGCCGACGGGATCAAGGCCCGCGTTGAAAAGATGTCGCTGCTTGAATCGCTCGAAACGGGCAAACCGCTCTCGCAGGCTCGCGGCGAAGTGTCCGGTTGTATTGACCTATGGCAATACGCGGCCAGCCTCGCCCGCACGACCAGCGGCGACGCCTACGACACGCTTGGCGAAGACATGCTCGGCATCGTGCTGCGCCAGCCGATCGGTGTAGTCGGCCTGATCACGCCGTGGAATTTCCCGCTGTGGATTCTTTCGCAGAAGCTGCCCTTTGCGCTCGCAGCCGGCTGCACATGCATCGTTAAACCGAGCGAGCTGACGTCGAGCACCACCGTCATGCTCATGGAAGTGCTCGAAGAAGCCGGTGTGCCTCCGGGCGTCGTCAATGTGGTGACCGGCAAAGGCCCGACGGTCGGTCAACCGCTCGCGGAACACCCGGCCATCGACATGCTGTCGTTTACCGGTTCGACACGCGTTGGCAGCATGCTTGGCGGCCTCGCCTCGAAGAACCTGAAGAAGATCGCGCTGGAACTCGGCGGCAAGAACCCGCAGATCGTGTTCCCCGATTGCGACTGGGAGGCGATGGTCGACGCGGTCGTGTTCGGCGTGTATTTCAATGCGGGCGAATGCTGCAACAGCGGCAGCCGCGTGCTCGTCCATGAATCCATTGCGGAGCGCTTCGCCCAGGCAGTGGTTGAACGGGCCAGGCAGGTTCCGGTCGGCGATCCGCTGCATCCGGCTTGCAAGGTCGGCGCCATCGTCAGCGAAAACCAGTTGAGCGAAATCCTCAGCAATATCGGCAAGGGGGTCGACGCCGGCGCGAAGCTGCGACTCGGCGGCAAACGCTACGACGCGAAAGGCCTCTATCTCGAACCCACGATCATCAGCGACGTCACGCCCGACATGGGCATCGCGCGCGACGAGATCTTCGGTCCGGTCCTCGTGATCATTCCGTTCCCCGATACCCAGCAAGCGATCGACATCGCCAACGACACCGCCTACGGTCTTTCCGCCGCCGTCTGGAGCAGCGACATCGACACGTGCCTGAGCGTTGCGCGCGGCGTCGATGCCGGGACGGTCTGGGTCAACACGTTCCTCGACGGTTATCCGGAGTTGCCGTTCGGCGGCTTCAAGTCGAGCGGCGTAGGACGCGAACTCGGCAAGCAGGCGGTTGAAGACTACACCGAGACCAAAACGATCCAGCTTCACATCGGAGAGCGGAAGAACTGGTGGCTACCGCGCCCGGCGGCTTGACCCTCATCACCACCATCACCTGGCCACGGCGCTATGTCGCCGTGTAATCGAGAAGAAACCCCATCAAGGGAGCGTAATCATGGAGACGAAGATGTTCAAGAAGCGCATTGTTGCGATCGCAGCAGGACTGCTTGCCTGCCACTGCATGTCTGCCGTTGCGGCCGATACCAAGCAGGTGGAGGTGATGCACTGGTGGACTTCCGGCGGCGAAGCCAAGGCACTGAGCGTGCTCAAGGACGACCTCAAGCAGAAGGGCTACGCATGGAAGGACAGCCCGATCGCCGGCGGCGGTGGTGAAGCTGCGCGAACCGTATTACGCGCACGCATTGCGTCGAACAATCCACCGGATGCCATGCAGATGCTCGGCTTCAGTGTTCAGGATTACGCGGAACAGAGCCTTCTCAACCCGCTCGATGGCGTGGCGGCCAAAGACGGCTGGGACAAGCTCGTTCCTGCTCCGATCCAACGCTTTTCGAAAGCGGATGGCCACTGGTACGCCGTGCCGATCAACGTGCACAGCACCAACTGGATCTGGGCGAACAAAAAGATTTTCGATGAACTTAAGCTGACGCCCCCGCAGACCTTCGACGAACTGGTGGCCGACGCCGACAAGATCCGCAAGGCGGGGTACGTTCCCCTCGCCCATGGCGGGCAGGCATGGCAGGAAGCGACGATCTTCGACAGCGCGGTGATGTCGGCCGGCGGACCGAAGTTCTACACGGACGCGATGGTCAATCTCGACACCAAGGCGATCGGCTCGAAGACGATGGAAAAGGCCTTCGACCAGATGCGCAAGTTGCGCGGCATGGTCGACCCTAACTTCTCCGGTCGCGACTGGAACCTCGCGACCTCGATGGTCATCACGGGCAAGGCTGCCATGCAGATCATGGGCGACTGGGCCAAGGGCGAATTCACGAATGCGGGCAAGAAGCCCGGTGTCGACTATCTGTGCATGCGCTATCCGGGAACTCAGGGCGACTTCATCTTCGTGACCGACCAGTTCGCCACGTTCAAGGCTGGCGCCGACCGCCAGCCGGGTGAATATGCTTTCGCGGAAGCCGTCATGGACAAGGGTGTGCAGGCCAGGTTCAACCAGGTGAAGGGGGCGATCCCGGCACGCCTCGATGTTCCCTCCGACGGCTTCGACGAATGCGGCGCGAAATCGATGAACGACATGCGCACCGCGTTGAAGAACGGCACGATGGTCGGCAGCTTCGCTCACGGCCAGGCGATGCCGGAATCGTCGAAGACGGCCATGTACGACGTGGTGACCCACTTCTTCAACTCGAATCAGTCGTCTGCAGACGCAGTGAAAGCGCTTGTGACAGCCGTACAGAACTCGAAGTGATCGACTAGCCGGTGACGCGGGATGCTGTCAGGTATCCCGCCCGTGTGTTCGTTGTACTTGATGTGCAGGTGATGCCATGCTCTTACACAATCGCGCCCATTCCGTTGACGCGGCTGGCCCGTTGAAGCCGTCCGCCGGACCGGTTGCTAAAAAGCGCTCCTTTCGCAACCAGTTCGAAGCCATTCTTCCGAAGCTCGTTCTCAGTCCGACGCTGATCGTCACGCTCGTTTTTGTCTACGGCTTTATCGCATGGACGACGATTCTCTCGTTCACCCGCTCTCGCGCGTTCGCCAACTTCAAATGGGCGGGCTTTCTGCAGTATGGCCGCGTTTGGGAACATCCGCGCTGGCATGTGGCCGTGACGAACCTGGGTATCTACGCATCGCTGTATGTCGTGCTCTGTCTCGTGATCGGCCTTACGCTGGCCATCCTTCTAGACCAGAGAATCCGCGCCGAAGGTGGTCTGCGCGCCATATTTCTCTATCCGATGGCGCTGTCGTTCATCGTCACCGGCACAGCGTGGAAGTGGATTCTCAATCCGGGGCTCGGACTCACCAAGCTCTTCCATGACTGGGGATGGTCCAGCTTCCAGTTCGACTGGATCATCAGTGACGACATGGCCATTTACACGGTGGTGATCGCCGCGGTGTGGCAGGCCTCCGGCTTTGTGATGGCGATGTTTCTTGCAGGCCTCCGTGGAATCGATCAGGAGATGATCAAGGCAGCGTCGATCGACGGGGCGCGTATGCCGGCGATCTACCGCCGCATCATCATCCCGCAGTTGCGTCCCGTGTTCATTTCCGCGCTCGTCATTCTCGTGCACCTGGCCGTCAAGAGCTACGAGCTGGTGATCGCGCTAACCGGAGCAGGACCGGGCTACGCCACCGAACTGCCGTCGACGTTCATGTACTCGTTCACCTTCACGCGAAACGAGCTCGGCATGGGCGCAGCCAGCGCCGTGATGATGCTGTGTACCGTCGCCGCCATTATGGTGCCGTATCTCTATTCCGAAATGCGCCCCCGCCGTACCGCGGGTGGGCACTAAGCGAATCATCAAGCCTCAAGGAGACAATGATGGCTGCCAAATCATGGGACTCACCACAGATGGTGGTGGGCAAGCATAACTACATCTCACGCATCGTGATCTACTCGATGCTGGCTATAACAGCCGTGGTGTACCTCGTACCGCTGCTTGTCATGCTTTTGACTTCGTTCAAGCCGCTGCCGGAAGTCTACGCGGGCAATATCCTCGCGCTGCCTCACGAATGGACCCTGGCCGCGTGGGAAAAAGCGTGGGGCACGGCGTGTGTGGGCCTCGATTGCTCAGGGGTGAAAGGCTTCTTCTGGAACTCGTTCCGGATGGTGTTTTCAGCCGTGACGCTCTCCACATTAATCGGCGCACTGAATGGCTACGTGCTGACCAAGTGGCGTTTCAAGGGCGACAACGTGCTGTTCGCGCTCGTCCTGTTCGGTTGCTTCATTCCGTTCCAGATCGTCCTCATCCCAATGGCGTCGTTCCTCGGCAAGGTCGGGCTTGCACAGTCGATTCCCGGCCTCGTGTTCGTTCACGTCGTGTATGGCCTCTGCTTTACGACGCTCTATTTTCGCAACTACTACATCGCGTTTCCGGACGAACTCGTCAAGGCAGCGATGATCGACGGCGCCCGCTTCTTCCGGATCTTCTTCCGGATTCTGCTTCCTAACTCGGTGCCGATCATCACCGTCACGGTGATCTGGCAGTTCACGAATATCTGGAACGACTTCCTGTTCGGCGCCTCTTTCACGACCGGCAGCACGGCGCCGATCACGGTCGCGCTCAACAACATCGTCAACACGTCCACCGGTGTGAAGGAATACAACGTCCAGATGGCAACGGCGATGATCGCCGCCTTGCCGACGCTTCTGGTCTATGTAATCGGCGGTCGTTACTTCGTTCGCGGTTTGATGGCCGGCTCGGTCAAGGGGTAAAACATGTCTTCTCTGCACGTATCAAATGTCCGCAAGGCGTACGGCTCCACGGAGATCCTGCGCGAGATCAATATCGATGTCGAAGACGGGGACTTCCTCGTTCTGGTCGGCCCCTCCGGTTGCGGCAAGTCCACCCTGCTCTCCTTGATCGCGGGCCTGGACACGCTAAGCGGCGGCGAGATTCGCATCGGCGACGACAAGGTCAACGATCTGCATCCGAGCGAACGCGACATCGCGATGGTGTTTCAGAGCTATGCGCTGTATCCGAACATGACCGTCGGCCAGAACATCAGCTTCGGCCTTGAGATGCGCAAAGTGTCGAAGCCGGAACGCGAGAAAGCCGTGCAGGATGCCGCGCGCCTCTTGCAGATCGAGCACTTGCTGGACCGTCGCCCCGCGCAACTTTCCGGCGGTCAACGTCAGCGTGTCGCGATGGGCCGCGCGCTGGTGCGGCATCCCAAGATCTTTCTCTTCGACGAACCGCTCTCGAATCTCGACGCCAAGCTTCGCGTCGATATGCGCACCGAGATCAAGAAGCTGCATCAGCGACTCGGCGCAACGATCGTCTACGTCACACACGACCAGATCGAGGCCATGACGCTTGCTACCCGGATCGCCGTGATGAAGGGCGGCATTCTTCAGCAGCTCGGCACGCCCGCTGAGGTCTACAACACGCCCGCGAATACCTTCGTGGCCACGTTCATGGGATCGCCGTCGATGAATCTGATCCCGGCTCGCATCGAGCAGAGGAACGGCTCGCTCAATCTTCACATCGGCAGCGGTCAGGATGGGGTCGATCTGGCTTTGCCGCCCCAGCCGCCAGCCGTGGAGCGGTATGTCGGGAAGAACGTGATAGCGGGTCTTCGCCCCGAAGCGATAGGCGTCGAGAACGAGCGCGCCACGTCGTCCATCCGCACTGTCCCGGTGAAGATCAACGTACTCGAGCCCACCGGGCCCGACACGCTGGCCGTTCTGGAGTTCGGCGGCATGGAGGTGTCGGCACGGTTGGGGGCAGATATGCCCCATCGGTCCGGCGAGCGCTGCGAGCTACGAGTGGATCTCTCGAAACTTGTCCTCTTCGACGCTGAAACGGAAGCCCGGATTCATTGAGCCACGCACGGCGCTCCGGCGCCTCGAGCATAGATAGATGGTGTAGCCATGAGCAAGTCAGAGGGAAAGCAACCGACCGCACTGGTAACGGGCGGCCGGCGAGGCATCGGTCGATCGATCTGCGTTGCGCTTGCGCACCGCGGGTTCGACATTGTTTTGACGGATCTCGTGCAGGATGAAGAGGCGGAGCACACCTGCGCGCTGATCCGGCAGGAAGGCCGGGACGCGCTCTTTGTGCAGAGCAACCTGAGCGACCTCGGTTCGCACGCCGACGTTCTCGAGAAGGCCGTCCGTTTCAAAGGCAGCGTCGAGTGCCTCGTGAACAACGCGGGCGTAGGTTCGCCGAGCCGGGGAGATCTGCTCGATGTCTCTTCCGAGGCATTCGATGCCGTGCTCGGCATCAATCTGCGCGGAACGTTTTTCATGTCGCAAGCAGTAGCCCGCCACATGACGGCCATACCGTCCGACCTTACCCGCTCGATCATCACGGTCTCGTCGGTATCCGCGGAGATGGCCTCACCCGAACGCGCGGAGTACTGCCTGTCGAAATCCGCCTTACCCATGATGACCCGGCTTTTCGCACTGCGCTTAGCCCGCGCGAATATCGCCGTCTTCGAAGTCAGACCCGGGATCATCAGAACGCCGATGACGGCGAGCGTCGCACAAAAGTACGAGGCACGTTTCGAACAGGGCCTCGTCCCGGCCGGGCGTTGGGGCGAAAGCGATGAGGTCGGCCAGGCGGTCGCCACGCTAGCCGATGGCTCGCTCCCGTTCGCCACGGGGAGTGTGCTGAATGTGGACGGCGGCCTGTCCATTCCCGCTTTTTGAGGTCGGCTGACATGAAAACGACAACATACGACTACGTGATTGTGGGCGGCGGCTCGGCGGGCTGCGTACTGGCCAATCGCCTCAGCGCCGATCCTTCGGTGAAAGTTCTGCTGCTCGAAGCGGGAGGCTCGGATCGCCATCCCTTCTTTGCGATGCCGGCGGGCTTCGCAAAGATGACCAAGGGGATCGGGTCATGGGGGTGGTACACCGTGCCGCAAAAGCATCTGAATAATCGTGTCCTGCGCTTCACTCAGGCCAAGGTGATCGGAGGCGGTTCGTCCATCAATGCCCAACTCTATACGCGCGGCGTGCCTGCCGACTACGACGAATGGGAGAGCAAGGCCGGCGCCACCGGTTGGTCTTATCGCGACGTTCTGCCCTACTTCAAGCGCTCGGAGAACAATCAGCGCTTTGCCAACGAATATCACGGCTATGGCGGCCCGCTCGGGGTGTCGAATCCGATCAGCCCGTTGCCGATCTGCGAAGCGTTCTTTCAGGCCGGACAGGAATTGGGGATTCCTTTTAACCCCGATTTCAATGGAGCGAGCCAGGAGGGACTCGGGTATTACCAGCTCACCCAGCTCGATGCCCGGCGGTCCTCCACGGCGACCGGTTTTATCAAACCTGTTCTCGGCCGGCCGAACCTGACTGTCTGGATGCAGGCCAGATCGCTGCGGGTGCTTGTCGAGGCGAATCGCGCAGTTGGCGTCGAACTCGTCGTAGGTGATAGTCGCGATCCACAGGTAGTACGTGCCAAGCGGGAGGTCATTGTCTCGTCGGGCGCAATCGGCTCGCCGAAACTGTTGATGCAGTCCGGCATCGGTCCGGCTGATCATCTGGAATCGGTCGGTGTCAAAGCCATTCATCACCTCAGTGGTGTCGGCGGGAATCTGCAGGATCACCTGGATCTCTTTGTCATCGCGGAATGTACGGGTGATCACACTTACGACAAGTACAACAAGCTGCACAACGCAGCATGGGCGGCCTTGCAATACCTGGTGCTGAAAAAAGGGCCTGTCGCCTCGAGTCTCTTCGAAACGGGTGGCTTCTGGTATGCGGACCGCGATGCTCCGTCCCGTGCCCGCTCGCCCGACATCCAGTTTCACCTCGGTTTGGGATCGGGTATCGAAGCAGGCATGGCGAAACTGCAAAACGCAGGGGTGACGTTGAATACTGCGTACCTTCGCCCACGCTCTCGAGGCACCGTGCGCCTGTCGAGTTCCGATCCGGCCGCGGCTCCCCTGCTCGACCCCAACTACTGGTCCGATCCTCACGATCGCGACATGGCGATCAAGGGCCTTCGGCTTGCGCGCGACATCATGAACGCGCCCGCCATGAAGCGGTATGTGCAAAGTGAAGTGCTTCCAGGGCCGCGGGCGAACACGGACCAGGAGCTTTTCGAATACGCATGCGCAAATGCGAAAACCGACCACCATCCGGTCGGTACTTGCCGGATGGGCTCCGCGAACGATCCGGAGACCGTCGTGACGCCCGATCTTCGTCTGATCGGCCTCGACGGATTGCGCGTGGTTGACGCGTCAGTCATGCCGTTCGTGCCTTCGTGTAACACCAACGCACCGACGATCATGGTCGCAGAGAAAGCGGCCGACATGATCATTCAATCCAGATATTGAGAGGGTTTCATGAAGATCAATCTGCCAGCCCACGACGGCGCGATCCAGACCTACGCAATGCAGCATCAGGAAGACGCGGCGCCGCCCGCGACGACCCCAACGTTTAACCGCATTGCCTACGCAGCGGCACACGTCGTCGTTGATCCGCGCGCCGCGTACGAACCATGGGGCAACGCGCCGCGCGTCGATTGGGATAGCACGCTTGCGTTTCGCGAGTATCTCTACGGTCTCGGGTTCAAGGTCGCCGAAGCGATGGACACGGCGCAGCGTGGCATGGGCATTGGCTGGCCGACCGCCGCCGAACTGATCCGGCGCAGCATCGCCCATGCTCGTACGATCCCAGGTGCAGACCTTGCCTGTGGGGCGGGCACTGATCATCTGGATAATGCGCGGCGCCACACGCTGTCGGACATCATCAATGCGTACAACGAGCAGTTCGAGGTAGTGGAGTCCGCGGGTGGCCGCCCGATCATGATGGCGAGCCGCGCGCTCTGCGCTGCGGCCCGGTCCGCCGATGACTACAAAAACGTCTATGACGCCGTGATCTCCTCGTCGCGCAACAAAGTCGTCCTGCACTGGCTCGGCGATGCGTTCGACGCGTCCCTTGCCGGATACTGGGGCAGCAGTGACGTGCAGACTGCGATGGCAACGGTCCTCGACATCATCAGACAGCACCGGAGCAACATCGAGGGGATCAAGATTTCGCTGCTCAATGCCGAATATGAGCGCCAGCTACGGTCCCAGCTTCCCGAAGGCGTCGTCATGTACACCGGCGACGACTACAACTACGGCGACCTGATCGCCGGTGACAGCACCGGCAAATCGCACGCGCTACTCGGCATCTTCGATCCGATCGCGACGGTCGCGTCCCGAGCGCTGGTGGCGCTTGCGGCAGGCGATCTCGAACGCTACCACCAGTTGATTACGCCGACGGTCGCCTTGTCGCGCGAGTTGTTCGTCGCGCCGACGCAGTATTACAAGGCAGGTGTCGTGTTTCTCGCATGGCTGAACGGCCATCAAAGTCATTTCTGGATGGCGGGCGGCATGCAGTCGGCCCGCTCCGTCCTGCATTACGCGGAAGTATTCCGGAAAGCAGATGTGGCTGGCGTTCTGATTCGTCCGGAACTGGCGCGTCGCCGGATGGGCGAATTCCTCAATCTCCATGCTGGAATTGAGAACTAGAAGTGGGTCTCGCCGCATTGAACGCCAGTGGCGTCATTCGGCGAGTGGAAGAACGAGATGCGGGACGTGAGGCCGTCATGCCAACAGGAACAGCTTATTCCGATCAGCTACGTCGCCTGCGAAGGCAGGCGCGTACGACAGTCTTGCCTCGACTCGATGCCGCTGCGTCGAGAGCCATCGGGGAAATTGCCATCAATCTTGCATTGCGACGAGGGCTGTCCGTAAGCGTTTGCATCGCAAGACCGGGGCAGACATTGTTTTTTTGCGCGCTGGACGGTTCTGGCGCACTCGATGAGACGCGACTGCAGGCGCGGATGAAGACGGCGTTGGCGTTCGGACAGAGTTCGATGGAAGTCGGTCTTCGGCTTCGTCAAAGCGGCCGTTCGCTGCCGGATTTCGGATTCGACAATGAAATGCTCAGCATCGAGGGCGGAGCCATTCCGCTGTTCGTTCGCGAGCAGGGACTGAAAGGCGCGGCGGCGATAGCCGGACTCACCAGCGAAGCCGATCATGAACTTATCGTCGAGGCAGTCTGCTGGCATATCGGTGTTGAATACGACCGCAGTTTTGTCGGTTCACCGTTTCAAAGAGCAGTAGCGCAATCGCGGATTCGTAACAACGGTCTGAGAATCTAGGAAGCAAGGAGACAAAAATGACGGGACAGATAGCAGCAAGCATCTCAACGAAACACGAGCCGGATATTGCCGTCAGCGGCAAAGATCTCGGGCGGGTCATCAGCGCCAGTGTCGCCGGCAGCGCGATGGAATGGTACGACTTCAGTATCTACGGCACTGCATCGGCGCTGATATTCTCGGACCTATTCTTTCCCGGGCTGGACAAGGCAGCGGGACTGCTGGCGATATTCGGCGCGTATGCCGCAGGCTTTTTCGCGCGCCCCTTCGGCGGGCTTTTTTTCGGCTGGCTCGGCGACAAGTACGGTCGCAAGAGTGTGCTCGTTGCGACGGTCCTGCTGATGGGAGGGTCGACATTCTGTATCGGTCTTCTACCGACCTATCACGAGGTCGGCGTCTGGGCAGCGGTGCTTCTGGTGGCGCTGCGGCTGCTGCAGGGCTTCGGCGCCGGCGCGGAGCAAGCCGGCGCCTCCTTGATCGTTTCAGAATTCGCACCGCCCAGCCGACGCGGTTTTTACGCCGCCCTGCCATTCGCGGGATGCATTGTCGGCATCTTGCTGGCCAATGGGATTTTCACCGTCGTGCAGCGATTGCCCAAGGAAGAATTTCTGAGTTACGGATGGCGCGTGCCGTTTCTATTTAGCGCCGCTGTGATCGTCGCCGGCATTGTTATCCGGATGCGGGTGAAAGAAAGTCCTGTGTTCGAGGAAATCAAAAAGACGGGTCATGCGAGCAAGCGCCCGGTCCGCGATCTGATGTCTGAGGCACGCGGCACGTTGCTGGTCGCGTTCTGTCTACGAGTTGGCGAAAACGGCTCCTCCTACCTCTACCAGGTGTTCGCATTGAGCTACCTGACCAAGGTGTTGCTGGTCGACAAGTCGGTCGGCACGATCGGGGTCACGATTGCGGCAGCGCTAGCAGTATTGACTATCCCGTTGATGGGCTGGCTCTCCGACCGATTCGGTCGGCGCCTGATGTATCGGCTCGCCGCTCTCTTTACCTGTCTCTGGGCATTCCCTGCATTCTGGCTGTTCAGCTCAAAGGATCCCGTGCTGATTGTCGTCAGCATGGCGATGGCGATCGGTGTCGGTGTATTCGGAATGTACGGCATCCAGGGCGCGTACTTCCCCGAACTTTTCAATGCGCGCTATCGGTATACCGGCATTGCCGTGAGCAAGGAGTTCGCGGCAGTCGCGTCGGGTGGTATCGCACCGTTCATTGCCACGGCCTTGCTGGCCTGGGCACACGGTGCGTACTGGCCGATCGCGACGTACATCGCCGTGCTGGCTGGCATCAGCTTCGTGGCCACTTTCTTCGCGCCGGAAACGCGCGGAATCAGCTTGCGGAAGTGAGGAGCGATGAGCGAGCGACCGGTAGTGAAGCTTCCCTGATCTAATCAGGCCTTTCGCCAACCAGGACCGGCGTAGCGGAGCATGCCGCCTGCACTTCTGCAATCAGTGCTGCCGAGCGTCCTTCGTAACGCGGCGAAAAGTGGAACGGCACTACCGTCCGGGCTCCGATCCGGCGCGCGATCAGACCAGCCTGGCGGGCCGTCAGGTGATTCTTGCGCAGGCCATGGCTCTTGTCCTCGTCAAGAAATACGCTCTCGATAAAAAGCAGGTCCACGTCGTGCATTAACTGCGACAGGGTCTCTACGTTCGGTTCCGTGTAGCGTAAGTCCGTTACGTAGCCAATACGCTGCCCAGGAACGATGTCGAGAATCAGGTGACGCAGTTCGCCGACCTGCCGGGTCATGGCGTGCTCGCCATGCCGATCGCGCCACTGAACCTGAATGGGCGTCTCGTCGGGGGCGCCGGTCAGCACCGCATGTTTCAGTTCGCGCAGCCATGCACCCGTCGACACCCCCAGTGCCGCGAGCCGGTCCTTCGCGACCTTGACGCGGGCCTTCTCCTCGAGCACGTACGCAACGCACGGGATGTCATGATCGACAAACCGGCCACGCACGCGAAAGGTTGCTTCGTTGTGCACCACGTCGTCAGATCGTTCAAAGGATGGGCCGGCTTCGCGGGCGAACCGTCTCCGACTGGAAAAGAGTGCGCGCTGCCCGCTACCGTCCACTCCGATTTCGCGCGCGTCGATCACCAGCTCGACCTCGTAGCGATGCACCACGTTCCAAGTATAGGCGCTCAGCTTGTGTTCGACTTGCGTAAGAAAGTTGAGGCCGCCAAACATCACGATGCCAGCCTTGCGCCCGAGCATCACGCGCAAGAGATGATCGAAGCCGGAAAAATGGTCCATGTGCGTATGGGTAACAAACACATGCGACAAACGCATCAGGTGGCGAGGCAGCAGCCCGGCGATATCGCCAAGATCGAAAAGGAGGGCACGCCGTTCGTCGCGAAAGTCCACGTATAGACCTGGGTCGCCAAACGCGTCATTGACAAGCCATGGTTTGAAGAGGGCGTGCATGAATCTGTCAGGGTGGCGTACGAATGGCTGTTGGTGTACCGGGCCGGAGCGCCGGGAAGATCGAGGCGTGGGCATCCTCCTCAATTTTCAGACGTACGTGCGGCAGCGGGTATTAGAAGAATTCCGAGTCTATATGCATGTTCAGGCAAGCGTTCAGCAGACTTCCAAGCGCAGCGCCGCGTCGTTTAAGTAGCTACTCCGATACGGTGCTTGTTACGCGGCAGTTAAACGACAACGCCTCTCGCATGATCCATCCCTCAGGTGGATGAACGTAGTATGGATCTTCTTCGTGCTATGGCAAAAATCAGAACCGTCCGGGGCCTCAGTCCCGGCTCGTAAAAACCGTCAATACCCCGATGTAGCCGGCTTGTTTAGCACCTGTGCAACGTTGGCCTGCGTGACCGCAATCAAGTGCCGGGATCGAATGGCTGCAATTGGCGTGTGCCCGGCTAAGGCGGCGCTATTCCAGTGGGTGAAAGCCATGCCCGGCAAACGCTTCAGCCGGAAGCAAACCGAAGCACTCACGGAGGTATTGAAAACGCTGAAGCCTTCGGGCACAGCATACGCACGTGTACTCGACTTCTGTCGGCGAGAAGGGTGTACGCAAGCTGCGCCATCCGATGGCGTTGCTCGCCGCGAACCGGCGGAGTCTTGAAAGCGTACGTCTTGCGATATGGCACGCGGAAGTGAATTCCGCAAGGCGTTGCCTGACTTAACTGCGCGGATGCTTCTCAACAGTTTGCTGGTCTGTTTAGGCCGGTTCCTGCCAATCACGTCATGGGCACAACCCCTGATGTCCACGACCGCCGCTAGTCGACCCTGAAGCGACATTCAACGTTCCACCTCGCAGTCGTCCGCTCACAGGCGTTGAGCAGACATTCGGGAAATCGGCTTGGATGGCTGTCCCTCGGCTGCTCCGGGCAGCTGTACACGGTTGCCAACCGCTCACCAATGTCGACTTTGCGTCATCACCGGCTCATCGGAGCTATCGGCCACAGTTTCGGACGCTTGACCTCGACGACCGTAAGCGGACGATCACCTGTGCGATTGCAGGGCGCGACGTGGCAGGGCCACGCCGACACACGTCAAGACCGGCGCGAAGGCACATGGGGTCTGTGGTTACTGATCGGGGCCGCTCGCTGCCAGCGTCCCGATTCATGAGCGATGTGGCGCGAAATGCATTACTCCGCCCGCATCGCTCCGGATCGACAAGGCCATATCACTCCTTCCCCCCGTCGTTAATCCCGCTTCCACTTCGCCATACCTGCTTGCCCCGCTCGGAGAGTTCGCCGCAACTATGCTCCGCGTCCGCCTCCGTCCCTTCTATCGCCATTTCGCCGCCTGCCTGTTCCTGTGCCTTTTGCTTCTGCCTGTGCCGCGCTGCCACGGTTTCATCGTGCGACCTGCCTGCGTAATTCATGGTCATCTCGCAACTCCTCCAAAAAGTAGTCTTTGTGACCTGCCAATCTGCCCAGCGAGTGTCATTTCTGGAGCGACAATCCCAATTGCTTGAGTAGCCTGTCCAATACATGGTGTTCATCCAACCACTGAATCTTCCGCTTCCGCTGGAGGCTGTGCCTATACCGCTGCAGCGACGCGCCGGACATTAGCACCATCCCGATCAGGATCCCTCACATTGCGTACGTCATATCATCCTTTTCAGTGGTATATCTTAGGTAACCAGAGAAATAAAAGCAGCGATTGTCATTCACCGATCCTTGTTTCGTACGCTTCCTTTCTCGCAGCCGCGGCCTGTAGTCACGGTGCGACGCCCGATCACCGATTTCCAATCAAAAGCATTCTGCGTCCCGGAAATCAAAAAGCCGGCGATGTACGGGGCGAGCGACACAGGCCGACAGCAGCGCCATCAACTCGTTCTCCCAGTTCCAACGCTGAATGTGATCCAACCATGGCCGGTCAACGGCCACGCCGTTCGGTTCGGCCAGCAGATCTGCACCGTCCAGGGATACCGGCACGGTCGGTATCCCGTCGACACACGGCGCAAGAATGTATGTCTTCACCTCGACGGCCTTGGTGTAAACAACTGGCAGGATAGGCGCTGGCGGCTGCGGCGCGTACCTCGGTACAACAAGCAGCACGCTACAGGACCCGCGCAGACGATCGGATGGACGTCAAGCCGAACGGAACGGCGTGACCGCAATTGTGCAGCTTTACGCCTTCCAGGATGCCAGCCATGATCGCCTTCATTGTGGTTTTCGAGGCGTCGTGGCACGCGACGAAAGGCAGGACACGCGGAGCGTGTCAGGCCCTCATGCGAGGTACGACGCGCCCTGAGTTTGCGTCTACTCAGCGGGGCCAAGGATTACGTCGATAGCGGCCTGACCGCCGGTCTCCGCAACAAAGTAGGCCCAGCGACGGGAAAACGGGCCGCCCCGGATCTTGATGCGCTCGCCGAGCGCTGCTACGCCGGGAGGCTTGACGGGGTCCCTCAATACGAAACCAGACGCTATTGGCGAACGACCGGCAGACTGGCCGGCACAATGACGGCCATGCACTTTGCGTTGCGCCCACCGGCGATGACCAGCGAAACGCACGACTCGGGCGACACCGATTCGTTCGTTGACGAGGATGACATCGTTTCCTGTGCGAATACATGGGCCATCGAGTGGTGTGACGAAACTGGACTGAAGCGAGCGCGGCCGTTCCGCGCACATGGCGATGGAAACCGACGTGCCTCGTGAGCTTAAAACTGAGCAGGAGCTGCTTGAGATCGTGTCAAAAGCACTCGATGCCAATGCAGACACGACAGGGTGGAGTCCCACGGGAATCCAGGAGCACGCTGAAGACTCGGAGGGATGCAACTGGAACATCAACTATCTGCATGGTGACAGCCAAGATGCGGATGTGAAGGAAATCGTCATGTCGGCGGCTGAGGAGATCATCAGTGGGCTGCGCAAACAATACAACTTGCAGTAGCTTCACAGCGTGCCCCTCCGAGCCTCGGCAACCTCCGAAGCGTCGAAATCGGTGAAGGAGATAGTCATGTCAGACGAACTCAGCCCCAAAGCAGCCCCGAATGCCTTCGAAGACACCTAAGGTCTGACTTAAGCGCTGGAAAAGCCCTCGGCTCTCGCGGACACAACACGGGAGCCGGGAACCACACAGGAGCCCGCCCCATTAGACAAGTCATCGGCCGTCTCGGCCCGCTGTTACAATTCTGTGCCGAACGTAGTTGCGTTTCCAGAGTCAAATTTACAGGATTGCGAATTAGTTGCGCGACGACCAGCGGTCTTTGCAGTACACAGGAGTTCGTATCGAAGCAACAGAAAACCGAGAACAACCGCGAAGAGGCCAGGCATCGAATCAGCGGCGCGCACAGCAAGTTGAGCATGGCAAGCGCAAGCAAGCCGAAGCTCAAAATGACGGCGCCGAACCTAAATTTTAAACGCCCAATGCGCCTCAAACCACGGGACAGCGCGTCTGATAAGCGTCAGTCGCGAGACTGCTGAAGAGCAGTCAGCAGAAGCCGGCCAAGCGCCGGCTTTTTTTGTCTGGCATACGAGAAAAATGGTCGGCATCGAAGCGGAACGGGCAGACTCCAGTCGACCGTCGAGCTAGGGAAACGCTGATTTGTTCCTGATCCTGGAATTGAGTGCAAGGCGCATGCCTGCCTCCGCTCCGTTGTGGCGAGCGCGTTCAACAATCCGATCTCTTGTATTTTTTTTGCCCGCGCGCATCTATAAATTATATAGGCCGGCCACACCCCTTTCCAACGTGAGGTTCGAGTGACTGCCCTTGGTGGCCTTTCGGAGAAGTTGCCGAGGGCCGCACTCGCCTGCCAGGTGATAGATGAAAGGAGATCCAGCCATGAAGGGTTCATTCACGAGGTTTTCTTCCGACGTATTTCCGGACTTCGAGCGGCTCCTCCAGGAGCAGATGGACGCTGTCGTTCGAAACGTTGGCGTTGCGTCCGGCATCCGTGCCGGCGCTCGGGGTACATTTCCCCCAATCAACATCGGGAGTACGGTGGACGCCATCGAAGTGGTCGCATTTGTAGCAGGCGTCGATCCGCAGGCGCTGCAGGTGTCCATCGACAAGGGCCTGCTTATCCTGAGCGGCGAAAGGCCGACCGCCCTTGCGGACGCCAGCGAGCGCAAAATTGTCTATGCGGACGAACGGTTTTCCGGCAAGTTTCGCCGCGTCGTCAGCCTGCCTGACGATGCCGACCCGGCTCGCGTCGAGGCAAAATATGCGGACGGTTGTCTGCGCGTCACCGTGATGAAGCGTGAGTCATCCAAGCCTCGCCTGATTCAAGTCCAGTAAAAGGAGACTGCCATGAGCGAAGAAACCCAAGTCGCCACGCGTGACCCGCAAAACGTGTCGGCCAGGAGCACGGCCGCGGCGTTGATCCCGCCCGTAGACATCGTCGAAGACGAGACGGGAATTACCATCACCGCCGATCTGCCGGGCGCCTCGAAGGACCGCCTCGAAATCAAGATGGAAGGTGAACACCTGCTGATTGAAGCAGAGGCTGCCGTCGCGGTGCCGGAAGGTCTGCAACTGCTTCACGCCGAAATTGGTGAGCCGCGCTACCGCCGAGCGTTTAGATTGAGTCGCGAACTGGATGGCTCGAAGATCGAAGCAAGCTTGAAAGACGGCGTTCTGACGTTATGCATTCCACGCACCGAACAGCCGCAGCCGCGACGCATCGAGGTGCAGGTAGCGCCATAGCGACGAGAAGTACCGGGGGCGCCTTCCCAGCGCCCCGAAAAACGCGGAGACAGGCCCCGTTTTTAACGGCAATTTGACGCATTGTTCTGGATCGGCCCCGTCATGCGCGGGGTCTTTCCATTTCTGAGCGCGCCATCAATGCTTGTGGTGCAGCCAACCCATGTGATGCGCATCAAGCCACTGAACCATCCCCTCTCCAGGGTGATCGCGCATGTAACGTCGCGCCAGCATGAACCCGACGACCAACAGGACCGCCAGGCCGACCACAAAGCTAATCATTGACTGAGTCATAGCAGCCTCCTTGCTAGGTCGCGACCATGCTTACAGTGTAGGTGACGCATTGACTCAAATTATTTGTTACCGAGCCAAGGTCGTTGCCTCATGTAATTTGCTACCCGTCGTCGATGGCGGTCAGGAACCGCGCAAATCCGGCGAGAATTGATTCAGGCTGTTGGGGAGCCTACCGGCGTTCGAACCGAGACGGGAAGCGCCAGATTCTGGACGAGTTTCTCAAATTGACGGGCTATCACCGCAAGCACGCGATCCGTGTGTTGTGCCGTGAATCTCAGCTACCGAAGGCAAAAGCCTGGTCCACACCGGCGCTACAACGATGAGGTTCGTGCTGCGCTAATGCTAATTACCCTATGGGAGGCTGCTGACCGGATCTGCGGCAAGCGGTTAAAGGCGGTGATTCCGCCGCGATCTCGACGATCAGGAGCGCCGGTGGCTGGCGACCACGGGCAAAGGCGAAGGAGCGGCTGCTTCCGGCAACGGCGAAACTCATGGCGGATCGTACGCACCGAGCGATGATGCGCAGCCGCGGGCATTTGATCATCAAACGGGTATTCGAAAATGCAGCCGAGCATTTGCAACTGACGGGGAAGCCAACTTTGCGCGCAGCACACGTGATGGATCAACAGGTTGACCTACGACACGTGCGCGACAATCTGGGTCATGAATCTATCACCGCTCCCAGCCAATACCTGCACGCGGACGATGATGAAAGACACCGCGCGACCGGGTCTGGAGTGAGGCTGGACTGGTCGCGCGCCCCGGCACAATCCCAGGACCATGCATGCAATCAACGCGGTGCTATCTGGAACACGGAAGGCGTGAGCGTGCCGACGGTGGCAAAAGGTAGCTTACCCTTAGCAGACGGTTTTCCGGACCAAACCGAGAACTCAGCAGCTGCTTCCACCGTCCACCGCGCGACACCATGACCGCTACCAACTCGGACGATCTCGCTGACGTCTGTCGAGACTATGCTGTGCGGCCATACGAGCGCCCAGACCGCGCCCGCAACGTGTCGATTTCGTCGAGCAGATCCAGAGCGAGCGCAATCCCGGGAGCATTGATCTCCAGGTCGCGCGCTAGCCGGTGAGCGGTACGCACGCGGCGTAGCGCCGCGCCACTAAACCGCCATTCCTCTGGTCGGGGGCCTTGGGGTTCGAATGCACCTTCAGAAATCCACATGGTCAACTGCTCTTCCGACGCACCGCTCGCTCGACACAATTCAACGAACGTGAACTCGACGTCTTCCTCGACAATCTGGCCTTCCAAATAGGTCGTCACCGATTCTTTCATGATCCATTACCCGTAAAAATTCGCACGCGGGTCGAAGTTGAACGCTTGTCGCATCGTGTCGTATGCCGCCTTAGCGTTCTCGGTGTTGGCCGGTGGCAGCGCGATGTTCAATACCACGTACAGGTCGCCCGGCGGGTTCGCCGGAATCCCCTTGCCCTTGAGTCGCAGCCGCCGGCCGCCGGCCGAGCCCTGTGGCACGGTCATTTCGACGGAGCCGTCAGGCGTCGGGACCGTGACATTTGCGCCGAGCGCCGCTTCCCAGGGCGCCACCGGAACGTCGAGCGAGACATCGCGCCCATCGACGCGAAAACGCGGATGCTCCCGAAAGGCAATTTCCAGATATAGATCACCGGCGGATCCACCTCCCAATCCTGCACCACCCTGCCCGGCAAGCCGCAGGTGCTGCCCAGCACGCACGCCCTTCGGAATAGAGACGTTCAGCGTCCGAGATTGCAGGATGACATGGCCCTGCGCATCGATGACCGGCATTTGCAGAGAAATTGAGCGTTGCGCCCCACGATAGGCATCGGCAAGATCGACTACCACTTTGGCGTGGTGATCCTGCCCAGAAGCTGAGAAGTGCGCCCCACGATAGGCACCCTCCAGATCCCTGGCCACTTTCGCGTCGTGAGCCGATCGTGTGGTATGCATTTTTCTTTGCCGAGAATGCACACCGGTGTCTGCTCCGCCAAACATCGCTTCGAAGAAGTCACTGAAGTCGGGATTCGCGCTCCCCTCGTTGCGCGCGCCGCGGAATTCGAAGCCTTCATCCCAGTGCGGCGGCGGCCTAAAATCCTGGCCGTTCTGCCATTGGCCGCCTATTCGGTCGTAGGCTGCGCGTTTCTCAGTGTCTTTGAGCACCTGATAGGCCTCACCCACTTCCTTGAAGCGGTCCTCCCCGTCGGATTGCTTAGTGAGGTCTGGGTGATATTTGCGCGCCAGCTTACGATAGGCGCGCTTGACGTCGTCCTGCGTCGCGGTTCGCTGCAGTCCCAGGATCTCGTAATAGTCCTTGTATTTCATTTCGCAGGCCGACTAAAAGTTGGGGGACCGACGTCGATGGACGCGCGGGGTCGCCGACCGGGTGCCTCAGTGTCCTTTTACTATAACAATTCGCTGCACATCGTTCTAGCGACCGAAAAGGTTCGCCAAACCGCCGCTGCCGCATTTCACGAGTGCATTGCTCGATGCGTCGTCACCACCTTGAAAAAGACCCCGTACCGGGCGCAAACGACCCGTCTAAACGTGACGGCAGCTCAAACGGCGGTTGAGGATCGGACTACGGCACTCGAAGCGCGGTTATTTCATTCGACAACTGAGCTTCGCGCGGCACGGCGGACCGCCGTCAATGGGCTCGCGGCCCGTGACCGACCGCGCTTAACTGGCGCGGGAAGCCCGAAACATAGTCTTCTCCGGGAAGCTCGGCGCCGTAGTACCGAATCAATGCGATCTGGCGCAGTTTCACCGACTTGCGGATCGGTTCGGTGCCTTCAGCGCGGTGCTACCGCAAGGACATGCTGGGTCGAGTAAAGCAACAGTCCTTGCTCGAGGGCGTAGCGCGTCAGCTCGGCGTTGCCCTTCAGGAGCAGCTTATGGCATATGCGTGGCCGGTAAGTCGTCACCGTGTTTACGCCGACCGAAAAATGATCCACGTATAGGGGCCGCGCCGCCCGTGCGCCGCCACAGGAAGGTGGCCAGATGCTCGACCGGCAAATGCGCGCGCCGGTGGGCAGCGGCATGCCCGATGTTCAGCATGCTGGACGGCGTCAAGCAGGAAGTCCGGTTTACCGACAAACATCTTGGCCGACCGACGCAATCATTGTCGCCCCCCAAGCAGACACCCGCAGTCGGCTGAAACAAGACGATCACACCCCGTAGCGAGGGCAGATGCGACCTTATCGTTGAGGGACAGCGCGTCTGATAAGCGTCAGTCGCGAGACTGCTGAAGAGCAGTTAGGAGAAGCCGGCTAAGCGCCGGCTTTTTTTGTCTGGCGTACGAGAAGAATAGCCGGAACTGAAGCCGCCCAGGCAGACTCCATTCGAACGCCGAGCTAGGTGTTGGCATATCCACGCCGAGGTGCCGCAACGGATCCGTTCGCTGCCCAACGGTCAAAGCTGCCGTTCGCCCGAGCTGCTCATCCGTTGTCAACGGAACAACCCCTGCCGGCCATTGCCTTGGTGACGGACTGACGACTGCTTCGGCCGATGAAGCGAGCTACAACCCCGCGAATTGAATGGCCGCTTCCCGGGCGCAACCGACGCCTGAATGTCCGAACTACGGTGCGGGCGAATGTCGCTTCATGGCCGCCTTTCGTCGCCCAACACGAACGGAAAGTATTCAGAAATTGTTTTGCGAGCGTGCTGGAATTGCCTGCATTGCGCGACGCCCAGCGTCCGCAAACATCTCGCGCAGCCGTTGTCGCTCGTTGTCGGTGAGATGTGAAGCCGCAGCCGGCATCGCGAGCACCAATTGCAGCGTCAGGTCACCGCGCGAGCCGGTGCGGTCCGTGAGTCCATGTCCGGGTAGACGGATCGTGCTGCCCTGCTGCGCGTTCGGCGGAATCGCCATCTGGTACGCACGGCACAGGATCTGCGCTTCGAAGTTACCGCCGAGCGTGGCTGTCACGAAATCAACCTGAATCTCGCTTGCGAGATTCAGGCCGTCGCGACGAAAGGCCGCGCTGCATACAATCGCGACCGAGAAGATCGCGTCGCCCGGCGGACCACCATTCGACCCGGGATGGCCACCACCTTCGACGACAAGACGCTGGCCATCCCACACACCCGCTGGAACCTTCACTGTCTCGGACTTCCGACAGGTTCTGATACCCGTACCGAGACACGTTTGACACTGCTCACTCGCTGGCGGGCGACCGGTTCCCCCACAGGCGATGCAGTCCATGCCCGAGACCGACAGACCGCTGCCGTAGCAGCTCGCGCACTGGGAAACCCTTTCTTGACATTGGTGACATGGTCCCTTCACCGGATAGCTCGCTTCGACCTCGCCGCCGTGGATCGCGGCTTCGAGCGGCACGAAAAGTTCGATCAGGCAGTTCGCGCCGCGCATCGGAGGCGGGCTACGGTGTTCGCGCGAGTGTGCTGGCTTGCCGCGCCGCTCAGTCGATGCCGCCGCCGGGCTGGACACGGGCAGCTCACGCTCGCCGGTCAGAATCTCAAACGCTTCCTGAATGCGCTTGAACACCGGCTCGACTGCCGATTCGCGCCCCTTGTTGCGATCCGGGTGGTACTTTGCTCTTAGCCGTCGGTACGCGCGCTTGACGTCTGCCGGCGACGCAGTGCCCGGCAGACTTAGCCGCTTGTAGTATTCGTCGAGGCTCACGCGTTTTCCCCCGTTTTTTTACGTAAGCGCAAGTCTATCAAGACACAGCGAAAGGACTGTCAGGTGTCGATGAAGGGAGGTCGCTGGCGCCCGTCCGCTGCTGACGCCCGATAAGCCTGGGAGCGCGCGACAAATTTCGAATGCAGTCCGGCAATCACGCCAGCGAAGCTACGGACAAGTGGCTCTGAACGACCCGGAGCGGTCTTCCGGTTTTCTCCGAAGCGGACAGCGCGAGGGCGCCGCACGCTCACATCGGGATAACCTCCATGACCCACACCGGCGATGCGGTTTCAATTACGCGCTCAAGCCCCAAGCCTGAGGTTTGGAGCAGTTCGCCGAATTCGGCTTCTGTACGCTCCCGCGCGGTACCGAACATGGCCATCATCTGTGTGTCGACCAGATAACTCGACGGCCGTCCGAGCGCCGGGTCGGGCTCGAGGATCTGCTCAACGATCAGCAAGCGTGCGCTAGGGGTCATTGCGGCACGGCAGTTGCGCAGGATTCGAATGCAATCGTCGTCGGACCAGTCGTGCAGAACGCGGACCAGGAGGTAGATGTCCGCGCCTTCAGGGACGAGATCAAGGAAGCTCCCGCCTTGGACATCGATTCTTCCGCTCGATCGCGCTTCTGGCGCTATCGCCGCTACGACGTCATCGCGGTCAAAAACCAATCCGCGCGGCGCCGGGAACCGGGCGAGTATGCGACGCAGCGCCTCTCCGTTGCCACCACCGATGTCGATGATTAGCTTCGCCCCGGAAAAGTCATAGCTGGCGGCAAGCGCCTGGTGCCGATGGTCGGGGAAGTTCGCCATGAAGGCATCAAAATTCCGAGCCTCGTCGGTGTGTTCACGAAGGTACTGGAAGCGGCTCATGTTCCAGGCGGCCTGATGCGGAGTGTCGCCAGCAAGCGCAGCATCCAGAACGCCCCAAGCCTTCCACGAGCCGGGCGCAGTCCAGAACCTGGCTCCATGGTGAAGACTGTTCGGTTGATCGGTCCTCAGGAGCACGGAGCGCGGAGAGTGGGAAACGCTTCCGTCCGCGCCGATGCGAAAGACGCCGAAAGCAGCCAGCGCGCGTAGCACTCGAAGCAGTGGTGAAGCAAGCACTGCACAGGCTGTGGCCAGGTCGCCTACATTGCGGCTGCCGTCTTTTGGAATCTTGTCCGCGAGACCGAGATCAGCCACCAACCGGAGCATCCGCGAGACCTGGAATCCTCGGATGAGAAGATCCAGCGCTTCCCGATCGCCATCAGTTCCATCGTCGGTCATGGCAAACCTCCGCGGTTGATTGCTTGCACTCAAAATCAGAGTTCCGGCCCCTCGGATTCGTGTTGACTGACCGGACCCTGATGCATGACACATGCACTGGATTACTGCGAACACCAAGACGTACCTTGTCCCAACTTCGCAAGCTGCCAGGTATCAACCGTTAGCGAAGTTCCGCTTCTGCCCCGACTGCGCCTTTCGACGATCGCACAACCACAACGTTTCCAATTGTCTTGAACGCCCACTCCGAAGCTGCATTTTTCGCATGCAGCAAAAAAGCTTTTGCTTCGGCAACGCGGCAGGTTGGATGCGTCATCGCGTCTGCCGAGACCTCCTTGCCCCATGATACCGGCGGACATGGCACAAATTCTGAATCTGATCGCCGCTGGTCTAGCACCGCAGTCGTGATCTGATAGCTAAGCCGCGATCAAAAGTGAAGTGCAACACCTTGTCGCGAGTAGATTCACTTTTTCAGACGAAGAAGTGAGCTATACCGTTACGACGACAACGAAACGTGGCATCCGCAGAATATCATCGACTAACGCAGAAACCTCGAGATTGTCGCGAATCTGAGTCGAGGTATCGAAAGGCCGCTTCTGGCCGATTTCTGCCCCATGGCGCGCACGAAGCGACGACCGGCAAAGCCGTTAGATACGCACGCACCTCCCCACGAACCATCGACGTCCCGACCCAAAAAGGAAACGCGGGCATGCAACCGCGCCGTCCCTGAGATACGCTTCCACGCCTTCCGCTTCGCATGCTGCACGCGCGACACCGCAAGCGCCAATTCGAAGGCCGCATGATGTTGGTTAGATGCCCGCTTTCGCCAGTATCACGATCGATACGCCCAGCGCCTTGCGCTGCGCATCCTCGTTGCGATACGAATGCGGCACGTGCCCGGGAAATGCCAGCACGTCACCGGCAATGAGTCCGTGCCGCTCGCCCGCAACAAACACGGCGACCCGCCCTTCGAGACACGTGAAGTACTCGCGTGTGCCCGGCAAATGGGGGGTGCCGCGCAAATAGGCGCCGGGCGCGAATGCCATCGTATCGAGAATGCTGTCGCGCACCGGCTCTGGAACCAGCGGCCGGATCGTCAAGCCGCTGCCGCGATTCTGCGCGGAAATGTCCTCCGCTGACCACTTGCGTACCTTCGCGCGCGGCGACGCAAGCAGTTCGTCAAGCGGCGCACCGAGCGCACCGGCCACCTTCATCAGCACCTTCAGCGACGGATTGCCTTCACCCGATTCCAGATTGGCGAGCGTCGAGCGCGGCACGCCCGACGCCTTCGCCAGCCCTTCCTGTGTCAACGCGCGGGCGTGCCGCAGCGCCACCAGGTTGCGGGCCATGTGCTGGGCCGCGTGAGCGATTTCATCGGCAGTTTCACGAGCGGTCTCGTCCATCATATCGACTTTCTGACAAGAAATTGGACATCGCACTGGGACAGGCGACGGGTCATTTTTATTATCAGGCCATCGGGAAGGCGCCGCTGACGCGCGTCCCGCCCGCGATTGGAGAACCTGCATGACCGATTCGGACAGAAACCTTGACGGCATTCGCGTTGCCCTCACGGGCGGCACGTCGGGACTCGGCCTCGTGTTAATGGACGAGTTGCTCGCCCGCGGCGCGACGGTGGCCTTTGTTGCCCGTCGCGCGCAACGGGTCGCCTCCGTGGCTGCCACACGCACGAAAGTCGCCGGCATCGTCGGCGACATAGCGATGAAAGGCGACATCTATCCGCTCGCGTTGCAGATCAATGGCGTGCTGGGCGGCGTCGATGTGCTGGTGAACAATGCGTCGTCGCTCGGGCCCGTGCCGCTCGCGCTTTTCGCGGACACCAACTGCGAAGACTTCGAAGCCGCACTGGCGACAAATGTGCTCGGCCCGTTCCGGCTGACCAAGGCATTGCTGGGTTCGCTCGCGGCGGCCGCGCGAGAGCACGGTGGCGCCGTCGTGCTGAACGTATCGAGCGATGCTGCCGTCGAGCCGTACCCAACATGGGGCGCCTACGGCGCAAGCAAGGCGGCGCTGCGCCAGATGTCCCGCATCTGGAGCGTCGAGCTTGCCCCGCAGCGGATTCGGATGCTGTCCCTCGACCCGGGTGACATGGATACGCCATTGCATGCGCTCGCCGCGCCCGGTGACGACCCCGCGACATTGAAGCACCCCGCCGACGCGGCACACGAGTTCGCCGACGCGATTGCGTCGGCATTGCATGAGTTGCGCAATTCCGCCACGCATGGGAGATCGTGACGATGCGCGCGGCCACGCTGCCGATTCAACGCCCTGACGATGCGCGACTGCTTGTCGTCGATCGTTCCGGACACATCGAACATCGCGCGCGACGCGCACTCGCCACATTTCTTCGTGCGGACGATTGCGTGATCGCGAACGATGCCGCGACGCTGCCTGCAAGTCTGCACGGCACTCACGACCGGACGGGCGAAACGATCGAAGTGCGGCTGGCAGGACGGCCTTCGCTCGCCCCGGACGAGGTCGCGCGCTTCAGCGCGATCATGTTCGGCGCCGGTGACTTCCATACGCCGACCGAAGCGCGCGCCGCCCCGCCCACTCTATTGCCCGGCGACCGGCTGACGCTCGGCCCGCTGACGGCAACCGTCGTCCGGATTCTCGCTCATCCGCGCTTCGTCGAACTGCGCTTCGACGGCAGCGCCCTGCACATCTGGCACGCGTTCGCGCTGCATGGCAGGCCGGTCCAGTATGCGCATCTGGACAGCGCGCTCGCGTTGTGGGACGTATGGACGCCGATCGCCACGCAGCCCGTGGCGTTTGAGCCGCCGTCGGCCGGCTTCGTGCTTGACTGGCGCACCGTCGCAAGCCTGCGCGCGCGCCGCATTCCGTTCGCGACATTGACGCATGCAGCCGGCCTTTCATCGACAGGCGATGCTGGGCTCGATCGCCGCTTACCGTTCGACGAACCCTATCGGATTCCGGCCGCGACTGCCGCGTTGATCGATGCGACACGCGCACGGCAGGGACGCGTCGTGGCGATCGGCACAACGGTCGTGCGCGCGCTCGAGCATGCGGCCAGCGTGGATGGCATCGTCCATGCCGGCGACGGGATAGCTACGCAACGGATCGGACCGGACACGCGCTTGCGTATAGTCGACGTTATTGTGTCCGGCGCGCATGAACCCGGTTCGAGTCACTACGAGCTGCTACGCGCGTTCGCAGACTGCGCGACGCTTGCCCGCGTGACAACCGCGCTCGAAGCCCGCCATTATCGGACGCATGAATTCGGTGATTCGGTGTGGATCGAACGGCGCAAGGACGACATGCAGCATACGAAAGTGAGCCCGGCCGGATACGGTTTTCGACAGATTTTCCGTCTCAGCGGTCTTCAGCCGTCCGTCGAGACAGTAGTAGCCTCCCACGCACCGATTTCAACGTTCAATGTCGACAATTTGTCTCGCACGAGCCCGAGCGCGTCGCTACCGAGCAAAAGATGCGCGGGCGGGTGATCCGTAGCAATGGCGGCCAGCATTGCGCGTGCTGCTTTCCTGGGATCTCCCAATTGCTTGCCGCTTTTTTCCTCACGGGCTTTGCGGATGGGGTCGAAGATATGGTCGTAATCCGGAATCGAGCGGGGCGTCCGCGTCATCGAGCGGCCCGCCCAATCAGTGCGAAACGAGCCCGGCGCCACGGCTGTCACGGCAATACCGAAAGGCTTGACCTCTTTGCCAAGCGCCTCGGAGATGCCCTCCAGTGCAAATTTGCTCCCGCAGTAATAAGCGATTCCCGGCATGGTGATGTAGCCGCCCATCGACGTGATATTCAGAATGTGGCCGCGGCGGCGCTTACGCATGAAAGGCAGGACGGCCTTCATCATGGCGACCGCGCCAAATACATTCACATCGAACTGTCGGCGCATTTCCGACAACGGCGATTCTTCCATGATGCCCTCGTGGCCGTAGCCGGCATTGTTGACCAGCACATCGATGGGCCCCACGTTAGCCTCGATTTCTGCCACGACGCCGTCGACCTCGTCGAAGTCGGTCACGTCGAGCGCACGTCCCAAAGCAGCATTCGTGGACAGAGACTCGAAATCGCGCTTTGCCTGCGCACTTCTCACTGTACCTACGACTTTGTGACCCACCGCTAGCGCTTCTTGTGCGAGCGCACGACCAAAGCCGCTGCTGACGCCAGTGATGAGCAGAGTTTTGCTGGATGCCACTGAAGCTTCTCCCGGATGTTGATTGGAGAGTGCATACTAGTCCGAGGAACGAGGCAAAGTAAGCCAAGTTACGCTGATTTTCTTGCATAAAACTATGAGCACTAAGCGCGCCTTGACCCAGTATCCGGATCTGTCTTCCCGAAGCCAGAAACGCATGGTTGCCCTGCTGCGCGAGTTGGCGCCCGACGAGGGCTACAACCTGACGGCACTGCCGAGCGTCCGCATCCTACGTTCGAATCGGGCGCTGTCGCGCACGCCCGTTCTGTACGACCCCGGCATCGTGATCGTCTGTCAGGGCCGCAAGCGGGGTTACTTCGGCGACCAGCTCTATCTGTACGATGAGCGTCACTACTTGGCCGTGTCCGTGCCTATACCGTTCAGCATGGAGACCGACGCGGCCCAGGAGCGCCCGCTGCTCGCGCTGTATCTGCACCTCGATTTCACATTGGCAGCCGAACTGGCGGAGCAGATCGACCGCGAAGGCGTAACGGAGCGCGTGCAACCGCCTCAGAGCATGATGTCGACGCCGATGGATGACGCGATGCAGGGGTCCGTGTTGCGCTTCCTCGAGGCGATGCATCGGCCACTCGAAGCTGCCGTGTTGGGCGCCGGACTGCTGCGTGAACTGTATTTCCGGGTGCTCACCGGAGCCCAGGGGAGCTCGATGCGCGAGGCTTTGGCGATGCGGGGACAGTTCGGCCGGATAGGTCGATCACTCCGCCTGATCCATGCAAGCTATGCGCAGCCTCTCGACGTAACGCAACTGGCCGACGAAGCGGGTATGAGCATTCCGAGTTTCCACAGCCACTTCAAGGCAATCACGCAGGTGTCGCCGATGCAGTACGTGAAGTCGACGCGTCTGCATCAGGCTCGCCTGTTGATGGTGCGCAAGGACCTGACCGCGGAGGCGGCAGGACACGCTGTGGGTTACACGAGCCCGTCTCAGTTCAGCAGGGAATTCAAGCGTCTGTTTGGCCTGACGCCGGCCGCGGAGACGAAGCGTATGCGAGAGAGCTTCGCGATCCCGGCAGCATTCGCTGATACAGCGTACGTCTCGTCGCACTGAGTTTGGCGCGGTTCGATTTGATCGTAGCGATGACTGCATCGCAAAGGTGCGACCGCATGAGTGACAAACGAGCGCTGGAGTTGATCCGTTATTGGACATCCACGAACGTCCGCTAGACGGTGAGAAGCAGGCGCCCACATTGTCGTCATGGAGGACTCTTCCTGGCCGAGAACATGACAGGCTACCCTTTACCCTGGCGGGCACCTTTCGAGACCGACCGCTGACGAACCGGGCTGCAATACCAGTCAGACCGTTGGCGGTTGCGACTTCGCCCTTGCCAAAGCGAGTCAACCTACAGCGTGGCGGTCACGCCCCCATCCACATACAGAATGTGGCCGTTCACAAAGTTCGAAGCGTTGCTCGCCAGGAACACTGCGGCGCCGACGAGATCCTCCACGTCGCCCCAACGCCGCGATGGCGTGCGTCCGATCAGCCAGTTGCTGAAGGTCTCATCCTTGACGAGCGCCTCGGTCAGCTCGGTTTTGAAATAGCCCGGTCCGAGGCCATTGACCTGGATTCCGTATTGCCCCCAGTCGATCGCCATCCCCTTCGTCAGCATCTTCACCGCGCCTTTGCTTGCGGTATATGCGGCAATGTTGGGACGACCCAGTTCGCTTTGCACGGAACAGATGTTGACGATCTTCCCACGCTTGCGAGCGATCATGTGCCGCGCGACCGCCTGGCCGACAAGAAACACACTGTCGACGTTGGTCTTCATCAACTCTTCCCATTGACCGTGGGAAAACTGTTCGAGCGGCGCACGACGCTGCATGCCGGCGTTGTTGACGAGAATGTCGATTGCACCGATTTCGCGCTCGATCTGCGCGATTGCAGTTTCGACCTCATTGGCCGACGTCACATCGAAACTTGCGGCGTGGACGGTCGCCCCCTCATCGCGCAAGCGGCTAACAGCCTCTGCCAGCCGGGCCTCGCTACGACCGTTCAGAATGACTTCAGCGCCGGCACCGGCCAATCCTTTTGCGAGCGCGTAGCCGATACCGGTACTCGACCCGGTGACCAGAGCACGACGCCCCGACAGATCGAACATCTTCAGATTACTGTTCAACTCAACTCCTCTTCGACGCTAATTCGTCCGACTTCGATCCTACACCGTCAGGCGCGCTGAGCCCTTGCATGATCTCTCTCACACCGCACTCGCCGTCCTGCGAAGCAGAAATCAGATATCGGTGCGCAGACAGCCGCGCACCGGTACAGCACACGCTATCCGCTTCAGGACACCGGCGTGAACTTGAGCTGGTCGATCGGCGTGACCTTGTCGGTACGGGTCAGGCCATACGGCGTTTTTGGTCCGAGCCACTTGTTGAAAATATTGCTCATCTCGCCGCCCTGCTCCATCGCCGCCAAGGCCTTGTTGACCGCGCTTAGCATGGCCGGTTCGTTCTGGCGCAAGCCCACTGCGATCGGCTCGATCAACATCGGCTCCGAAGCAATCGCCACTGCGCCGTCCGTGCCGTCGACCTGTTTCGCGATCTTCGTCGCGGTCATCTGATTGGTGACGAAGCCTTTGACCTTGTTCTGCTCCAGTGCGAGAAACGCTGAACTGGTATCGTGAAAGGTCACCGCCTGGCCATCTTTGATCGAAATCGGGATCGACTGCGCGGACGTCGAGCCGTCAGCGGCACTGATCTTCTGCCCCGCGAAATCAGTCAGCTTCTTGTTCGCGTCAGCCTTCTTCACGACAAGCACTTCCTTGGTCGAGTAGTACGAATCGCTAAAGGCAATCTGCGTGGCGCGCGTTTTTGTGTAGGCAAGGTTTGCAACCACGATGTCGACACGCCCCAACTTCAGTTGAGGAATGCGCGCTTCGACGGCCAACGGTTCGAGCTTCGCCTTCACGCCGAGCTGTTTCGCCACGGCGTTGCACAGGTCCACATCCATGCCCTCGAGCTGACGCGTCTGCGCATTGGGATACGAGAACGGCTCGACATTCGAATACACGCCGCAGGTCAACTCGCCGCGGCTCTTGATATCGGCCAACTGATCAGCGTGAGCCGGGGCAATCGATGCAATAGCACCGCCAACGACCAACATCCCCGCGAAAATCTTCTTTACCTGCATGGTGATGCTCCTGAAGTTTATGTGTAAAGCAATCGACTGCTGATCAAAGGTGTTCAATCTGAATCGCCGGGGCGTTACCGGTTGCCTCAATGCGTGCGAAGATCGGACAGGAATCTTTGGGCGCGTGCATGTTTCGGGCGCAAAAAGAATTCCTCCGGTTCGGCCGTCTCGAGAATCTTCCCTGCATCCATAAACCAGACGCGGTCAGCGACTTCGCGTGCGAACCCCATCTCATGCGTAACGCACATCATCGTCATACCTTCCTGCGCGAGACTCTTCATCACGTTCAGCACTTCGCCGACCATCTCCGGGTCGAGCGCGCTGGTGGGTTCATCGAACAGCATCGCCGGCGGATCCATCGCCAGTGCTCTCGCAATCGCAACGCGCTGCTGCTGACCACCGGACAATTGCGGAGGATAAGCACTGGCTTTGTTCGATAGACCGACGCGCGACAGCAGATCTGCCGCTTTCTGTTCAGCATCCGCGCGTTTGAGGCCGTTCACGCGCATCGGCGATAGCGTGATGTTGTCCAGCACCGACAGGTGCGGAAACAGATTGAATTGCTGAAACACAAAGCCGACACGGCTGCGGTATGCATTCAGACCCAGCTTCTTGTCGTGAATGTTTTGACCGTCGAAGAAGATCTGTCCACGATTGATCTCCTCCAGCCGATTAACGGTCCGAATCAAAGTCGACTTACCCGATCCGGATGGCCCACAGACAACCACGACTTCGCCTTTGCGAACCTCAGCATTCACGTCCACAAGAGCGTGATATTCGCCGTACCATTTGTTGACGCTGGAAAACTTGATCATGCGAATTACCTCGAAGTGAGTGAGCGCCTAGTTCTCAATGGGCAGCGCGTCGGCCAGCGCGACGGCGCCTGCCTTCTGTGTCTTCGCCATTACGCCGGCCCGCTTGCGCGTCACGCGCCGCTCCAGATACTGCGCGAGCTGTGTCAGCGCGTAACACAGGGCGAAGTAGCTCAACGCCAGAATCAGGTACACGGGAAACGGCTTGGTCATCAACCGGTTGTTGATCTGATCCGCCGCGAAGGAAATCTCCTGAACGTTGATGATGTATCCGAGCGAGGTCTCCTTGACCGTCGAAACGAACTGCGTGACCATGCTCGGCACAACGTTATAGAGCGCCTGCGGCAGGATGACCGCTCGCATGGTCTTCATGTAGCTCATGCCGAGCGCCCTTGAGGCTTCGGTCTGCCCTTTCGGTAGTCCCTCGATGCCCGCGCGGATGATTTCCCCGAGATAGGCGGAGTCGTAGATGACCAGTGCGCACAGCATCGTGACAAACCCGGTGACCGGATAACCGGTCAGGACGGGCACGAGAAAGTACACCCAGAAGATCACCATCAGGAGCGGGATGCCGCGCACCATGTAGACGAGACCCGTGGCCGGCGCCCGCAGAAGCGGGAACGGGCTGATGCGAGCCAGCGCGACCAGGATACCCAAGGGAAATGCGATGACGAGCGCTGAAATCGACAGCAGTATCGTCAGAACGATGCCGCCGAGCGGTCCGTGCGGATACTGCCCGATGAGCAGCAGCGTCCAGTTGTCGCGCAGGATGTCGAACATGTCACTTCACTCCCGGAATGCGGTAGTGCATCGCGATCCTGGCGCCGCCCAGCATGATGACGAGGGAGAGGCCGAGATACACCACCGTGGCGACAAAATACGACTCGAAAGACAGGAAGGTTTCGTTCTCGATTTGCCGCGTGACATAGGTCAGCTCTGCCGCCCCGATCGCCATCGCGAGACTCGTATTCTTGAACAGCAATACCGCGTGATTGACCATGGGCGGAATCGCGTTGCGCAGCGCTTGCGGAAGGACGACATAACGCATGCCATTCAGGAAGTTCAAACCCAGCGCGCGCGAAGCTTCATACTGGCCATACGGAATTGCACGCAGTCCGCTTCGAATATCCTCGGAGAGATAGGCCGCGCTGCACAATCCGATCGCGATGACCGCAAAAACGAACTGGCCGTTGTAGTGGTTAAGCAGCGCCTGCAATTGTTCCGGCAAGATGTTCGAGATGCCGAAGTACCAAAACAGAATCTGGACCAGCATCGGCACGTTGCGGTGGTAGGCAACGAACGCCGCGACAAAGCCCGTCGCGAATCGATTGTTGGTCATGCGGATCAGCGTGAGGAGAATGCCCACAGCCAGCGAGAGTCCCCACGCCAGTGCCGCCATCGCGAGCGTGAGCTCGATCCCATGGAGAAACAGCGCCCCATAGTCGCCTTGCAGCACCGTCGCCACGTCAAAATGAAGTTTCATGTTGCACGTCCCAATGATTCGGATCGAAGCGATGATCCCGGTCTTACTCGACCTGCGGCTACACCGTTATCCACTCGGAAGGCGTCATTGACTTCCGTGTTGAATTGATACTAGCTCGCAAAAAAAGGCCGTTGCAGATGCCTTTCTTCTGGTGCAATAAGTTTCGGGAATGATGAATCAGGGCGGCTTCCGGCAGCGGAACAGGCGTGGTCCGGCATGGTGTTTGTCTCCAGTATGCGGCGCCTCTGCGGGCGCCTCATCGGTTTGCGCGCTCCTCTATCGGAGCGCAAATTTTTGCGAATCGATGCCGGCGCGGCAGGTTGCGCCGGTCTTCGCTCAGGCCGCTGCTGTCGGGTGCGTCAGCACCTGCGGATTCACGGGTGTCGGCGGCTGCCCGGCCAACGGGCCATGGCCGAGCGCGGCAATCAAATTGTCTGCACAAAGTGCAGCCATCGCACGTCGTGTGCTGACAGACGCGCTGCCGATGTGCGGCGTCAGGACCACGTTCTTCTGGGCAAGAAGCGCCGGACAGATAACCGGCTCACCTTCGAAGACGTCCAGACCGGCCGCCGCAATGCTGCCTTCGTTCAGCGCCACCGCCAAAGCGGCATCGTCCACTACGCCGCCGCGCGCGATGTTGGTCAGCGTGGCCGACGATTTCATCTGCTTGAGTTCCGCCGTGCCGATTGCATGGTGCGAGCTGGCCGAATACGGCACCACGATGATCAGATGATCGGACTCGCGCAACAGCGTCTCCTTGTCGACATAGCGCGCCCGGCAGCTTGCCTCGACATCAGGTGCCAGTTGCGAGCGATTGTGATAGATCACGCGCATACCGAAGCCGAGTGCGCCGCGCCTCGCGATGGCCTGACCGATACGTCCCATGCCGAGAATGCCAAGCGTCGAACCATGCACGTCACCGCCGACGAACATGTCATAGCGCCCCGTCTTGGTCCATTCACCGCCGCGCAGAAAGTGTTCCGACTCCGTGATACGCCGGGCAGTGGCCATCATCAGCGCGAAACCGAAGTCCGCAGTGGTATCCGTGAGAACGTCCGGCGTATTCGTCACCAGCACGCCACGCGCGGTACAGGCTTCCACGTCGACGTTGTTGTAGCCGACGCCGATATTGCACACCGCCTTCAGCTGCGGGCAAGCGTCGAGCAAGGTCGCATCGATCCGGTCGCTGCCCGCCGTCATGGCCCCCACCTTCCCTTGCAGCCGGGCAATCAGCTCCGGTTGTGTCCAGATCGTGTCTTCTGGATTGTCGGTCACATCGAAGTTCGCGCGCAGGCGATCGACGATGTCCGGAAATGACGCACGGGTAACCAGTACCGATGCACGCATGAAAAACCTCCTTGTTGGGTTCGGGTGATGTTCTCGCGCGGGGGATATGACATCGAAGGCGATCGGCAGCACCGGATTGCCGGACAGATCACCGCTCGCGCGGGCCCGCGTGCGGGCCGCTCAAGCAGGCAGCCGGTCTGCCGGTGCGGCAAGATTCGAAGACAAACTTGCGATTACTCGTCGTGATCGGCCGGCTCGCGTTTAATCGTTGTCAGTCCGCCCGGCACTTGCAAAGTCGGGAGGATTTCCATATTGCTGATGTTGACCGCCAGCGGTGCGGCGATCGCAAAAGCGATGGCATCGGCGATATCTGACGGCTGCGGCAACTCGAAGCCGTCGATAAATTTCTTGCGGGCCTCTTCGATATCGCCGTGCACATGGCCAAAGATATCGGTGGCGACACGGCCCGGACAGATTTCCGTCACGCGTACGCGCTTACCGGTCGCATCGACGCGCAACTGGCGCGACAACGCGTGAATACCGGCCTTCGTCGCGTGATAGATGGAGTTGCCGTTGAAGTTGTAAATCGCCGCGATCGAGCTGATGTTGACGATGTGACCGCGATCCCGAGCGACCATGCCCGGCATGGTGAGCCGCACGAGATGAAGAACGGCTTGCAGGTTCACTTCCACCTGCACATCGATGTCCTCGACACCGGCATCCAGAATCGAGCCTTTGCGCGATACGCCGGCATTGTTCACGACGATATCGAACGGCACTTCCTGCGTCAGCTTCGTCACCGCCGCCAGATCGCACACGTCGATCGCGTGCGGGATGCAGCCGGTTCGCTCCGCCAGCTCATTCAGACGATCGGCGTTGCGCGCGAGCGCATGCACTTCGAGTCCTTCACGGCAGAAGCGCTCGACGATCGCAGCACCCATCCCTGTCGAAGCGCCCGTCACCAGCGCGGTCTTATAGTCTGAAAACGGCATGAATGACCTCTATCTGTAGTTCTGAAATGTCGCCCTTGGAGGCGAGTGAAAAGCCTGCTTTCAATGTATACGCCGTGCAGACGCGCGGCAAAGACGGATTGATTTTGTAGCGATAAGGCTGGCTTATGCCTGGCCTGTGCGCCGCCTAGCGTAAAAGCTTCGATACCGGCACGACTCGGCCGCCCGCCGATTCGATCACGCCACGCACCGTACGGGCGAGTTCGACAGCGCCGGGCGTATCGCCGTGCAGCAGGATCGACTGAACCGCGAGCCTGAGCTTGTTGCCCGCGATCGTCGTGATCGTGCCTTCTTCGAGCAGCTCCTTGACACGCGCAAGGACGGCCGCGCGGTCCTTGATGACGGCGCCATCCAGCTTGCGCGACACGAGCGCGCCCTGATCGTCGTAGGCGCGGTCGGCGAGAAACGTGTTTGCCGTGCGGATCCCGACGTGGTCGGCGGCTCGTTCAATTTCGGTGTTCGTCGAGACGCTGATGATCAGATCGCGATCGAATTCGGCCACCGCCCGCACCAGCGGCTCCGCCAGCTCATACGACGCAGCTGCCATGTTGCCGAGCGCACCGTGGAAGCTCATGTGCGTGACGCGATGTCCCGCCGCCTTCGCGATGCCGGCGAGCGCGCCCATCTGATACACCACGTAATTCGCCAATTCCAGCGGATCGGCCTGAATCTGCCGCCGACCGAAACCCATCAAGTCGGGAAAACCGACGTGCGCGCCGACGTCGATCTTGCGCGCCAACGCCATCCGCACCGTCTTGTCCATAATGACGGGGTCGCCCGCGTGATAGCCGCACGCCACATTGGCGGACGACACGATCTCGAGCATCGCTTCGTCCTCGCCCATACGGTACGGCCCAAAACCTTCGCCTAGGTCCGCGTTCAGGTCGATTTCCACAATCCACACTCCGTTCTTTGATCTGCTGTGCCAGACGATCCGTAGCGGACCACCCAGCTCAGCGTCTGTCTATCGATGCGTGTCTACGCCGATGGCGAAAGCTCGAACAAAGGCGTTCCGTAACCGACTGTCGTTCCGTGCGTGACAAGCCACTGCGTGACTACGCCATCCACTGGCGCGACCACCGGCACACACAGCTGCGCGATCTGTAGCAAGCCGACTACGTCACCCAGTTTGACGTGAGCGCCCGCACCGGTCAGCGGCGTTGAACGTGCCGGATGCGTTGCCAGAAAGATGCCTGTTGACTTCGCAGTCACGCTGACGGCCTGCTTGCGCAACGACGTTTCCCGAACGCTCACTCGTCCAGCAGCGACAGGCAGAGCCGGTTGCGCCGATGCGCTCCTGCTAACGGCATAAGACTCCTGCTCCATCGTCAGCCGAACCGTCGCCCCGGGTTTTCTGATTTCGATGAACTCGATATCGGCCGCTGCCAGCCACGACGTGATTTGCCGAAGCTCGCCGATATCCACTTCGATTTTTTGTGTCATGTTTCATTCAGTGTCTGGAAGGACAAAAGAGCCCAACGAGATTGCGCACCTTGAGGAGATAACTGTCCAGTTCTTCCAGTGCTGCGACGGCTTCCGAGTACGTCGTCTGGACAAAGCGAATCTTCGTACCAATGCGCGCCTGCGCGAGCCGCCACAAATCCGCTTCGATCACGGTGCCGATCTTCGGATAGCCCCCCGACGGCTGCGCATCCCGAAGCTGAATGATCGGCTGTCCGCTATGCGGCACCTGGATCACGCCCGGCACGATCCCATGCGAGCGCTTTTCGACCGCATGTGTCGCGTTCAATGTCGGACCGGCGAGGCGATATCCATACCGATCGCTCTGTGGGGTGACTTTCCACCCTTCGCGCCAGAACGCTTCAAGCGACTCCGGCTGGTAGCAGTTGTATTCCGCTGCGGGCAGCACGCGCACCACGGTTTCCCCAGCGTCGGCCGCGGGACTGGATAGCGGCGCCGGCAACGCGTACTCGGGCGGCACGGTTCCGAACCCCGCCGCGTGCATAGAATCTTCCGGCGCGGCACGGTCGGCGAAGCCCACTGCCTTCAGCACGTCACCCTTTTGCAGCTGACGGCCGTTGTAGCCACCGAACTGGCCTCGCAGCTGCGTGCTGCGCGAGCCCAGCACGACCGGCACGTCCACGCCGCCCGCGAGCGACAGATAGCAGCGCGTGCCGCTGGTCGGCACGCCGATCGTCAGTACGTCGCCCTGTTTCGCGTGCACCGTCCACCACGGCAGCACGGGCCGGTCGCCCAGCCGCGCTGCGCAGTCGGCGCCGGTGATGGCGAACGCAAGGTCTTCGAGGAAGCGGATGCGGAAGGGAAACATCGGAATCTCGATGCCGGCCGCATCGTCCGGATTGCCGAGCAACAGATTGCCCACCGCGAGCGCCAGCCGGTCCATCGCGCCGGCCGTTCCGACGCCGTAGCGCAGATAGCCTTCACGCCCCTGATCTTGCACCGTTGCCAGCGCGGACGAAGACAATATCTCGATCATGGAACTATCCTCTCGACGCGAAACCGGATCATGTCGCCGGGCGCGAGCGTAGCCGGGTTCTCACGCGCCGGATCGAAGAACGACATAGACGTATGACCGATGGTGTTCCAGCCGCTCGGACCCGCCGATGCCGATACGCCCGTCTGCACGCCTCCAATCGACACCGCGCCGCCGGGCAGCCCCAGCACCGGCACCTTGCGCCGCGGCGTGGCGATACGCGGGTCCATTCCGCCGAGATAGCAATACCCGGGATGGCTGCCGAGCGCATAGACGGTGTATAGCGGCGCGCAGTGCAATTGCACGACCTCGTCGACAGACAGCCCGGTGTGGTTCACTACGTCCTGAAGATGCGGACCAAACTCGCCGCCATATTCCACCGGCAACTCCACCACCTTCCCTTCTATCTGCAACTCGTTCGCGGCAGCCCACGCGTCGCGCAAAGCAGCGCCCAACGAATCCGGATCCGCAGGCGGCGTGGAAAACGTCAGCATCAGATTGGTTACGCCCGGTACCGCTTCGCGCACGCCCGGCCATGATTCGACCTCGCGGGCAAGCGTCCAGATGCGGCGCTGCGCACGCAGGTCGAGCGCACCGGGTGCTTCGAACAGCATCGCCGTCGTACCCAGCATGCTGATGCAAAGCGACGGCTCCGATTCGTCCTGTTTCATAGCAAGGACAGTCCCCTGTGAATCCGGTCGTAACCCCCCGGCTGCGTCCGTGTGCGCGATCGACGCATGCTCAACGGTCAGCGTCATGTCTGTTTCCTCTTTGCGAGCCAGCGCTCCAGATGATGAATATCGACCCCACCCGCGCGAATTCCCTCGTCCTCGAGCATCGCCTGATGCAATGGCACGTTGGTGCGAATGCCTTCGACCCGCATCTCCGAGAGTGCAACGCGCATGCGCGCCACGGCCTCGTCGCGGGTGGCGCCGTGTGTGATGACCTTGGCGATCAGCGAGTCGTAATACGGCGGCACGACAACGCCGCCGCTCATGTGCGAGTCCACCCGTACGCCGTTGCCACCCGGCAGTTCCCAAACGGAAATCTTCCCCGGGCACGGAACGAATGAGAACGGGTCTTCGGCGTTGATCCGGCATTCCAGAGAATGACCCAGCGTGCGGATGTCCGACTGACGAATGGTCAACGCGTGCCCTTGGGCGATGCGAATCTGCTCCCGCACGATGTCGATGCCCGACGTCATCTCCGTCACAGGATGCTCGACCTGCAACCGCGTGTTCATTTCGATAAAGTAGAACTCGCCATCCTCGAAGAGAAATTCGAAGGTCCCCGCTCCGCGGTAATTCGTCTGCCGGCAGGCCTCGGCGCAGCGTTCGCCCACTTGCCGGATCAGATCCGGGTCGATGCCCGGCGCGGGCGCCTCTTCCAGCACCTTCTGATGGCGCCGTTGCAGCGAACAGTCGCGCGAACCCAGCCACAAGGCATTGCCGTGCGTATCGCACAAGACCTGAATTTCGACGTGACGCGGATGCTCGAGAAACTTCTCGACATAGAGTTCGGGCTTGCCGAAAGCACGGCGTGCTTCCTCGCGCGTCACCGACACCGCCTCGAGTAGCTGCTCGGGCCCCGGCACCACCCGCATGCCACGGCCGCCTCCGCCACCCGCCGCCTTGACGATGACCGGAAAGCCGATCTCCTCCGCGACCCGCAAGATCTCAGCGGGGTCATCCGGCAAACCGCCGTCCGGGCCCGGAACACACGGCACGCCGGCCGCGCGCATGGCCCGTTTGGCGGCCACCTTGTCGCCCATCGTCCGGATGGAATGGGATTCGGGTCCGATAAAGGCCAGGCCCGCCGCCTCGACCTGTGCGGCGAATTCCGCGTTTTCCGACAGAAAGCCGTAACCGGGATGAATCGCCTGCGCGCCGCTGACGTGCGCGGCGAACAGGATCGCGGCCCGGTTCAGATAGCTTTCGCCGGGAGCAGCGGGCCCAATACACAGCGCCTCGTCCGCGAGCCGCACGTGACGCGCATCGGCGTCCGCTTCGGAATGGACCGCCACGGTTTTGAGGCCCAGTTCACGGCAGGCGCGCTGGATTCGCAGCGCAATCTCGCCGCGATTGGCGATCAGTACCTTGTTGAACATGGTCGCTCAGCCGATTCGAAAGAGCGGTTGCCCGGATTCCACCTCGCTGCCCGGAGCGACCAGAATCTCCCGGACGGCGCCACTGAATTCAGACTCGATCGCGTTGAACATCTTCATCGCTTCGATCGTGCACAGCACCTGGCCTTCGTCGATCGTGTCGCCGACACACACGAATGGCGCCTCGCCAGGCGCCGGTGTCAGATGAACGATGCCGAACATGGGTGCGCGAACGAGGTGCAGCTCGCTTGCCGTTGCGGGTGCGGGTGCTGCGCGGGTTGCGTCGACGGATTGCGCCGGCTCGGCGAGCGGCGATTGAATCCCTTGGACATCCGAGGCAGGCGTCGAGGCAGCGCGTTCATCGCCCGATGCCACACCAGCCCGGCTGCCTCGCCGCTTTGCCTTGACAAGCTTGACCCTATCTTCGCCCTCGATGACTTCGAGCTTGGCCAGCGGAGATTCCGCCAGCAGGTCGATAAGCGCCTTAATCTTCTGGAGATCCATCTTTGAGTCCGTGGCCGGTTAGACGCTCGCCGGCAAACTGGCGGGCGCGAAGCGCCGCTGCTGCTGCACGACAAGCGGAACCACTATCCGGTTGTCTCGCCCGCGTGACGGCAAGCCTCGCCGCTCCGGCTCCCTTCGAACCGGGCGATCGACGATGGACTCAATGTATCCGGCGCATAAAAATTGCGCCAAGACGGTTTGGCTTTGTAGCGATAAGGCGCGCTTATGTATCGGCGCCGGACTCGAAGCGCACGTCGAGCGCAAGGTCTCCTGCCAACTCCAGCAGGATGTCCTTGACGGCCGCGGCGGGCTCGGAAAGAGGCAGGTGATCGGACAGACAGACCGAAAGCGGAATCTTGATGACGGGAGAAACGATACGGCACTGCACGATGTCGCCCGCCGCCGCCACCACGCGCGCAGTGGAGTCCGGCAGAATGGTCGCGCCGATCCCCGCACTCACCGCAGCCGACAACGTCGACGCCGATTCGATCTCGGCCACCACGTTGGGGATCATCTGCACGCGCGCGAAGCCCTCGTCGACGTACTTGCGCAAATAGTTGTACGGACGCGGCAGAAGCAGCGGGACATCCCGCAATTCAGTCACGCCGATCTGCTCCTGCGTGATCCCCATGCTGCGCGGTGCGACCAGGAACAATTCCTCGTTCATCAGTAGCTGGAAGGACAAGCCGTGTACGGGCTTGTCGCCATACAGCACGGCCATATCCATTCGCCCGTTCATGATCAGCTCGCTGAGCGTCGTGCCGAAGTTCTCGTTGATGTAGAGCAGGATATCCGGGTGCCGGGCGCGCACGGTACGCAGTAGCGGCAATGACAGCGCCGACGCCCCGGTGCCGGGCGCCAGCCCCACCGAGACCTGGCCTGACAAGGTCTGGCCGGCACTTTTTACGTCGGCCTGCGCCTGTTCGTACTGGCGCAGGATCAACTGTGCATGGCGATACAGCGTGGCGCCTGCCTCCGTGGCCGTGACGCCCCGCTTCGTACGCACGAGCAGTTGCTGCTGGAACTCGTCCTCGAGCGTGATCAGCTGCTGGCTCAGTGCCGGCTGGGCGATATGAAGCACTTCGGCGGCCTGAGTCAGGCTGCCGATATCGACGATCTTCACGAAGTACTTCAAACGCCGCAGGTTCACGGTAGTCGCGTCTCAACGTTAAGGGGTTGCAACAATGATAGGGCAAGCGCCGCTCAACGGACAATGCTTAAAAAAACCTCGTTTTCAGCCATAGGGCGTGAAAAACGCCTTGTCAGCGTATTCCCTCATGGACCTCTGTCCGCAAAACCGGACGCGTGCGTGTGCCGTTGCGTCATAAGTGGATGTTATTGCACCAGCGGAAAGTCATCTTGGCTTGAACTTTTTCGCGCCCTTAATGTGAAGGCTCGTCAAATGCCGTTGAGGAGTCAAATGTGAGTGCATCGCGAATTGCCGCCCGCGTCCAGCGAATCAAACCTTCGCCGAGCAGTGCCGCGGCCGACCGGGCCGCAGAACTGCGGCGGCAGGGAAAGGCCATCGTCAACCTCGTGGTTGGCGAGCCTGATTTCGACACGCCTGCGCACATTCGCCAGGCTGCCTTCGAGGCGATGGAGCGTGGCGAAACACGCTATACGCCAACGGCGGGCACGCCGGCGCTGCGCGCCGCTATCGCCGCGAAGCTGCATCGTGAGAACGGCCTTTCGTACGATCCCAAACACATCATCGTGACGTGTGGCGCCAAACACGCGATCTTCAACGCGCTCGCTGTCACCGTCGAAGCCGGTGACGAAGTATTGATTCCCGCCCCATACTGGGTGTCCTACCCGGACATGGCACTCGCCTGCGACGGTGTGCCGGTAGTCGTGCCCTGCACCGAGGAAGACGGTTTCAAGCTCACGCCCGCCACCCTCGAAGCGGCGATCACGCCACGCACGCGCTGGCTGATCATCAATTCGCCGACCAATCCGACCGGCGCGACCTATCACACCAGCGAATTGCGCGCGCTAGCGGACGTGCTGCTGCGTCACCCGCAAGTGCTGGTGATGATGGACGATATCTATGAGCACATCCGCTTCGAAGGCGAGGCATCGCAGCACCTGCTCTCTATTGAACCCGAACTCAGCTCACGCACCCTGGTCGTCAATGGCGTCTCCAAGACCTATGCGATGACCGGTTGGCGCATCGGCTACGCAGCCGGGCCAGCCGACCTGATCGCGGCCATGGACACGCTCCAGTCCCAGTCCACCAGCAACGCCAGCTCGATCAGCCAGGCTGCAGCGCTGGCCGCGCTGACCGGCGACCAGACGTTCGTGCAGCAATCCGTGCGGACCTACAAGGCGCGCCGCGACCACGCGCTGGAAGCCCTCAACGCGATTCCAGGCATCAGTTGCAAGACGCCGGGCGGCGCCTTCTATTTGTATGTCAATTGCGGCGGCATGATCGGCCGCACCACGCCGCAAGGCAAGCGTCTCGAAGGCGACGCCGACGTCGTTCTGTATCTGCTCGAGCACGCTGGAGTCGCATTGGTTGCCGGATCGTCCTATGGCGTTTCACCTTTCTTCCGGATGTCGATCGCCACGAGCATCGAAATCATCGACGAGGGTTGCAGGAAGATCGCAGCCGCAGTAGCCGCATTGAATTGAGGGTACGGCGACGACGTTGATACACAGCGTCGTCGCCTCGTAAAAAAGACATGCCGCGCCGACAGGACGCGGCAGTCGGTTTGGAGCTTTCCATTTTTCGTCAATCTGCAAGGGGATCTACTCGTGAAAAAACATACTTTAGGCATACTAACCGGTTTTGGACTGGCAATTTCAGGCATTGCGCACGCGCAGTCGAGCGTGACCCTATACGGCATCATTGACGAAGCCGTGCGCTTCGATACGCACCAGAACAAATCCGGCGGGAAGCTTTTCACGATGGGCAGCGGCGGCGAGATTCAGGGTAGTCGCTGGGGTTTGCAGGGAACCGAGGACCTCGGCGGCGGGTTGGCCGCCATTTTCCAGCTCGAAGGCGGCTTCACACCGAATACCGGCGTCACGCAGCAATCCACGCCGTCCGGTGCCGCCCGCCTGTTCGGCCGTACCGCGATGGTCGGACTCAAAAGTCCGTACGGCACGGTGACGATGGGACGTCAATACACGCTGGTGCATGAAATGGGATGGACGCACGATATCTACGCGTTCGCCAATTACACCGGCACCGTCGGCTTTCAGGGCGCAGGACTGACCGGCGGCGGGCGTCTGGACAACACCGTGCGCTATACCTCGCCGACGCTTGCCGGCTTCACCCTCAAGGGCGCGTACACGTTCGGCCAGACAGCGGGCAGCATTCACCAGAACTCCTCGCCGGCGGTCAGTCTTTCCTACGACAACGGCCCGTTGAGTGTCGGTGCGGCCTACCAGGTCGTCAACGACATCGGCGGTCTGACGCCTTCGACGAGCGTCTACGGCAGCACCTACTTCGGCGTGACGATCCCGGACAGCTCACAAAAGATCTTCACTGCGGGCGCAACCTATAAATTCGGCGCGGCGAAGGTGTTCGGCTCGTATATCTACAGCCACGTCTATCCCGCCGATTACCGCAACGACTCCTTCTCGACCGCGGTCCAGTACTACATCACGCCGGCGCTCGTTCTCGACCTGCCGTTCTACATCGACTTCGTGCACCACGCAGGCCGAAGCGGCACGCGCATCACCGGCGGCCCCACGCTCGACTACTTCCTGAGCAAGCGCACCGATGTCTATGTCGGCGTGGACTACAACCACCTCACCGGCGCATGGACGACCCTCGCCGCAGCCTCCGGTTCGAACCAGCCGTTTTACGGTTACAACTCGGTGTTCGAGGCGGCGATCGGGCTACGTCACAAGTTCTAACGTCTATGGCACGCCATGACTGTTCGGCGTTTTCCGATAAGTGAGCATCCATAAGCGGCGACTATCGGCCCAGACAACATCGGTCTTTGTCGACTGGGTCTTTCGCCGCTAACGTATAGCGTGCTGATCCCGCATTCACCGTTATAGGTACTTACCATGCATGCACTTGTCATTCACGCACCACTGGATTTGCGCATCGAGGACGTTCCCACACCTGAACCGGAAGCAAACCAGCTGCTCGTGCGGGTTCGGGCCGGCGGTATCTGCGGCTCCGATCTTCACTACTTCAATCATGGCGGTTTCGGCACGGTTCGCATCAAGGAACCCATGGTGCTCGGCCACGAAGTGTCCGGCGCCGTCTCGCGCGTGGGACCTGGCGTTACGGATATGCCGGCCGGCACCCGGATCTCCATCAGCCCTAGCCGGCCTTGTGGTCTGTGCCAATACTGTCAGCAAGGGCTTCAGAACCATTGCCTGGATATGCGCTACTACGGCAGCGCGATGCGCACGCCGCACGTGCAAGGCGCATTTCGCCAGGAAATCGTGATCGACCGTTCACAGGCGCACGTCGTGGCGGACTCGTTGAGCGATGCGGAAGCTGCGATGGCCGAGCCGCTCTCTGTCGCACTTCATGCGGTGCGACGCGCGGGTCCGCTGCTCGGCAAGCGTGTGCTCGTGACGGGATGCGGACCGATCGGTGCGTTGATCGTGGCCGCTGCGCGCAGAGCCGGCGCGGCGACAATCGTAGTCACCGATGTGAATACGTTGCCGCTGGAAAGCGCGAAAAAAGTCGGAGCCGACCTTGCGCTCAACATCGCCGAGACACCGGATGCGCTCACGCCGTTTGCCGCCGGCAAGGGCAGCTTCGACGTTCTGTTCGAGGCGAGCGGCAACGCAGCGGCATTGCGCGGCGCATTCGACGTGCTTAAGCCACGCGGCGTGATCGTCCAGGTCGGACTCGGTGGAGACATCGCCTTGCCGATCAACGTGATTGTCGCCAAGGAATTCGATCTGCGCGGCGCGTTCCGCTTCCACGAAGAGTTCGCTGTTGCCGTCGAACTGCTGAACAAAGGGTTGATCGACGTGAAGCCGTTAATTTCCGGCGTTTTCCCGTATCAGGATTCGGTCAAGGCATTCCAGACCGCCGGTGATCGTTCCAAATCGATGAAGGTGCTGGTGACGTTCGATTGAACGTGTGCGCGGAGCGGCGACGACGGTCGCGCAGCATTCCGCGATCGTCGTCGGACATACTGACGAGCAAACCAGACTGGCCGCCATGACCGCCACGGATCGGAAAAAAGCCGACGTCGGGAAGCAGACGTCGGCTTTTGCCTTTCTTTTCGCCACTCCTCGCTCAGTTGTTGCAGCGCGCTTCGAGTGCGTCGATAAACGCGCGGCTCCAACGGCCCTCCTTCATCGCACGCATGGTTTCAGCCTCCGCTTCAAGAACGGCTAGCGCTTTTTCAATGACATGTTCGGCGTCATCCTGCGGAATGGCCAGCAAGCCGTCCTGATCGCCGACAACAATGTCGCCCGGATTGACCACCATTCCGCCGACCGATACCGGCACGTTGATCTCACCCGGACCGTCCTTATACGGCCCCCGGTGCGTGACGCCCCGTGCGTAAACCGGAAAATCCCGATCGCGGATTTCTGCGACATCGCGGATTGCGCCATCGACCACCAATCCAACCACGCCGATGCTGGCCGCGTAGAAAGACAGAATGCCACCGACCGCGGCGTTGTTGAGATCGCCCCCCGCATCCACCACCAGCACGTCACCGGGACGGCAAAACTCCAGGGCGCGCAGGTAAGTCAGATTGTCGCCGCCTCGCGAGCGCACCGTCACCGCGGTGCCAGCCATCGTCTTCTTGCCGGGCCGCTGATAGGGATGGAGTCCCACACTGCCGATGTTGCGATGCATGTTGTCGCTGAGAGCAGATACGGGAATGTCACGCAATGCGGTAAGGATCGTGTCGGCAGCTTGAGGCGCCGAAGGGTTTTTCCTGATGGCTTTGTACATGGTCAGTCTTCGCTTCCGAGTGTAGGGGGAACGGCTCATGCAGGTCAGGAACGAGCAGGAACGACGGGCTCATCCGGGAGCATCACATCAGTCCGAGGACGGGAACCGATTTGCGCCTGTCGACATGTGGATGCCTGACTGGCCGTCCTGCCTTCTGAACTACCGTGATTGCCCAAGCGCTCTCTATTGCCTTCCTTGCAGCCGCTGTAGCACGGATATAACGGTATATCGCCCCCGCAAATCACGCCAAGACGGGTTCGTTCTTGCACGATAGGAAACGCTTATGAAACTGATTTTTTTGAGAAGTCAGACCACAGCGGGCGTCCCGTTTCCGGCGGACGGATAACGAGGACACGTTGATTGACAGAGGAGTTGCCGCAGAGGCGTCGCTTCGTCAACCCCGAATAAAGCCCGCTGGCGACTGTTCTTTCGAAAATGTCGTGATCGGTCGCAGTTCGACCCGGAGCCGCCGTTCGATTTTCCACAAAGCAGCCCTTCGAGAGACTGGATAAAATACAGAACAGTGGCTAACAGCCTCTACTCTATTTCGGGCATAAGCCCTTCGGCTTCCAATCACTCGCAGCGGTAATCCAAGGTTGGGAGCTATCGTGAAGGACGAGTAGCACGGAGCGGCGAATCTCAGTCCCGACGCTCTGGATGGACATCGGCGGACCTTCTGCGACGGTACCACTTTCGCCCGCGTGCAAGACGGTAATGCCTTCTGGCGTCTCCAGGCATTGCGCCCCCGTCAGCACATACCATGCCTCGGCTCCAGAATGTCGATGTGCGTGAGGCCCCCCTACCATGCCCGGCGTGAAGACCGCTTCCATATATCGGGCCGTGTATCGTTTGCCGGCAATTGTCGCGAGTGGACCGATTACCGCAATCCGCTCGCCACCGGACGGGTGCCAGGCCGCATCGGCGATCGTGTAGAGCCACACCCTACCAAACGATTCAACGACGGTTCCCCGTGATCCCTTGACCGCATCCGCCGCCGCTCGGGTCGGATAGTTGTATAGATGCCAGAAGAGAGGGCCTTGGGAAACCTCGCCCAGATCCTCGGTAGCAGTGAGATAGCACCCGACTTCGTTGGTCCGCTGGCCGACTGGCGTTTCGCAGCCGCCAGGAGCCGGCGCTGACATGGACTCGGTGGCTACAAAGGCAGTCGGCAAGCAAACAATGATTGCCAGCCTGCGAACTGCGCGCCGGATTCTCATGAGATCCTCTCGCCAAAAAGGAGCATCCTCATCGCAGCGCACTGAGAAAGGGGCTTCAACGATGACCGGCTGTTCCGGTTGCAATGTTCACCGATGCGCCTCCGCCAGCTACGGCACGTTGCTCTTTGTCGCTCGACGTTACCCTCCATCGGTTCGTCGAAAGCAACGTAATCGATCTGCCCACCGAGATTGCGAACTCTTTTGACCACCTTTTGGATCACAGGCTTTGTGGAGCAGCAGGTGATCCCGTTGCCACAGCTTACCGAGTTCATCATGAGATCAGGCACGAGGCTTAAGTCTCACAGGCATTTTGTTCGGCACCATCGTGAAGGCAGAGACCTCTTCAATCTCGGCCGGGTCGATTGCCAGTTCTATCTCGAAGTGCATCATCAACATCGATATAACCAGCCTCATCTCGACCGCTGCAAGGTAACGACCCGGACACACTCTCGGCCCCGCACCGAATGTCAGGTACGCCTTCTGTTCATGCACACCTTCCGATGGATCTCGCGGATGCCTCCAACGGTCAGGGTCAAACGTTTCTGGACGCACGAAATTCCGCGGGTCCAGCATGCTTGGGCGCGTGAGAAATAGCATGCGTGTTCCTGCCGGTATGGCAACACCTCCCAGGGTCACGTCAGTCAGTGGCTCGAACGTCTGTATTGCAGCAACTGGCCGCAGTCGGAGTGCCTCGCTGCATACCGCCTCGCATAGGTCGAGGTGCTTTAATGCGTCGTAGGCCGGGCAGACCCTGGACTCACCGAGTGCCGCACGCGACTGCTCGAATAGCCGGTTCTGCAGATGCGAATCCGCGGCAATGTACATAAGCCCCCAGGCAATTGCATTAGCCGTCGTATCCTCTCCTGCGACCAGAAGCGTCAGGACGTTCGCCGAGACCTGTTCGTCGGTAACCGTCGAATCGGGCTCGTTGCGCGCGGCAAGCATCGCTTCGAGCAAGTTGTGCGGTGGCGCATCAGGCGATTGGCGCATGCGCTCACGCGCCCGTTCAATCATTTTTTGAATGTAGCTGTGCACCTCCACCATTGCCCGCGCGAGTCGCCGGTCCTGGGGAAGCGTGACGTAGTGCCAGTAGGGAAAGAGGGCACTGACACGCCTCATGAGCGCCGGCGGTATGAGGGCAAGCTGTTCCTAGATTACACCTCGCTCCTGTTCGAGCGTATGCGGGTCCTCGCCGAAGGCGAGCGTACTCGTCACGTCAACGGTGTAGCGCTTAAGTTCTTCTGTCATTTCGAGCGTTCTATGCTCCTTTGCCGCCTCTTGCAGGCGAGCGAGAAGACGCTCGGTAATGGCCGCCAGAGTCGGATAAAAGGCCTTAATGTTGGAAAAGGACAGCGCGCGCATGACGAGCCGACGCTGCGGTTCCCAAGCCGTGCCTTCGGCAGAGAATAGTCCGTTTCCGCCAAGCTCCGCCATAACGGATTCCATTGGCGCAAAACGTCGATACAGGTGCGGACGCTCGCGCATGACACTCTGGAACAGTTCCGCCTGCGTCCATACTGTGACCGGAATCGTGCCGAGCTGAACCCTGAATGGCGAACCAAATCGCTTCGCCCATTGCTCCAAAGTCAGGTGTAGTCTCGCCGGTGCCATCTGGAACAGATTCCCCAGGAAAGGCAAACCTTGCGGGCATGGTAGATCTGCGACAGTGCGCAAAATCTCGCTGGCATCGACTTGAAGGGCCGCCATACTCTCCTCCGCTTCGCATGCCACAATGCGAGGACAATGGGCGTGAAGGACGCTCTTGTAGAGGATAGGTCATGGCTTGCAAATCGAAGTCGTTAATCGCAAATGCAACCGCTGAAATATTCGTCGTTGGCCGCGTGACACTAAGTTTGGGCGCGTAAATCTGGTAAATGCTTGCATAGATGCTGCCGCCGACATTGGTCCTCCGCTTAACTCACATGGAGTCACTGTTGCTTGAAGGGCAACGTACTGGAGAATTCGTCCATTTCCATCGCGCGCGCTGCCAGTCGGGCGAGCTTGGGGAACGCAACCGGATGAACGACGTCGGGCATGAGTGCCAACGACGCAGACTGATAGGTGATCACGACCATCACGTCGGCTTGCGAAAGCGCGTTGCCTACTAGCCAGCCGCTACCGGCTCTCGACTCGATCATCTGAAATCCGGCCAACGCCTGCTGTCGCAGCGATTCGACGATCGAGGCGATCTGATGCTCGGGCGGACGGAGCGACTCGTCATAGATATCGCTGAGCTTTCCGTAGATCGCGGATGCGATGCCGACGAACTGCAACGCATCACGGCGATCCGCGCCGGAGGGCGCCAGCAATGCGCGTTCGGGGCCGACCTCTTCATGCAGGTATTCGATGATGTTTCCGCTGTCGTAGAGAATCGTGCCGTCGTCGAGCACGAGCGCCGGCACCTTCACCATCGGGCTGAATGGGCGGATAAGTTCCTGCTGCTCATAGGCGTGATAGGGCAGATGCTCGAACGGTATGCCGAGCAGCTTCAACGTGATGCCGACCCGGCGGGTATAGCCGGAAAACCATGGGCCGATAAGTTTCATTGTCGATTCCTCGAAATTGACTGTGTTGGGATTCGCGACCGTTGTTCAGAACGCTTCCTTGAAAGGACGCAGATCGAGTTCGTGTGTCCACGCCGAGCGATGCTGGCGATGAAGCGACCAGAATGCATCGGCGATAGCGTCGATATCGAGCAGTCCGTCGGCGCCCTTGTGTTTGACGTGTTCTGCGAAGCGCGTATGCACGCGTTCACCGTCAATGCCACCGTCGATCACGACATGAGCGACATGCAGGCCGAGCGGGCCAAATTCGCGCGCCATGCTTTGAGCGAGCATTCGCAACCCGGCCTTGCTCGACGCGAAGTGGGCGAAGTTCGGCATGCCTCGAAGCGCACCCGTCGCCCCGCTGAAAAGAATCGAACCTCGGCCGAGGGGCGCAAAGCGCCGCGCGGCCTCGCGACCCACGAGGAACCCGCCAAAGCAATTCAGCCGCCAGAACGATTCGAAGACGTCCGCTTCCATCGTGCGCAGGTCCAGAGGTTGGTTGTTTCCCGCGTTGTATGCGACGAGGTCGGCGCTGCCGCCATCTTCGTCTGCCCGCATCGCGACGTCGAACAACCGGATCACGTCCGCTTCGCGCGTCACATCCATGACGAATATGCTCGCCGAGCCACCTGACTCGACAATGCTCTCGCGGACCCGTTCGATCTTCGCTTCGGTGCGCCCTGCGACGATGACGTGACGACCCTCTGCTGCGAATCGGCGAGACAGACCGGCGCCGAGCCCCTGCTCTGGCCCCACTCCGATGACCACCGCCTTCGGGCGGTCCGCGACATGCGTTTCTGCAATGATGGACATGGCTATTTTCCCTTTACGAAATGAATATCGGCGCAGCCGTGAAAGCGGCACGAGTGACCTGCCTGGTCCGATCGAAGCGCCGTTTAAGTTCGTCAACGATTGCGATGGGTGAACGATACCGAGCACGTGCAAAGGGATAAACCGCTGCTACGATTCCACATAGTTTCTTCTGTGAAACAATGCAGACCAGGTGGGAAAGCGAGGAGTCGGATCGTGGATAAGTTTCAGGCGATGCAGGCGTTCATTCGAGTGGTCGAGAGCGGGACCTTCACCAAGGCTGCGCAGATGCTCGATTTACCCAAGACGGCTGTCAGCCGTCTGATCGCGTCGCTCGAAGTCGAGTTGGGCACGAAGCTGCTCAACCGGACGACGCGCAAGGTGTCGACGACAGCGGATGGCGCCGCGTACTACGAGCGCGCGCTGCAGTTGATGAGCGATCTCGCGGAGCTCGAGGGCTCGATGTCGCGGGCGAAGAGCAGCCCTCGAGGACGCCTGCGTGTCGATCTGCCTGTGCCGTTAGGTCTGTCCGTGATCCTTCCCGCGTTACCGGCGTTCGTCGAGCGTTATCCGGACATCGAGTTCGAGTTTGGACTCAGCGACCGCCCGGTCGACCTCATTGCAGAGAACGTCGACTGCGTCGTGCGCGCGGGGGAGATCTTCGATCAATCGCTTGCAGCGCGACAGATTGGCGCCGTCAAGCAGATTCTATGTGCGACGCCGGCGTACTGGGACAAGCACGGGCGGCCTTCGCATCCGTCCGACCTCGAGCATGGGCATGTCGTCATCCGAACCATCGCTTCGCGAACCAACCGGCCCTTTCCGATTGTGGTAACGAAAGATCGTGAACGCGTGGAAGTGCAGAATCGGCGCGGACTCACCTCGAACGACATCATGGCGTGTCTGACCATGAGCCTGGCCGGTCTCGGTGTCGTACACGCGTTGACATTTTCCGCTGCTATACACCTTCGAAGCGGCGCGCTCGAAGCCGTCCTGAACGACTGGGTATCGGATAACGTTCCCGTTTTCGTCGCGTATCAGCCAAACCGACACCTGAGCACGAAGGTTCGCGTGTTCATCGACTGGCTCGCCGCACTGTTTGCGAGCAATGAATCGACCGCGAAGAGCGAGCGCAGCGCGAGAACAAGTCGCGTTGCTACCTGAGTCTCTCGACGATTACGTCGCCATCGATGGCAGCAAATTCAAAGCGGTCAGCGTCGTTGCGCCCTCCAGCCACGACAGCTCCTAGTGGACCGCCAGCTTGCACCATTGGTAGATCTGGACACCCTTCCCAATGCGAGCCCTGTACGGAACGCAAGATGCCTGATCCAGGCCGAACCCATACCTCTCAAAGACTGGAGCTGCTTGAGCGGCGATGACGCGGTTCTCAGCAACGACGTCGCGGAGATCGTCGGCTCTTAACGCCAATCGACACTGCTCGTTCGCGTTACGGCCGTTGACCAGGCTTGCGTGAAGTCGCAGCTTTGATACGGCCCAGCTCATCGCGGCGCAGCCGCGTTGGCTTTCGTTAAGCCCTATACGACTCACTAGTCGGTTCGCGTCCGCGACGTTGTCCTCGCGCCAGACATCCGCGCCGTTAATCAGCCCCAATGTCGGTCCACCGCGCTGCCGAGCCAGTGCCGGTATCCGTTCACGGAAGGCATCAGTCCCCGGGAAACTGCTGTCAAGCTGAGTGAATGCGACGGTATCGGGGAACTGCGTGGCAACCCAGCCCCATGCAGCCTCCCCGCTGACAATGACAACGGTCGTCCGACCAGGCTCGGCGAGAGGCGGGACCTCCGCGTGGTAGAGGGGGTCTGCCCAACCCTCGTGCCCCCAGGTTCGAGCGCCACCAGTCAGTACCACGCCCGATGCAACGACGAGCAACGCGAGCGCCGCGCGCCGTGAATGCCGTTCGGGTAGCGAGTAGTTCAGCAGGATCAACAGGGCCATCGGTGCCAATACTTCCACTGCGACGATATATCGGTAGATGCTAAAAACCTTCATCCAAACGATAAAGCCGATGCCGACGAAAAGGAGAATAAACCGCTGCTTCGCGTCCAGAGGCACACGGGCGGCATTCGTGAACCTTCGCTTCGCAAACGCAGTTGCGGCAAGGACGAAAGCCAAATACACAATCGGCCAAATGATTTGCCGGATTGGCGTCTCGCCGACGCGATGTGAATCGGCTGTAATAATAAAAGGCCACAGCAGCGTCTCATACACGCCGCGCGGCAACCACCTTGTATCGCCCGCCCAGGATGGTCAAGCGGGAAACACAACCGGGGCAAACACCAGCCGCGGTCTGGACATCACAGATTGGCGGCGGAACGACCGCGCTGTCGCAGTTGATTTGACTCAGTTAAGAGTGCGATCGTCGAAGGCACGAGCAGTCTGCTGCGGGTCCTGGATCCGCAGTCGCCGCCTCAGTTGCCGCAAAGCGACCTTTATCCGTGCCCTGTCACGAACTTTTTCGTCGAGTGATAGCCGTGCCTTGTTGCATCGGCAACGGCATGGCCAGCCGTCTTCGCGCCGTGGCCGACCGTGTGCGCGGCATCGCGCACAGCATGCCCGCTCTTCTTTCCTGCCGTCTTGACATCGTTCTTGAACTCGTGGGCACCTGTAGCCAGGCTCGCATCCGCCAGCGGACTGAGCACGGCCAGCACGAACAGAATGATCGAAATTCTCGTCTTCTTTATCAATCTGATTCTCCCATATAAGAATGGTGCGCACGATAGGCAGCCAGACAGCTTGAGAACGCCACTCGCATCCAGTTACAAGAACGCCTCGCCCGCTGATCAGCAGACGCCCAACTAAGTCCCCTACGTCTGGGGCAACCGCGCGCCGGTCAACGTCCTGCGCGCAGGACGCACCGAACTGTTCATTGCGGCGCCGATCTTACGGTTTTCAACAGTAGGTGCCCCGGTCAGGGCAATGGATTGGAGCCGTCCTAAAGACTGCCGCGCCTGTATTTAGCTCGAGCGACACGTTCGTCAACGGTGCCGGTGCCGCAACGAGGCTATCTTCGCCAGCCGTGCCCGTAGCCGCCGAAACCGATGCCCACATCGACGGAAGGCGCTGCGTAGTACGCCGGCGCGTAACCATATCCATAGGCCGGCGCAGGCGCATAGCCGTACGGCGGAGCGACAATGCAGCCTGACAGGCTAGCCGCAAGCGCAACGACACACAAAAGTCTGATCATGATTTTTCTCCGTGCGCGGATTGTAGATGGCGGACGTATTCTGATTCGCAACGAAGTGTGTCCGAACGTAACCGGTCGGGCACAGAGATTTGATCAGTTTGCCAATCGGAGTTCGCGTGTTCGCCTGGTTGTGACAGTTTGCATTCGCCGCGAGCACGCTGTGGCGCGTGCCGGCAAGCGTCGAACAAGCCTCGATGGAGGAAACCGCGGAGTGCCCCGATGCGGTCGGAGTCCTGGAGGCTATGGCGATTGATAGGCCGGGATGCTCAGCGGTGTTGGAGGATGCGCGGTCAAACGGGATGCTGGATTGTTTTCCAAAATGTCCGAAAGACTGAGCCGGTCTAACGCTCCACGTTTTCAGCTAGAGCGCCCAGTGGCCATCAAGCAACCAGCGATATGCACGCTCAACAAGCTGAAGATCCGCTGCCCGGCCGCTGGCCTGGATACCGGCGAGGTCTGGAAGCGGCAGATCCACGGCAGTGCAGTTAGGATAGTCTCGCACACGCATTTCAGCAGCGATTGTCGTAAAGAATGCGACCGTAGGTACGTCAAACCCCGCTGCAATGTGAACAGCGGCCGTATCCGAGGTCAGGACAAACCGCGCGCCCTTCACCCAAGCCAGGAACGCGGCAGTATCGCAGGAACGTTTAGTGATGTCCGTGTAGTGGGCGTGGTCAATCTTGCCGAATCCCAAAACAGGAAGGTTGAATTTCTGCCACATGCGTTCAACGAGTTCAACGCGAAAAGGCTCCGGAATACTGCGAACCGGCGTACTCGCAATGGGACAGAAGAGGACGTATTTCTCCGGTAGTGGATCTCGGTTGAATGGCGGTAGCTTGACCTGCCGCAACCACTCATTGGCCTTGTCAGCAGCAGTGACCGCATCGGGCGAAACGCCCAGCGACCAGAGGAAGAAGTCGATCATCGGCATAGACGCAAAATTTGGCCAGAACAGGTGATTGCCGATATCGAGCAGTAAGTCGTCGCGAGACATCGATCCGACATGCACTGGCAAGTCAATAATCTCACCGACGACCGGTTCTGCCAGTTTGTACAGCTGTCTTACATACTCCGGGTCCCTACGCGGACGGTAGATGCAGATGGAAACCGCCGGGTTCGCACGCCTGATAGCGGCGAGCACTGAGATTCCAATGATGGAGTCCCCTAGCGTCACGCCCATCCCGTTAATCACATGTAGGCGGGAGACGCGAGAGTAGTCGATTTCGAACGCCTCAACATTTGCATTTCTGATCGCTGACACAGTGGCGAGACTTCGATAGCCGTCGACGGACGCCCCTTCAACCTCAAGATCGTATGAAGCGACGATTTCATCATTCGCCGACAGGAGCGAGCCCGCGTTCGTGAGCGCGGAGAGTTGGTCAAGATACGTCATTGCTGGGTCCTTCAGTCTTGTACGACTGATGCGCGAAGGCCTGCAATAATGCGTCGTGCGGAACTGCATTGCGCACAGGCTTTGCTAGCAGTTGTGTGAATAGTCTGACAACGCCTTCATTTCAGCAGCACTTGAAAAGGCGCTCACCCCGATTATAGGGATATTCTGATTCAATCCTGGAAAGCCCGAACTTTCCGGGCGACAGAGATGCCGAGTTGGTCGAGGTTTTGATCGTTTTGCTGCCGAGCGCAAGCAGATCCTTCCGGTTGAAACGGTATGAATGCGTTGCCGGATCGGTGAAATTCTTGATGTTTCCACTGACGTCGAGAGAGAAATCCACATCCTGGGCGTAAACAGTTGACATGCGGACAAACGCCAGCATTGCTATGATCGGTCGCAGCATTCTCAATGTTCGTTCTGGTTACGGTATTCTTCGAACTGCCGGTCAGAAAATCATTCTCTCTTAGTGATGCCTGCAGGTCGAAGCAAATTTACTTCTTTTCCAGTATGACAAGCGATAAACCTTCTACCGTCGCGCGCCTAACCAACCTCCTTCAGGCGCTCCGCCAGTATTGCTTATCGCGCCGTTACGCTGGGGGACAGTTGTATCCCAACGTCCGATCAGAACATTCAATCACCGCTACCAGCGGCAGGCTCGCCGTTGAACATTTCCTTATGAAGTATTTCTCGATCGCCCTCGCCTGCAGCCTCCTGTCTGTGGGCGCCGTGCAAGCCGATCAATTCGTGCCGCTGATCATTAACGGCAAAATTTCCAACGTCAACGATCCGGCCACGCACAGCTACCGCTTTTCGCAAGCGGAATTGATGTCAATGGCTTCCGCAACCATCGTTACTTCGACAAACTGGACGAAGAGGGAATCGTTTTCCGGCCCTCTGCTCTCCGCGCTTTTGAAGCGCGTCGGGGCAGCAGGTTCAACGTTGTCAGTATGTGCGGTTGACGATTACTGTCACGATGTGCCCGTAGCAGATGCTGAGAAATACGGGGTTATTCTTGCGCTGACAGCTGATGGCAAGCCGCTGCCTCCTTCGACCTTTGGACCGGCCTGGCTCATCTATCCTCGCGACAAATACCCTGGCGAACTAAACACTGCAACCTACGATGCACGCTTCGTCTGGCAAGTCACCCGGATAACCGTCAAATGAACCCGGCGCCCGGTGTTCGAAGGGGCAATCGTGTCCTCGCATTTCTATTGCCTTGCGTCCTGGTCGCGGCCGCTGGATGGACATACGCGTTGTACGACCTGTTGCTCTCGCCTGGCAGCATCATCTCTACGCTAGGCCCGCAGGAAAATCATTACTGGACGGTTGCACGGTTCCAGATCGCGGCACTCAACACCGAACAGCAGGTGCTCCTTTACGAGCGGGGTACCGCGCCCGACTTCGATGCGGTCACAGCGAAATACAATGTACTGCGCTCCCGCTATGCGCTAATGGCGCAACGCTCCGAAGCCGCAGATATGCTCGCCGGGTTGCCTTCGTTCCGGCCGATCATGGAGCGACTCGGCACCGCGTTGAGACAGATGGAGCCACTTCTGCTGCAGTTGCATACCGGTCGCCGCTCGGCAGATGAGCTTATACCGTTGTTCGAAAACATGAAGACGGATAGTGGGCAGCTGGCATACGAAATCGGCGATCTCGAAGTCGCGCACCGCGATAGCGTCTACGGGGACTTCGTCCGCAAACGCAGAAACATCTTTATCGCCAGTGTTGGAGTTGCCGTGCTGGCGTCAATAATGGGTGTGCTCGCCTTCGTCTATGACAGGAGACGCCGCGCGTTTGTCGCACAGCAATCCGCTGCTCTTGCGGCGGAGCAGCGAGCGAACCATGCGGCAGCCGAAGCCATCGGCGCAAAAAACGCTTTTCTCGGGGCGGTAGGGCATGAGTTGCGGACTCCGCTCCAGTCCATCACGTCATCGATCGAGTTGCTGGTCGCCAGCAACCCCAATGAGGCCAATGCACGGGTAATGAGCCGTCTCGACCGCGCCGCGAGACAGCTGGAATCACAGATGCGAGACCTGACCGACTACGCTCGGCTTGATTCGGGAAAACTGGCGCTCCGCCCGGCGCGTTTCGATGCGGCCGAGGTTCTCTACAGCGTCTGTGACGATATGTTGCCGCTAGCCACAGGCAAGGGTCTAGAGCTCACAGTCGGTGTCGAGGTAGAGGCGGACGAGTACATGGCGGATGCGGCGCGCCTGCGTCAGATCATCGTTAATCTCATTTCGAATGCGATCAAATACACTCACGAAGGAACAGTCGATGTTGCAATGACATCGAGTTCTAAACGGGACCACTCTGTCCTGCATATCAGTGTGAGCGATAGCGGTGTAGGCATCCCAGCTGATCGCATTGGTGACGTATTCAAAGCCTTTACACAGATCAGGCCCGAAGGCGCCGCCCGTCAAGATGGTGTAGGCATGGGTCTCACCATCGTCAAGGGTCTGGTTGACCTGATGGGTGGAGAGATCAGCGTGACCAGCGAATTCGGGCGCGGAACGGTATTTGCCGCATCGCTCCCAGTCGCGCATGTCGAGCACCAAGCCCCTGCTACGCCAGTTCGTATGCGGCCGATGAGTGCAGCCGGAAGGCTGCGCCGCGCCCTGATCGTCGACGATCAGGAATTCGCTCGTGAAGCTATCCGCGATTTGCTGGTTGCGCTGAATTATGAATGCACCGTTGCCTCCAATGGCGGTGAAGCAATGATCAAGCTTGCGACTATCCGCCAGGACGTCCTTCTGTTTGACGTCCAGATGCCCGGAATGGACGGCCCCGAGCTTGCACGTCAACTTCGAACGACACCGGGTCCCAATCAGCACACTCCGATCGTGTGGATCAGCGCTATGCCACGGGAGACGATTACGCCGTCAGATGCTGAGAGTTTCCGTCACTACCTGATGAAGCCCGTGCGCGTCGACAGTTTGAGATCGACGCTAGAGGATGTGCTTCGGTCCGGCACGGTCGACCTACCCTGAAGGGGAGGTCGGAACCTGTGGACGTCAACGGCTCGTCAGCATCCCCGATATTGGCACGCTCAGTGCCGACAGCCTTCTTCCGGCGTATTTTCGGTCACACCCTCGCGGCGGCATCGCGCGGCGAGCACTCTGATTTCGAGGCGCGAGCAGCTTGTCAGGCGTCAGACGGCGGTTGCCTGTTTCTCACGGTTCATGCGAACGGCAGCGGACCCTCGAAGTGACCGATATAGTGTGTTCGCGCAGAGTTCGAAAGAGGCGGGAAGACATTGCCAGCAGAACGTCCCGAATTTCTATCGCCTGTTCGACATTGATTTGCATACCTTGCAGTCCTATGCGACGACCCAGTCGAGGCCAGCAATCGGGCCACCGGCTTGCTGCATGCGACCGCCTGCAACCAGACCGCCAAGATCCACTGCTGCGTAGCCAAACTCATTGACGAGACCGATCACCGCCGCCTTTGCGTCCTTGTCGTTGCCGGAGACGAAGATGACGCGCTTTCCATCATGAAACTCCGGGCCTTTCTCGTAGTGCTCCATGCGGATAGCATTGAACGCCTTGACCACGCGCGCCCCTGGCGCGTGTGCCGCGACGACCTCGCTGGCACCCGTGTCTCCCAAGTCGGCTAGAACCAGCTCAGGCTCATATTGCGTAAAAGGGTTGGTGGTATCCACCAGAATCCGGCCTGCCCAATTGGGCAGGCCTTCCAGGGCCGCCGGGACTTGAAGCCATGGAACGGCGAGCATGACCAGCTCGAGCCGGGCCACCTCCTGGACCGTATCTGCCGATGCCTTCGGGCCGAGTCCAGCCACGATGTCGCGCAAAGCCTGCGGCCCACGACGAGCGCTCAAGACAACGTCGTGTCCTGCCTGAATGGCACTCCTGGCGATGGACTGCGCTACAGCACCGGCTCCAATAAAACCAATCTTCATTTCGACACCTCAGTGGCAACGTAAGTCAACGAAGCCATGCTCGTCCAGGAGCACGGCACTTGGGAGAACAGCCAGGTCAGTTCGATGAGCGCAAGTCGAGCAGCACCTTGCCACCCTTGATTGCGTGAGTGACGGCCTTTTGGTAATCCGCAAGCGGATAGACGGCAGCCACAGGCAGGTCAAGCTCGCCGCGCGCCATCAGTTCGGCAGACTCCTTGATTGCGTCCATGATGTACGGCAGGTATTCGGGAAGGTCGATGTATATGCCGCGCACGACGATGCCGCGCAGATGCAGGTCCACGACATTGAGCGGCGTGACCAGCTCGCCGCTTGTGAACGCATAGCTCACCAGCGTACCGTTTTGCGACAGCACGTCGATCAGGCGCACCGCAGCCGAACCGCTCAGGCCGTCGATGGCCAGACGGACGTTGCCCGGACCGACCGCGGCCTTGGCTTTGTCGGTGGCGCCCGGCTCATCGACGAGAACGACGTCCCCACCAGCCTCTTCAAGTTCCTTGACCAGTTCCGGACGACGTACGAAGTTGATGGTCCGCAGGCCACGCTTCTTCGCCAACGCGATCACCGTGCGGCCGATGCCGGAGTTGGCCGCGTTTTGCACGACCCAGTCGCCTTCTTTGAGGTCAACAAAGCGCCCGAGCAGAAGTACGGCCGTGGGAGGATTGATGCGCAGCATGGCCAGTTGACGTGGATCGACGTTGGCAGGCAGCGCAATCAGCCCCGTGGCCGGGATCACCAGGCGCTCGCGCCAGGTCAACGCATAAAGCGGGGGCAACACGCGGTCGCCGACCTTCACGTTGGAGACATTCGAGCCTACCTGCAGAACTCGCCCGACGCCTTCGTTGCCCACGATCGAGGGCAGTGGAGTCGAGTAGGCGAAGCGATTGGTGATGACGGCCAGGTCATTGCCGTTGATGGGGGCATACTCCATCGCGATCAGGACCTCATCCGGGCCGGGGTTGGCCGGCTCCGGAAGGTCAACGAGTTTCAGAGTCTCGACGGGGTCGCCGAAAGCGGTGTTCTGGATAGCACGCATGGCTTACGTCCTTTCATAAGATGCTTGGCTGGAAAGCCGGGAGACAATACTTCGGCACTCGGGGCTCATTTCGAAATCGTGCAAAAAAACGGGGGAAAGCTACCAGGCCGCCCCTCATGAAGAGGAGCGCCTCACATTGCGCAGGACGCGTAGCGCTAGAACGCGAGCAGCACCATGCCGGTCCTTCCCCTGCGGTACGTATGTTCGAGCGCTCCCAGGTAGTCGCTCGCCTGATATCGTTCCGCTACGGGGAAAAGGCTCGGGAAGTTGCGTGCGAGCTCGAGCGCCTTGGCCACGTCTGCATCGTGCACCGCCGCAGGTTCGAATTGCCAACTGAATAACGACACACCCTTGATGGTCAGCGCTCGAGGGGCGATGGAACGAATGTCCGTCGTAGCGCCGCCCAGGGAGCCATAGTTAACGATCGTTCCACCGCGAGCGAGGAAGCTCGCTACGTCGGGCAATAGCGCGCCGCCGACGCCATCGAACGCCACGTAGACGGGCTTGTTCGCAAGCGCATCGCGAAGCTCGTCCTTCCAGCCCTGGTTCTCCGTGACGATGACAGAAAGGTTGGGGCGAGCAGCTTTAAGCGCTTGCGCGCTCACCGCGGAGCCGACGAGCAGGATCGGATTGACGCCCACTTCGACGAGCAGATGAGTGAGCAGCTTTCCGACGGCGGAATTGGCAGCCGTCTGAATAACCGTGACATCTTCGCGCTTGTCTTCAGGCAACGCGTTGTGACCAGCCCGCATCGCAAGGCGTGCAGTCAACGTGTTGACCAACATCTGCGCTGCGACCTCATCGCTCACTTCGTCGGGCACGGGTATCAGCGACTGGACAGGCGCGGCGATCCTGGAGCTCCAGGCGCCGTTGACGGGAAAGAAGGCCACACGTGTGCCGACCTGAATCCGGTGTGAAGGATCGATGTCAACGGCCAGTGCTTCCACCACCCCTACACCTTCGACGCCTGGCACTCGACCTATCCTCGGGATGAGGGGAGCCGCCCCGAAGGCGGGGGAAGCGGAGACGCCCAGCAGGTCGCCCGGATGAACCGGTGCGGCGGACACACGCACAAGCGCCGCTCCACTCGCAAGAAAAGGGGCATCGGAAAATGCTTCCAGCGTGAGCACCTCGGCGGGCTCGCCATGGTTGGTGTGAACAATTCGCTGCATCACAGACTCCTTCTGCAAGAATTTGAATATTGGAGCGATCACTCCTTTATGGCAGAATAGGCCTGTCTCTACAGCACGTCAAGGATTTTTGGAGCTATGACTACAAAAAACGATACGCAACCCCGGCGCAGCCGCGGCAGGCCCTCAACCTTTGATCGTACGGAGGCTCTGAACCAAGCCATGAATCTCTTCTGGGAGCAGGGATACGAAGGAACCTCCTTCGACCAGTTGATCCAGGCCATGGGGATCAGCCCCTCGAGCTTCTATAACTCGTTCGGCAGCAAGGAGCAGCTCTACAAGGAAGCGACTGACGCATACCTGAGCATGTCCGGAGTCTGGTTCGCCGGCGGACTGTTCGGTACGGCCGACACGCGAGAAGCATTCAAGAAGCTTCTCGATGCCACCGTCGTGGAATTCACGCGAAATAGCCACCCGTCGGGTTGCATGATCTCTCTGGCCGGCACTCACCTGCCCCCCGAACTCGCTTCTATTCGCGAGACGATGACCGAGCACCGCGCCGACGCTGAAGAGATGATGGCGCAGCGGTTGCGCAAGGGCGTCGAAGACGGCGATTTACCGTCTGACACCGACGTGCCCGCGCTTGCTGCCTTCTACAGCGCCGTGACTCGCGGAATGGCCGTCCAGGCACGAGACGGAGGCGGTCCGCAAAAGCTGAAGGCGATCGCGGAAATCGCCATGCAGGCATGGCCGGCTCAACGCCGTCGGGGAAAATCTGCAAGGCCCAAGGGGCTCGCATAGTCTGACCGGCCGCGCTGCCCGGAGCGGTCCAGCAAACTATTGCATCCACCGGTTGAATCCGCCGAATACTAGCGGCCATTCATGCCAACACTCGACTCAAGACGTTGACGTCGACGAAATCTTAAAACGTAGTGTCTTGAACGTCAGACGCCACCAAGGGCGTTCACGTACGCGTAATCGATGCGCCGCCATCGACTAGCGAAGCGGTACCGGTCACGAAGGACGAGTCATCGGACGCGAGATAAAGCACCGAGCGGGCGAGTTCTTCCGGCCGTGCGACCCGCTTGAGCGCATGCAACCCGGTCACGAAGGCCTGCGACTCGGCGGTGTCGTTCATGCCGCGATACATCGGTGTGTCCACGGCGCCGGGCAGAATGGCGTTGACGCGCACACCTTGCGATCCGTACTCGGCAGCGAGCGCCTGCGTCAGCCCTATCAACCCCGCCTTGCTCGCAGCATATGCCGCGGTGCCCGGGAAAGCGAATGAATAACCGACGAACGTCGACGTGAAGATGATTGATCCACCGCCTTGCTTCAGCATTTCGGGGATCTGGTGCTTCGCACCCAAAAAGGCGCTCGTCAGATTGGTCGCCAATGCGGCCGACCAGCCAGCCTCTGACACGCCCGTGGTCGGGCCCATTTCGCCCAGGGTGCCGGCGTTGTTATAGGCGATGTCAAGACGGCCGAAGCGGCTGACGGCGAGCGCGACCAGCGCTTTCGCGAAGTCCTCTGACTGCACGTCGCCCGCGAGAAACGCGGCCTCACCGCCTTCGCTGGCGATCTCGGCAACGAGCGTCTCAAGTTCAGCTTCGCGGCGCGCCGCGATCACCACTTTTGCGCCTTCTGCGGCGAACAGTTTTGCGGTGGCACGGCCAATTCCCGCACTGGCGCCAGTGACGATGGCGACTTTTCCTGTCAAGCGTTGCATGTTCAATCTCCTACTGCAGTTTGTTGGCCAGTGCCCAATGCCTTGGTCCGTGAGAAGGACTATAGGCTTCAGCCGTAAAAGCAGGAAGGCATAAAACATGGGTATATCATTCAGCATTTATGAATGATCGGAGGAGCACATGGATCGGCTGCGTGCTTTTGAAGTCTTCGTGACCGTGGTGAGCCGCGGCAGCTTCACGCGCGCAGCCGATGCGCTCGAGACGTCGCCCGCCAACGTGACCCGCTACGTGAATGAGTTGGAAGCGCATCTCGGCACACGCCTGCTGAATCGCACCTCACGCAAACTTTCTCTCACCGAGGGCGGCGAGACCCTTTATGCCCGCTGCAAGTCCATCCTCGACGACGTCGCCGAAACCGAGGGGCTCGTGTCATCTGCGTCGGTCGAACCGCGCGGACGGCTGCGCATCAATGCGCCTGTGAGCTTTGGGATTCTGCATCTGGCCCCGCTGTGGCCCGAATTCATGCGCAAGTATCCGCGAGTGGAACTCGACGTGGCGCTGATTGACCGCGTCGTCGATATCGTCGATGAAGGCTACGACCTCGCCATTCGCATCTCACGCGCCGGTTCAACCAACCAGGCAGCCCGCAAGCTGGCGACATCGAGAAACATCCTGTGTGCGTCGCCAGCCTATCTGGCGCGTTGCGGATACCCCGCTGCGCCAGCGGACCTGATCGAGCATCGATGCATCGGTTACTCGTACGCTGCCACCGGTGACGAGTGGCAACTGATCGATAGTGAGAGCAAGGCTCACGCCGTGAAGGTCAACTGTCACATGCATAGCAACAATGGCGATACGGCACGCGCTGCGGCGCTCGCTGGGCAAGGCGTGATCTGGCAACCCACGTTTCTGGTCGGCAACGATCTGCGCGTCGGCAAGCTCGTTCAGATATTGCCTGAGTATCGCTTGCCTGACATCGACATACTCGCGTTGTACTCGAGTCGTCGGCATCTGAGTGCAAAGATACGCGCGATGGTCGATTTTCTGGCCGATGCGTTCGGCGGTGTGCCACCGTGAGATCGGGTTGACGGAGGTTGAGCGGATGTCACGCCGGCTCCGGGCTGAAGGCGCTTTCAAAACTGCGTCCGGCGCGTTCCAACAGTGCGGTTCGAGCTGCGAGTGATCTGTCTGCGTTTTCGGAAGCGGACCTCTATATGACGGTGCCGGTCCGCCTCCGCACACTATCCGCGATTGCATGAAAAGGGCGAAAGATGATGGGACAACCTTGCTCGATACGTGACGGTCAGCAATATCGGCAGGAGCCGACGTTCGAGTGGCTCCGAACGGCTGCAGATGGCCGCACGGAGACCGATGGCGAGCAGGGCGCATCCCCCCGGTGTCGGCGATCAATAGGCCGCCGCCTCGTCGGCATTCCGCCCTTCGCCGCGCTTCCTGGATTTCGCTAGTGCCGTTATAAGCAACATTGTGACGATTCCGCCCGCAATCAGCGCTGGGTAAGCTGCCAGGATCTCGATCGACGAATACTTCCAGCTCAATGGACGTCCAACGCCCAGCAGCGCTGCATAGAACCACGAGACTCCGGAAACTACTCCCGCGAAAATGGCAACCAAACGCCGTTCGAAGGACAGCTTCAGCAGGGATCCCGCTTTCCGCAATGCCGGGAGGACCGTGTAGTGCAAAGCGATGCCGTTAAAGGTCAACAAGATGACGATGGCTACCTTGGCGTGAAGTTTGGGATTCTGGAGATACGCCAGACCCTGAGTCCGCACATCGAGCGAAACGATCACAATGCCGGTGACCCATAGCGCCGTCAGCGCCAGCGTGACGGTGCGCTGCAGACTGGGCAGGTGGACCTGGTCAAGATCGGTGGGCGGGGCAGTATCCAAAAGCCGCCTGACCATGGCAATGTCACTGGTCAGCACGAGACCAATCGCGACACAGCAGGCTATGAGATGGATATAGAGGATTCCCATTCGTACAAATTCCATTACCTTTCCTTGTTCGCGCGTTGCGCATAATTAAGTTGTACCGTCGCAAATCAGGTTGAACTTCCGCAACAGCATGCCCTGCAAAGGGGAATCAGCGGTCGTAGCATCTGACCTCCGAGGAAGCGGGACAGCCGCGTCGGCGCCGCCGCGCGTGGAACGCTCGGATTGGATGTTTGCACCTTATTGACCATGACTTCCCACTTGCAATGCTTTAAGGAGTACGACTCGAATGTCGATGTTCAACCATAGATGCCACTGTCAAGCTGGCTCCGGGCCGGCATGACACGAATAACTCGGCGAGCCCACTACGGCTCGTCGGGTCTCATCGGGCTGCTTATGGTCGAATTGATACCCATTGCGAGTTCGACCGCTTGGTCAAGTCCGCACAGCGTGCAGACTTGCAGTGTCGGATGGCTGACCATCCAGGTATCCGGCATGTCGTGATTTGTAGAATGAAACATCGCCCAGCTGCCGGATGTCACTGGTCGACGCCCCAAAATTTAGAGCATGTCGCCGCCTCGATCAACGCCACTTGTTACGAAATGCAATGACCGCGGCGAGCGAGAAATGGGGTTTGGAAAAATCGTCAGACATGGGCGCGGTTCCGCCAATCCGGAATGCGAAGCGATATAGCGCCTTCGATTTCGTCGCCGCTGGACAAGTAACGTCTTCTTACATTTGGGCGAGACACGCGCTTAAGGGGGCGCATTCTGCCATTCACATTGTGAGATTGCGAGAATTTGATATGCTGAATAGGGAAATTTCGCCCGCTGAGAATAGTATCGAGGATCGATTTTTCGGACAGAATGACCGATGCGCTCACGCTTATTCAGCTGCAAACTGCATCAGTGAGATGTAATTCAAAATCCACCGCTGAAACGGTCGCCGAGAAAATCGATAAATGCCCGCAGCATAGCGGAACACCGCAGACTGCTTGCTGACTCGAAATCGTTCATTACCGGCCGTTGACCTGTTGAACAAGGCGCTCAGCGTTCCTTTGAATGCGCTGCAAGCAGTTGCTGATGGCGTGCTTCGGTTGCATCGTCGGCAGGGAACATGCATTCCAGGCGTAGCTCCTGCGCGGCAACAGTTTGCGGTATTCCAACGCTCGTTACCATCGAAAAATAGCGAAGAACCACGCCCTCGCTGATGAAACCAAGCGGAATAACCGGCATCGCGGGCATCGCGGACGACGCATGATACGTCTTCCAGTCGCGAGGCACGTCGGGATACGCAAGCAGTTCATCGAGCAGACTTCTGGTGCCGCCGTCAATCACGTGCCCGACCGATTCGCGATACACCCGTTGCAGCAGGTTTCGCGAGACGTTGTCCCAATCGGCTACAAACGGGCGCATCCCTTGCGGATCGAAGATCAGATGCAGCATGTTGCGTGGACTTTCGCGCGAGGCCATGTCGATGAAACAGTTGAAAAAGCGCGGTGCTGCGTCGTTGGTCATCAGCACGTTCCAGTGGCGATCCATCACGATCGCCGGAAACGGTTCGTGCTGGCGAACGACCCGTTCGAGCGCGCGGACAACACTGTGCATCTCTTGCGCGTTCCACGGCGCCTCCGAATACACGGGTGCGTAGCCAGCGGCGAGCAGCAGTGCATTGCGCTCGCGCAGCGGCACATCGAGCGTCTGCGCGAGGGTCAATAGCGTGTCCCGACCCGGCACGCTGCGTCCGCTTTCAATGAAGCTGATCTGGCGCTGCGAGATCCCGGCCTCCAGCGACAGATCGAGTTGACTCACGCCACGCACGTCTCGCCAATAGCGCAACAAACTACCAAGTTCACTCGGCGGCACTTTCGGGTCGGGACTGGTGACGTTCATCGGATTTCCCTATTCGAGACGGATGATTATGACGGACTCAGGGTGCGGGCGCATGCCAGGCAAATTCCTCGAACGTCGCTTCGAGTGCCGGCTGTGTAACGCTGCCGGTGTAGTTCGTGATAGTAGATGCTGCAACCACCGCAATGACCTCGAGTATCTGCTCGGAGCTGAACCCCGCTTCGAGGAAGCGTCTCTGGTCCGAAACAGCCAGGCGGCCGCGCTTTTCGATCAGCGTACGCGCCAGCGTTGACAGCGCGGCCAGTCCGACGTCACCAGGCAGGCCGCCGTGCCGGATTGCGTCGACATCCGCGGGACGTACGCCCTCCTTCAACGCGAGCGCGGTGTGAAACGCGACCGGCCACTCACTGGCGTTCGTGACCGCGTTGGTCAGCAGCAACGTCTGGATCTGCGGCTCCGTCAGACTGCTCGCATGCACGCGCTCGAACAGGCCGATGAAGCCATTGATCAGCACCGGCGAAGCGGCCATCGTGGCCGCGATGTTCGGGATCAGGCCGAACGCCTGTTGCAGTTGCTGGAGCACGGGCTTCGATTGCGTGGGCGCGGATTCGATCGTGTGAACGGGATAGCTGGACATGGTATCTCCCTGACGGTGAGCGCCACCGGATTGGTGGCGCGACAGCCAAAGAGTAGAAGCGGCTGCGCTGTACGCCAATTACATCGAATGTAATCGCCGTGCACACGGGGGGTCCCTACGACGCTTCAATCCGGAGCCGGGATCCACGGTGCCGTGGCGGCATCGCTCGCACGGAATGCCGGGAATTTCGCGCCAAGCTCCGCAATTGTCCGAATGTTGTTCTTCACCAGATCGTCGCGCGTGATCAGGGTCGGCTTCACGACGATCCGGTGCCCGGGATCCTGTCCAGCCACCAGCAATGCGGCAGCACGCACGGACACCGCACCGACAACCGCAGGATTGGTCGCCGCCGTCGCCACCCACGCGCTGTCAGGCGCGCGGATCGCCTCGATGTCGGCGGTCGAGATGTCGGCGCTATAGATGCGGATCTTCGATGACAAATTCGCTTCGTCCGCCGCGAGCTTCGCGCCTCGCGCGAACTCGTCGTAAGGCGCAAATACCACGCGAATGTCGGGATGCGCGCGATAGGCCGCTGCCGCCTGGTTCGCGACCGATTGCGCGATCGGATTGTCGACCGTGCCCCAGCGCGCCTTCTCCTGAATCTTCGGATGGGCACGCTTGAAGTCCCGCCACACCGCATCGCGTCGATCGAGCGGCGCAAAACCAGCCACATACACGTAACCGGCCGCAAACGTATCGCCGTTATCCTTCACCGCCTGATCGAGCAGCAGCGCCGCCAGGTCGTGGTCGCTCTGCTCGATCTGCGGCACCTTCGGATTGCCCAGGTCGACATCGAACGCGACAACCTTGATGCCTTTGTCCAGCGCGCGCTGCACGACGTCCTTCAGCGATTCCGGCAAGCCGTGATTGACAACGATCGCCGACACCCCAAGGCTGATCGCCTGCTGGATCTGCTCGCGCTGTTCGGCGGCATCCTGGCGGCCCTCATAGATGCGCAAATCGATGCCAAGCGCCTTCGCCTGCTTCTGCGCGCCGGCTTCATAGGCCTGGAAGAAGTCGCCGGTGGACAGATAGTTGACCAGCGCGATCTTGACACCGCCCTTTTCGAACGGCGCGGGCGCGCCCTTAAGTGACGCGGCGTGTGCGGCCAGCCCTGCCAACAAGGTCGCCGAAAATAGCGTGAGTGCGCCGACAATTCGGCTCAAGTAAGACTTGCAAAGAAGAAGCGATCTCATGAATGATCCCCAGCCCGATGAATAACGTGGTTATGAATAGTAGGAACGGTTATTCGGCATGCGTGGTACGGCGCGCGCGATAACGCGCGCCCGGATGCGGATCGGCCAACCGTGCACCGCCGCCATGCAGCTTTTCGCGCAACGAGCCCTCTGCGTAATCGGTCTTGTACACACCGCGCCGCTGCAGTTCAGGCACCACGAGGTCGACGAAATCGGCAAAGCTCTCGTGCGTCAATGCGTATGCGAGGTTGAAACCGTCGACGTCGGTCTCCTCGACCCACGACTGCAACTCGTCGGCGATCTCCTGCGGGCTGCCTACCGAAAGCGGCCCCAGACCGCCAATGCCGCCCCACTTCGCAATCTCGCGCACGGTCCACACGCGCGTGGGGTCCGCGCTCGAGAGCGCCTCCACCGCCGATTGCACCGCGTTGCTCTCGATATGGTGCAGCGGTTCATCGAGGTCGTACTTCGACAGATCGATGCCGGTCCAGCCCGACATCAGCGCAAGCGCACCTTCATCGCTTGCGTAACGGCGGTAGTCGGCATGCTTCGCATGCGCATCCGCCGACGTCTTGCCGGTAATCACCGTATGCAGATTGAAGATGAGCACGTCGTGCGGATCGCGGCCGAACGATTTCACGCGTGCCCTGATATCGGCGACAAAGTTCTTCAGGATCGCGCGCGACGGCGCCGCGATGAAAATGCACTCGGCGTGTTGCGCGGCGAAATCCTTGCCGCGCTTCGACGCGCCAGCCTGATAGAGCACCGGCGTACGCTGCGGCGACGGTTCGCACAGATGGATGCCCGGCACGTCGAAATACTGGCCATGGTGCTCGATCGGATGCACCTTCGACGGCTCGGTGAACACCTGCCGCGTGGTGTCGCGCACAACGGCGTCGTCTTCCCACGACGACTCCCACAGCTTGTAGCAGACGTCCAGATATTCCTCGGCGAGCGAATAGCGCTCGTCGTGATTCGCCTGGGCCGGCAAGCCCACGTTACGTGCGGCGCTATCCAGATACGACGTGACGATATTCCAGCCGACGCGGCCGTTCGTCAGGTGATCGAGCGTCGACATGCGCCGCGCGAACGGATAGGGATGTTCGTACGACAGCGAGCAGGTCACGCCGAAGCCGAGATGTTCGGTGACGTTCGCCATCGCCGAGACGAGCAGGATCGGATCGTTGACGGGAACCTGTGCGGCCTGGCGGATCGCGGCTTCGCCGTTGCCATTGAAGACGTCGTAAATGCCCAGCACGTCAGCGATGAAAAGGCCGTCGAACTTCCCGCGTTCGAGAAGTTTCGCGAGGTCGGTCCAGTAATCGAGGTGCTTGTAGCGCCACGACGTATCGCGTGGATGCGCCCACAAGCCCGGCGACTGGTGCCCGACGCAGTTCATGTCGAATGCGTTGAGGCGGATCTGTCTGGCCATGATCGGAGTCCGGTTTCGGATAATGGTGGGAACGTTGCGGCGTACGCAGCCGAAGGGCTGCACTACGCCTCGATGCGCGCTTTAAGGCGCGCCACGGCGCGCCTTAAAGCGCGCCGTGGCGCGGCGGCAGTACGTCGTTCAGGTAGTAGTTGCCGACCGCGATGTATTTCCAGCGCACGGGGTCGTGCAATGTATGCGTGCGGGCATTGCGCCAGTGGCGATCGAGGTTGTGCTCGGCCAGCGTCGCCTGCGTGCCGGCGAGTTCGATCAGGCGTGTCGATGCCTGCAGCGCGATTTCGGTGGTCGCCGCACGTGCCTGCGCGACGGCAATCGAAGCAGCGGCCACGGTCTGCTCGTCCGATTTTTCGATCGCCGCATCCACGCGCCGGCCGGCTCGCTCGAGAAGCGCGCTCGCGGCTTCGAGTTGCAGCGCGAGTTTGCCGAACAGTTCGAGCGTGAGCGGATCGTCGCTTGCCCGTTCGACGCCGCTGTCGATCCACGGCCGCGAGCGTTCCCGCACGAAACGCCGCGCATCGGCAAAGGCCGCGCGCGCAATGCCGAGATCGACCGCCGCATGAATGATCTGGCCGACGGGACCGACGGTCGTCGGGCGGGCATCGAACGCGGCACTGTACGGCACCACCGCCGCTGCCTCGACGAACACGTTATCCAGCGTCGTCGTGCCGCTGCCGGTGGTGCGCTGGCCGAAGCCCGACCAGTCGTCGACAACCTTCAAACCCGGCGTGTGCGCATTCGCGAACGCGACATACAGCGTCGCGTCGCCCGCTTTCGCGACGATCGGAATCCATTGTGCAAACAGCGCGCCGGTCGAATAGAACTTCGTGCCGTTGATGCGGTAACCCTCGCCGTCCGGCGTCAGCGTCGTGTGGTAGTCGCGTACGGTTTTTGTACCGCGCTCGGACAGCGCGTTGCCGAAGCGCTCGCCCGCCAGCGCCCGCTCGAAATAGAACGCCTGTTGCTCACGGGTGCCGTTCACGCGCAGCACGTCGAGCATGAAAAAGTGGTTTTGCGGAATCTGGCCGAGCGCCGGATCGGCTTCGGAGATGATGGCTGTCACTTCTGCAAGCGTCGCGAACGACACCTGCGCGCCGCCGAATTCGCGTGGCACCGCAATGCCCCACAAGCCGCTTGCCGAATACGCGTCGATTTCCTCGTACGGCAGGCGGCGTTCGCGGTCGCGCAGGGAAGCCTCCTTGGCCAACGTGCCCGCAAGTTCGCGGGCGACGTCGAGCGCCTGCGTGTCGTTCTCGATGCGTACCGCGCGTGGCGTTTCGCGCGCCACGGATTCTGCCAAAGCGCTCATAGCGTCAATTCCACGGATGACGGGCCGGTTTGACGCCGTTCAGATAATAGTTGCCGACAAGGTGATACTTCCAGCGCACCGGATCATGCAGCGTATGCGTGCGCGCATTGCGCCAGTGGCGATCGAGGTTGTGTTCGGTCAGCGTCGCTTGCGTGCCGGCGAGTTCGAAGAGCTTTTCGCTCGCGAGCAATGCGATCTCGGTGGTCAGCACCTTCGCTTCGCCCACGGCGACCGAGGCGCGCGCGACGTCGTCTTCGGTCGTCTCGCCCTGCGCGGCAATCTCGTCGATCACGCGCGCGGCGCGCTCAAGCAGCGCTTCGGCGGCATGCAACTGGATGTGCAGATGGCCGATTTCGCGCACGGTAAGCGGATCGTCGCTCGCACGCTCGACGCCGCTATCGATCCACGGCCGCGAGCGCGTGCGCACGAACGTCAGCGTGTCGTCGAGCGCGGCCCTCGCAATGCCCGCGTCGATCGCGGCCTGAATGATCTGCGAGATCGGACCGTTGAGCGTCGGAAAATCGGACACGCGATGCGCCGGAAACACATGAGAGGCGGGTACGCGCACGCTTTCCAGCACCACCGTCCCGCTCGCCGTCGTGCGTTGGCCGAAGCCCGACCAGTCGTCGATCACGTTCAGCCCCGGCGTACCCTTCGGAATGTAGGCGAGCCAGCCCTTGCGGTCGTCGTCGAGCCCGAGCACCGGTACGAAGTGCGCGAACAGCGCGCCCGTCGAATAGAACTTGGTACCGTCGACCACATAGTGCTCGCCGTCGCGCCGCACGCGCGTCTTCAGATCGAGCACGTGTTTCGTGCCCCTCTCCGAAAAGCCGTTGCCGAAGCGCTTGCCGTTCAATATCTGCGCGAAGAAATACTGCTTCTGTTCTTCGGTTCCCGTCAGTGCAATCACGTCGACGAGGCCGAAATGATTCTGCGGCAACTGTCCAAGCGAAGGGTCAGCCGCGGCGACGATCTTGACGACCTCGGTCAACGTGACGAACGACACACCCGCGCCGCCGTATGCCTTCGGCACCGTGATCGCCCACAGGCCGGATTGCGAGAACCACTCGATCTCTTCGTGCGGCAAACGACGCTCGCGGTCCCGCTCCGCTGCGCCTTGCGCGAGGCGAAGCGCAAGCTCGTGCGCGACCGCGATCGCCTGTGCGTCATCGGCGATGACACGCACTGCATGGCGATTAGCGCCGGTCGTGTGCGATGAAGCCGCTTCGTCAATCTCTGCCATGGGAATCTCCGCTTCAATGACTGTTCGCACAATCTATCAGCGGATATCGCACGCGCAAACTGAACGATTCGGCAATCGATATTCCTTCGGATGGCAAACGGTCGGCAGCGGGTCAATTTCCATCCGGCGATAAGCACTGCAGCGCGCGCCTGATAACGATAGCGACAATCGATGGTTTCAGGCACAGGGCATTGTTGATTAGAGTCGTCGCGAGATAAATCCATTGGTCTTTCACCCTTCGACGACATGACACCCTTTCATAAAACCCTCGCAACGCTTGCCGCCACCGCATTGACGATAGCCGCCCTCAGTACTTTCTCCGTGGCGCATGCACAGGGTGACGCGACCTCCGGCGACAACACCGTGCCGTCGCTGAAAGGCAAGCGCATCGGCATCACCGCGGCCGGCACGGATCACTATTGGGATCTGAAAGCCTACCAGGGTGCGATCGAAGAAGTGAAGCGCCTCGGCGGTACGCCGATCGCGCTCGACGCCGGGCGCAACGACAACCGGCAGATTGCGCAGATCCAGACACTGATCGCGCAGAAGCCGGATGCGATCATCGAACAGTTGGGCACCGCGACGGTCCTTGAACCGTGGTTGCAGAAGATCCGCCAGGCCGGTATCCCCCTCTTCACGATCGACACGGCTTCGCCCTCGAGTATCAACGACACGACGTCGGATAACTTCTTCATCGGCGAACAACTCGCGCTGAAGCTCGTCAACGATATTCACGGCGAAGGCAATATTCTCGTTTTCAACGGCTTTTACGGCGTGCCCGTGTGCGCGATCCGCTACGACCAGTTGAAGGCGGTGCTGAAGTACTACCCGAAGGTGCATATCATCGAGCCTGAACTGCGCGACGTGATTCCGAACACGGTGCAAAGCGCCTACGCACAGGTCAGCCAGTTGCTCGCGAAGTATCCTAAGGGCCAAGTCGCCGCGATCTGGGCGGCATGGGACGTGCCGCAAGTCGGCGCGACGCAGGCGGTCGACGCCGCGCATCGCAACGAGATCCGGACCTATGCGGTCGACGGTAGTCCAGACGTCGTTACCCTGGTCAAGGATCCGAAGTCGAGCGCCGCTGCCGTGGTAGCGCAACAACCATCGCTGATCGGCAAGACCGCAGTGGATAACGTCGCGCGATATCTGGCAGGAGATCGCGCGCTGCCGCCGTACACCTATGTGCCATCGATCCTCGTGACGAAGGACAACGCCGGCTCGATCCAGCAGACGCTCGGCCAGCTCAGCACAAAATGAACGCGGCAGCTCTCCCGGCCGCGCTCGAATTGCGCGGCATCGTCAAACAGTTCGACGGCGTGCCGGCGCTGCGCGGCGCATCGCTGGACGTCGCGCGCGGCACCGTGCATGGGCTGATCGGACAGAACGGCGCCGGCAAGTCGACGCTGATCAAAATTCTCGCCGGTATCTACGCCGCGGACGCCGGCACGATTGCAATCGACGGCGTCGCCCGGCCGCTTGCCGCCCTGGCAGGCCGCACGCCGTTATCCGGAATCGGGTTCATTCATCAGGAACGCCTGCTGCCGGCTACGTTTACGGTTGCTGAAGCACTCCTGCTCGGCAACGAGCCCGCAATCGGCGCGCGCACAGCAGGTCCGTTGCGGTTGCTCGACGTGCGCCGCATGCAACGGGACACGCGCGAAGCGCTGCTGACCCACTTCGGCGTCGAATTGCCGCCGAACCGGCTGATCGCCGAACTGAGCGTCGCCGAACAGCAGATCGTGCAGATCACGCGGGCGCTGATACGCGAACCCAGCATCCTCGTGTTCGACGAGCCGACCGCTGCTCTCGTGAGCCGCGAAGTCGACCGTTTGCTGCAGACCATCGACCGTCTACGGCAACGCGGCCTGACGATCCTGTACGTGTCGCACTATCTGAACGAGATCGCCGCCATCTGCGATCGCGTCACCGTGTTGCGCGACGGCGCCGATGTCGCGCACGTCGACGCGCGCACCACACCGACCGAAACGCTCTTCACGGCGATGATCGGCACGCAGGCGGCGGCACGGACGCCTGTCTCGTCACGCACAGCGGGCGAGCCGGTGCTGAAGGTGCGCAATCTGAGCGCACCCGGACGCTTCGAAGACGTTTCGTTCGACGTGCGGCGCGGCGAAATCGTCGGCGTGACAGGGCTGCTCGGCTCCGGCGGCAAACAGGTCGTGCGCAGCCTGTTCGGTCTCGAGCGCGGCGTGCGCGGCGACGTCGAAATCAATGGCAACGCGGTACGGCTGCGCCGTCCGCTCGATGCGGTGCGTCACGGCATCGCGTTCGTGCCGGAAGACCGTCGCGCGCACGGGGTGGCGCCGTCGTTGTCCGTGCGCGAGAACATCACCCTCGCGAGCCTCGCGCGCTTCAGCCGCTTCGGGCTCCTCGCGCGGCGGCGGGAGACCGGCACCGTACAGCGCCTGATCGAAACACTGAACGTGCGCACACCCGGACCGGAGGCGCCGGTGCGGCA